>NZ_SISK01000009.1 GCF_004310345.1 Paracoccus subflavus | reverse complement strand
CTTGAACTCGCCGAAATACTTCGTGATCGCCGCCGTCAGCGTCGTCTTGCCATGGTCAACATGGCCAATCGTGCCAATGTTGACATGCGGTTTCGTCCGTTCAAACTTTGCCTTTGCCATCGCGCAGGATTCCTCGATTCAGTGTTTCATGGGATGGGCGGGACCGCAGCCCCGCCTCGCCGGTCAGGCGTATTTCTTTTGGATCTCGTCCGAGATGTTCTGCGGCACGGCCTCGTAATGGTCGAACTGCATCGTGAACACCGCGCGGCCCGAGGACATCGAACGCAGGTTGTTGATATAGCCGAACATGTTGGCCAGCGGCACGAAGGCGTCGATCACGTTGGCATTGCCGCGGCTGTCCTGCCCGCGGACCATCCCGCGACGGCTGGTCAGATCGCCGATGATCGACCCCGTGTATTCCTCGGGGGTCACGACCTCGACCTTCATGATCGGTTCCAGCAGCTTGGCACCGGCCTTGCGCAGACCCTCGCGCATGGCCGCACGAGCGGCGATTTCAAAGGCCAGAACCGAAGAGTCCACGTCGTGGAATGCGCCGTCCAGCAGGGCCACCTTGAAGTCGATCACCGGGAAGCCCGCCAGCGGACCGGAGTCCATGACCGACTTGATGCCCTTTTCGACGCCCGGGATGTATTCCTTGGGCACGGCGCCGCCGACGATCTTGGATTCGAAGGAATAGCCCTCGCCCGGCTCGGTCGGTGCGATGGCCAGCTTGACGCGGGCGAACTGGCCCGTGCCGCCGGTCTGCTTTTTGTGGGTATAGTCGATCTCGGCCGGCTGGCTGATCGTCTCGCGATAGGCCACCTGCGGGGCGCCGATATTCGCCTCGACCTTGAACTCGCGCTTCATGCGATCGACCAGGATGTCGAGATGCAGTTCGCCCATGCCCTTCATGATCGTCTGGCCCGATTCCAGGTCGGTCTCGACCCGGAAGGACGGATCCTCGGCCGACAGGCGCTGCAGGGCCAGGCCCATCTTCTCCTGGTCGGCCTTCGACTTCGGCTCGACGGCGATCTCGATCACCGGCTCGGGGAAGGTCATGGTTTCCAGAACCACCGGCTTGGCCGGATCGCACAGCGTGTCGCCCGTGGTGGTGTCCTTGAGACCCGCCAGCGCGATGATGTCGCCGGCGAAGGCTTCCTCGATTTCCTCGCGGTTGATCGAGTGCATCATCATCATGCGGCCGACACGCTCGCGCTTGCCCTTGGTGGCGTTCAGCATCTGGTCGCCCTTCTTGAGCTGGCCGGAATAGATGCGCGTGAAGGTCAGCGAGCCCACGAACGGGTCGTTCATGATCTTGAATGCCAGGCCCGAGAAGGGCTGCGCGTCATCGGCATTACGCTCGATGTTGCGCGTCTCGGTCTCGTCGCCCGGCGCAAAGCCCAGATAGGCCGGCACGTCCAGCGGCGAGGGCAGGAAATCGATCACCGCGTTCAGCAGAGGCTGCACGCCCTTGTTCTTGAACGCCGAACCGGCCGTGACCGGGAAGAAGGACAGCGACAGCGTGCCCTTGCGGATCAGGCTGCGCAGGGTCGCCTCGTCAGGCTCGTTGCCGTCCAGATAGGCTTCCATCGCGGCATCGTCCTGGTCGACGACCAGTTCGATCAGGTTCATGCGCCATTCCAGCGCCAGATCGTTCAGTTCCGCCCGGATCGGCCTGCGCACCCAGGACGCGCCCAGGTCTTCGCCTTCATAGACCCATTCTTCCATCTTGATCAGGTCGATGATGCCTTCCAGCTTGTCCTCGGCGCCGATCGGCAGGGCGATCGGGCATGGGGTGCCGCCGGTGCGGTCCTTGATCATCTTGACGCAGTTGAAGAAGTCGGCGCCGATCTTGTCCATCTTGTTGACGAACACGATCCGCGGAACCTTGTAGCGGTCGGCCTGACGCCAGACGGTCTCGGTCTGCGGCTCGACCCCGGCATTGGCGTCCAGCAGGCAGATCGCGCCGTCCAGAACCGCCAGCGAGCGTTCCACCTCGATGGTGAAGTCCACATGGCCCGGCGTGTCGATGATGTTGAAGCGGTACTTCGTTTCCGAAGTGCCTTCGGTGGTCGGATCTTCCTGGCGCTGCCAGAACGTGGTGGTCGCGGCAGACGTGATGGTGATGCCGCGTTCCTGTTCCTGTTCCATCCAGTCCATGGTGGCGGCGCCGTCATGCACTTCGCCGATCTTGTGCGACTTGCCGGTATAGTAAAGGATACGCTCGGTCGTTGTCGTCTTGCCGGCATCGATATGGGCCATGATGCCGAAGTTGCGATAACGCTGCAGCGGGTATTCGCGTGCCATGGTCTGAATCCTTTCGCCTTACCAGCGGTAGTGGCTGAACGCCTTGTTGGCGTCGGCCATCTTGTGCGTGTCTTCGCGTTTCTTGACGGCGGTGCCGCGGCCGTTCACGGCGTCGGCCAGTTCGCCCGCGAGACGTTCTTCCATCGTGTGTTCGTTGCGCTTGGCGGCGGCGGTGATCAGCCAGCGGATGGCCAGCGCCTCGCGGCGGATGGGCCTCACCTCGACAGGGACCTGATAGGTGGCGCCACCGACACGGCGCGAGCGCACCTCGACGGACGGCTTCACGTTTTCCAGCGCCTCGTGAAAGACTTCGATCGGTTCGCGCTTCAGGCGGGTCTGGACGCGGTCCAGGGCCGAATAGACGATGCGTTCGGCAACCGATTTCTTGCCGTCAACCATCAGGTTGTTCATGAATTTGGTCAGGACGCGATCGCCGAATTTGGCGTCGGGCAGGACTTCGCGCTTTTCAGCGGCGTGACGACGGGACATGGATGCCTCTCCTTATTTCGGACGCTTGGCGCCGTATTTCGAACGACGCTGGCGACGGTCCTTGACGCCCTGGGTATCCAGCACACCGCGCAGGATGTGGTAACGGACACCCGGAAGGTCTTTCACACGGCCGCCACGGATCAGCACGACGCTGTGTTCCTGGAGGTTGTGCTTTTCGCCCGGAATATAGGAAATCACCTCGAAGCCATTGGTCAGGCGGACCTTGGCCACCTTCCGCATGGCGGAGTTCGGTTTCTTCGGCGTCGTGGTATAGACGCGCGTGCAGACGCCGCGCTTCTGCGGGCATCCCTGAAGATGCTGCGACTTGCTGCGCTGCACCTTGGGCTGCCGCGGTTTGCGGATCAGCTGTTGGATCGTCGGCATTCGGTTCCCCGTCTTGCTCTGTCAATACTCGCAGCAGGCCTGCTGCGCCACTTCTCGACGGCGTTCGCGCCCATCGCGAAACGCCAAACCCATCCGGCCCCGGTTTTCCGGGGTTGGACGGGACAATTCCAGAGGATCGGGACACTGAATGGCCCGGATCGTGACCACGAAAGGTTCTGGTCCCCATGCGGTTTCCCGCCGGGTGTGCGGCGTATAGGGGGAATCGCCGGAACTGTCAACACGGGCTCCCGGTCCGCCCCTGCCCCTCCAGCCGCTGTGCCAGGCTTTCAAGCGCGGCTCGATTCAGGCCGAACCGGCGGACCAGGTGGCGGTCCAGATCGTCCGGCGGGATGTCCAGGGGGATGCCGGGGCCGGGATCGCCGGAATCGCTGTCGCCGTGGATCGAGCGGATGAACATCAGCGGGCGGGTGACGGCCACCCCCGGCATCCACAGCGGCAGCCGCGCGTGGTTGAAATGGATCGCCGTTTCCGGGCGGTCCGGCGCCAGAAAGACCGTCAGCGCCACGCCCATGTTGTGCGCGATGCGAGGGGCGAAGGTGGCCTTCGCCTCGGCCAGCCGCAGCATCAGGCCACGCGAATGATCCAGCGACAGCCGCCCCTCGGCCCGCCACAGATCCCTGACCTGCATGAAGTCCCGCCGCGCCGAGGCGATATAGTCCAGGGCCACGGCATCGTCGTCGTCATGGCGGAAATGCCCGACCGCATCGGCGCGGGGATCGAGATGGGGCGCAATCGCGGCGCGGCAGGCATCAAGGTGACGGTCCATGGCCGGGACCAGTTCCAGGCGCAGTTGCGGCACCTGCGCCACCAGATCGCGCAGGCGCGACAGCCAGGGCTGGGGCAGGTCCGGGCCGGTCATGACAACCAAGGTGAAGTCGGGATCGGACTGCGCCAGCCAGCCCGGCAGGGCCAGGGTCTCGAAGATCAGCCAGCGCCGTGCCAGACGCGCGGGGTCATAAAGGAATGCCCGGCGTTCGGCGATGCCGGAATGATCGCGCTGATAGCCCCGCATCCCCAGATAGGAAAACCGGCACAGGCCCAGCATCTGCACCCGCATCAGCGTGCCCGGCCCAGTTGCGCCTCGCGCCAGATGGTATAGATACCCGCCGCGACCACCAGGGCCGATCCGGCCCAGGTCCACAGGTCGGGCCATTCCCCGAACACGACCAGCCCCATCAGGATCGCCACCAGCAGCGACGTATAGCGGAACGGTGCGACATAGGACATCTCGCCCACCCGCATCGAGGCCACTGCGCTGACATATCCGACCGTCAGGATGACCCCCGCAGCGGTCAGCAGCAGCACCTGAGCAAGGCTGGGCATCACCCAGCCCTGCACCAGGCCAAGCAGAAGCCCGGTCAGCGTCACCCCCCCGGCGGCGTAAAAGGCAATGGTGGCCGAACTGATGTCGCGGCCGAACCCGCGCGTCGCCAGGTCGCGCACCGCCACCATCGCCATCGCGCCCAGGGCCACAAGCGCCCAGGGGCCGAACACGCTGCCCCCCGGACGCAGGATCAGCAGCACCCCCAGGAACCCGGCGGCCACCGCGCTGATGCGGCGCCAACCCAGGGTTTCCCCGAAAAACAGCGCGGCGGCGACCATCACCACCAGCGGCAGGGCCTGCATGATCGCTGACAGATCGCCCATCGCCATGTTCTGCAAGGCATTCAAAAACAGCAGGGTCGAGGCGATTTCCCCCAGCGACCGCCAGGCCATCGGCGCGCGGGCCGCCCGTGGGATGCGCAGGTCCAGCCCCCCCAGCCAGGGCGAGGCCGCGGCAATGAAAGCCATCACCATCACCCCGCGCAGGGTGATGGCCTGATAAAGCGGCAGATCCTGCGTCACAAACTTCATCACCGTGTCGTTCAGCCCAAAGGCCAGCATCGACAGCGACATGATCAGCGCGCCACGCAGGTTGTCGCCGGGCCTCAGCGGGAGGGGCTGGATCGCGGCCGGCCGTGTCCGGCGGATCGGCGACATGATGGGGGTGCGCATGGAAATCCTCGGGCCTGGGATGGGGCAACCAAGGATGATCGCGCGCAGGCTGTCAAGCAGACCGGGACATGGCAAAAGGCCCGGCATGGGCCGGGCCTTTCATCCTGTCAGGTGCCGCGGATCACTGATCGCGGTTTTCGGGCAGATCCGCCACCATGTCCGAGGCGGTCTTGTCCATCGCAGGGGCGACCAGGGCAGCGGTTGCCTCGGCCTCGGCCCGGCGGGCTTCGATCACCTCGGCGTCGCGCTCCGTCGCGATGCGGCGGATCCGTGCGGTGGCGCCGCCGGTTCCCGCCGGGATCAGGCGACCGACGATGACGTTCTCCTTGAGGCCCAGCAGCTTGTCGCGCTTGCCCTGAACGGCCGCCTCGGTCAGCACCCGCGTCGTTTCCTGGAACGAAGCCGCCGAGATGAAGCTGCGGGTCTGAAGGCTGGCCTTGGTGATGCCCAGCAGCACCGGCTCGCCCTGGGCCGGACGGCCCCCCTTGGCTTCGCTCTTGGCGTTCTCTTCCTCGAACTCGTCGCGCTCGACATGCTCGCCCTTCAGCAGGGTGGTGTCGCCGCTGTCGGTGATCTCGATCTTTTGCAGCATCTGGCGGACGATCACCTCGATGTGCTTGTCGTTGATCTTCACACCTTGCAGACGATAGACGTCCTGCACCTCGTCGATCAGATAGTCCGCCAAGGCCTCGATCCCCATGATCCGCAGGATATCGTGCGGGGCCGGGTTGCCGTCCATGATATAGTCACCCTTCTGCACGAAGTCGCCTTCCTGCACCGGGATGTGCTTGCCTTTCGGCACCATGTATTCGACCGGCGTTCCGCCCTCTTCCGACGGTTCGATGGTGATGCGGCGCTTGTTCTTGTAGTCCTTGCCAAAGCGGACATAGCCGTCGATCTCGGCGATGATCGCGTGATCCTTGGGACGACGGGCCTCGAACAGTTCGGCCACGCGGGGCAGACCCCCGGTGATGTCCTTGGTCCGGGCGCCTTCGCGCGGGATCCGCGCCACCACGTCGCCGGCGCGGATTTCCTGCTGGTCTTCGACCGACAGGATCGCGTCCACCGACATCGGATAGCTGATCGGGTTGCCCTGCTCGTTGCGCACCGGCTCTCCGGTCTCATCCATGATGATGATCTCGGGCTTCAGGTCGTTGCCTTTCGGCGCGGAACGCCAGTCGGTCACGATCTTCTGGGTCATGCCGGTCGCATCGTCCGTCTCGTCGCGGACCGAAATCCCCGAGAGAAGATCGACGAACTTCGTCAGGCCGCCCTTTTCGGCGATGATCGGCAGGGTATAGGGATCCCATTCGAACAGCTTGGCACCGCGGATGACCCGCTCGCCTTCCTTCACGAACACCTTGCTGCCATAGAACAGCTTGTGGCTGGCACGTTCCTGCCCCTGGTCATCCAGGATCAGCAACTGCATGTTGCGCGACATCACGACCAGTTCGCCATTGGCGTTGGCCAGAAGGCTTTCGTTACGGAACTGGACCGTGCCTTCGTGGGACGCGGCCTGGAACGACTGCTGGCCGCCCTGCGCGATGCCGCCGATGTGGAAGGTCCGCATCGTCAACTGCGTGCCCGGCTCGCCGATCGACTGCGCGGCGATGATGCCCACCGCCTCGCCGATGTTGACCAGCGTGCCCCGGGCCAGGTCGCGGCCATAGCACAGCGCGCAGACCCCATCCTCGGATTCGCAAGTCAGGGCCGAACGGATGCGGACCGCCTGAACCCCGGCCTGCTCGATGGCATCGGCCTTGCGCTCGTCGATCAGCTCGTTCTGGCGGACGATGATCTCGTCCTCGCCCGGAACCAGCACGTCCTCGGCTGCGGTCCGGCCCAGCACGCGTTCGGACAGCGGGCTGATGACCTCGCCATCGTTCACGGCGGCGGATGCCGTGATCGCCTGCTCGGTGCCGCAGTCGTGTTCGCGGATGATGCAGTCCTGCGCCACGTCCACCAGACGCCGGGTCAGATAGCCCGAGTTGGCCGTCTTCAACGCGGTGTCCGACAGGCCCTTGCGGGCGCCGTGGGTCGAGTTGAAGTACTCCAGAACGGTCAGACCTTCCTTGAAGTTCGAGATGATCGGCGTCTCGATGATCTCGCCCGAGGGCTTGGCCATCAACCCGCGCATGCCGCCCAACTGCTTCATCTGGTTGGTCGAACCCCGCGCGCCGGAATGCGCCATCATATAGACGCTGTTCGGCTCCATCTCGGCGCCGTTGGCGTCCTTCTTGGTGGCCGAGATGGTGGACATCATGGCCTCGGTCACGCGGTCGTTGCACTTGGACCAGGCGTCCACGACCTTGTTGTACTTCTCGCCCTGGGTGATCAGGCCGTCCAGGTACTGCTGCTCGAACTCCTTCACCTGTTCCTGGACTTCCTCGACGATGGACCACTTGTTGTCGGGCACCACCATGTCGTCCTTGCCGAAGCTGATGCCGGCACGGAACGCCTCGCGGAAACCCAGGCCCATGATCTGGTCGCAGAAGATCACCGATTCCTTCTGGCCGCAGTAGCGGTAGACGGTGTCGATGACGACCTGCACGTCCTTCTTGCGCAGCAGGCGGTTGACCAGTTCGAACGGTGCTTTCGCGTTCATCGGCAGCAGCGCGCCCAGCCGGACACGGCCCGGCGTGGTTTCAAAGCGCTTGATGACTTCGTTGCCGTTCTCGTCGATCTGCTTGATACGCGCGGTGATCTTGGCGTGCAGATGCACCTCGCCGGCGGCCAGGGCGTGCTCGACCTCGTTCACGTTGGCAAAGGCCATGCCCTCGCCCTTCATGCCCTCGCGCATCATCGAGACGTAATAGATGCCCAGAACCATGTCCTGCGACGGCACGATGATCGGCGCGCCGTTGGCGGGCGATAGCACGTTGTTCGTGGACATCATCAGGACGCGCGCCTCAAGCTGCGCCTCGAGGCTCAGCGGAACGTGCACGGCCATCTGGTCGCCGTCGAAGTCGGCGTTGAAGGCCGAACAGACCAGCGGATGGAGCTGGATCGCCTTGCCCTCGATCAGGATCGGCTCGAAGGCCTGGATGCCCAGGCGGTGCAGCGTGGGTGCGCGGTTCAGCAGGACCGGATGCTCGCGGATCACCTCGTCCAGGATGTCCCAGACCTCGGGGCGCTCCTTCTCGACCAGCTTCTTGGCCTGCTTAACCGTGCTGGACAGGCCCTTCGCCTCGAGCCGCGAATAGATGAACGGCTTGAACAGCTCGAGCGCCATCTTCTTCGGCAACCCGCATTGATGCAGTTTCAGTTCCGGGCCGGTCACGATGACCGAACGGCCCGAAAAGTCCACGCGCTTGCCCAGAAGGTTCTGGCGGAAGCGGCCCTGCTTGCCCTTCAGCATGTCCGACAGCGACTTCAGCGGGCGACGGTTGTTGCCGGTGATGACGCGGCCGCGACGGCCGTTGTCGAACAGCGCATCGACGGATTCTTGCAACATGCGCTTTTCGTTGCGCACGATGATGTCGGGGGCGCGCAACTCGATCAGCCGCTTGAGGCGGTTGTTGCGGTTGATGACCCGGCGATACAGGTCGTTGAGATCCGACGTGGCGAATCGGCCGCCGTCCAGCGGCACCAGCGGACGCAGTTCCGGCGGAATGACCGGAATCACCGTCAGGACCATCCATTCCGGACGGTTGCCCGATTCCAGGAACGACTCGACGATCTTCAGCCGCTTGATGATCTTCTTGGGCTTCAGCTCGCCCGTGGCCTCCTTGAGATCCTCGCGCAACTGGTCGGCCGTCGCCTGCAGGTCGATATTGGCCAGCATCGCCCGGATCGCCTCGGCCCCGATATCCGCCTGGAAGGCGTCGGCGCCATAGCTGTCCTGCGCGTCGAGGAATTCCTCCTCGGTCAGCAACTGGCCATAGGTCAGGTCGGTCAGACCCGGCTCGATCACCACGTAGTTCTCGAAGTACAGGATCCGCTCCAGATCGCGCAGCGTCATGTCCAGCATCAGGCCGATGCGCGAGGGCAGCGACTTGAGGAACCAGATATGGGCCACGGGGGCAGCCAGTTCGATATGGCCCATGCGTTCGCGGCGGACCTTTTGCAGGGTCACTTCCACGCCGCATTTTTCGCAGACCAGGCCGCGATACTTCATGCGCTTGTACTTGCCGCACAGGCATTCATAGTCCTTGATCGGACCAAAGATGCGCGCGCAGAACAACCCGTCACGCTCGGGCTTGAAGGTGCGGTAGTTGATCGTTTCCGGCTTCTTCACCTCGCCGAAGGACCAGGCGAGGATTTCCTCGGGCGAGGCCAGCGAGATCTTGATTTCGTCGAACTGCCGCGGCGGAGCCAGCGGGTTCAGGGAATTGGTGGCAAGTTCCTGGTTCATTTTCAATTCCTAATGAAGGGCACGGGATAGGCGGGGTAAGGGCGCGACGCCCTCACTCCTCCTCTTCCGCATCCAGGAGTTCCATGTTGAGGCCCAGACCCCGGACCTCCTTGACCAGCACGTTGAACGATTCCGGCACGCCGGCCTCGAAGTTGTCGTCGCCCTTGACGATGGACTCATAGACCTTGGTGCGGCCCGCCACGTCGTCCGACTTGACCGTCAGCATCTCCTGCAGGGTATAGGCGGCCCCATAGGCTTCCAGCGCCCAGACCTCCATCTCGCCCAGACGCTGACCGCCGAACTGCGCCTTGCCGCCCAGCGGCTGCTGGGTCACGAGGCTGTAAGGCCCGGTCGAGCGTGCGTGCATCTTGTCATCGACAAGGTGGTGCAGCTTCAGGACATATTTCATGCCCACCGTCACCTTGCGCGCGAACTGTTCGCCCGTGCGGCCGTCGAAGACCACCGACTGCCCCGAGGTGTCGAACCCGGCACGCGTCAGCGCGTCGTTCACGTCAGCCTCTTTCGCGCCGTCAAAGACGGGCGTGGCGATCGGAACGCCGGTGCGCACGGTATTGGCGTGCTCGACCAGCAGGTCGTCCTCCATGCCTTCGAAGGTTTCGGCATACATGTCGTCGCCATAGCCGATGCGCATCGCCTCGCGGACCGGGGTCATGTCGCCGTTGCGGCGATAATCCTCCAGCGCCTCGTCGATCTTGATGCCAAGACCGCGCGATGCCCAGCCCATGTGGGTTTCCAGGATCTGGCCGACATTCATGCGCGACGGCACGCCCAGCGGGTTCAGAACCAGATCGACCGGGGTGCCGTCCGCCAGGAACGGCATGTCCTCGATCGGGACGACCTTGGACACCACGCCCTTGTTGCCGTGACGCCCGGCCATCTTGTCGCCCGCCTGCAGCTTGCGCTTCACGGCGACAAAGACCTTGACCATCTTCATCACGCCCGGCGGCAGGTCGTCGCCCTGGCGGACCTTTTCGACCTTGTCCTCGAAGCGGGCCTCGAGGGCCTTCTTCTGGGCGTCGTACTGATGGTTCAGCGCCTCGACTTCCTTGGCGGTGTCCTCGTCGGCCACGGCAAGCTGCCACCACTGGCCGCGCGACAGCGTGCCCAGCAGATCATCGGTGATTTCGCTGTTGGCCCTGATGCCCTTCGGCCCCTTGACGGCGGTCTTGCCCAAAATCAGCGATTTCAGGCGCGCATAGATGTTGCGGTCCAGGATGGCCTGTTCGTCGTCGCGGTCGCGGGCCAGACGCTCGACTTCCTCGCGCTCGATCTGCAGCGCGCGCTCGTCCTTGTCCACGCCGTGGCGGTTGAAGACCCGGACCTCGACAATGGTGCCATAGGCCCCCGGCGGCAGGCGCAGCGAGGTGTCGCGCACGTCGCTGGCCTTTTCGCCAAAGATGGCGCGCAGCAGCTTTTCCTCGGGCGTCATCGGGCTTTCGCCTTTGGGGGTGATCTTGCCCACCAGGATGTCGCCCGGCCCGACCTCGGCGCCGATATAGACGATGCCGGCCTCATCCAGGTTGCGCAGGGCCTCTTCGCCCACGTTCGGGATGTCGCGGGTGATCTCCTCGGGCCCCAGCTTGGTGTCGCGGGCCGCGACCTCGTATTCGTCGATATGGATCGAGGTGAACACGTCGTCGCGGTGGATCCGCTCGGAAATCAGGATCGAGTCCTCGTAGTTGTAGCCGTTCCACGGCATGAAGGCCACGACCACGTTCCGGCCGATCGCCAGTTCGCCCTGGTCGGTCGAGGGACCGTCGGCGATGACCTGGTTGGCAACCACCTTTTCACCCACCTTGACCAGCGGACGCTGGTTGATGGTCGAGGATTGGTTGGACCGCTTGAACTTGCGCAGACGATAGATGTCCACGCCCGCATCGCCTGCGCCAAGGCCCTCGGTGGCGCGGACCACGATCCGCTGCGCATCGACCTGGTCGATGATGCCGCCCCGGCGCGCCATGATGGCTGCGCCGGAATCGCGGGCCACGGTCGCCTCCATGCCAGTGCCCACGAACGGCGCCTCGGCCCGCAGCAGCGGAACCGCCTGACGCTGCATGTTGGACCCCATCAGGGCGCGGTTGGCGTCGTCGTTTTCCAGGAACGGAATCAGCGCCGCGGCGACGGACACCAACTGCTTGGGCGACACATCGATCAGATCGACGGCATCGACCGGGTTCAGCATGAAATCGCCCGACTGGCGGGTCGAGATCAGCTCGTCGGTGAACTTGCCGTTCTCGTCCAGGGTCGCATTGGCCTGCGCCACGGTGTGCCGCATTTCCTCGGTCGCGGACATGTAGACCACGTCGTCGGTCACGTGACCGTCCACCACCTTTCGGTAGGGGGTTTCGATGAAGCCGTACTTGTTCACCCGCGCAAAGGTTGCCAGGCTGTTGATCAGGCCGATGTTCTGGCCTTCCGGCGTTTCGATCGGACACATCCGGCCATAATGGGTCGGGTGGACGTCGCGGACCTCGAAGCCCGCGCGTTCCCGCGTCAGGCCGCCCGGCCCAAGGGCCGACAGGCGGCGCTTGTGCGTCACTTCGGACAGCGGGTTGGTCTGGTCCATGAACTGCGACAGTTGCGAACTGCCGAAGAATTCACGCACCGCCGCCGCCGCCGGCTTGGCGTTGATCAGGTCCTGCGGCATCACGGTGTCGATCTCGACGCCGGACATGCGCTCGCGGATGGCCCGCTCCATGCGCAGCAGGCCGACGCGGTACTGGTTCTCCATCAGCTCGCCAACGGACCGCACCCGGCGGTTGCCCAGGTGGTCGATGTCGTCGATCTCGCCCTTGCCGTCGCGCAGTTCCACGAGGCCACGAACGCAGGCCACGATATCCTCGGGGCGCAGGGTGCGCTGCGTGTCTGGCGCATCCAGATCCAGGCGCATGTTCATCTTGACCCGGCCCACGGCCGACAGGTCGTAACGCTCGCTGTCGAAGAACAGGCCGTTGAACAGGGTCTGCGCGGCCTCGACGGTGGGTGGTTCGCCGGGGCGCATGACGCGATAGATATCCATCAGCGCGCCTTCCCGGCCCATGTTCTTGTCGGCCGCCATGGTGTTGCGGATATAGGGTCCGACATTGACATGGTCGATGTCCAGGACCGGGATATCGGTGATGCCGTTGTCCAGCAGGACTTTCAGCAGGCCGCCCGACAGGTCGCCCTCTTTGTTGTAGTCGGCCGTGATCTCGTCGCCGGCCTCGGCATAGATGAAGCCGGTGGTGTCGTTGACGATATCCTTGGCGACGAAACGCCCGATGATCCGTTCGAACGGCACCAGCAGGTTCAACGCCTCGCCGGTTTCCTGCAATTTCTTGACCAGACGCGGCGTCACCTTGTCGCCTGCCTTGGCGATGATCTCGCCTGTGTCGGCGTTCACAAGATCAAAGGCCGGACGGGTGCCGCGCACGCGCTCGGGGAAGAACCGCGTGACCCAGCCCTGCGACCGGCCCTCGCGGCGCAGGGTATAGGTCACGGTATCATAAAAGGCATCCATGATGCCTTCCTGATCCATGCCGAGCGCATAGAGCAGCGTCGTCACCGGCAGCTTGCGGCGGCGGTCGATGCGCGCGAACACCAGATCCTTGGCGTCGAATTCGAAATCCAGCCACGACCCGCGATAGGGAATGATCCGGCAGGCGAACAGCAGCTTGCCCGAGGAATGCGTCTTGCCGCGGTCATGGTCGAAGAACACGCCGGGGCTGCGGTGCATCTGGCTGACGACCACGCGTTCGGTCCCGTTCACGATGAAGGTGCCGTTCTGCGTCATCAGGGGCATGTCGCCCATGAACACGTCCTGTTCCTTGATGTCCTTGACCGACCGGGCGCCGGTGTTTTCATCGACATCGAACACGATCAGGCGCAGCGTCACCTTCAGCGGCGCGGCATAGGTCATGTCGCGCTGCTGGCATTCCTCGACGTCGTATTTCGGACGCTCAAGTTCGTACTTGACGAATTCCAGCGTTGCCGTCTCGTTGAAGTCCTTGATCGGGAAGACCGACTGGAACACCCCCTGGATGCCGTCGCCATCGTTGTGGCCGGCACCCTCGCCCGAATTTAGGAACAGGTCGTAGGACGACTTCTGAACCTCGATCAGGTTCGGCATCTCCAGAACTTCACGGATGTTGCCGTAATAGCGCCGGATGCGCTTTTGGCCGACATAAGCTTGCGCCATGGGATGTCTTCCTTTGTCAACGCGTCACACGCCGCGATGCTTGGGGAGGCACGCAGCGTCGGGTTGGAGTTCGCACTGATTCTATACCAGAAACGCGTCCCACCGCATTTCGCCCGAATCGTTGTGCTGACCTGTCAAAGGCCCGGAATTCCGGGGCTTTGAAAGGCAAGCAGCATAGCCTCAGGGTTGTCCCGCCCGTAATGGTTTCCCCGCTTGCTGGTTCCGACATGGTTGGAAGCGCATTCAGTTAACAGATTTCCGGCCGAGTGCAAGACCCGAACTGTCTTTGGCCGTCGGGCCGGCGGAACGCGCCATGCCGTCGATATCCGCCCAGGCCGCCAAAAGGGTGCTGCGAAACGCCTCGGGATTATAGCGGCTGCGCACCAGTTCGGATGCGTGCCGGCGCAAGGCGTCCAAGGCTGCGGGATCCCTGCGGTAATCGGCCGCAACACGCTCGACCGTCATGACCAGTCCGGCAGTATCGCCTTCGCGAACGGGAAAACCCGTCTGGGGGGTGAAATATTCTTCGGTCCCCAGACCCGTGTATCCCACGACGATGCACCCGGATGCCATGGCCTCGATGCCCGGAAAGCCCAGAGCCTCCTCCTTCATGAGCGAGACAAAGATGAGACTGTCGTGCAGATGACGCGCGACCTCGGCCTGAGGCATCCGGTCCAGACTGACCAGTTCAAAATCCGAAACCAGTCCGCGTTCCGACAACATGAAATGCAGAAACTCGGCTGCCCGTTTTCGCTTTCGCGGCATATAGGCGATCTTCGGGCGCTTGCGCTGCCCAAAAGAAAACAGACCGAGATTGGGGCTGACCACGATCCGCCTCTGCGGACAGTGGCTCATCAACGCGAACGCATCCATCGACGTCTCGTTGATGCCGATATTGCATATCACTCCCCTGTCGGGATCGAATCCCTCCATAAGGGCCTTGTGGCAGAAATCGATATAGCTGAACGAGTTCTGGGAGAAGATGACCTTGGCCTGCTCTGGAAAGGTCTTGGCCGCCGTGCGGATCATGAACTCCGGCACGACAAGCACGTCTCGGGCGGAAACGCTGACGGATTCCGCTTTGATGGGAACGATCCGGCGCCCCAGCGTTTGCGCCAGGTAATGCAGCCTGCGCCGCCGCCCGGATTGCAGGGCGATCCCCTGTTCCAGTTCTGGGGAAAAGACGACGGGAGGATTGAAGGGCGTATTGCCATAGCGATAATCCGGCCGTGCATGAAGAACGGCCGCATCGTAACCCGCCCCCCTCAGCATCTCGACACAGGCATAGATCACGGCCACGCCGCCGGATGGGGCCGAAACCTCGGGGCACAGGAACAGATAGCGCAGGGCAACCCCCAAACGGCTTGATCGAAAAACCGCGGGCGCCGCAAGGGCGCCCGCGATGGTGGTGATTACTTCAGCTCGACCTTGGCGCCAGCCGCTTCGAGCTTTTTCTTCATTTCCTCGGCATCGGCCTTGGAAGCACCTTCCTTGACCTTGCCGCCGGCTTCGACCAGATCCTTGGCCTCCTTCAGGCCCAGTCCGGTGATGCCGCGCACTTCCTTGATCACGTTGATCTTGTTGGCGCCGGCTTCGACCAGGACAACGTCGAATTCGGTCTTTTCTTCGGCCGCTTCGGCCGGGCCAGCAGCCGGGCCGGCCATCATGACGGCGCCGCCGGCGGCGGGCTCGATGCCGTACTGGTCCTTCAGGATGGTCTTCAGTTCCTGGGCTTCCAGCAGGGTCAGGCCCACGATTTGTTCGGCGAGTTGATTCAGATCAGCCATTTTTCCGTTCTTTCAGTTAGGGTTCCAACGTCGGTTTCGCACCACACGCGGGAATGGGGTTGCTTACGCAGCCTCACGCTCCTCAAGGGTCGTAAGGATGCTCGCGATGTTGCTGGCAGGCGCGCCAATGGCACCGGCGATGCTGGAAGCAGGCGCACCGAGGCAGGACACGATCTGAGCGATCAGCTCTTCACGCGACGGCATCGAAGCGACGGCTTTCACACCGGCGGGGTCCAGGGCCGAGTCACCCATTGCACCGCCCAGGATTACGAAACGTTCGTTGTCCTTGGCGTATTTGTCGGCGATCCGGGCCGCAGCGGTCGGATCCTCCGAATAGGTGATCACGGTCATGCCCGTCAGGTACTGGGCGATGCTTGCGCAAGGCTTACCTTCCAGGGCGATCTTGGCGAGCTTGTTCTTGGCCACGCGAACCGAACCCCCGGCTTCGCGCATGCGCGAGCGGAGGTCCTGCATATGGGCAACCGTCATCCCCTCGTAGTGGGCAACCACCACGACGCCAGAGCTTTCAAAGATCTGGCCGAGTTCGTCGACCACCTGTTCTTTTTGCGCTCTATCCACGGTTTCACTCCAAGTTGGGGGTTTCCCCCCGGCTCTCACTTTCCCTACCCCGCATGGGGCAGGTCGGGTCCGCTAGGGCAAGATCACCCGAAGGAATCCTTCGGAAAAATGCTTCCCCATCTCGGGAAGGACATTAAGCGGGCCCGATATCAGGCCCGCACCCTCCGTCTCGGACAGGACGGGACGGCTTGCGCCCCGCCATTCCCGGCCCCCGAACCGAATCGGGCGCCGGAAAATTCTCAGTTGGCCGTTGCCGAAGCCACGTCCACCGACACGCCCGGCCCCATGGTCGAGCTGATCGAGACCTTTTTCATATAGGTCCCTTTCGCGCCCGAGGGCTTGGCACGGCTGACGGCATCCACAAAGGCCCGCAGGTTCTGGGCCAGCTTGTCGGCCTCGAACGATACCTTGCCGATCCCGGCATGGACGACGCCGGCCTTCTCGGCCTTGAACTGGACCTCGCCGCCCTTGGCGGCCTCGACGGCACCTTTGACGTCGGTGGTCACCGTGCCGACCTTGGGGTTCGGCATCAGGTTGCGGGGCCCCAGGATCTTGCCCAGGCGACCGACCAGCGGCATCATGTCGGGCGTCGCGATGCAGCGATCGAACTCGATCTTGCCGGACTGGATCGTCTCCATCAGATCCTCGGCGCCAACGATGTCGGCACCGGCCGCCTTGGCTTCGTCGGCCTTGGGGCCGCGGGCGAAGACGGCGACGCGCACGTCCTTGCCGGTGCCGGCGGGCAGCGTGACGACGCCGCGGACCATCTGGTCGGCATGGCGCGGATCGACGCCCAGGTTCAGCGCGATCTCGACCGTTTCGTCGAACTTGGCGGATGCCGCGCCCTTGACCAGGGTGATCGCGTCCTCGACAGACAGGTTGGCCTTGCCGTCGAACTGCGCACGGGCGGCGGTTTTTTTCTTGGAATTCTTCGCCATGGCTTAGCCCCTTACCTCGATGCCGATCGACCGGGCCGAGCCGAGGATGATCTTCATCGCCTGATCGACGTCATTGGCCGACAGATCCTTCATCTTGGCTTCGGCGATGTCGCGCACCTGCTTGACGGTCACGCTGCCCGCCACCGCACGGCCCGGCTTGTCCGAACCCTTGGCGCGGTTGCGCTTGCCCACCGGCTTGAGCCCGGCGGCCTTCTTCAACAGGAAGGACGCAGGCGGCGTCTTCGTCTCGAAGGTAAAGGACTTGTCGGCGTAATAGGTAATCACGACGGGAACGGGGGAACCCTGCTCCATCTCCTGCGTGCGGGCGTTGAACGCCTTGCAGAACTCCATGATGTTGATGCCGCGCTGACCCAGGGCCGGGCCGACGGGGGGCGACGGGTTCGCCTGACCCGCCTTGATCTGCAGCTTGAGGCTGCCAACAACTTTCTTGGCCATAGGGCCCTCTCCTTGTCATCACGCCCCACACCGGGGCCGACTTAGCGGTGCGGCGTGGTTCCCAGGGAACCGGCGCCTCCCGCACACGATCACGAGGCCTTTGAGACCTGCGTGAATTCCAGTTCGACCGGCGTGGGCCGGCCAAAGATCGACACCGTGACCTTGAGGCGCGAGGACGACTCGTCCACCTCCTCGACCATGCCCGAAAAGCCGTCGAACGGCCCGTCGGTCACATTGACCTTTTCGCCGATCTCGAAGCGGATCAGGTTGCGCGGGGCCGCGGCCTCGCCCGTTCCGCCCCGGTTCAGCATCGCATTCACCTCGTCGTCGCGCATCGGCATCGGCTTGCCCTGCGCGCCCAGGAATCCCGTCACCCGATTGATGGAATTCACCAGATGATAGGTCCGGTCCGACATGTCCATGTGGACCAGCACATAGCCCGGCATGAAGCGGCGCTCGGACGTCACCTTCTTGCCGCGCCGGATCTCGATCACTTCCTCGGTCGGGACCAGCACCTCGTCGATCTGGTCTTCCAGACCCTTTTCGGCGACAGCCTGCCGGATCGCCTCGGCGACCTTCTTTTCAAAGTTCGACAGGACGCTGACCGAATACCAACGCTTTGCCATGTTCCGATCAAACCCCTGTTCGTCTGAACGGGAATCACCCGGCGACCGGGCAACCCCCTGAATTCCCATGCGTCCGCCAAAATCGAAATCGGCGCGCACGATCATTCGATGCACGCCGCTATCGGACAGTCGGGGGCAAATACCCCCGTGCGGTCTGGAATGCAAGCCCGATCAGACGCTGATCAGGCGCAGCCCTTCGGTGATTCCCAATCGGATCACCAGATCGACCAGCGAAAAGACCACGCTGAACAACGCCGCCAGGATCAGCACCATGATGGTGGTCGTCACCACCTCGCGCCGGGTGGGCCAGACGATCTTGGCGGCTTCGGCGCGGACCTGATTGATGAACTGGACGGGATTGGCCACGGCAGGCTCCTTCGAAATCAGGGGTCCGTGTATCCCTGCGGGCGTCGCGATTCAAGCCTGCATCATCAGCCGGGCTGCCGGCGCAACCGGATCGACATCTGCCAGGGCGCGCCATATCGCAGCCAGACGGCCGAGGCCCACCACAGCGCCAGCATCGCCCAGACATCCACAGCCATGCGCCGCAGCAGGCCGGCGCCGGGGGGGTTCATCTGGAACGCGTCGCCCAACACCGACAGAAGGACGCAGACCAGAAACGCGAACAGGCCACCTCGGCCGATCTGCTGCAAGGCCACGCCCAGCCGGCTTGCGGCCATACGCTCTGTGATTCCGGCAAGCGGCACGGCCACCAGCCAGGTTGCCGCCATGATCGCCATATAGCGTGTGCCGTCCAGATCCCACTTGTTGATCTCGCCCCCATAGATCAGGCGCAGGGCGTCGCGGAAAGGCAGCGCCGGTTCGCCGATCTTGGCACCGACGATGATCGCCGTGCCGAACAGGAACATGCCGGTGGACAGGATCGTCAGCAGCCGCCGGTGCGGCATCAGCATGGGCATGAGCTGCTGGCGGAACAGGCCCATGGCGATGCCCGAAAAGAACAGCATCTGCCAGCCGAAGGGGTTGAACAGCAGGCCGCCCAGCCGGTGGTTGGGCACGAATGCGTTCAGCACCGGCGCCAGACACCAGACCGTGAACGAGACGGCGGCAAAGCCCGCCAGATAGCGCTGCATCATCGGCACCAGAAGCGGAACCGAGGCCAGAAGGATCACATAGACCGCCAGAACGTCCAGAAGGTTCGGCTGCAACCACAGGGTCGCCAGAACCCCCAGAAAGCCCAGAGGATTTTCCAGAACCCAGACGGCGTACTGATGCCAGATCGCGGTATGATCCAGGTCCAGCGCCAGCAGGCCCGCCGATACCAGGGCCATCGCCATGCCGCCGAACACAAGGGCGCGCCACACCTCGAAGGCGCGGCGGGCGAACCGCCATTGCACGGCGCGCGCGCCCTGCCTGCGCTCGACCGACTGCCAGACCATGCCGACCAGAAAGCCCGACAGCAGCACGAACAGTTCCGCCGCGTCGAAGATCGAGAAATTGGCCAGCGTGAAGGACCGCAGCGCCGATAACGGCATGTGGTCCAGCATGATGCAGACCAGCGCGTAGCCGCGCAGCATGTCCAGGGCAATCAGGCGCTTCATTCTGGAAGGGCGCTCCACTGACGCAGCAAGGCGTCGTCCGATACCAGCGCGTCGGTTTCGTCCCGGGTCAGCGTGGACAGGGCCTCGGCCCGGCCGCGGGCATGGGCGATCTTGGCCCCGGCGGTGATCCGGTCCAACCGCCTGGCCGGGGGCAGGTCGGGATCGGCGGGCAGGAGCGCAACATGCCGGTCGATCAGCGACGGGTCGCCGGCCAGACGCAGCAGACCCTCGGCGTTCCGCAGCGGCCGGGGCATGGACCGCACCACCGCCGAGGCTTCCGACAGGATCGCGGGGGGATCGCGTTCCTCGGGCGTGACCAGAAGGCCGCGCATCCGTGCCCAACGCCCGAACACCGGGCTTGCCGAATAGCGCGAGGTCAGAGGCGACAGGATCAACCCCGCCAGGATCGGCGACAGCCAGATCAGTTGCGCGGGCGAGAACTGCGCCAGCACGATCAGCGTGCCGATTCCCAGCAGCACATGCACCCAGTGCCGGGCGATCACGACGCTCCAGTCGGGCATGGAACCGGCGCGCGCCTGGGCGTTCCAGCCGCTGTCGCGCCCGCGCAGGATTTCATAGATCTGGCGCGTCTGGATCAGCATCTGCACGGGGGCGATCAGCGTGGACAGCAGGATCTCGAACAGGGAACTGGCCAGGATGCGCACCGGCCCGCCCGAATTGCGGGCCAGCGGCCTGGCCCAGGCGCGCGCGGTGGCGATCAGCTTGGGCAGCAGCAGGAACGCCATGGCCGCCACGAACAGCCAGAACATGCGCCGGGCATCGAACACCGGCCAGTCCGGGAAAAGCTGATAGGCGGTCGGGAAATATTCGGGCGTGGACAGCAGCACGGTCGCCGACAGAACCAGCCCCACCAGGATCAGCGCAAGCCACAGCGGACTCATGGCGAAACCCAGGATGCCGATGGCGAAATGCGCCAGCGTGACGGCGCGGGCGCCGCGCATCCCGAACAGGCGCGAATGCTGGAGATTGCCTTGTGCCCAGCGCCGTTCGCGGGCGGCCATGTCCAACAGCGTGGGCGGGCAGCCCTCGAAACTGCCGCGCAGGTCGTGGTCCAGCCGCACCTTCCAGCCCGCGCGGCACAGGGCGGCGGCCTCGACGAAATCGTGCGACAGGATGGTGCCCCCGAAGGGCGGCCTGCCGGGCAGGCGCGGCAGGCCGCAGGCGGATGCAAAGGCCGCCATGCGGATGATGGCGTTGTGGCCCCAGAAATTGCCGGTATCCCCCGACCAGGCCGACACGCCCCGCGCGATCATCGGACCATAGACGCGGCCCGCAAACTGGGTCAGGCGGGCAAAGATCGTCTCGCCCCCCACCAGGATCGGCATGGTCTGGATCAGCGCCAGCCGGGGATCGGCGTTCATCCGGGCGGACAGGTCGCGGATCGTGGCGCCGGTCATGACGCTGTCGGCGTCCAGCACCACCATCTGGTCATAGCGTCCGCCCCAACGGCGCACGAAATCGCCGATATTGCCGGTCTTGCGATCCTCGTTGGTGACGCGGCGGCGATACCAGATCGGCAAGGGCGACAGCTTGCGGGCCGCGTCGATC
The DNA here is from genome assembly GCF_004310345.1 of Paracoccus subflavus. Lineage (GTDB taxonomy): Bacteria > Pseudomonadota > Alphaproteobacteria > Rhodobacterales > Rhodobacteraceae > Paracoccus > Paracoccus subflavus. The sequence continues at coordinate 142,038 of NZ_SISK01000009.1, read as the reverse complement.
ACCAGGGTCTCGTTGACGGCGATGACCGGATCGCGGCTGTCCGACAGAACGAAAATCTCGGTCCGGCCGGCCATCCCCTCGCGGGCGATCTCGTGGGCCAGGGCGGTCAGCAGGCCGATGCTTCGGGCCGCATCCTCGTGGTAGATGGGCATGACGACGGCGACCCGCGCATCGTTCGGGCCATCGGGCGTGGTCAGACGCGGCGCGAAAAGACCCGCCAGAACCCCGCAAAAGGAAAACCCCACCCAGGCGAATGTCGGCACGAACAGCACCAGCAGCGCCCATTGCATCGGCGTAGGGCTGTCGCCAAAGGTTTCCAGCATCTGCAGAAACCCCATCACGGCAATCGCCGCCGCGCCGCCAAAGGCCACCAGCCGCGCCCCCCAGACCCGCCAGCCGTTGCGCTGGCGGGCAAAGGCCAATGCGGGTGCCGTCCCGAAATCCTGGACGGGCATGGCAACAGGCGTCTCGGGCGGGGTGGCGGGCATCGGCACCACAGGAACGGATTGCGCTGTCATTCCGACTCAGGCCGTCCAGCGCGCAAGCCAGGTTTCGCTGAGAGCGACCCCTTCGGCATTGGTCAGCACCGCCTGCAATTCGGCAAGAGCGGCGTCGCCCGGCCGGAACTCCAGCGCCAGCCGCAGCACCCCCTCGTGGGGAAGCGGCTTGAGATAGGCATGAGGGATGTCCCCGGCCGAGGTCGTGACCCGCGATTCCGGCAGGACGTCGCCAAACAGCGACAGGTCGAAGTCGATCATCACGCTGCGCAGGTCGGGCGCATTGACGGATCGGCCGGTCCGCACGTCCAGCACGCGTGCAAGCGGCAGGTCGTTCGGCGGCAGGGCCAGAAACGACAGGCGATACCGGAACTCATGACGCTGCTCGCGGGCCATCGGCTCCTTGGGGATCCAGTACGACACGATGTTGTCGTTGAATTCGTTGTCCACCGGGATTTCGATCAGACGAACCTCGCCCTCGCCCCAGCCGTCATCGGGCTGGATCCAGGCGGACGGGCGCAGGTGATACAGGGCCTCGGCGTCCTGATAATCGGCAAAGTCGCGATGGCGCTGGATCAGGCCGAAGCCGCGCGGATCATTGTCCATGAATGAAGAGATCTGCAATGTCTTGTGCGCGGCCAGGGTTCGCCACAGCGCCTGCCCGGCCCCCGTGTGCATCTGCAGACCGTCGCTGTCGTGAACGGCGGGGCGGTAATCGTCCACCTCGCGCCGGCTGGCGGGACTGAACCAGAACATCGAGGTCAGCGGCGCGATTCCCGTTTCGCGCAGATCGACGCGCGGAAACAGCGCCAGCCGCACCCGGATCATGGTCACCGCGCCGGGGTTCACCTCGAATTCATAGGCGCCCGCGACCGATGGGCTGTCCAGCAGGGCGTGGATGCGCACCCGGTCCGCCGCACCGTCGGGTTCATGCACCCAGAAATCGGTGAACAGCGGAAATTCCTCGCCATCGGGGCTGCCGGTCTTGATGGCCAGACCGCGCGCCGACAGGCCATAGATCGTGCCCCGCGCGACCGCCCGGAAATAGGACGCCCCCTGGAAGACCAGGAATTCGTCCATCACGCCGGGCCGGTTCAGCACCGTGCGCAGCCTGAACCCGGACCAGCCCATGTCCCCGCGCGCCTGCAGGTCGGGGCCGTCGGGAAACTGCGCGGGGTCGAAGTCCAGCATGGCCGGATCAAAGCCGATTCGTTCGGGCACACCGCCCCGCACCACGCTGATGTTGACCGGCTCATAAAAGATCGACCCCGGCGGCAGCAGGTCCATGCCGAATCGCGGATGGCCCGCCAGCGGGTCTTGGTCGCGACGGAACCGGATGGCCCGGTACTGGTCATAGTTCAGGTCGGCAAAGCTGCCCACCAGGTCGGACACCGGCTGCCGAAAGGCCCGCGCGGCACGTTCGGACGCAAGCGCCGCTACCTCCTCGAAGCCAAAGACAGCAGGGGCGGGCGCCGGGGCTGGGGCGCCCGCGGCAGTGTCAGGCCCGGCATCGCCCGGCGGGGTCTGCGCCTGCACCGGAACGACGGCAAGCGAACCGCCTGCGGCCAGGGCAGTGGCAGCGTTGAGAAATTGACGGCGCTTCATGTCGGGTGATGGTTGCCAAAAACCGTTTCATTATAAGGGCGACGCCGCGCAGCAGCAAGGCGCAAGGCGATGGCGCGCATTCCACCGGCGGTTGCGGGAAAGACGCCTTAGCCCATGGCTTGCCGCCCGCTTTTGCGCCATTCCGCCTATTGTCGTGCCAGCCATTCCGTCACCGGCCCCCGCAGGTTGGGCCGCCCGGAATCAAGATGCTCGTCAACGATCTTGCGCAGATCCGCGATCGACACACGGCGGATCAGGTGCTTGACCGGCCCGATCGAGGCCGGGCGCATGGACAGGCGCCGGATGCCCAGCGCGGCAAAGACCAGTGCCTCGACCGGGCGGCCCGCATCCTCGCCACAAAAGGACAAGGGCACCCGCGCCTCGTCGCAGCGCGCAACGATCTGGCGCAACAGCAGCAGAAAGGACGAACTGAGCGTGTCATAGCGCCGTCGCACCCGTTCGTTCTCGCGGTCGGCGGCAAAGAAGAACTGCTTGAGGTCGTTGCCCCCGACCGAGATGAAGTCGCACATCTCGAAGAACTTCTGGGGCGCAAAGGCCATCGACGGCGTTTCCAGCATAGCGCCCACGCGGATGTCGGTCGGCATCGGATGACCCATGCGCTGCTCGCGCGACAGTTCCTGCATCAGGATGCGATAGGCGGCCTCGTATTCGCTGATGTCGGCGATGAACGGGAACATCACATGCAGGGGCCGCCCGACCGATGCGCGGATCAGCGCCTGCAACTGCATCCGCAGCACGCCGCGCTTGTCCAGGCCCACCCGGATCGCGCGCCAGCCCATTGCGGGGTTCGGCTCGTCCTGCGGCTTCATGTAGGGCAGGACCTTGTCAGAGCCGATGTCCAGCGTGCGGAACATCACCAGCCTGCCCTGGGCATTGTCCAGAACACGGCGGTAGAGTTCGGCCAGTTCGGCACGACGGGGAACATGGTTTCGGATCAGGAACTGCAATTCGGTCCGGAACAGGCCCACCCCCTCGGCCCCCGATCCGGCCAGCGACGGCAGGTCGGCCATCAGGCCGGCGTTCATGTAAAGCTGCACGGTGGTGCCGCAGGTTCCGGTGGCGGGCAGGTTGCGCAGGCTGGCATAGCGGTTCTGCGCCTCGGCCTGCATGGCGATCTTGTCCAGAAACGCCTTGTGGACCGATTCCTCGGGGCGCAGATGGACGATGCCCTGATCGCCATCGACCAGGATCGTATCGCCGTTCAACGCCTCGGTCGTGATGCGGCTGGCGTGGATGACCAGCGGAATCGCCAGGGCGCGGGCCACGATGGCCGCATGGCTGCCGACCGAGCCCTCCTCCAGCACGACGCCCCGCAGCCTGCGCCCGTATTCCAGCAGTTCCGCCGGGCCGATGTTGCGGGCCACCAGGATCGGATTGCCGGGCATCGCCGCACCGGTATTGGCCCCTTGCCCCGTCAGGATGCGCAAAAGCCGGTTCGACAGGTCGTCCAGGTCGTGCAGACGGTCGCGCAGATAGGGATCGGCAGCCATCTCCAGCCGGGCGCGGGCGGCGGACTGTTCCTTTTCCACCGCAGCCTCGGCAGACAGGCCAAGCCGGATATCCTCTTCCATCCGCTTCAGCCAGCTCCGCGAGTTGGCGAACATCCGGTAGGCTTCCATGACGGCCGTGTGTTCGCCCTCGCCGCCCATATCGGCGGCGGCAACCATCTTGTCGACGGTGCTGCGCAGCATGGCGACACCCTCGTGCAGGCGCACCAGTTCCCGGTCGGGATCGTCGCCCACCGGGTTGGTCACGACCACCCGCGCCTCGTGCAGCCAGACGCATCCCTCGGCCGCGCCCTCCTGCGCGGTGGCGCCGCGGATCATCAGGGGAAACCGGTGCGCGGGGGGCATTCCATCGGCGTGGCCGCCCTGGAACACACCCAGTTCGGTCATCTCGGCCAGCACCATGGCCACGACCTCGAGACCATAGATCTCGTCTTCGGAAAACAGCCGCGGCTCGCGGCACTGCACGACCAGCACGCCCAGACGCTCGCCGACCCGCTGGATCGGCACGCCCAGAAAGCTGGGAAACACCTCCTCGCCCGTCTCGGGCATGAACCGGAAACCGGGCTCGGACGGCGCGTCGGCGGTGTTCACATACCGGCCGGTGCGGGCCACGCGCCCGACCAGACCCTCGCCCAGGCGCAGGCGGATGCGATGGACGGACTCGGCCCGCAGACCCTCGGTTGCGCACAACTCGAGGGTATTGGCGTCGCGGAACAGATAGATGGAACAGACCTGCGTGCCCATCGAATCGGCGATGTGATAGGTGATCTGGTCAAGCCGGTCCTGGCCGCCACCAGGGGCCGCCAGGATGTCCTTTAGCCGTTTCAGCAACTTGCGCGAGTCGCTGTCCTTGCGATCCTGCATCGCCTGCCCGCCCTGCATTGCCGAAAGCCCTCAGCCCCTCGGGCGGGGCTGCCGGAATGATGTCAGGCCGTCTCCAGGCCAAAGGCATCATGCAGCGCCTGCACGGCCAGTTCCATATATTTACGGTCGATCAGCACCGAAATCTTGATCTCGCTGGTGGAAATGACCTTGATGTTGACGTTTTCATCGGCAAGCGCCTTGAACATGCGCGCCGCGACGCCCGCATGGCTGCGCATCCCGATTCCCACGACCGACACCTTGGCGACCTCGGTATCGACCACCAGATCGTCATAGGCGATCTGGCCCGCGGCCTTGGCATCCTCCATCGCGCGCTTGGCGCGCTCGACCTGGTTGATCGGAACCGAAAAGGTCATGTCCGTCACCGAGCCGGGGTGGTCTTCGTAATCCTTTTCGGAAATGTTCTGGACGATCATGTCCACATTCACCCCCGCCTCGGCCAGCGGGGCAAAGATGGCTGCGGAAATGCCGGGACGGTCCTCGACCGTGACCAGGGTGATCTTGGCTTCGTCGCGCGACGAGGCGACGCCGTTGACGACTTTCGATTCCATGATTTCCTCCTCGGCACAGATCAGCGTGCCCGAATTTTCGTCCGTATCCCCGAACGAGGATAGCACGCGCAGCCGCACCTTGTAGCGCATCGCCAGTTCGACCGACCGGGTTTGTAGGACCTTGGCGCCCAGCGACGCCAGTTCCAGCATCTCCTCGAAGGCGATCCGGTCCAGCTTGCGGGCCTTGGTGGTGATGCGCGGATCGGTGGTGTAGACGCCGTCCACATCGGTATAGATGTCGCAGCGTTCCGCCCCAAAGGCCGCCGCAAAGGCCACGGCGGTCGTGTCCGACCCGCCCCGGCCCAGCGTGGTGATGCGCCCGTCGGGCCCAAGCCCCTGGAAGCCCGCAACCACGGCGACCTTGAACCCCTCGGCGAACTTCTGGTCGATGTTGGTGCGCGGAATGTCCACGAACCGCGCGGCCGAATGCTGGGCCGTGGTATTGATCGGCACCTGCCAGCCCTGCCAACTGCGCGCGGGCACGCCCAGTTCCTGCAAGGTCAGCGCCATCAGGCCGGCGGTCACGTTTTCGCCGGAACTGACCACCGCGTCGTATTCGCGTGCGTCGAACAGGGGCGACGTCTGTTCGACCCAGCCCACCAGTTCGTTGGTCTTGCCCGACATGGCGCTGACGATGACGATGACGTCATAGCCGCGATCCACCTCGCGCTGCACCTTGAGGGCGGCGTTCTTGATGCGGTCCAGGTCGGCCACCGACGTGCCGCCGAATTTCATCACCAGAAGCGGCATCCCGTGCCTCCAGCCAAGGGGGTTTGTGTCGGCGCGGCTTTTATGGGCGGGGGGGCGAAACCGCAAGGGTGGAAAGGGGTTGGCGGGCGGCCTGCCGCAAAATCGCCCTCAGTTGGCCTTCTGGCGGGGAATGAACGGCAAGGGCGCGACCGGCACCCCCTCCTCCAGCAGCTTGCGCGCCTCCTCGGGGCGGGCCTCGCCGTGGATGGCGCGGCCGGGGGCGCGGCCCTCGTGGATGGCGCGGGCCTCGTCGGCGAATTTCAGGCCGACATAATCGGAATTCGCCTCGACCTCGCGGCGCAGGGCCTGCAGCGCGGCCTCCATGGGGCTGATCCGGGGTTCTGCCCCGGACTGCGCGGGAACGGCGGGGGCCATCAGGGATTTCCGCACCGCGACCGATCCGCATTGGGTGCAGGCGACATGGCCGGCGGCATGCGTCGTGTCGAACGCGTCCGAGGACCGGAACCAGCCCTCGAAGTCATGGCCCTTGTCGCAGCGCAGCGTGTAACGGATCATCGGTCGAACCCCTGCTTTCCGTCCCCTATATCGGGTTGGCCAGGGTCGCCCGCAAGCTGGCGCAGCCGGTCGATCAGGGCTGCCGGATCGCCGGCCCGCTCGGTCAAGATGCGGCGGGCGGCCTGCCCCATGGCCCGCGCCCGTCCGGGATCGTCGGCTGCAAGACGGGCCAGATGGCCGCCCAGCGACCCCGCATCGACCGGCTGCGCCGCGCCCGCCCCATCCAGAAGCGCATAGGCATCGCGGAAGTTGGCGACATGCGCCCCGTGAAGGATGGCTGAACCATGGGCCGCGGGCTCCCACGGGGTATGGCCGCCGCGGTCGGCCAACGAGCCGCCGACAAGGCACAGGCCCGCCGCCGCATACCAGCGGTCCATTTCCCCCAGCACATCGACCAGCAGCACCTCGCCAGACACCTGGTCGCGGGACCGGCGCGCAAAGCACAGGCCGCGTTGCGCCAGCAGCGCCGCGACCTCGTCCCCCCGCCGGGGGTGGCGGATCGCCAGGATCAGGCGCAGGTCCGGGCGCTGTCGGCGGGCCTGCATCCAGGCGTCCAGGGCCTGTGCCTCCTCGCCCTCGTGGGTCGACGCGGCCAGAAACGTCCGATCGCGGTCGGGCGACGGCGGGGGCGGCACCACCTGCGCGGGGGTCAGCAGCTTCAGGTCCAGCCAGGGCAGGATCGCGGCGGGGGGCAGGCCCAGCGACCGCAGCCGCGCCTCGCTGCCGGCATCCTGGGCCGACAGCACCGCCAGCCGTTCCAGGACCGGCCGGATCATGCGCGGCACTCGTGCCCACCGGTTGGCCGACCGTTGCGAGATCCGCGCCCCGATCACCGCCTGCGGAATGGCGCGGTGGGCCAGCATCCGTGACCGCAGGGGCCAGAACTCGCCCTCGACGGTGATCTGCAACCGGGGCCGGGCGCCGTCGAGGAAACGCGCCAGCGCGCCGGGCACATCCAGGGGCGCCAGCCGGGCCGTCCACCCCCAGCCCTGCGCCATGTCGCGCGCCGTCGGCGTGTTGGTCGTCACCAGAACGGAATGGGTCCGCGACAACGCCGCGACGATTGGCCGGGCCGAGGTCAGTTCCCCCACCGAGGCCGCATGAACCCAGATATCCGCCCGCTGTGGCGGCGGCTCTGCCAGACGCTGGCGCAGCGCCTGCTGCCCGCGCGACAAGGCGCGCAGACGCAGACCGGCTTCGACGACACAGGCTAGGGTCCGATGGATCATGGCTTGCACGCCATAGGACAAGAACCGGATCGACGGAACCCTTGCGGCAACGCGACGTTGCCCTGCAATCACATCGAAAGGGAGGTATCCATGAAAGGTCTTGTTGCCTGGTGGCTGGGCGTGCCGGTGATTGTCATCATCATCCTGTATCTGGTGGGAGTTTTCTAGATACAGGACAGGCACTGGCGGACCCGGAGCGATTCGAACGCCCGACCCCCAGATTCGTAGTCTGGTGCTCTATCCAGCTGAGCTACGGGTCCGTCGTAGGGCGGTGGTCTATCCGCCCCGTTCCGGGGATGCAAGGGGGCGGGGGCAAAAAACTGGGCTGCCCCGCCGTTATCGCAAGCCGGCCGCCTGGCGAAGCGGCATCACCACCATGTCACGCGGGATATGGATCATGAATTCGCTGCCCTCGTCAGTGCTGCGGACCAGTTCCAGCCGTCCCCCATGGCCCCGGATCAGGTCGGCGGCAATGGTCAGGCCAAGCCCGGTGCCGCCTTTCCGCACACTGCCGCTGAAGGGCTTGAACAGATACTCGCGCGCCCGTTCTGGCAGGCCAGGACCGGTATCGCCCACCCTGATCCACCAGTCGTTGTCGGTTTCGCCGGCGCCGATCTCGATGGCGCCGGGCTTGCCGGTTCCCTCGATGGCCTGGCGCGCATTGCGGGCCAGGTTCGTCAGCACCCGGTAAAGCTGGTCGCGGTCGGCCCGGATCGTCAGCGCCGGGGGAATGTCCAGCAGGAATTCGATCTGCGCGCCCTCGCCGCAGGCCAGCGATTCGGCCTCGACCACCTCGGCCGCCAGCGGGGCCAAGGGAAAGCGCGACAGCGTGGGCGCCGGTTCCTCGGCCTTGCCGAAGGCCAGGGTCGTTTCGCACAGGTTCACCGCGCGGGTGATCGAATTGACCAGCTTCGGCGCCGCGCGGCGGACCTTGGGATCGCCGCTGTCCTCGAGCCGGTCGGCAAAGATCTGCGCGGTGGTCAGGATGTTGCGCAGATCGTGACTGATCTTGGCCACCGCCTGCCCCAGTTGGGCCATGCGTTCCTTTTGCCGCAGGGACGATGTGACGGTCTTCTGCATGGTTGCCAATGCCGTCTCGGCATCGCGCAGTTCGGCCAGCCGGGCGTCGGGGGTGATGATCTGGCGGGGGTCTTCGGGTGCCTCGGCATAGGACACCATGTGGCTGATGACGCGGCGGATCGGAACCAGCACCAGCCTTTGCACCGCCAGGTTCAGAAGAATCGCTGTCAGGATCGAAAACGCCGCCGACACCGCCAGCAGCCTCAGGCCATAGTCGATCATCGCCGCGCGCAGGGGCGCGGTTTCCATGGTGATCTCGATCAACTGCCCTGCCTGGTTGACCGGCGCGCCGATGACCCGGATGACCTCGTTGCGGGGATTTGCCAGGGTGCGCAGCGCGTCATCGATGGTTTGCGCCACGCCGTCCTCGCGCAGGTCGAAAGTCTGCGCGACCGGCGCCGGGATACGCGACGACAACACAAGTTGGCGGATGTCGCTGCGCCGCAGCACGACGTTGAGAACCCCCGCATTCCGCAGCAACTCTGATTCCAAGTCATCGGCGATGGATTCATCGGTCGCCAGCCCGGCAAGGCTGGCGATCTGCGCACGCTCCAGCCGCGATTCGAGATAGTCCAGCCGAAAGCTGGCCAGGGCTGGCAGCAGGATGAACAGTTCGGCCAGCATGACGAAAATAATCGTCAGCGCGGCGAATCGGCCAGAGATGGTATTCACTCGCATTGTATCTTGGATATCGTCGCGTCGAATACGCGTGTTTCGGTCCGGCGGCGGCGCATTGCACATCAAACGAATGTGATCATATGTCGGTTCCTGTCGGACAGAAACCAGATGTGGCACAATCCCCTGGCTTTTTTGTTGACGCGGCGGGCATGGTGATCTATGCGGCGGGCTTCCAACAACCGGCGCGTTTGCGCGCAGGGCGGGATTTAACGATGTCCTCCTGCTGCCGCCCGCCACCCGCAGGACACCCGGAGACTGACCATGAAGCGCACTTTTCAACCCTCGAATCTCGTTCGTGCGCGCCGTCACGGCTTTCGCGCCCGCATGGCGACCAAAGGCGGCCAGTTGGTGCTGAACCGCCGCCGCGCCAAGGGCCGCAAGCGCCTGTCGGCCTGATCCCGTGCGGCGGGTCCCGTCCCGCCGATCCGAAGGCTGCCGACATGCCGCCCCTGCCCCATCCTGTTGCCCCCCTGTGGCCCAAGGATGATGGCGGGGCGGCATTTCGCATGGCCATGCCGCCGGTCATCGCCAAGCGCGCCGATTTCCTGGCGGCGTCGCGCGCCCTGCGCCAGGGCACGCCGGGATTTCTGCTGCAGGCCCGCGACCGCGGCGACAGCGGTCCGTTCCGCGTCGGCTTCACCTGCTCCAAGAAGATCGGCAATGCGGTGATGCGCAACCGGGCCAAGCGCCGGTTGCGAGAGGCCGCGCGGCTGCATTTGCCGCAGGGCGCGCGGCAGGGGTGGGATTATGTTCTTGTCGGCCGGCCCGAGGCCACGGCAACACGCCCTTTCGCCGACCTGTGCCGCGACCTGACCGCCGCCCTGCGAAAGATCCATTCATGAGCCCGCTGGCCCATCTGGTCGCGCTGCCGGTGCGGGGCTATCGGCTGATCGCCTCGGCCTGGGTGGGGCATGGCTGCCGGTTCCAGCCGACCTGTTCGGCCTATGCCCTGGATGCCCTGGCCCGCCATGGCGCAATCAGGGGCGGCTGGCTGGCGACGCGCCGCATCGGGCGCTGCCATCCCTGGGGCGGCGCGGGCTATGACCCGGTGCCCGGCGCCGATCCCGACCACGAAAGGCCCTCTGATGCTGGATGATACCGACGACCTGACCGAGATCCATCCGCTGTTCGCGGGCGCGCCCTCATCGACCGAGTTCCGCAAGCTGCGCAAGCGGCTGGTGCGCGAAACCCGCGCCGCGATCAGCGATTACGGCATGGTCCGTCCCGGCGATCGCTGGCTGATCTGCCTGTCGGGCGGCAAGGACAGCTATACCCTGCTGGCGGTGCTGCACGAGCTGAAATGGCGCGGGCTGCTGCCGGTGGACCTTTTGGCCTGCAACCTGGATCAGGGCCAGCCGAACTTTCCGGCGACCGTGCTGCCGGAATTCCTGACCGAACGCGGCGTGGCGCACCGGATCGAATACCAGGACACCTATTCGGTCGTCACCGACAAGATCGCGCCGGGCGGAACGATGTGTTCGCTGTGTTCGCGCCTGCGCCGGGGCAACCTGTACCGCATCGCGCGCGAGGAGGGCTGCTCGGCCGTGGTGCTGGGCCATCACCGCGACGACATCCTGGAAACCTTTTTCATGAACCTGTTCCACGGCGGCCGGCTGGCGACCATGCCGCCCAAGCTGCTGAACGAGGACGGCGACCTGACCGTGTTGCGCCCCCTGGCCTATGTGGCCGAGGCCGATTGCGAGCGGTTCGCGCGCGCCATGAACTATCCCATCATCCCCTGCGATCTGTGCGGCAGCCAGGAGGGGCTCCAACGCGTGCAGGTGAAACGGCTGCTGGACGAATGGGAAAGCCGCACGCCGGGCCGCCGTCAGGTCATGTTCCGGTCGCTGATGAACGTGCGCCCCTCGCATCTGCTGGACCCGAAGCTGTTCGACTTTTCCGGGCTGTTCCCCGGCATGGATGCCGAAAAGACGGACGACGTTCCGCGGTTGGGGGACATCTGACGCATTGGCAATCCGTGCCGACGCTGGCGGTTCCGGCAAATCCGCTTGACCTTTAGGCGCCCCTTCTGTTGAAGCGGCGCGACTGACAGGCAAAGGCTTGGTGAGGGCATGGAAGACAACAACCGCAATCTGATCCTGGCGACGGTTCTGTCGTTTCTGGTGATCTTGGTCTGGTACACGGTCTTTGCGCCCGAACCTCCGGCCCCGGCCGAGCAGCCGGTCGCGGTGGAAACCCAGACGCAGGACGTGCCGCTGGCCAATCCCGAAAGCAGCACCCTGCCCGCCGATCTGGGCGCCGCGCCCGCCGACACGGCGCCCCAGGCGGGCCGCGTGCAGATCCAGACGCCCTCGCTCAACGGGTCGATCTCGCTGGCGGGCGGCCGGATCGACGATCTGCTGCTGACCCGGTACCGCGAGACGCTGGACGACAATTCGCCCAATGTCCGGCTGCTGTCGCCGTCCTCGGCCACGGCGACCGACGCGATCCAGACCGGCGCGGCCAAACCCTATTACGCGGTCTATGGCTGGACCCCCGGTCCGGGCGTCGATCCGTCGCTGGTGCCCGGCCCCTCGACCGTCTGGACCGTGGAGTCGGGCGACATGCTGGCGCCCGGACAGCCGGTGACGCTGATCTGGGACAATGGCGCGGGCCAGATCTTCCGGCGCACCTTCCAGGTGGATGACAACTACCTGTTCACCGTCGGCCATGCCTTGCAGAACAATGGCGATGCGGCCTTTACCGCCGCCCCCTATGGCATCATCGCGCGCCACGGCCAGCCCGATACCCAGAACTTCTTTGTGTTGCACGAAGGCGCCGTGGGAATGGCGGACGGCACCCTTCAGGAACTCAAATACGACAATATCGCCGAACTGGACCCGGTGGACCGCGAAGGCCGCGCCGCAGTCACGCAGGTGACGGGCAACGGCTGGATCGGGTTCACCGACAAATACTGGATGACCACACTGGCCCCCGCGCCGGGCCAGGGCTTCACCTCGGTCGTGAAATACGCCGAAGGGGCCGACATCTATCAGACCGAAGCCCGCTATCCGATGCAGACGGTCGCGCCCGGCACCCAGGTCAGTGCCGACAGCTATCTGTTCGCCGGCGCCAAGGTGTGGGAGGTCATCAACGGCTATCAGGAAACCCCCGGCATCCAGGGCTTTGTCGATTCCATCGATTGGGGCTGGTTCTATTTCCTGACCAAGCCGATCTTCCGCGTCCTGCACTGGCTGAACGGCATGATCGGCAACATGGGCTGGTCGATCATCGCGCTGACCTTCATCCTGAAAACGCTGGTTTTTCCGCTGGCGCGCAAATCCTACATCTCGATGGCCAAGATGAAGGAACTGCAGCCGCAGATGGAGGAGTTGAAGGCCCGTACCGGCGACGACCGCATGAAGTTCCAGAAAGAGATGATGGAGCTTTACAAGCGCGAAAAGGTGAACCCCGCCGCGGGCTGCCTGCCGGTTCTGCTGCAAATCCCGATCTTCTTTGCGCTCTACAAGGTGATCTTCGTCACCATCGAACTGCGCCACGCGCCCTGGTTCGGCTGGATTCAGGATTTGGCCGCGCCCGATCCCTCGTCCCTGCTCAACCTGTTCGGGCTGCTGCCCTTTGCGCCGCCGGCGCAGGGAACCCTGCTGCATTCGCTGTCCTTGCCCGCGCTGGCAATCCTGCTGGGCATCAGCATGTGGATGCAGCAAAAGCTGAACCCGGCCCCCACCGATCCGGCGCAGAAGATGATCTTTGCGTGGATGCCGTGGATCTTCATGTTCATGCTGGGCGGCTTTGCCTCGGGCCTGGTGCTCTACTGGATCACCAACAACCTGATCACCATCGTCCAGCAATACACGATCATGTCGATGCACGGGCACCGCCCGGACTTTTTCGGCAACATCAAGTCCTCGATCCCCGCCCGCCCCCGCAAGGGCAGCAAGTGACCGCGCATCTGGCCCATATCCGCCGCCACCCGATCAAGTCGGTCGGCGGCGAGGGGCTGGACAACGTCATCCTGGCCGCCGCCCGCCGCCTGCCCGGCGACCGGGAATGGGCGGTGCTGACCGAAACGGGCGAACACAACGCCCAGGGGGGCCAGATCGGGGGCCAGCCCGACCGCTGGCTGCCCAAGTCCTGTTTCGTGCGGGGCGTCCGGTCATCGCAGGTGCAGGCGATCAGCGGCGGCTGGAACCGGACCGGCGGCCTGACCCTGCGGCATCCGACCCAACCCGATCTGGTCATCGACCCGGAAACGGACAGCGACCGCTTGGTGGAATGGCTGCGCCCCCTGTGGCCGTCGGACGCCCCCGCCCCCACACGGCTTGTGCGCGGCGCCGCGATCTGGACCGACCAGAAATGGCCCTGGATCTCGATCCTGTCGCTGACCAGCCTTGCCGAGCTTAAGGAACGAACCGGCCAGAGCCTGGGCATCCACCGCTGGCGCGGCAACCTGTGGGTGGACGGCTGGCAGCCTTGGGCCGAGCGCAACCTGATTGGACGCATTCTTCGCATCGGCAAGGCGGAACTGCGCGTGACCGACCATATCGGCCGATGCGAGGCGACCTGCGCCGATACCGAAACCGGAAACCGCGACATCGACATGCTGGCCACGCTGGAACGCCTGTATGGCCACACCGACTTCGGCATCTTCGCCGAGGTTGTCACCGGCGGCGACATCGTCCTGGGCGACGCGGTGATCGCATGAGGGTGGCATTTCCCGTCGCCCCGGAACCCGATGCCGACACGGCCGAGGCCGCGCGCCTGCTGTTCGCCGGTCCGGTCGATTTCCTGAAAGGCGTGGTCGCGATGGACGGCCTGCCCCCCGCCGACCGTCCCGAGGTCTGCTTCGCGGGCCGCAGCAACGTCGGCAAGTCCAGTCTCATCAATGCGCTGACCGGCCGCAAGGGCATCGCGCGGGCGTCGAACACGCCGGGACGAACGCAGGAAATCAACTACTTCACGCTTGGCGACCACAGCTATCTGGTGGACCTGCCAGGCTACGGCTTTGCCAAGGCGCCTGTCGCCGTCGTCGCCAAGTGGCAGGCGCTTTTGAAGACCTATCTTGCCGGGCGGGCCACCCTGCGCCGCGCCTTCTGCCTGATCGATTCGCGCCATGGCGTGAAGCCCGTCGATCACGAGATCATGACCCTGCTTGACCGCTCTGCCGTGCCCTTTCAGGTTGTCCTGACCAAGACCGACAAGCTGGGACCGAACGCCATCCAGCCCGTGATCGCCCAAGTCGAGGCGGAATTGCAGAAACATCCCGCCGCCTTTCCCCAGATCGTCGTCACCTCGTCCGACAAGGGGGATGGCATCGCCACGCTGCGCGCGATCATCGCCGCCCTGGACTGATCGCGTCTGGACTGATCGCGTCTGGACGGGCCTGCCGTTGCGTCCTAGGGTCCGCACGTCAGACAGGGGCCAAGGATGAGAACGCAGAACATGAACCGGGACTGGACAGCGACCGCTCATACCCTTTCCGAAGCCTTGCCCTATCTGCAACGCTATTCCGGCGCGGTCGTGGTGGTGAAGTTCGGCGGCAACGCCATGGGCGACGACGATGCCATGGCCGAATTCGCCCGCGACATCGTGCTGATGAAGCAGGTCGGCATGAACCCGGTGGTCTGCCACGGCGGCGGGCCGATGATCAACGAAATGCTGGCCAAGCTGGGCATCGAAAGCACCTTCGTGCGCGGCAAGCGCGTGACCACCAAGGAAACCGTGGAAGTGGTGGAAATGGTGCTGTCGGGCCTGGTCAACAAGCGCATCGTCCAGGCCATCAACGACGCGGGCGGGCGCGCCGTCGGTATCAGCGGCAAGGACGACGACCTGATGGTCTGCGAGGCGGACGATCCCGAACTGGGTTTCGTCGGCCGCCCGGTCGAGATGAACGTCCAGATCATCCGCGACCTGTACAAGGCCGGGCTGATCCCGGTCATCGCCCCCGTGGCCACCGGCATGGCCGACAACGAGACCTTCAACGTCAACGGCGACACCGCCGCGGGCGCCATCGCAGGCGCGCTCAGGGCCGACCGGCTGCTGCTGCTGACCGACGTGCCCGGCGTCAAGGACAAGACCGGCGAGGTTCTGACCCAGATCCATCCCGATCAGGTGCGCGACATGATCGCCGACGGCACCATCGCGGGCGGCATGATCCCCAAGACCGAAACCGCATTGATGGCCTTGCAGGACGGGGTGCGCGCAGTGGTGATCCTGGACGGACGCGTGCCCCATGCCAGCCTGCTGGAACTGTTCACGGAACATGGCGCGGGCAGCCTGATCCGGTCCACCCCGCCCAGCACCCGCCCGCACGGATTGCGCCAGGGCGGCGCCTTGCTCTGACGCCGATGGATCGGCTTGCCGAGGGTGACGGCCCTGTGGCAGGCTGCGGCGTGAATGCCGTCACAATACCATCATACGGGGGCCTGATCGCTGATGACACCGCTTGGACATCGACGCCTGATCTTGACGCGCCATGCCAAGTCGGCCTGGGACGATCCGACCCTTGCCGATCACGACCGCCCCCTGAATGACCGCGGCCGCCGCTCGGCCCGCGCGCTTGGCGACTGGATGGCCTCGCGCGGCTATGAACCCGAGGAGGTGCTGTGTTCGTCGGCCGCACGGACGCAGGAAACCTGGGCGATGATCGCCAGCGCGGCGCTCGAGGTGCGTCCCGTGATCCGCATCGAGCCGGGCCTGTATCAGGCCGGACCCGAGAAAATGCTGTCGATCCTGAAAACCGCCGCCCATCCCACCGTCATGATGCTGGGCCACAATCCGGGCATTTCCGAACTGGCCGCGCTTTTGCCTGCACGGCTGCCGCACGACCCGGATTTCCGCCGCTATCCGACCGGAGCGACCCTTGTGGTCGATTTCCAGATCGAGAACTGGCAGCAGGTCGAACCCGGCCAGGGCAGCGTCATGGATTTCGTGCGGCTCGACGGCCGAGGTTGACCTTTTCCCCGGACCTGGGGGCCTGACTATCCCCCAGGGGGGACTGGAAACGTAAGGTTCCCAGTCCCTGGCCGTCAGTGCCCCAGGATCTGGCTCAGGAACAGCTTGGTCCGTTCCGATTGGGGATTGTTGAAGAACTCGCGCGGCTCGTTCTGTTCGACGATCTGGCCCTGGTCCATGAAGATCACGCGGTTGGCGACGGCCTGGGCAAAGCCCATCTCGTGCGTGACGCAGATCATGGTCATGCCGTCCTCGGCCAGTTCGATCATCGTATCCAGAACCTCCTTGATCATCTCGGGGTCCAGCGCCGATGTGGGTTCGTCGAACAGCATGATCCGGGGCTGCATGCACAGCGACCGGGCGATGGCCACGCGCTGCTGCTGACCGCCGGACAACTGGCCCGGATACTTGTGCGCCTGTTCGGGAATCTTGACCTTTGTCAGGAAATGCATGGCGGTTTCCTCGGCCTGCCGGCGCGGCTGCTTGCGCACCCAGATCGGCGCCAGGGTGCAGTTTTCCAGAACCGTCAGATGCGGGAACAGGTTGAAGTGCTGGAACACCATGCCCACCTCGGACCGGACCTTGTCGATGTTCTTGATGTCGTTCGTCAGTTCTATCCCGTCCACGACGATGTGGCCGGACTGGTGTTCCTCCAGCCGGTTGATGCAGCGGATCAGCGTGGACTTGCCCGATCCCGACGGCCCGGCGATGACGATCCGTTCGCCCCGATGCACGGTCAGGTCGATGTCGCGCAGCACGTGAAAGCTGCCGTACCACTTGTTCATGTTGCGGATGTCGATGGCGACCTCGGTGCTGATGTGCATCTGGCTGCGGTCGATCCGGCGGGTGCTGTCTTCGCTCATGGCGGTTGTCCTTACCTGTGGTCGCGTGCCAGACGGCGTTCGAGATACATCGAATACCGCGACATGCCGAAGCAGATCAGAAAGAAGATGGCGCCGACAAAGATATACGGCTCCCAGTAGATGCCCTTCCAGCTTGTACTGGCGCGCACCGCGTCGGACATGGATTTCAGCGGATCGTAAAGGCCCACGAAGGTCACCAGTGTCGTGTCCTTGAACATGCCGATAAAGGTGGACACGATGCCGGGGATGGAAATCTTCAGCGCCTGCGGCAGCACGATCAGCCGCTGCGCCTTCCAGTAATCCAGGCCCAGGGCGTCGGCGGCCTCGTACTGGCCCTTGGGCAGGGCGGCAAGGCCGCCCCGGATCACCTCGGCCATATAGGCGGCGGCGAACAGCGTGACCATGATGATGACGCGCAGGATAATGTCGAAGGTGGTGCCGGGCGGCAGAAAATAGTTCAGCAGCAGGGACGCCACGAACAGCAGCGCGATCAGCGGCACCCCCCGGATGAATTCGATAAAGATCACCGCCAGCGACTTCACCAGGAACATGTCCGACCGCCGCGCCAGGGCCAGCACGATCCCCAGCGGCAGCGACATGGCGATGCCCGCGACGCCGATGGTGATCGACAGAAGAAACCCCCCGAACCGGTCCGAGGCCACGGCCGGGATCGCCAGCGATACCAGCGCCTCGGCGTCGCGCGCGGCAGTGCCTGCATAAAGCAGCCACCACAGCACCGGGACGACCAGTGCCGCGACCGCTGCCGCCATCGGCGACAGGCCCGATAGCAGCCGCCAGGCGATCCAGCCCAGCACCGGCCCCATCAGCACCATGACCGGTCCCCAGGCCGATCCGCCCCACAGGAACCACACCCCCATCAGCGGATACAGGATGGAAAACACCAAGAGCCAGGACACCCGGCGTTCCGATACGGCCAGCGCGCCGACCAGAACGACGGCGGCAAAGGCCAGCCAGACGGCGGGGGCCCCCAGCACCGTCATTGCCCACAGCGTCAGCACCGTGGTCAGCACCAGAACGATCCGGCGAATCATGACGGATGCCGAAAACAGCACCGGCGTCAGGGCGACGAACAGCAGGCCAAAGGCCATGGTCGGTCGCCAATAGAGTTCGACCGGATAGAAACCGAAGACATACTGGTTCCAGCGTTCGCGGATCACTGCCCAGCAGGCGCCACGCGCGCCCTCGCCCCAGGTTTCGGCAATGATCCGGCGGCAGTCGGCCAGGCTGTCCGCGTTCCAGACCGAATGGGCGATCCAGTCCCAGAAATGGCTGACCAGGAACCATATGATCAGGAAACCCAGGATCGTTAGGACCGTGTTCGCCGGACCCGAGAACAGGTTTTCCCGCAGCCAGCGCACGGCCCCCGCCTCGCGCAGGGGGGGATCGGCGGGCGGCAGCATCGTCTCGCGGACAAAGGGAACGGTCTGGGCGTGGGTATCGCTCATCTCACCGCTCCTTCAGTTTCACGCGGGCGTTGAAGACGTTCATCCCGGCCGAAATGATCAGGCTCAGCGTCAGATAGACCCCCATCATCAGCAGGATCGCCTCGAGCTCGCGCCCGGTCTGGTTCAAGGTCGTGCCGCCCAGGGTGCCGCGGATGTCCATGTAACCCACCGCGATGGCCAGCGAACTGTTCTTGGTCAGGTTCAGATACTGGGAAATCAGCGGCGGGATGATGACCCGCAGCGCCTGGGGCAGGATCACCAGGCTCATGGTGCGGCGCGGCCGCAGGCCCAGGGCAAAGGCCGCCTCGGACTGGCCCCGGCTGACGGCCAGGATGCCCGCGCGCACGATTTCCGCGATGAATGCCCCGGTATACAGCGTCAGCGCCAGCCACAGGGCCACCAGCCCGTTCTGGACGTTCAGCCCGCCGGTGAAGTTGAAGCCCCGCAGTTCCGGGGCCACCAGATGCAGGCCGAAATACCAGATCAGCAGCAGCGACGGCACCGTCATGACGGCAAGGCTCATCCACCAGGTCGTCGGGCGGACGCCGGTGCGGTCCTGCACGTCCTGCGCCCAGCGGTTGATCGCCCGCCGCGCCAGCCAGCCGCCGATCAGCACGGCCGCAAAGGCCAGCGTCGCCCAGTTGAAGGTAATGCGCGCACCCAGATCCAGGCTTCCCGGATCGTTGGTCATCGCCAGGGTCGGGATCGCGGTATAGCGGTTGGTCAGCGCGACGTGGTCGAACAGGATCATGCTGGCGGACGGATCGTCGCCCCGGAACGC
This sequence comes from Paracoccus subflavus, assembly GCF_004310345.1. Lineage (GTDB taxonomy): Bacteria > Pseudomonadota > Alphaproteobacteria > Rhodobacterales > Rhodobacteraceae > Paracoccus > Paracoccus subflavus. The sequence goes on along the minus strand of NZ_SISK01000009.1, from coordinate 122,696 downwards.
ATTGGGCGGCGGCATCACCTCGGTGAAGATGGCAAAGACGATCAGGATCCACAGCAGCAGCGGCATGTTGCGGAACGCCTCGACATAGACGGTCATCAGCCGCGCGATCAGCCAGTTCTTCGACAACCGCGCCACGCCCGCGACGATGCCCAGCACGGTCGCGGCGATGCAGCCCAGCACCGACACGATCAGGGTGTTCAGCAGGCCCACCACGGCGGCGCGGAAATGCGTGTCGTCAGAGGTATAGGGGATCGGCGTCTGGGGGATGTCGTATCCCGCGCGCTGCCACAGAAAGCCGAAGTTGAAGGTCTTGCCCATCGCGGCAAGGTTCTGGATGGTGTTGTTGACCAGCCACCATGCCAGCGCCATCACCAGAACGAACACGATGACCTGAAAGGTCAGCGACCGATAGCGCCGGTCGTAGATCAGCATGCTTGGCCGGAACGAAGCGTTCTGCGGCGCCCTGACATCCGTCATTCTTCTACCCCTGTGGCCGGTCCTGCCTTGTGATGGCGGCGTTTTTCCGCGACCGGTTCCTTCGATGTGCCAAGGGGGCACGGGACGCGCCCCCAGGCAGTCTGCGCTAACCCTCAGCGGAAGGGCATGGCATACATCAGGCCGCCCTGCGTCCACTGGGCATTCAGCCCGCGGGTCAGGCCGATGGGCGTCTGTTCGCCGATGTTGGCCGCAAAGATCTCGCCATAATTGCCGCTGGCCATGATGGCGCGCTTGGCCCATTCCTTGTCCAGGCCGATCATGGCGCCCAGATCGTCGGTGGTGCCCAGAAGGCGCTGCACCTCGGGGTTCTGGGACGAGGAGGACAGCTCCTCGATATTGGCCGAGGTGACGCCGTATTCCTCGGCGGCGATCAACGCATACAGCGTCCAGCGGACGATGTCGCCCCAGTTGCTGTCGCCGTGGCGCACGGCCGGTCCCAGCGGTTCCTTGGAAATGATCTCAGGCAGGATGATGTGGTTTTCCGGGTCGGCAAAGGCCGCGCGGGTCGCCGCCAGGCCCGAGGCGTCGGTCGTGTAGGCGTCGCAGGCGCCGGCCATGTACTGCTGTTCGCCCTCGGCGTTGCTGTCGATGTTGACGGGCTGATAGCTCATGTTGTTGGCGCGGAAATAATCGGCCAGGTTCAGTTCGGTGGTGGTGCCGGTCTGGATGCAGATCGTTGCCCCGTCCAGCTCCTTGGCCGAGGTCACGCCCAGATCGGACCGCACCATGAAGCCCTGGCCGTCGTAATAGTTCACGCCCACGAAATCCAGCGCGAGGTCGGTATCGCGCGAGAAGGTCCAGGTCGAGTTACGGGCAAGCATATCCACCTCGCCCGAGGACAGGGCGGTGAAGCGCGTCTGGCCCGTGGTCGGCACATAGCGCACCTTGGCAGGATCGCCCAGCACGGCGGCGGCGACCGCCTGGCACAGATCGACGTCAAAGCCCGTCCAGTTGCCGTTGGCATCCGGCGCGGCAAAGCCCACCAGACCCGTGTTCACACCGCAGTTCAGTTCGCCGCGCGCCTTCACGTCGGCCAGCGTGTCGGCCATGCCGGCCCCCGCTGTCAGCGCGGCGGCGGCGACAGAGCCCAGAAAAAGCGAAGTCTTCATCTCTACCCCTTTGTTGGCTTGACCGGGTGGGCGGCGCCCAGTCCGGCAATGTCCGGCCCGTTGGCCGGACTTGTCCTGCGAAGGCACGCCGTGGGCCTCCATAGGCAACATAGTGCCGATCCTGACTGATGCGTCAAGCGCATCGCCCGCCAGCGGGGCGGTTTCAACCGGCGCGGGACAGGTGCCACACCCGTTCGGCAACCCGCATCGCCTGCCTGCGGCTTTCGGCGGCAGCCTCGGCCTCGTCGTCGGCGCCCCAGCGTTCGATCTGGAAATCCTCGTCGATGCGCGACAGGCGAAAGGCGGTGTCGGCGTCGATCCGGCCGCGGATCACCGCCAGGCCCAGCACCAGCGACCCCGGCAATGTCACCAGATCGTGCAATGCCGTCAGGCCAAAAGCATCCAGTTCCGTCAGGTGCCGATGAAACTGGGACAGGCTGCGGGAATCCTGATCGACCGGAATGACCCCATGGGTGATGCGCAGGGGGGCGCGCAGGTCCGTCGCCGCCCAGTCCACCAGCGGATCCCAGGCCTCGGCCTGCCGGCGGACCAGTTCGGCCGGCTGGTCCGCGCGATAGGACAAAAGATCCGTGCCGCCATAAGCGGCAAGCATGTCCGCCACATCGGCAAATTGCGGGGCAACCTTTTCGATGGCCGAATTGGCCGCGCGGGTCAGCGGCATGGCATTCGGATCGATCACATCGCCCTGCGCGTCCCATTCCCCGGCAACGGCCAGCGCCAGATCGGCCGTGGGCAGGATCAGCGGCAGCCTGCCCGGCGTGCGCAATGGCCGGGCATCCAGCAGCACCTGAAACCCCTGCCCGGCCTCCTCGATGGCCGATGCCGTCCAGAACCGCCGCGCCTTCCATTCCGTCATGCCGCCCACTCCGTTAGGATCCGGCCCAGTTCCGCAAAATCGCCTGCCACATGGGCAGCCCCCGAGGCGCGCAGATCATCGGCCGGGTGATAGCCCCAGCCGACCCCCAGCGCGGCAATGCCTGCCTGTCGGGCCATGTTCATGTCAAAGCTGGTGTCGCCCACCATCACCGCCCCGCCGGCCCCGACCCCGGTTTCCGCCAGCGCCGCCAGCAGCATCGCGGGATGCGGCTTCGACGGATGATCGTCCGCCGTCTGGATGCTGACGAAACGGCCCGTAAGGCCATGCGCCTCGAGCATCGCGCCCACGCCACGGCGCGACTTGCCCGTGGCCAGCGCCAGCAGCACGTCGTCGCGGCCGGCCAGCAGGTCAAGGCAATCGCGCGCGCCGGGATACAGCGGTGCCGCCTGGACCAGACGCGCCTGCAGGAAGGCCTGGCGATAGCCCTGAACGATGCGGGCCTGGATGACGGGGGGCTGATCCCCTGCCAGTTCGGCCACCGCCACGGGCAGGGACAGGCCAACGATGCGCAGGATCTGGCCGCGGTCCAGCGGCGGCAGGCCCGCCTCTGCAAAGGCTGCATTCATGGCGCCGACGATGTGATGCTGGCTGTCGATCAGGGTGCCGTCGACATCAAAGACGACCAGCTTCATTCGGCATCCGCGAAAGGATCGTCCGGCACGTCGTTCTCGTGCCAGCCCAGGGTCTTCCAGGTCCGCGCCATGTGATCGGGCAGGGGCGCGGTCAGGGTGATGCGCTTTTTGGTGATCGGATGATCGAAGCTGATCGACCGGGCGTGCAGATGCAGCTTGCGGCTGATCTCTCCGCCCAGTTGCGCGCCCCAGCCATCGCCCAGGTTTTCCTGCCCCGACCCGCCATACTTGCCATCGCCCACGATGGGATGGCCCAGTTCGGCCATGTGCGCGCGCAATTGATGCGTCCGCCCGGTGACGGGGACAAGCGCGCACCAACTGGCCCGCGTGCCCAATGCGTCCAGCACGGCATAATCGGTGGTCGCGCGCTTGGCGCCCTCGGTCGTGTCGATGTCGCGGGGATGCACGGCGATCATCTTTTCATTGTCGCCGCGCCCAGCCCCGCCCTTGACCAGGCCATAGCGCACCGTGCCCATTCGCGGATGCGGGACGCCCGCCACGGCCGCCCAATAGATCTTGCGCGTGGTGCGCGACCGGAACGACTCGGACAGGGCGCGGGCCACGCGGTCGGTGCGGGCCAGCAGCAGCATGCCCGAGGTATCCTTGTCCAGCCGATGCACCAGCTTGGGCCGGTCCTTGAAGCCGAACATCAGCGCCGTGGTCAGTCCGTCCACGTGACGGTCGCCCTGCCCGCTGCCGCCTTGGCTGGGCAGGCCCGGCGGCTTGTTCAGGGCGATGATGTGCTCGTCCTTCCACAGCACCGCCGACTGGATCATCCGGGCGTCGCCATCGGCCACGCCCGGACCGATCGGGCGGTCCTTGGCGCGGGCCGGAACCGGGGCGGCGTCCGGCAGCGGGGGAATGCGGACCTCCTGCCCGGCCTCGATCCGGGCCGCGGGCTTCACGCGCCCGCCATCGACGCGGATCTGGCCGGTGCGGCACAGCTTTTCGATGGCGATCTGGCCAAGCTGCGGAAACTTCTTCTTCAGCCAGCGGTCCAGGCGCTGTTCGCCCTCGTCCCCGCCCACGCGGATGGTCTGCACGCCGCTCATGCGGAAAGCCCCCGGCCCAGCGCCAAGCCCAGAACGACCGCGCCCAGCGACAGCACCACCGAGCCTGCGACATAGGCAACGGTCAGCCCGCCCTGCCCGCGTTCCCACAGGGTCAGCGCATCCAGCGAAAATGCGGAAAAGGTCGTGAACCCGCCCAGGACGCCGGGCATCAGAAACGGCGCCCAGGCCAGGCCGCCGCGCTGCGCCAGCAGGGCGGCCAGCAGGCCCATCGCCAGGCTGCCCGCGACGTTCACCAGCATCGTTGCCGCCGGAAAGTCCCGGACCGGCAGCGCGCGATACAGACCAAGCCGCGCCATCGACCCGATGGCCCCGCCGAAGGCAACCTGAAGATATGCGTTCATCATCCGCTGGTCCTGTGCCGCGCCGCCGCCAAAGTCAACCGCCGCGCTTCAGCCGCTGCTGGACAAACCAGTCCAGACGCTTTTTCAAATCCCGCTCGAATCCGCGCTCGACGGGGGTATAGAGCACCGGCCGCTTCATGCCCTCGGGGAAATAGGTCTGGCCGGAAAAGCCGTCCTCGGCGTCGTGGTCATAGGCATATCCCGCGCCATAGCCCTGATCCTTCATCAAGGATGTGGGCGCGTTCAGGATATGGGCCGGGGGCATCAGGCTGCCGGTGCGCCGCGCCTCGGCCCGCGCGGCCTTGTAGGCCACATAGCCGGCATTCGATTTCGGGGCCAGCGCCAGATAGATCACCGCTTGCGCCAGGGCCAGTTCCCCTTCCGGGCTGCCAAGCCGTTCATACATCGCCCAGGCATCCAGGCAGTGCCGCTGCGCGGCGGGATCGGCCAGGCCGATGTCCTCGATCGCCATGCGGGTGATGCGGCGGGCCAGGTAACGGGGATCCTCGCCCCCCTCCAGCATCCGCGCCAGCCAATACAATGCGGCGTCAGGGTCGCTGCCGCGCACAGACTTGTGCAGCGCCGAGATAAGGTTGTAATGCTCGTCGCCGGACTTGTCGTATTTCGCGGCGCGCCGCATCAGCCGCCCGGCCATCGCCGCCTGGTCCAGGGGGCGGTCGGTTTTCCAGGCGGCGACCTGCTCGATCAGGTTCAGGGCCGCGCGCCCGTCGCCGTCGGCCATTTCCAGCAGGGCGTCCCGCGCCCCGGCGGTCAGGGGCAGCTTGCGGCCCAATTCGCGCTCGGCCCGCTGCGCCAAGAGTTCCAGATCGCGCAGGCCCAGGCGGTCCAGTACGATGACCTGGGCCCGCGACATCAGCGCGGCGTTCAGTTCGAAGGACGGATTCTCGGTCGTGGCGCCGACCAGAAGGATCGTCCCGTCTTCCATATGAGGCAGAAAGCTGTCCTGCTGGGCCTTGTTGAAGCGGTGGATCTCGTCCACGAACAAAAGCGTCCCCCGGCCCTGCGCACGGCGCAGTTTCGCCGCGTCGAAGACCTTGCGCAGTTCGGGCACGCCCGAGAAGATCGCGCTGATCTGAACAAAGGCAAGGTCGGTTTCGGTCGCCAGCAGGCGGGCGATCGTGGTCTTGCCCACGCCCGGCGGCCCCCACAGGATCAGCGACGACAGGCTGCCCGACGCCAGCATCGAGCCCAGGGGGCCATCCGGCCCCAGAACCCTGTCCTGGCCGATCACATCGCCCATGCGCACCGGGCGGATGCGATCGGCCAAGGGACGCACCGCCGGGACGGGCGGCGGGTCTGAACGGGTGCTGGTGTCGAACAGATCGGGCATGATGCCGTCAATGTAGGGCGGCCCGCTGGCCGCGAACAGCCCCCGCCTCAGTGCATCTTGGCGGTCAGGTTGATCGACACGCACTGGAAATGGCCGTCGTCGATCCACAGCACGCGGCCCATGGCCTCGGCCTCGAGGCCGCAGCGGCCGTACCAGCGCGGCCAGCTTGCGCCGGTCAGCGCGATCAGCCGCGTGGCACCCAGTTCGCGCGCCGATGCGGTCATGGCCTCGACCATCTTGAAATGGACCTTGCGCCGGAGGCTCTGGGGGATGTCGTGGCCAACGAACACGCGCGAGCATTCCCACACCTGCTCGTCCACCGGCGCCTCGGCATACAGAAGATCCTGGGGGATCGACCCGCCCAGGATACCCTTTTGCGCATCCCGGATCATGTAGCTGTAGATGCCGCAGCGGGCGATGGTGGGCGTCAGGCGAAAGCCCGCCAGAACCTCGCCCTTGTCATGAACCGCGATCCATCGGCTCTGGGGCGTGTCGTACTGGTCGAACTCCATGTCCTCGGCCTCGGGCAGATCCCAGTTCTTCTGGATGATAAAGCTCTGCTTGCGGGCGCGAAAAAGCTTGGCGAATAACTCGCCATGGTGGTGCAGGTTGGAAAAGGAAAGCGTGGTCGTCAGCATGGTCATTCTCCTGGGGTGTTGGGATGACCCTTCCCCGCGTCATGGCTCCCCTGGGCGATGTCCTTAAAGCAGACGGTATTCCTTGGCCCGTTGCAGCGCCTCGGCCGTTGTGCGTGCCTTCAGTCTTTCGCGGACTGAAATCAACCTTGCCTTGAACGCGCTTTCGGTAATGCCAAGCTTGGCTGCCGCTGCCGCATGACGATCGCCCTCCGCAACGCAACGAAGGGCCTCTTTTTGAGCCTTTGTCAGGCTTGTCGGCGGCTCCGTCGAATCGTGAAGCCGGCCTACCGTGGCCGAGATCTCGTCGATCTCGTCATCCGTGAACTCGCGGTCGCTGCGCGCGAAGCTGGCGATCGTGCGCGAGTTGATCGGTCCGCAGGATACCGTCAGGCCATAGGTCAGGCCATGATCCGCGGCATCCTTGAGAATGTTGAACGGGTCCGGAATGGGCAGGCTGGACCAGCGGCAGGCGCCGGTTGTGGAAAATCCCCAGGCAATCGTCGGATCGCGCAGCGCATAGCCGTTCTGGGAATAGAACTCAGACCACTTTTCTGAATAGGTCTGGAACTGCATCAAAGGGGCGGCAAAACGGATATGCAGGCCCACGAAATAGCCGGCCGGGGCGTGTTTCCCCAGTTTCCGCAAGCCTGCATTGATATCTGCGCGTGATGACATGACTTTTTAGACAAATTGCCTTCATTACCGTCAACGGACATTCTAGGTGTGACGCAAAATTCTTGCCATATCATTAACGGGATGGGAGATCCCCGGCATGAGATGTTTCAGCGGAATTCATGCCCTGCCAGCGGATCTCTGCCAGCAGTTGCTGGCAATGCCCCTGACCGATGATGAACGTCATGACGCAGCGTCAGTCCTGAGTTTTCTTGTGCCTTCCAAGCATTCAGGCCCGACCCTTCCTCTGCTTTCAGACAGAAACGCCCCGCAGCCGGACTGGCGACGGGGCGTCTGATTCGATCAATGACCCGATGGCCCGCTCCGGGCCCGGCGCAGAGGCCTATTCGGCGTCTGCTGTTTCGGCCTCGACACGGGCACGATCCGTAGCACCCTTGGCCGATGTATCGCGATCCACGAATTCGATGATCGCCATCGGCGCCATGTCGCCATAACGGAAACCGGCTTTCAGGATACGGACATAGCCCCCCTGGCGATCCTTGTAGCGCGCCCCCAGAACCTCGAACAGCTTGGCGACATGCTGATCCTGCTTGAGCTGCGAGGCAGCCTGGCGGCGCGCATGAAGATCGCCGCGCTTGGCCAGCGTGATCAGCTTTTCGACGATCGGACGCAGTTCCTTGGCCTTGGGCAGGGTGGTCTTGATCTGCTCGTGTTCGATCAGGCTGCCGGCCATGTTGGCGAACAGCGCCTTGCGGTGTTCGTGGGTGCGGTTGAGGCGGCGATAGCCGCGGGCGTGACGCATGATGTTTCTCCTTTGACGTGTTTTGCTTTGTCCGGCAGCCCATGCGTGCGGGCCGCTCTCCTTGGGGCGGATTGCCCGATTGGCGGGACCGTGGCCCCGCCAAAGCTCAGAATTGGTCGTCGAAGCGCTTGGCCAGATCCTCGATGTTCTCGGGCGGCCAGTCCACGACATCCATACCCAGATGCAGGCCCATGCCCGACAGCACTTCCTTGATCTCGTTCAGGGACTTGCGGCCAAAGTTCGGGGTCCGCAACATCTCGGCCTCGGTCTTCTGGATCAGGTCGCCGATATAGACGATGTTGTCGTTCTTGAGACAGTTGGCCGACCGCACCGACAGTTCCAGTTCGTCCACCTTCTTCAGCAGGCGCGGATCGAATTCCAGGCCGTCGTCGCTGTCCTGGCGGTTGGCCGATTCCGGCTCGTCGAAGTTCACGAAGACCGACAACTGATCCTGAACGATGCGCGCGGCATAGGCCACCGCGTCCTCGGGGGTCAGCGAGCCGTCGGTTTCGATCTTCATGGTCAGCTTGTCATAGTCCAGCACCTGCCCCTCGCGGGTCGGCGTGACTTCATAGCTGACGCGCTTGACAGGCGAGAAGATCGCGTCGATCGGGATCAGGCCGATGGGCGCATCCTCGGGGCGGTTCTTGTCGGCGGCCACATAGCCCTTGCCGGTCTGCACGGTCAGTTCCATGTTCAGATCGGCGCCGTCGTCCAGGTGGCAGATGACGTGATCGCGGTTCAGCACGGTGATGCCGGCGGTTTCCTGGATGTCGCCGGCCTTGACCTCGCCCGGCCCCTTGGCGGACAGGGTCAGGCGCTTGGGCCCTTCCACGTCCATCTTCAGCGTGACGCCCTTGAGGTTCAGGACGATGTCGGTCACGTCCTCGCGGACGCCCGCGACGCTGCTGAATTCATGCAGAACGTTGTCGATCTGCACCGAGGTGATGGCCCCCCCCTGCAGCGACGACAACAACACACGCCGCAGCGCGTTGCCCAGCGTCAGGCCAAAGCCCCGCTCCAGCGGCTCGGCGACCAGCGTGGCGGTGCGGGTGGCATCCGCGCCTTGCTTGACGACCAATTGCGTCGGCTTGATCAGCTCGGCCCAGTTCTTGTGGATCATGCGTTTGCCTCCATACTTGCCCCCGGCCCATGTCCCTGGCCGGAAACGCCCGAGGTTGAAAACGGAAAAGCCGAACCGCGCAGCATGGCGCGGTCCGGTCAAGGTTCATCTGAAATCAGACGCGGCGACGCTTCGGGGGGCGGCATCCGTTGTGGGCAATCGGCGTCACGTCGCGGATCGCGGTGATGTTGAAGCCGACCGAGGCCAATGCGCGCAACGCGGATTCGCGGCCCGAACCGGGGCCCTGAACCTCGACCTCCAGCGTGCGGACGCCGTGTTCCTGGGCCTTGCGGCCGGCATCCTCGGCAGCCATCTGGGCGGCATAGGGAGTCGACTTGCGCGATCCCTTGAAGCCCATGGTGCCGGCGGACGACCAGGCGATCGCATTGCCCTGAACGTCCGAAATTAGGATCTTGGTGTTGTTGAACGAGGAGTTCACATGCGCCACGCCGGTGGCGATGTTCTTGCGCTCCTTGCGCTTCATGCGGGTCTTGTCGCGTGCCATTGATCCTGCCCCTTACTTCTTCTTGCCGGCGATCGGCTTGGCCGGGCCCTTGCGGGTGCGGGCATTGGTGTGGGTACGCTGACCGCGGACCGGCAGGCCGCGGCGATGGCGCAGACCGCGATAGGAACCCAGGTCCATCATGCGCTTGATGTTCATCTGCGTTTCGCGGCGCAGGTCGCCTTCGACGGTCAGGTTGGCGTCGATGTATTCGCGGATTTGCAGAACTTCGGCATCCGACAGGTCGTTCACGCGGCGGGCGCGGTCGATGCCGACGGCCTCGCAGATCTGTTCGGCATACATCGGGCCGATGCCGTGGATATAGGTCAGGGCGATCGGGACGCGTTTCCCGGTCGGAATGTTGACGCCAGCAATACGAGCCACGCGTTTTCCTTTATACAGTTGCGGTTCCGTAACGCCGGAACCTTTTTTCACAACGCAAGGCCCGAAAGCGATGCCTCCGGGCCAACGGATGATCCACCCGCTTCACAGGGTGATTCTCTTGCGAGATGCCGTGACTTATAAGCCGCGGCCTGCCGCGTCAAGTGCGTGCTGCGGCATCGGCAGGGCGGCGGCGATCTGGCCGGCCACCTGGTCCATGTCGGCCAGTCCGTCCACGACCTTCAGCTTGCCCTTGGCATGATAATACCCGATCAGCGGCGAGGTCTTCTTGTAATATTCCAGCAGCCGGGTTTTCAGACTGTCCTCGTTGTCGTCGGCGCGGCGGCGCAGGTCCGTCGATCCGCAGACGTCGCACACCCCCGGCCTGGCCGTGGGCTTGGTGTCGTCGTGATAGACTTCGCCGCAATTGCCGCAGGTATAGCGGCCGGTGATGCGGCGGACCAGCGCCTGGTCGTCCACCTGCATTTCCACCACCGCGTCCAGCACCATTCCGGTTTCATCCAGAAGCGCCCCCAGGGCATCGGCCTGGGCCAGCGTGCGGGGAAAGCCGTCGAAGATGAAGCCGTTTCCGCCCTCGGACAGCTTTTCGCGGATCAGGCCGATGACGATCTCGTCGGTGACCAGTTCGCCCCGGTCCATGACCTCGGCCACGCGCCGGCCCATCTCGGTCCCCGAGGACCGGGCCGCGCGCAGCATGTCCCCCGTGGACAGTTGCACCAGCCCCCGGTCATCGACCAGACGGCGGGCCTGGGTCCCCTTGCCGGCACCGGGCGGCCCCAGCAGAATGATATTGATCGTCATGACGGCACTGTCCCCCTCGTCGGTCCTTGTCAGCGGCGCGATGGTGCGCGGCGCGGCTTGGCGCCTCCCTCCTTGCGTTTACCACGCAATTGGGATTTCTCAATCAGACCTTCATATTGATGCGCCAGCAGATGGCTCTGGACCTGATTGATGGTGTCCATCGTCACCGACACCACGATCAGGACCGAGGTGCCGCCGAAATAGAACGGCACCGACCACTGGCTGCGCAGGATTTCCGGCAGCAGGCAGACCGCCGCCAGATAGGCCGACCCGATCACCAGCACGCGGTTCACAACATAGTCCAGATATTCCTCGGTCCGCTTGCCGGGACGGATGCCCGGAATGAAGCCGCCCTGGTTCTTGAGATTCTCGGCCACGTCGTCGGACTTGAAGCTGACGTTCTGGGTATAGAAATACGCGAAGAACACGATCATGCCAGCGAAGAACAGCAGATACAGCGGCTGCCCCGGCCCGAAATAGGCCAGGATCGTGGACATGACCGGCCCGGTCTGGTTGCCCGAGAAGGTCGAGATCGTGACCGGCAGCAACAGCAGAGAGCTTGCAAAGATCGCCGGGATGACGCCCGCCGGGTTCACCTTGATCGGCAGGTGCGACGACTGGCCGTCATAGACCTTCATGCCGACCTGACGCCGGGGATACTGGATGCGGATCTTGCGCAGCGCGCGCTCCATGAACACGACAAAGGCGATCACGGCCACGACCATCACGATCACGCCCAGAATCACCGGGGTCGAAATGGCGCCCGAACGCCCTTGGGCAAAGAAGCCGGCCAGGGCGGCCGGAACCTCGGCCAGAATCCCCACGAAGATGATCAGCGAGATGCCGTTGCCGATGCCGCGCGCGGTGATCTGTTCGCCCAGCCACATCAGGAACATGGTGCCGCCGACCAGGGTGATGACCACGGACGCCTGGAAGAACAGCCCCGGATCGTGGGCCAGCCCTCCGGCCTCGAGGCTGCGGGCAAGACCATAGGCCTGGAACAGCGCCAGCGCCACAGTGCCATAGCGGGTGTACTGGTTGATCTTCTTGCGGCCCTGCTCGCCTTCCTTCTTCAACTGCTCCAGCGACGGTACCATCGCCGTCAGAAGCTGCACGATGATCGAGGCCGAGATATAGGGCATGATGCCCAGCGCAAAGACGCCCATCCGGCCCAGCGCGCCGCCGGTGAACATCGACAGGATGCCGCCGATCCCGGACTGCGCCTGGTCCATGAAGTTGCGCAGCGCCGCCCCGTCGATGCCCGGCACCGGGATATAGGTGCCCAGACGATAGATGATCAGCAGCCCGAGCGTGAACCAGATGCGCTGGCGAAGTTCGGTGGCCTTGCCGAACGCGCTCCAGGAAAGGTTCGCGGCCATCTGTTCTGCGGCTGACGCCATGTGTGTCGTTCCCGTGTCAAGACAGCGCCGCCGTGTCCGTTTCCGGGACCGGCGGCGCCAGGAAAAGCTGATTGCTGCATAAGGGGCGGTGCCGCCCCGTTCAACAGCTTATTCCGCCGCCGCCTGGGCCGCGACCGGCAGCGACACGCGGCCGCCCGCCTTTTCGACCGCCTCGACGGCCGATTTCGACGCGCCGGTCACGGAAATCGTCAGGGCCGAGGTCACCTCGCCCTTGGCCAGCAGACGGATGCCGTCCAGCTTGCGCCGCACCAGGCCCGAGGCGACCAGGGCATCCTCGGTCAGCTCAGTGCCCGCGTCGATCTTGCCCGCATCGACAAAGGACTGGATCTGGCCCAGGTTCACCACCGCAAAGGACTTGGCGTTCGGCTTGGTGAAGCCGCGCTTGGGCAGGCGGCGATAAAGCGGCATCTGCCCGCCTTCATAGCCGTTCAGGGCAACGCCCGACCGCGATTTCTGGCCCTTGATGCCCCGGCCGGCGGTCTTGCCCTTGCCCGAGCCCGGACCGCGCGCCACGCGCTTTTTCTTGCGGTTGGCGCCGTCGTTGTCGCGGATTTCATGCAGTTTCATGTCGCTTCTCCTTGGCCGGACACGCCCCCGAAGCGAAAACAGGGCGGACACGGCATATGGTTATTGAATCGGTGCCCCTTGGCACCCGCGGGCGTATAGACCGAACCGATCCACGGGGCAAGGGCGGCCTGGTCACGCCGCAGACAAGCGGATGTGAATTGCGCATCAGCGCCCCGATCCTATCACGGAAAACGATTTGCCCGATGGACCCTTTCCATGATCCGCCCCCTTCTTTGCGTCCTGTGCCTGTCCGCCGCCCCCCAGGTCACGAATGCCGCCGAGCCCGAGTTCTGCACCGCGCGCATCAGCGGCAAGGACGTGCCACTGGCCTATGACCGGGACGAGCCCGGGCTGAGCGATCATTTCAGCCGGCGCGAGGTCCTGTTCACCGCCTGGAAACGCGACACCTGTCCCAGCTATGTCGTGCTGCGCAGCCTGACCCCCGGCCTGTCGGATGCCGAACGCGGTCCCTTTTGCCTGCGTCACGATACCGGCAGCGATTCCATCATCGGCTATGACCTGGGGCGCCGCGACGCCTATGGCCGGTGCGAGGCGCCTGCCCGCACCGCCTGCCAGCGCGTGAACCAGACCCGCAATGCCGCCATGGCCATCAGCGGGGCAGCGGCGCGGGGCGCGGTGAACGGCCTGCGCGTCCTGCCCGACGGATCGGGGGCGGTGATCCTCAGCGGCACGCAGGGTTACATCTCCGGGGCCTTGTCCTCGATCGGCGGGGCGGCGGCGGCCATGGCCTCGTCCCCCGCCATCGCCGCAGGGGCCGCGGTGTCGGTGGTGGCGGTCGGCGGCGCGGTCTATGCCTGCCGCGAGAAAGGCTAGAACTCCAGCCAGGTACCGATCTTCAGCGCAGGTTCGCCCGGCCCGGCCAGGGGGGCGATCACGCCGGCCTCGATCTGGGCCGGGCCGGGCACGTCACGGACCAGCGAGGTCGCCAGCCGGGCCGACAGATCGCGGTCCCGTGCCGCCTCTACCCTCAGTTGGTTCACCACGGCCCAGGCCGGCGATGGCCGCAGCCCCCATGTCAGATCCAGCTTGGTCACCACCTCGGGCGTCAGATAGGCATATTCCACCCCGGTGAGGCCTTGGCGGGTGCGCAGGGATTCGGCCTTGCCCGAGACGGTGATCCGCCCCTCGGCCGTCAGCCAGCCGCCCTCCCACGGCCCCTGGAGGCCCCGCCCCCACATCAGGGCGATCCGGCTCGAGGGCAGCACCCTGCCATCGCGCCGGATGGCGCCGATCCCCATCGACCAGGACAGCCGGTTCGGCCCCGTTTCCTTGTCCAGGGACCGCTGATACCACAGCATCGCCGTGGTTTCGCCGACATCCGTGTAACCGATCTCGACCCCCAGGGTCCGGCGGCGCGTCAGGCCGTATTCCGCGTAAAGGCCGGTATGGGCATTGCCGGCGCGATCCTGTTCGCGCGTCACCGACACAAAGGCCTGGCCGGCCTCGCGGGCCCAGGGCCCGGCCCAGGCCGCCGGCACGGACACCAGCCCGGAAAGGGCCGCGCAAGCCAGGATCACACGTACCGTCACGGGATGCTCCGCCCAAGGGATTCCGCGGCAGGTTAGACACAACCGCGCGTTGCGGCGAGCGTTTTTTCCCGGCGGGGCGGGCTTCAATCCTTTTCGGGACCGATCGGACCCGTGCTATACTGTCGCCGGTTTCCATGTTGCGATCGAGGTGGATCATGAGACTCAGGGTTCTTGCGGCATTTCTGGCAGCCGGCGGGCTGGCAGGCGCGGCCGAGGCTGCGACGCTGATCGACGGCAGCACGCCGGGCCGCTACAACAGCGGCATCGGCACCGTTCTGGACGGAACCAACCCGTTCGGAGGCACCTTCATGTTTCCCCTTGCCGATGTCTTGGGCGGCGATCCGGCCCTGGACATCCCGGCAGGCAACGAGCCGGACCTGTCTGCGGCGTCCACGGCCCTGGGATCGTGGCTGACCAATCCGGCGGCACCGGGCGGCGCCTGGTCGGCCGGTCCCGTCGGGATCCCCGCCTCGTGGCCCATCAACAGCGAAACGGCCATCATCTACGAACTGGATGGCGGGGTCGGCGGCATCGGCAACGTCAGCGCGTCCTTTGGGGTCGATAACGGGCTGTTCGTCTGGCTGAACGGCACATTCCTGGGCGGTTACCTGCGCCCCGGCGGGGTGTCGCCGGGCGAATTCACCCTGTCGCTGGGAAGTCTGGGGTCCGGCATGAACTATCTCCAGATCCTGCGCGAGGATCACGGGGGCGCGTCCGGCTATGACGTATCCGTCACGGGGGACATGAACCCCGCGCCCATTCCCCTGCCGGCCTCGGGTCTGCTGCTGGCCGGTGGCGCGGCGGCCCTGGCTGGCCTGCGCCGGCGCCGGCGGGCCGCCTGACCGAAACCCAACGAAAAACGCCCCGGATGTCTCCGGGGCGTTTCGTCTGGCGATCCCTGCGGATCAGGCCTTTTCTTCGATGATCGCCACCAGATGCGGGATCTTGGCGACCATGCCGCGGATCGAAGGCGTATCCTCCAACTCGCGGGTGCGGTGCATCTTGTTCAGGCCCAGGCCCTTCAGCGTCTCGCGCTGGATGGCGGGGCGGCGGATCGGGCTGCCGATCTGCTTGACGACGATGGTTGCCATGCGCCTGTCTCCTTACGCTTCGACCGGCTCGGCGGCCGGTTTGTTGTCCTGCGGCAGGATGTCGGCCACCTTCTTGCCGCGACGCTGCGCGACCGAGCGGGGGCTGGCTTCCTTTTTCAGGCCGTCCAGGGTCGCGCGGATCATGTTATAGGGGTTCTGCGACCCCTGCGATTTCGCCACGACGTCCTGCACGCCCAGCATCTCGAACACGGCGCGCATTGGGCCGCCGGCGATGATGCCGGTTCCCGGAACGGCGGTGCGCATGATCACCTTGCCCGCGCCGTGGCGGCCTTCGATGTCATGATGCAGGGTGCGGCCGTCGCGCAGCGGCACGCGGACCAGCGAACGCCTGGCCTGTTCGGTCGCCTTGCGGATCGCCTCGGGCACTTCCTTGGCCTTGCCCTTGCCGAATCCGACGCGGCCGCGCTGATCGCCCACCACGACCAGGGCCGCAAAGCCGAAGCGCTTGCCGCCCTTGACGGTTTTCGACACGCGGTTGATCGCAACCAGACGATCCTGGAATTCCGGGTTTTCCTCGCGTTCTTCGCGGCGGCCGCCCCGGCGGTTGTCACGTTCTGCCATAAGGCATTCCTTCTGTGCTGGCGCGCGATCCGCGCCCGTTGTGCCAATCCTGGTGGGCGCCCCGAAAGACGCCCCCGGATCATCGGGACGGCGCGCCGGTTTCCCCGGACGCCGGCCGCATCATCAGAACTTCAGTCCGCCTTCGCGGGCGGCGTCGGCCAGGGCCTTCACCTTGCCGTGGAAGATGAAGCCGCCACGGTCGAAGACGACTTCCTCGATCCCGGCAGCCTTTGCCCGCTCGGCAATCGCGGCGCCGATCTTGGCGGCGGCCTCGACGTTGTTCTTGCCGACCAGGCCAAAGTCCTTCTCCAGCGTGCTGGCCGAGGCCAGGGTCACGCCGTTCAGGTCGTCGATGACCTGAACCGAGATGTTCTTCGACGACCGATGAACCGACAGCCGCGGACGGCCGTTCGACATCG
The DNA here is from genome assembly GCF_004310345.1 of Paracoccus subflavus. GTDB lineage: Bacteria > Pseudomonadota > Alphaproteobacteria > Rhodobacterales > Rhodobacteraceae > Paracoccus > Paracoccus subflavus. Next base: position 106,263 of record NZ_SISK01000009.1, on the reverse strand, counting down.
CCCGCAGTTTGTTCCGCACGCGCAGGCGGCGCTTCTGGAACAGCTCTTGCTTTTTCAGTGCCATTTCATGCGCCCCTTACTTCTTCTTGCCTTCCTTGCGGAAGACGAACTCACCCTTGTAGCGGATGCCCTTGCCCTTGTAGGGCTCGGGCCGGCGCCATTCGCGGATGTTCGCGGCCACCTGACCAACAAGCTGCTGGTCGATGCCTTCCACAACGATTTCGGTCTGCTTCGGCGCCGTGATCGTCACACCCTCGGGCGTTTCGAAGTTCACGTCGTGCGAATAGCCCAGGGCCAGCTTCAGGGTCTTGCCCTGCATCTGTGCGCGATAGCCCACGCCCTGGATTTCCAGCTCTTTCTTGAAGCCTTCCGACACGCCGACCGTCAGGTTTTCCACCATCGAGCGGGTCATGCCCCATTGCTGGCGGGCACGCTTGGAGGTGCCGCGCGGCTTGACCGCAACCGACCCTTCCTCCAGCACCAGATCCACATCGTCGGTCGCCGTGAAGGTGCGGGTGCCCTTGGGCCCCTTCACCTCGATGGTCTGACCCTTGATCTCGGCCGTCACGCCCTTGGGCAGAGCGACCGGCTTTTTACCAATCCGAGACATCTGCTGCCCTCCTCAGAACACGGTGCAGAGGACTTCGCCGCCGACATTGGCGTTGCGAGCCGCTGCATCCGACATGACGCCCTTGGGGGTCGAGACGATGGACACGCCCAGACCCTGACGGACCTGCGGGATTTCCCTGGCGCCTGCGTAAACGCGGCGCCCAGGCTTCGACACCCGCGACAGTTCCCGGATCACCGGAGAGCCGTCGTGGTATTTCAGACCGATTTCCAGTTCGGCATGGCCGGCCTCGGTCGTCACTTCTTCATAGCCGCGGATATAGCCCTCGGCCTTCAGCACATCCAGAACCCAGGCGCGCAGCTTGGAGGCCGGGGTGCGCACGGTCGATTTGCCGCGCATCTGCGCATTGCGGATGCGGGTCAGCATATCGCCCAGAGGATCGTTCATCGACATGTTGCCCCCTTACCAGCTGGACTTGACAAGACCGGGGATCTGCCCCTGCGAGCCAAGCTCGCGCAGCATGATCCGCGACAGTTTCAGTTTGCGGTAATACGCATGCGGACGACCGGTCAGTTGGCACCGGTTGTGCAGGCGCGTTTCCGACGAATTACGCGGCAGTTCGGCCAGCTTCAGGCTTGCCTTGAACCGCTCTTCCATCGGGCGGGACTGGTCGTTGATGACCTCCTTGAGGGAGGCGCGCTTGGCGGCGAACTTCGCCACCAGACGCTCGCGCTTCTTTTCGCGCTCGACCATGGATTTCTTTGCCATATCTCTTACCTCCGCGATCAGCTATTGAAGGGCATGTTGAAATGCTTCAACAGCGCTTTCGCTTCCGCGTCGGTCGGCGCGGTGGTGCAGATGATGATGTCCATTCCCAGAACTTCGTCGACCTTGTCGAAGTTGATTTCCGGAAACACGATGTGTTCCTTCAGGCCCATGGCATAGTTGCCGCGGCCGTCGAACGAGGTGCCCTTCACGCCACGAAAGTCGCGCACGCGCGGCAGGGCCACGTTGATCAGCCGGTCCAGGAATTCGAACATCCGGTCGCCGCGCAGCGTGACCTTGGCGCCCAGGGGCATTTCCTCGCGCACGCGAAAGCCCGCGATCGAGTTCTTGGCCTTGGTGATGACGGCCTTCTGGCCGGCGATCAGCGACAGCTCCTCGGCGCCCTGCTTGACCTTCTTGGTGTCCTTCACGGCCTCGCCGATGCCCATGTTCAGGACGATCTTGTCCAGACGCGGGATCTGCATGTCGTTCTTGTAGCCGAATTCCTCCCTGAGGGCGGGCCGGATCGTCTCGCGATAGACCGACTTCAGGCGCGGTGTGTATTTGCTTGCGTCCAGCATCAGATCACGTCTCCGGTGGTCTTGGCAAAACGGACCTTCTTGTCGCCTTCCATGCGGAAGCCGACGCGGGTCGGTTTGCCATTGGCATCCATCAGCGCCAGGTTCGACAGGTCGATCGGCATCGCCTTGGGCGTGCGGCCGCCCTGGGTGGTCTGGGTCTGGCGCTGGTGACGGATCGCGACGTTGATGCCGTCAACGACCGCCTTGTTGTCCTTGGGCATGACGGCGGTGATTTCGCCCTGCTTGCCCTTGTCCTTGCCGGCCAGCACGACGACCTTGTCGCCCTTTTTCAGCTTGGCAGCCATCACAGCACCTCCGGCGCAAGCGAGATGATCTTCATGAAGTTCTTGGCGCGCAGCTCGCGCACGACCGGCCCGAAGATACGGGTGCCGACCGGCTCGCCCTGGTTGTTCAGGATGACGGCGGCGTTGCGGTCGAAGCGGATCGAGGTTCCGTCCTCGCGCTTCACTTCCTTGGCGGTGCGAACGACGACGGCCTTGCGGACGTCGCCCTTCTTCACCCGGCCCCGAGGGATGGCTTCCTTGACGGACACGACAATGATGTCGCCCACCGACGCATAGCGACGGTGCGAACCACCCAGGACCTTGATGCACTGAACCCGGCGTGCGCCCGAGTTGTCAGCGACATCCAGATTGGTCTGCATCTGGATCATTTGGTTTCTCCCGACCTTTGGGGACCGCCACGCGCGGCCCCAGGGTTTCGATCATGGTCTGATCTGTGATAATGGACTTACGCGGAAACCGCTTCGTCCGTCAGGACAGTCCAGCGTTTCGTCTTCGAGATGGGGGCGCATTCGACGATGCGAACCTCGTCACCCATCTTGAACTGGTTGTTCGCGTCATGCGCCCGGTATTTCTTGGACGAGCGAACGATCTTGTGCAGCAGCGGATGCTTGAAGCGGCGCTCGACCAGAACGGTGATGGTCTGTTCGTTCTTGTCGCTGGTGACACGGCCTTGCAGGATGCGTTTGGGCATGAAACCGCTCCTCAGTTCGCTGCGGCGGCATCGGCCGCCTTCTGGTTCAGAATGGTCTTCACACGGGCCACGTCGCGGCGCACCTCGCGCATCCGGGCGGTGCTTTCCAACTGGCCGGTGGCCTGCCGGAAGCGGAGGCTGAAGGCCTCCTTCTTCAGCGCGACAAGCTGATCCTTCAACTGGTCGGGCGTCTTTGACGTCAGATCCTGCGCTTTCATGGCGCTTTCCTTTCAACATCACCGGAGAGCCCCTGCATCGCAGGGCCACCCTGATTCCCGGTGGAGTTTCGTGATGAAGGCCGGCTTATACGGGTATTTCTGACAGGTTGCAAGTATTTACACCAGCTCAGGCGACCGAGGTCAGAACACTATCTTCTACGGGAGTATTGACCCATAGATACGTTTATTTGATCTCAGGACCAATTTTTTGTTGACACCCTACTAACAGATCAGGTATAGGCCCTTATAGATCGATCTTACAAATCTGGAGATCAGGATGCCTCAAGTTACAGATGAGAAAATTAGAGAAGTAGCTGAGACACTTTGGAGAGACGTATACGAGGCTAGTTTTCGCGGAAAGGAGCGCGGTAGATTTTGCCTTACACGCGAGCAAGTCAAAGCGGCTCTCGATACAAAAAGGCTGCACAACTCAACGGTATTGCGGCTACAGGAAGAAGCTCTTAGCCTTGGTTTGGTCATCATTGATCTGGATGACCTCTTTCCCTGCATCGAAGTTGACGTCGTACGTAAGTATCGGCGTCCCCCATCTGAAATTTTTAAAGCTTTCTTTTCAGTTCCCTCAAACACTGAGGAGGAAACTGATGACGACGACAGCTAACTCCAGCAAAATTATACGACTTGACTAAAGCGCATAGAGAAAGGCCCCCGGACTACCTCCGAGGGCCTTTCGACTATAATTGGTGCAGCCTTACCAGTCTTCGCGCGCCACGATGCGGGTCAGCACCGGCAGCTTGTTGGCGCCCAGGCGCAGGGCCTCGCGCGCGATCTCGTCGGACACGCCGTCGATCTCGAACATGATCCGGCCGGGATGGACGCGCGCGGCCCAGAAATCGACCGAACCTTTGCCCTTGCCCATCCGCACTTCGGTGGGCTTCGAGGAAACCGGCACGTCCGGGAAAATCCGGATCCAGACGCGGCCCTGACGCTTCATGTGGCGGGTGATCGCGCGGCGGGCCGCCTCGATCTGGCGGGCGGTCACCCGCTCGGGCTCGGTGGCCTTCAGCGCGAAGGAGCCGAAGTTCAGGGCGAAACCGCCCTTGGCTTCACCGTGGATCCGGCCCTTGTGCTGTTTGCGGAACTTGGTCCGTTTCGGTTGCAGCATGATTCAGCTCCTTAACGCGCGTCGCGGTCACGGCGCGGACCACGGGGGGCCGGACCTTCCTGAGCCTCGGCGGCCTTGCGGTCGCGGGCCTGGGGGTCATGCTCCATGATCTCGCCCTTGAAGATCCAGGTCTTCACCCCGATGATCCCGTAAGGGGTCGTGGCTTCGGCCAGCGCATAGTCGATGTCGGCGCGCAGCGTGTGCAGCGGCACCCGCCCCTCGCGATACCATTCGGTCCGCGCGATCTCGGCACCGCCAAGGCGGCCCGCCACGTTCACCCGGATGCCCAGGGCGCCCATGCGCATCGCATTCTGCACCGCGCGCTTCATGGCGCGGCGGAACGACACCCGACGCTCAAGCTGCTGGGCGATCGATTCCGCCACCAGGGCGGCATCGACTTCCGGCTTGCGGACCTCGACGATGTTCAGGTGAACTTCCGACTTGGTGAAGTTCGCCAGCTTGGTGCGCAGCACCTCGATATCGGCGCCCTTCTTGCCGATGATCACGCCCGGACGCGCGGCATGGATCGTCACCCGGCACTTGCGGTGCGGACGCTCGATGATGACGCGGCTGATGCCGGCCTGCTTGGCTTCCGTCTTGATGAAGTCCCGGATCTTCAGGTCTTCCAGCAGCAGGTTGCCATAGTCCTTGTCGTCGGCGTACCAGCGGCTGTCCCAGGTGCGGTTGACCTGGAGGCGCATGCCGATCGGATTGACCTTCTGACCCATTACGCTTGCTCCTCGACTTGGCGCACCTTGATGGTGATTTCCGAAAACGGCTTCATGATCTTGCCATACCGGCCCCGCGCCCGCGGACGGCCGCGCTTCATCACCAGGTTCTTGCCGACCCAGGCCTCGGCGACGACCAGGTTGTCGACGTCCAGGTTATGGTTGTTCTCGGCATTGGCAATCGCCGATTGCAGGCACTTCTTCACGTCGCCCGCGATCCGCTTGTGCGAGAAGGTCAGGTCGGCCAGGGCCTTGTCCACCTTCTTGCCGCGGATCAGTTGCGCGACCAGATTCAGCTTCTGCGGCGAGGTGCGAAGCATCTTGGTCTTCGCGAACGCCTCGTTCTCCGCCACGCGGCGCGGATTGTTTTCCTTACCCATGACGATTACTTCCTCTTGGCTTTCTTGTCCGCCGCGTGACCGTAATAGGTCCGGGTGGGCGAATATTCACCGAATTTCTGGCCGATCATTTCCTCGGACACGGCAACGGGAATGTGCTTCTGCCCGTTGTAGACGCCAAAGGTCAGGCCGACGAATTGCGGCAGGATGGTCGAACGACGCGACCAGATCTTGATGACATCGGATTTCCCCGAGTCGCGGGCCTTTTCCGCTTTCTTGAGCACATAGGCGTCAACAAAGGGGCCCTTCCAGATAGAACGTGCCATGGATCAGCGGCCCTTCTTCTTCGCGTGACGCGAGCGCAAGATGTACTTGTCGGTCGCCTTGTTGCTGCGGGTCTTCTTGCCCTTGGTGTCCTTGCCCCAGGGCGTGACCGGCGTGCGGCCGCCCGAGGTGCGGCCCTCGCCGCCGCCATGCGGGTGGTCGATCGGATTCATGGCGACGCCGCGCACGCTGGGACGAATGCCCTTGTGACGGTTGCGCCCGGCCTTGCCCAGGTTCTGGTTCGAATGATCGGCGTTCGACACGGCGCCGATGGTCGCCATGCATTCCTGCCGCACCAGACGCAGCTCGCCCGAGGACAGGCGGATCTGGGCATAGCCGCCGTCGCGGCCAACGAACTGGGCATAGGTGCCCGCCGAACGGGCGATCTGTCCGCCCTTGCCGGGCTTCAGTTCGACGTTGTGGACGATCGTGCCGATCGGCATCCCGCTGAACGGCATGGCGTTGCCGGGCTTCACGTCCACCTTGGCGCCGGCGATCACCTTGTCGCCCACGGCCAGGCGCTGCGGCGCGATGATATAGGCGCGCTCGCCGTCGTCATAGGCGATCAGCGCAATGAACGCGGTGCGGTTGGGATCGTATTCGATCCGTTCCACCGTCGCGGCCATGTCGAACTTGGTGCGCCGGAAATCGACGATGCGATACAGGCGCTTTGCCCCGCCGCCCTTGCGGCGCATGGTGATCCGTCCGGTGTTGTTCCGACCGCCGTTCTTGGTCAGGCCTTCGGTGAGGGCCTTGACCGGGCGACCTTTCCAAAGCTCCGAACGGTCGATCAGAACCAGCCCGCGCTGGCCAGGCGTCGTCGGTTTGTACGACTTCAATGCCATCTTTCTGTCTTCCGTTGCTTTGGACCAGGTGTGGTCCGTTGTCGTCAAAAGATCGCGGCCCCGGTTCAACCCGAGGCCGCGGATTCGCGCCTGTTATCAGAGTCCGGTGGACACGTCGATGGTGTTGCCCGGCTCCAGCGTCACATAGGCCTTCTTCACGTCGCTGCGGCGGCCAAGCTGGCCCCGGAAACGCTTTTGCTTGCCCTTGGTGATGGTGGTGTTGATCGCCTTCACCTTGACGCCGAACAGCGCCTCGACCGCCTGCTTGATCTGCGGCTTGTTGGCGTCCTTGGACACCTGAAAGACCACGCCGTTGTTTTCGGACGTCATGGTGGCTTTCTCGGTGATGATCGGCTTGACGATCACGTCGTAATGTTCAGCTTTCGCGCTCATTTCAACCGAGCCTCCAGAGCTTCGACACCCGAGCGCGTGATCACCAGCGTGTCGCGCCTGAGGATGTCATACACATTGGCGCCCATCGACGGCAGGATGTCCACGCCTTCGATGTTGCGGGCGGCGCGGGCGAAGCCTTCGTTGACCTCGGTCCCGTCGATCACCAGCACGCGCTTCCAGCCGTTTTCCTTGACGGCCTTGGCGACCGCTGCGGTCTTGGCATCGCCCAGGTTCAGATCCTCGACGATCACCAGTTCGCCCGCATTGGCCTTGGCCGACAGCGCATGACGCAGACCCAGGGCCCGCACCTTCTTGGGCAGGTCAAAGGCGTGCGAGCGCGGGGTCGGCCCCTTGTAGGTGCCGCCATGACGGAAGGTCGGCGCCTTGCGGGACCCGTGGCGGGCGCCGCCGGTGCCCTTCTGGCGATAGATCTTCTTGGTCGAATAGCTGACGTCCGACTTGCCCAGAACCGAATGGGTTCCGGCCTGCGCCTTGGCGCGCTGCCAGCGGACGACCCGCTGCAGGATGTCGCCACGCGGCTCCAGCCCGAAGATATCGTCGGCCAGCTCGATCGACCCGGCGACGCCGGAATCCAGCTTGATCACATCAAGTTTCATCACTTGTCTCCTTCGGGCGCGGCAGCGGTGTCACCGTCGGCAGCCTTGTCCGCATTGGGATCGGCAGCTTCCTTGTCGGCAGCGATCGCAGCCTGCGCTTCGGCCAATGCGGCTTCCTCGGCGGCGGCAGCCTCGGCGGCGGCGGCCTCGCGCGCGGCTTCCTCGGCGGCGGCGGCCTCGGCGGCGGCGGCTTCGGCCAGGCGACGGGCCTCCTCGGCGGCGGACTTCAGCGCGGCGGGATAGATCACGTTCTCGGGCGTCGCCTTTTTCACGGCATCCTTGATCGTGACCCAGCCACCCTTGGAGCCGGGAACCGAGCCCTTGACCATGATCAGGCCACGGTCGGCATCGGTGCGCACAACCTGCAGGTTCTGGGTCGTCACGCGGACGGCACCCAGATGGCCGGCCATCTTCTTGCCCTTGAACACCTTGCCGGGGTCCTGGCACTGGCCGGTCGAGCCGTGCGAGCGGTGGCTGATCGACACGCCGTGCGAGGCGCGCAGACCGCCGAAGTTGTGGCGCTTCATCGCGCCCGCAAAGCCCTTGCCGATCGAGGTGCCGGCGATGTCCACATACTGACCCGCGAAATAGTGGTCAGCGGTGATTTCTTCGCCCACATTGATCAGGTTTTCTTCGGCGACGCGGAATTCCGCGATCTTGCGCTTGGGCGCAACACTGGCCTTGGCGAAATGGCCGCGCAGCGCGGCGGTCGTGCGCTTGGCCTTGGCTTCACCGGCGCCCAGTTGCACGGCGGTATAGCCGTCGCGCGCGGCGGTGCGCTGATCGACGACCTGCAGGCTGTCCAGTTGCAGGACGGTCACGGGAACCTGACGGCCGTCGTCCAGGAACAGCCGGGTCATGCCCAGTTTCTTGGCGATAACACCAGTACGCAGCATCATCCCCTCCTTACACCTTGATCTCGACATCCACGCCGGCGGCGAGATCGAGCTTCATGAGGGCGTCAACGGTCTGCGGCGTCGGATCGACGATGTCCAGCAGACGCTTGTGCGTGCGGATTTCCCACTGGTCGCGCGACTTCTTGTCGATGTGCGGGCCGCGCAGAACGGTGAATTTCTCGATCTTGTTCGGCAGCGGAATCGGGCCGCGAACGGTTGCGCCGGTGCGCTTGGCCGTGTTCACGATTTCCTGGGTGCTGGCTTCCAGCACCCGATAATCGAAGGCCTTCAGCCGGATGCGGATATTCTGACTTTGCATCGTCGTCCCTCTGGCGGGGAGTTCCAGTCGAGAGGCTGACGACACCCCATGTGGCGCCAGCGTCGGACCGTATAGAAAGGGCAAGGCCGCCCCTTGGCGGGCGGCCCCTGCGCCTGCGACCGATTCCGAAGATCGGCTGGCGATGCGGGCTTATGACCGGTTTGGCCTGCCGCGTCAACCTGTGCCGCATTCGATCCGGCCGGATTTCCGCACGACAACCGTCGTTCCGTGCTGACACCGCCCTGCGGCCGCGGAACCCTCCGGCGTCCGCCCCTGACGGTCAGCGCAGGCGGTCAGCGCAGGAAATCGAAGCTGCGGTTCACGCCCAGATAGACGCGCTCCTCGTCTTCGCGCGTGCCGTTGCTGTTCTTGCTGCGGATGATGTTGGCGCCCGCCACCAGCGCGAAATCGGCCGGCAGGGCGCGGCTGTAGTCCAGCCCGAACGACACCGACCGCGCGTCCAGGCTGTCGCCCGACTGCACCTCGCTCTCGCGATAGCGGATGTTGGCGCCGATGCTGGACACCTCGGACAACTGCCTGCTGACGCTTGCGGACAGGTCCGTGCTCAGCGCCTCGTCGCCGTCGTTGTCGGTGACACCGGCGCGGCGCAGGGACGCCTGAACGGTGGACAGGCGGTTGACCTGCTGGCGATAGGCGATCTGGAAGACCGGATCGTAGTTGCCGTTGAAGCGTGTCACGCCGACCTGGCCCGACAGCGTAAAGCGGCGCAGGTCCAGGCTGCGGCCGACCGTCAGGTTCTCGCGGCGACCCGCCGTTCCGGGGTCCGACGCAAAGGACAGCGACCAGTCGCCCAGGGGCCGCGACCGGGTCAGCCCCAGGCGGATCGACGGCCCCTCGGCCGTCTCGTTGCCGTTCGGCTCATCGCGGCGGATGTTGGTGCGGGCCAGCTCCACGTCCAGGTTCGTGACCTTGTCCACCTGCATCGCGGCGCCCACGCCGATCCGGTCCGACCGGCTTTCCGACCCGTCGTCCTCCTCGGTGCGGCTGGAACCAGCCACGATGCGGCCCCGGATCAGAGGGGTCGGCTCCAGATAGATGGCCAGGTTGGCCCGGCGGGTTTCGCTGTCCGTGAGATCGGGCGAGGTGGTGCCGCTATAGTCGCGCCGGACCCAGAACAGGCCCAATTCCCCGCCCAGCGGCGCCTGGGTGCCGAACACATAGGTCATGCGCGCGTCCGTCTGGGCCACCCGCCCGCCATCCACGACCAGAAATTCGTTGGACAGGTCGTCGAAGAAAATCTCGCGTTCCAGATCGGTCTCGCGATAGCCGAATTCGGCCTCGATGGCGGAATTGCGGGCGCCCCGGCGGTACAGCAGCCGCGCCAGAGGATCGCCCAGGGCAAAGCTGCGGCTTTCTTGCGGATCGTTCAGGCGGAACGGGGCCGACAGGGTGATTTGCAGCGTCTGGGCGCGGGTGCCGGTGCGCAGCGACAGATCCAGGGGTGTGATGCCGATCAGATTGCCGTCCTCGACCGCGATCTGCTGACCCACCGTCAGCCGGGCCTCGGGGGCCAGGGCATCGTCATCCTGCCCGCTGGCCGCAAGGGGAAGCAGAGCCAGAAGCCCTGCCAGACCCGCCGCCGTCCGGCACTGCCGCATCGCTGCAATCATTCGAACAGGCCACGCTCGGGCACGATGATCACGTCGCCCTCGACCAGCACGGGGTCCAGGTTCATGCCCGCCCCGCGCATGATGGCGGCATAGTTCACGGTGATGACCTGACCCGGCATCGTGGCACGGCGCAACTGGATGCGCTTGGTCGCGGCAAAGGGCGTCAGCCCGCCTGCCTGCGACAGCGCCTGCAGAAAGGTGGTTCCGGGCACGACCGCCTTGGGTCCGGGGGAACTGGCCTCACCCATGATATAGATGTTGACCACATCCTGTTCGGGTTCGGTCTGGGTCAGCGGCATTTCCAGCGGCATCGCCGTCACGAACACCGTCGGAGGCGAGGCCAGGACGCCGGACAGCGACTGGCTGATGCTGTTGCTGACCGCCGTGGGCGACAGGCCCGCCACCCGGATGCTGCCCGCATAGGGAAAGTTGATGGTGCCGCCCGGCAGGACCGAAACCGTGCGGTTCAAGGACGCGTCCTCCAGCACCTCGATCATCAGGCGGTCGCCGGTCTGGATTCGGTATTCCTGCGCCTGTGCCGCCTGGCCCAAGCCCAGCGGCAGGGCCAGCAGAGCGGCCAGAATGAAACGCATCAGCATGGTCATGGATCAATCCCCTTGTCAGTGCCGAACGGCGTGCCCTTGGGCCATTCTGCCGTGCGGATCTACTCGTTACCATAATGTCATTGCCCGAAAGTTGACCGGGCGCGAAAACTTTTCGGGTCTGTCACCCCAGGATCACAGGCCGGGATGACGGCCCGCCCGGCCAGGGCGGCAGGCGGGCTGTCGTCAGTTCGTTCCCTCGGCAGCCGGCGCGGGGTCCGGGGCCGGTTCCGCGTCAGGCACCGCGGCGGCGTCATCGGGCGCCGGGTTCGGCACAGGGTTCGGCGCGGCGGCATCGGCCGGAGCGGGGTTTTCAAGGCGGGCCAGAACCTCTCGGGCCGCGGTGACCGACTGTCCTTCCTGCCCTTCCGGCAGCATGTCCAGACCTTTTTGCAACTGTGCGCGGGCAGCGTCGTTCTTGCCGACCGCAGCCTGAACGATGCCCAGGTGCAGTTGCACGATCGGATCGCCGGGCAACCCCTGCGCCGCCCCTTCCAGATAGGGCAGCGCCGCCTGGCTGTCGCCGTTCAGATGCTGGATCCAGCCATAGGTGTCCATGAAGGCGGGCACGGTGGTGTCGTTCAGGCGCCGCGCGACCGCCGTGGCACGGGCCACCGCCGCCGGATCCTCGGACTTCCAGGTGGCCAGAAGGCTGGCCAGGTTGTTCGCCACGATGATCGAAGCCGAATCACGGGCGTAAAGCTGTTCATAGATCGCGATGGCCGCGTCGATGTCGCCCATGCGCTCGACCAGTCCGGCCTTGCTCCACAGCAGGTCCGGGTTGTCCGGGGCGGCGGCAAGGGCCTGGTCGTTCAGCGCCAGGGCGCCGGGCAGGTCGCCTTCCTGCGCCGCCAGCCGGATCAGCGCCAGATGCGGGGCCGGATCGTCGGGCTGTTCGGCGACCAGCGCCTGGAACTGGTCGCGCGCGGCGGGCAGGTCGGCATTGGCCGCCTGGGCAAGACCCAGAGCCATGCGGGCCGGACGGCTCTCGGGATCGGCCGCAACCATGTCGCGGGCGATCGTCAGGGCGGCGGCGGTCTGTCCGGTCGCCAGTTGCGCGCGGATCAGGCCCAGCTTGGCGCCGGTATCGGCCTCTGCCGCCGTGGCCTGCTGTTCGAGATAGGCAAGCGCCGCGGCCTCGCCCTCCTGGCTGGCCAGACGGCCCAGTTCCAGCCGGTCGGCCGCTGAACTGGCCTCGGGGGTGCCGATCTCGCGCAGGCGGGTGATCACGCCCTCGGCGCGCGGCATGTCGGGCATTCCCAGATAGACCTGCCCAAGCGCCTGAAGCAGGGCCAGATTGTCGGGCGCCTGGCGCAGTGCGGGCAGCAGGGCATCCTCGGCCGGACGCCAGCGTTCCTCGGCGGCAAGCCGAGAAACCAGCCGCAGGGTTTCGCCAGGGGCATTGCCGGATGCGGCGGCCGCCTGCGACAGATAGTCGCGCGCCAGATCCGGCTCGCCCGCCCGTTCATAGGCATCGGCCATCAGGCTCAGCGCCTCGGCATCCTCCGGGGCCTGATCCAGAACGGCGCGCAGCGACAGGACGGCATCGTCCACCCGGTCGGTCTGGATATCCCAGGCCGATTTCAGCTTGAGCGCGCCAGGATGGCCGGCATTCTCGGCCAGCACCTCATCGACCTGCTGGCGGGCGCCCGCCGCATCGCCGGTTTCCACCAGCATCCGGGCAAGCTGTACGCGCACGTCGCGCGATGCGTCGGTGGGTTCCGTCACGCCCTCGAGGACGGCCCGGATCTCGGCAATCGCCTCGTTGCGCTTGCCGGCCTGGAAATCATAGCCCGCGCGCAGGGTGCGGAACAGCACGGGATCGCCACCTTCGGCAATGATGCGGTCTACTTCGGCCCGCGCGGCATCGACGCCGCGCTGCAATTCGACAAAGCGGACCAGATCGGCGCCGGGGGCGGGATTGTCAGGGGGCGCGGCGGCGGCCAGTTCGCGCAGGAAATCCTCGGCCTTTTCGGGCTGGCCCTGGGACATGTAGAATCGGACCAGATCCGCCTTGGCCTGGGTGTTTTCGGGAAACTGCTCGATGGTGGCGCGCAGATGCGCCTCGATGGCGGGGTTGTCCTGCCGCTCTGCCAGCAGGGCCAGCCGCTGCATATAGCGCTGCGGATTGTCGGGCTGCAGCTCCAGCAGGCGCGCGGTCAGCCGGTCGGCCTCGTCCAGATCGCCCGAGGATGCCGCCCGGTCCAGAAGGATGCCGATCAGCAGGGGATCGTCGGGACGTTCCGCGGCCAGCCGGACCGCCTCCTCGGCCAGTCGGGCGCGCTCGTCCGCGTCCTCGGCCTGGGTGGCGGCGCGGAACTGGCGGGTCAGGTCCAGAACCTGGACCTCGATGTCCTGGGGGGCGATTTCGACGGCGCGGGTGGCGTGACGCTCGAACTCGTCGCCCTGCTGGGCGTCAAAGGCCATGCGCGCCAGCGCGATCCGCACCGGCAGGTCGTCGGGATATTGCTCGGCCAGGCGCAGATACTGGCTGTAGGCCTGGCTGGTCTCGCCCCGCTGGCGGTGAACCTCGGCCAGGGCCTTGCGGGCCTCGTAGTGAGTGCCGTCAAGGTCGAAGACGTTGCGGAACTGGACGATGGCCCGGTCCGTGTCGCCCTGGTCAAGCAGTTGCAAGCCAGACTGGTAATACTCGTCCGCCTTTTCGGCCGTTGACTTGCATCCCGCAAGTGACAGGCCAAGCCCCGCGACCAGAACCGTGGAAAGCAAGAGGCGCTTGCCCCGACGGACGGGGTCGGCGCGGAAGGAAACGTCGAAAGTCATGATCGAAAGGGTCTCGTCGCGTTGGGCGCCGCCGGCTGCCTTCTGACAGCCCGCAACGGAAGGGACGCGACCTCAGTATCCGGTGCCGCGCAGAACCACCACAACCGTTCGCGCCAGAATCTTCAGATCCAGCCATCCGGACAGGTCGCGGTGATAATGCTCATCATAGCGCACCCTTGCAACAAATTCCGACTCGTTTCTTGCCGAGATCTGCCACAAACCGGTGATCCCCGGACGCAGCCGGTAATAGGCCCGGCCGTGATACAGATGCCGCTGGCCGATCATCATGGGGCGCGGGCCGACCAGCGACATGGTGCCGTTCAGCACGTTCAGAAGCTGCGGTAGCTCGTCCAGCGAGGTCTTGCGCAGAAGCCATCCGATCCGGGTGATGCGGGGATCGCGCTTCAGCTTCTGGGTGCTGTTCCACTGGCGGCGCGCCTCGGGGTCGCTGTCCAGGTGGGCCTGAAGACGGCGCTCGGCGCCCACGACCATGGTGCGCAGCTTCCAGATGCAGAACACCTGCCGGTTCCGGCCAAGACGCTTCTGCACGAAGAACGGATTGCCCCCGTCACAGGCGATCAGCAACGCCAGAAGAAGAATCAGCGGAAAGGTCACGGGCGCGGTCAGCAGAACCAGCAGCGTCTCGACGGACCGCTTGGCCCCGTTCCGATAAAAGCCCAATCCGTCCCTGGTGTCGCCCCGCCCCAGTTCCGGGACCACCATGTCGGGATTGAAATCGGTCATGCGCGAATTGATCGTCAACAGTCCCTCCATCGAGGACACACCATGAAACGTGGTCATGCGGCGGGGCGAACGGCCGTTCCGGCAAACCGGACAGCACAACCCCTGTCCGGGTACCGCGACGCACAACGACCAAAGGGTAGCATGAGGTTTCGTCGATCAGAACACTTAGATTAAAAATTGATTAAAACTTTGCGCGAGCAACCGGCTTTCCGGCACGGATGCTTGCATCGTGCGCCTTCAGGATGCAGGAATGTCCCGGCACTGCCCCGCAGCGCGAGACCCTGCCGGCACCGGGCGATTTCCGTTTGCTGCCGGTCCGATTCGCAGCGGTGGCTTCACTTTTATGCAGTTCGGCCGTCTGGCACGGTTGTCAGACTGGCAAAGTCCGGCGCGCAGGGGTATAGCGATCCCAAGCGTTTTCCGGGGTGTGTTCCGTTTGAGCCAGTTCTATCTAGACCATTACGGCTTCACGGTTCGTCCGTTCTCGATCCTGCCGGACCCGCAGATGCTGTTCTGGTCGGACCGGCATCGCAAGGCTTTTGCCGTTCTGGAATACGGGCTCATGACCCGCGCGCCCCTGACGGTCGTCACGGGCGAGGTGGGGGCGGGCAAGACCACCCTGATCCAGGCCTTGCTGAGACGGGTCGATTCCGACACGCGGGTGGGGCTCATCTCCAACGCCAGGGGCGACCGGGGCGATCTGCTGCGCTGGATTCTCAATGCCTTCGACATCGGCACCCCGCCGGGCGCCGATTATGT
This sequence comes from Paracoccus subflavus, assembly GCF_004310345.1. Taxonomy (GTDB): domain Bacteria; phylum Pseudomonadota; class Alphaproteobacteria; order Rhodobacterales; family Rhodobacteraceae; genus Paracoccus; species Paracoccus subflavus. Next base: position 91,035 of record NZ_SISK01000009.1, on the reverse strand, counting down.
GGACATGTTCCAGACCTTCCAGGATTTCGTTCTGTCCGAATACGCCGCCGGCCGGCTGGTGGTTCTGATCTTCGACGAGGCGCAGAACCTGGGCGCCGAAACGCTGGAAGAACTGCGGATGCTGACCAACATCAACTCGGGCACGGACGAACTGCTGCAACTGATCCTGCTGGGACAGCCCGAACTGCGCGACATCATCACCCGCCCCGAACTGCGCCAATTCGCCCAGCGGGTCAGCGCCACCTTTCATCTGGGCAGCTTCGATGCCGAAACCTCGGCCGCCTATGTCCACCACCGCCTGCAAAAGGCCGGCGGCACCGGGTTCGAGATCGACGCCGCCGCCTGCACCCGCATCCATCACGAAGCGCGGGGCGTGCCGCGGATGATCAACAAGATCGCCGATCTGGCACTGGTCTATGGCGCTGCCTCGGGCCGCCGCGTGGTGGGCGTGGACATCGTCGATGAATTGCTGCGCGACGGCCTGATCCTGACCGCCGCCGAACCCACCCCGCCCGAATCCCCCGCGGGCGTTCCCCCCATGGCCGACCGCCCCGCAAGGCTGGTTCTGGCCCATGAGCAAGAGGTCAAGCGGGACGCGACATGATCGACCTTCGCTTCTACTGGTCCCTTCTGATGCGGCGCCTGCCGGTGATGCTGGCGCTGCTGATCATCTGCTCGGCATTCGGCGCGGTCTGGGCGATCCGTGCCCCATCCACCTATTCGGCTTCGGCCCGGCTGCTGGTGGAAAACCCCCGCATCCTGGACGGACGCGAAACCACCACCGACTCGGCCTCCGAGATGCTTCAGGTCATCGAACAGCAGTTGCTGACCCGCGCCAACCTGATCGACGTGGCCAACAAGCTGAACGTGTTCGGCGAGGACAGCACGTTGACGGTGGACGAACGCATCGCCCTGATGCGCAGCGATACCCGCGTCACCCGGTCCGGCGGACGGGACGAGGCGACCATGATGCAGGTCGGCTTCACCTCGGAAAATCCGCGCACGGCTGCGGCCGTGGTCAACGAATACACCACGCTGATCCTGGGCACGAACACCCGCAACCGCGTGGGCGTGGCCGAAAACCGCCTGGCCTTCTTCCAGCAGGAGGTCGATCGTCTGGCCCAGGATCTGGACCGGCAGAATGCGCTGATCCTGGAATTCAAGCGCGCCAACAGCGACGCCCTGCCCGAGAACCTGGAATACCGCCAAAGCCGCCAGTCGCTGCTTCAGGAACGGGTGGCCCGGCTTGACAGCGATCTGGCTGTGCTTCAGGCGCAGCGGACGGAAATGGTGCGCCTGTTCGAACAGACCGGCAGCATCCAGGCCACCGCCGCGCCCCAGACCCCCGAACAGCAGCAACTGGCGGCCCTTCAGTCCGAATTGAACTCGGTCCTGGGGGTTTATGCCGAGGACAGCCCCCGCGTGCGCGCCCTGCGCAGCCGCATCGCCAATGTCGAGAGCTCGATTCAGGCGCAGGGCCCCTCCGAGGACGGCGACAGCACCGGCAATTCGCTGCTCGACGTGAACCTGTCGCAGATCGACAGCCGCGTGGCGACGCTGGAAAACGAACGCACCCAGGCCTATGCCGAATTGGAGGCGCTGGCCGCCTCGATCAGCGCGACGGCCGCCAATGCCATCGCGCTCGGGTCGCTGGAACGCGACCAGCAGAACATCCAGGCCCGCTACAATGCCGCCGTGGCCAGCCTGGATCAGGCCCGGCAGATCGAACGGGTGGAAACCTCGTCCCAGGGCCAGCGCATCACCGTGATCGAGGCGGCCAGCGTCCCCAGCCGTCCCTCGGGGCCCAACCGCCAGAAGATCGCGCTGGCGGGAATTGCCCTGGGCATGGCGCTGGCGGGCGGGTTCTTTGCCCTGATGGAGCTTTTGAACAACGCCGTCCGTCGCCCGGCCGAGTTGCGGTCGCGGTTCCAGATCACCCCGCTGGCCGTGATTCCCTTTATCGAGGGCCGGGCCGAGCGTCGCCGCCGCCGCATCTATCGGCTGTCGGCGATCCTGGCCGTGTTGATCGTCATTCCGCTGGGCTTGTGGGCCCTGCATACCCAGTACATGCCGCTGGACATCCTGGCGCAGAAGATCGTCACCCGCCTGGGTCTGGGATAAGGCCACAAAGGAAGCCCACGCATGGAAAAGCTGCAAGCCGCCATCGAGATCGCGCGCAAGAAGCGCGAGGCCGAGCGCGGCGACATCGCTTCGGCGCCGCAAGCCCCGGCCCCGCAGGCCCTGTCCGTCACATCGACCCAACCCGCCGAAGGACGGGCCCCGGCCCATCCGCCCATGGGCACGGACGCCCTGTGGCAGGCCCTGCCGCCGGTCGAACTGGATCAGGCGACCCTGATCCGGTCGCGCATCCTGTCGCAAAGCGCCTCGCTGGAATCGACCCCCTTCGACGTGCTGCGCACCAAGATCCTGTACCAGATGCGCCAGAACGGATGGCGGAGGCTGGCCGTCACCTCGCCGTTGCCCAGCTGCGGCAAGACCACAACGGCGGTGAACCTGGCCCTGGCGCTTGGCCGGCAGCCCGAACTGCGGTCGATGCTGTTCGATTTCGATCTGCGCGCGCCCGCGGTGGCCGAAAAGCTGGGACTGCCGCAACCACCGTCGATCGCGCCGCTGCTGAGCGGGGAGCGCAGCATGGCGGAACACGGGCACCGGCTCGGGCCGAACCTGGCGTTGGTCCTGTCGGGCGAACCGCAGATGGACCCCACCAGGCTGCTGATGGCCGGAACGACCCGCGACACCTTGGCGCGGATTCAGGCCGACTATGCCCCCGACCTCCTGATCTTCGACCTGCCGTCGATCCTGATCGGCGACGACGCGCGGGCGTTCCTGCAGCATGTGGACTGCGCCCTGATCCTGGCCCGCGCCGACGAGACCCGCTATGGCGACCTGGACAGTTGCGAACGCGAGGTGGGCGAATATACCAATATCCTGGGCGTGGTGCTGAACGGCTATCGCTATGGCGACGGCAAGGTCGATGCCGAGGGGGGCCAGTGACCCGGCCGGGGCGCGCGCAGGCAGGCCGGCTTTCCTGCCGCTGATCCGGTTCCGGGGCTGCTTTGGGCCTGGATTTTCCCGCCTGTAAGGTTGTTCCACCACATTTTAGGCGTCGCCCCCCGTGACGGGGCCGCCGGATCGGTTTATGCCGTCGCCACGGTCCACCGCGGCCGCGTTCTGACAGCAAGGCCGGTGCGACGTGTGGAAGCATTTTTCGGGGGACAGCATGCGCAGCCTGGCGCTGCGCGGCACCGCCATCACCTTGGGCAGCACTGCATTCCAGCAGATCATGCGGCTGGTGTCGAACCTGATCCTGACCCGGCTGCTGTTTCCCGAAGCGTTCGGCCTGATCGCGCTGGTGGGCTCTTTCACGACCGGCCTGCAGATGTTTTCCGACATGGGGCTGCGTCCGTCGATCATCCAGAACAAGCGGGGCGAGGATCCCGACTTCCTCAACACCGCCTGGACGATCCAGATTATCCGCGGTGTGATCCTGTGGCTCGGTTCCTGTGCGCTGGCATGGCCCGTCGCCCAATTTTATGGCGAGGATCAGATCCTGTGGCTGCTGCCCCTGGTGGGACTGAATGCCCTGATCGGGGGGTTTGCATCGACAAAGCCGATCGTTGCCAGCCGCAACCTGCGGCTGGGCCGGCAGACCGTGATCGGCATGGCAATCCAGGTGATCAGCCTGTCCTGCATGATCGGCTTTGCCCTGATCTGGCCCTCGGTCTGGGCACTTGCGGTCAGCGGCCTGGTGTCAAGCACGATCAGCGTCTGGACCAGCCACCGGCTGATGCCGGGCGTCAGCAACCGGTTGCGCTGGAACCGCGAGGCTGCCCACGACCTGCTGAACTTCGGCCGCTTCATTTTTCTCAGCACCATGGCAACGTTTCTGGCCGCTCAGGGCGACAAGCTGTTTCTGGGCCGGATGGTCAGCCTGGCGGATCTGGGTATCTACAACATCGCCTTCTTTCTGGCGGCCTTTCCCGGAATGCTGGGCGGCAGGATCGCGGATCGCATCCTGTTTCCCCTGTATCGCCAGAAGATGCCTACGCAAGGACCGGACCGCCTTGCCAAGATCCGGCGGGCCCGCGACCTGGTGATCGGCGGACAGATGATCCTGTGCAGCATCATGGCCTTTCTGGGCATCTGGCTGGTCGATCTGATGTATGACAACCGCTACGCGGCCGCGGGACCAATGCTGGTCATCCTGGCGCTGTGCCTGCTGCCCAAGGCCGTGATGGTCGGCGGCTCGTCGGTGCTGCTGGCCGAAGGGGATTCGCGCCGGTTCTCGCGTCTGGTGATGGCGCAGACCGTTCTAGACATCGCCAGTCTGATTGCGGGCTTCTGGCTGTTTGGCATCTTTGGCGTGCTGCTGTCCCGAGGCGTTGCCTTTCTGGGAACCTATCCGTTGCAGCAGCTTTTTGTGGCGCGCTACAACGCCATGCATCTGGGCCGCGACATGATGTTCCTTCTGGCCAGCGTCATCGTCGCGGTTGCGGTGATCTGGCTGAACTGGGACGCGCTGAGCGAATTCTATCGCGTGTCCCGCGCGCTGGCCCCGGCGGTAACGGGCAGTTGGCAGCCCACGACCGTCTTTGCGCGGTAAGGTCCGCAGCAAATCACTTGTATTCGATCAGGCGGGCATTATCCCCGCGCAGTCGACGCAAGGCGTATTCCATCACGCCCAGGGCCTCGGGGATCTTGCCAAGCGTCAGAAACACCGCGCGCGTCCCGTCCCCATCGCGCCGCCACAGCCGCAGGATCTGCAGGGGCCAGGCCAGAAACGCCGCCAGAAACAGCGGATGGATCAGAACAGCGCCCAGGATCGCCAGCAGCGGCAGGGCCAGCCCCCAGATCAACGCCCGCCGGATCGGGGCGACATTGTGCCGCTCGGGTCCGGTTCCATGCAAGGCCGCCCCAAGCGCATAGGCATAGCCCCCGCGCCTGGCGCGTCGCCACCACTGGCCAAAGCGGTACATAGCCGCGTCATGGCGCGCCATCTCGGCGTCCAATCGCCAGATCTGCCAGCCTGCCTGCCGGAGACGGAGACAGAGCTCCGGCTCTTCCCCGGCGATCAAGGCAGGATTGAACCCCCCCGCTGAACGAAAGCAGGCAGCCCGGAACAGGGCGATCCCGCCGCAGGCCCTTGTTTGACCGACGGGCGTGTTCCATTCGTGATCCATCAGGCGGTTATAGACCGATGCCTCGGGGGCGACCTCGCGCAATCGCCCGCAGGCCACGGCGGCCTGCGACGTGTCACAGAGGAAGGCGGCGGCATGGGCAATCCAGCCCGGCTCCAGGGTGCAGTCGCCGTCGATGAACTGGATGAAATCGGGCGCGTCGGCGCCCTGCGGCAGGGCCTCGGCCCCGGCATTGCGCGCCCGTGCCGCGGTGAAAGGCCGCGACAGATCCAGCCGGACCACGATGGCACCGCGCGCCGCAGCCTCGGCAATGCTGTTGTCGGTCGAGCCCGAATCGACATACACGACATGGCGCAATCTGGCCGCATCAAGGCTGTCCAGGCACCGGACCAGCCGCGCGCCCTCGTTCCGGCCGATGGCGACGGCGTCGATCACGGGATGCCGACGGCTGCTGACGGTCATGCGGCGGGCACTCCTTGCGGGGGGTGGCGGCGGGTCTGCCGGGTATAGGCGTTGCGCCGGACATCGGGGCCCACGGGCAGGGGCGCCCCCGCGGTATCGGCGATCCGGCCCAGTTCCAGACGCCCCGCCAGCGCCCCCGCAAGAAGCCATGTGACCGGGGTCAGCGTCGCGTTCGGGATCAGGTCGATCATGTTGGCGGTCAGGGCCAGCCCCAGGCCGGCCGTTACCGGGGTCAGGGCAAGCTGCTTCCATCGCAGGCCCAGAAAGATCATCGGCAGCAGCAGCAGACCGAATTCGGCCAGATAGCCGATCCACCCCTTAGCTCCAATCGCAATGATCCAGCGTCCGTCGGTGATGCTGATGTCGTTGCCGTTTTCGTCAAAGATCCGGTTGCGTCCCCAGCCCCCCCAGCCGAAGGCTGGGCGCAGATTGGCCTTTGCCAGCAGCAGATCCTCGTTATCGAACCGGGTCCGCAGCGAGGCCTCCCGCCCCCTGTCGTATTGTCCGGCAAGGTCCAGGGCCATGTCGGTCGGCACCAGACCGGCGCCCCGCAACATCGGATAGGTCAGGATCGAACCGGCAATGATCGCGGCACCGATGACCTGCCAGCGGATCGGCAGGAACAGGATCATCGCCCCCAGCAGCAATCCGATCGCCAGGGCGCCGACCCCTTTGGACAGAACAAGGATCAGGAAAAGCCAGGCCGATGCCGCAAGCCAGCGCGTCCGCATCGCGCCCGTGCTGCTGCGCCACAGCGCCATGGCCGCCAGGAAGGCACTGCAAAAGAAAATCGCCAGCCACAGTCCGTGGGACAGAAACACCACCGGACGATAGCCGCCGGCCCTCAGGTGCTGCCGCCAGTCATGGGGGAAATAGCCATAGATCATCCGGCTGAGCTGCGGCGAAAAGCGCACCTCATAGAGCGCCAGCAGCGAATAGGCGATTCCTGCGGCAACCAGACCCATCAGCAGCACTCTCTGGGCGTCGGGATGGGCCAGATACTTGCGCGCCAGAACAAAGGGCAACAACGTGAACAGCGAAATCCCCAGAAACGACGCCGCGTCATAGACCCGCAGGGCCGGCAGCGTTGTTGGGCCGTATCGCAACGTGTCGGTGTTGGTCAGAACGGTGGCCACCGCCCCGAACAGCATCGTGGCAAACAGGATTCTCACCATGCGGCTGCGGGGCACCCATCCCGGCAGTACAAGGCCGGGTGCTAGCCCCCGCAATCGCGGCCCCTGGATCATCAGCATGGCGGCAAGGACGGCTGTCAGGGCCGGAATCGAATCCTTGTCCAGACTGGGCACGGCCGGCAATTCGATGGAAAAATTGCGCGGCAGCAGAAGATAGGCGCCCACAATGGCTGCCAGAACCGCCACCGCGGGCGACCGGGTGGCAAAAAGCCAGAAGACAACGACAGGCCAGAGCAGAATGGCAAGCATAGGTATCATGGCCAGGTTCCTGCCACACCCCGCCGACCGAGGCCACGATATATCGCTGTTGTCATCATGCTGGTCCGAACCCGTCCGTCTCGTCGCGCCCCGATAGAAAAGGTTCGGCAATGCCCCTTGCTGCCAGTCTGGTACGCCTGGCGTTGTTTCTTGCAAGCCATTTTTGACAGCAAGACCTTTACCAGAGGATAATGGCGATTACGAGAAAGACTTGTTTCTGTGTGTCGTAAAAGTCTGCGGCTTTTGCGCAGTTTCCCCGCTTCGGCCCCGGTTTCCCTGCCGGTATTCGTTACATGGCCGGCAACGGAAATCGGCGCCCTCGCGCTGATGCGAAGGCGCCGTCTTTTGGCCGACCGGTCCGGCGTTTGCCGGTCTACAACACCAGCACCAGTTTGCCCGCTGTCACTGTCACCCCCGCGGGCAGGATCGCGCCCTGGTCGGTGACGGTGACGCCCGGCCCGGTCAGGTCGTAGGTGCCGGGGGCCAGCAGGTCTGCCCGGCCGATCACGACCTGCGATCCGGTAGCCAGGACCACCGAGACCGTGACCGTGGGCTCGGCCAGGCCGTCACCGATGGCGCCCGAGCGGAACACCCGCAGCATCGGGATGCCCGCCGACAGGATCGCGCCCACGGTTGCGATCTTCTCAACGTCCAGGTTTGTGGTGTTGTTGGCTGTGAGACCGATGCCATAGACAAAGGTTTCCCCTGCCTGCGGCGTGCCGGTCAGATCCGTCAGCCAGGTGCGGTTCAGCGTGTTACTGCCCCGGTTCTCATAATCCGCGATGGTGGCCTGGGCCGTCGCGGTCTGGATGCGCCGACCCATGTCCATGACCTGCTGGCTCCAGTCGGCCCCGGCAGTGGCGACTGCGATGCCCGCGCGGAACTCCAGCATCCCGGCCACGGTCAGGGTGGCGGTGCCAGTGCCGTCCCAGCCGGCCATGACGCGCTGCCCGCTGACGACAAGGGCCTTTCCGGCCGGCACCGTGGCATCGGGGCCAAGCAGAACCTCGGCGTTGCCGCGCGCCTCCAGCGCCAGGTTCGAGACAGTTCCGGTCAGTGCCAGTCGCCCGCCATTGGCGCGGATCGTGACGGGCTGCGATGTTGCCCCAAGCCAGAGCTGCCCCGACAAGCGCACCGTGGCGTCCAGGCCATCGCCCAGCCCGCCCAGCGCCAGCCTGCCCGAAGTCACGTCCAGGGTGCCGCCGCCGCTGGTCAGGGACGCGATGTCGCAGTCCAGCGTCCCGAACAGGGGGCTGTGCCCGTCCAGATCGACGCTGTCGGCGACGTTCAGGCCCGGCAGATCCCCGGTGGACCAGTTCAGGCGGTTGTCCCAGCGGAACCCATCCGTGCGCGGATCGGGCCGGAAGAACAGATCGGCAGGCGTGGTCCGTTCCAGGATCGGCTGTCCGAACCGGGCCTTGGTCCATTGCACGGCCTCGCGAACGGTGCGTCCGATGCTGTTGCCGTCGGCGGCATCCCGCATGTAGGCAACGAAGTCGGGGAGGGCTGCCCGCGCAACGCCCAGCTTGGTGCCGGCGAACCGCTGGATGGTGGTCTGCTGCAAGACGGTCGTATCCAGACCCTCGACACGCTCGTTGGGTTTCCCCACCCAATTGAACACCTGACAGTCGTTGCCGCTGAAAAGCGTGTTGGTGTTATAGGGCGTTCGTGACGTGATCCTGGTCGAAACCTCGGTCAGATTCTCGGGATCGGCCAGATGCGCCACGATGCAGCCGATCTGGCCGGTCATCTTGCCGCTGATGTCAAATCCCCAGTCGAACCCGCCCTCCGAATCGTTGACCCGCTTGTAGCCCGCGCCATAGGCAACCAGGTCGATGGCGTTGTTGAACTGGTGAATCGGTCCCAGATTGGTGCCGGAATGCAGCCCGGCCGCAATGTTGTTGTCCAGAAACAGGTTGCGCTCGAACTGGCCGCCCGACCGGTTCTGCAGCCCCTGGGACGCATTGCGCGAGAACAGGCTGTCGCGCACATGCACGCCCTGCGAGCCGTACTGAAGATAGAACCCGTGGGAATACATGCTGGGCGGATGCGGCATCGTGGCCGCGCGGGCATGATCATAGCCCTCTTTCCAGCCATTCATGTCGCAAAGGCAACCGTCGATCATCAGGTTGTAGAACTCGGCCGCATAAAGCCCCGACTTGCGGTTCAGGTGCGACGCCCATTCGGTCGCACCGGCGGGCTCAACGGTATGGCGATAAATATCGTGAAAGCCCACCTCGCGCAGCGTGATCATGCCCGACCGCGAAAGGTCGTTCTCCTCCTCGGACATGCGGCAGTTCTCGAAGATCGTGCCATAGGAATACCAGGGCTGCGCCTTCCTGATCTGCAGGTTACGCCAGACCATGAAGCGCGGACCGGGCTTGATCCATTGCGCGCCGGTTGCCAGATGCGGGCGGGAACCGGTCCCCCAGGCATCTACCACAATGGGATGCAACTCGCTTTCGCCCTTGATGTTGGCAGGCCATTCGATGTTGTAGCTGTATCCGCGTTCCAGCATCACCCAGTCCGACCGGCCGTCCTTCGCGCCGCCCCACAGGGCGTTCTTCAACAGGTTGAAGGCATCCATGGCGATGGGCATGGCCACGGACCCGCCATACTGGGGCCGTGCAGCCAGCCAGGCTGCGGTGACGGTGGTCTCGGTCACGCCCGCATGGGCGGCAATCGCAGCCTTCGTCATCGCCTGCGCAGAGGCCGAGACATAAACCTTGCGGTGCCTGCGGCCCGGCTCGATCCGGAACCGCCCGTCGGCCTCCTGCGCCAGCCAGTAGAACAGGCCCGAATGCATCCCCCGCTGCTGCGCGCGGGGGGCGGCGCGGATAACGCCGGTCCGGTCGTTGCCCAGCGCAACCGACACCTCGACCGGGCCGGTCTGGTCCAGCAGGTCAACGGTCGTCTGCCCGTCGCTGCGCAAGACCGTGCGACCTGCCGACGGCGACGACATGGCCGCGTCATAAACGTTGACGCGTCCCGCGTGACCTTCGAACAGCTTGTGGGCGCGAGACCAGAGATCGACGCTCTCGGTCTGGCCGTTCGCGGCCAGGGTGACCTTGGTGTCGGGCGCGAAGTTGAAATCGATCTTCACAACGTTCCTCCGATGACGATTTCGTTTGACAACTGCTGACGCGCGCCGCGGCTGTCTGTTGCGATTTCCACAAAACCGATGCTGCCGCCCGCATCGGCGGACTGGACGTCATAGGTTTCCCCGGTGGCACCGGCGATGGAAACGCCGTTGCGCTGCCACTCGCCTGCGATGGTCACCGGTCCGGCCTCGCTGTTGCCGACCGCCAGACCGCGATGCAGCACGCTCAGTCGGCTGCCCGCCAGTCCTGCGCCCTCGATCCGGGCGGGCACCAGCCACACCGGGCCATCCGCCAACTGCGCCGGGTCGATGGCGTACTGGCCGGCGTAAACCTGCGGCTCGATCACCTCGACCATGGCCATGCCCGCGCCATCGGCGATCAGTTCCAGCGTGGCATCGCTGGCGACGTTCAGTCGGGCGGGTTCGGGCTGGGCCATGGCAAGCAGCGTAAAGGCCGCGGATACGACGGTGGTCTCGATGCCGTTCTGGCGGACCGTCTCGGCCACGACGATGTCCTGGGCCCGGACCCCGGCCACCGGCGCAAAGGACAGGCCGGTCGCCTCGCTCACCACAACTCCGTCGACCATCCACTGATGCGTGACGGAGGCCACGCCCCGCGCACCGTCATAGGCCCACAGGCCCGGCTCGACCGACAGCGCGCCATCTGCCTCCCGGATGACCGGGGGCACCAGGCATACCGGCCCCCGCACCAGATCCACCAGCGACAGCGGATAGCTGCCCGCATGGGCCGACGAGGACGCCACGTCGAGCATGATCGAGGTCGCCATCACCTCCTGGGGAACATCGTCGGCCATGACGACCAGCATCAGCCCCTGCGCGGGCTGCTTGTGCAGCGCACGAAGGGTTTGGGGGGCAAAGCCCACCCCGATCTGCAGCATCATGCGAGGGCCACGATGTTGGCGGCCGTGGTGCCGGTGGCCAGGATGCGGCGCGCGCGGATGGGGAAGGGGGCGCCCGGAACAACGAAAATCTGGCCTGTATCGCCCGCCACCGTGATCAGTTGGACCAGTCCTTCGGTGCCCACGGCAATGGCGCGGGTGGGAAAGTCCAGATCGGCGGCATCATCCGGCGTCACGCTGACCAACCGGACGGCCGGGCTTTCAAGCCCGGGGGCATGGTTGCGGAAAGGATCGTTCATGGAAGGCCCCTCTTGAGACCGACCGCCCAGGAAACGGGTCGGCACGGCGCGGTTGAAATTCGGCGCCGACAACCATCTATAGATTTGTGTTGACAAGGGTTTAACCAAGCGCGCGCCGCAACACGCTGCCAGGCAACGTTTCTTGCACCGGGGCCGCAGAACCGGAATACGGCGGTTTGATTACCAATAACTTAGAACACTGGGCTGGGAACAACCGCGGCAACGCCATGCCTGACCGGCTGGCCCGATCGAAAACCCTTGACACGGTTTCGCGCGCCCCTGCCCGAGGGTCTTGCATCATAGCCTTGGCCCCATGGGCCATGATTGATGGAAATGCCGTCTCGGGAATCGGGGGGGATCGGTTCGCCCGGCATCCTTCCGGCAGAACAGGCCCGGACCACAGAGATCGAGGGGCCATTCCGCCCGCAATCGTCTATTGAGCTGCTGCCACTCCAGGAAGGCCCCGGTTATGGGGGTGGGGCCGGGGTTTCAGGCAAAGTCCAAGATCGGCAATCCACCGCGGTCATTCCCGGACAGAGATGATGTCCGACCGGATGCGCGTCAGGATCGCGTTCCGGGAATAATGCTGCCTCTGCCATTCCGCCAACGCCGCTCCGGCCCGGTCGGCCCTGGCCCCATCCGTCAGGATATCCGCGCAGGCGGCCACGAAATCCTGCGGCGTCGCGGCCTCGACAGCATGGTCCAGGATGCCCTGGTCAAAGCCGCGAAAGGCATGGCTGACGCCGACGATGGGTCGGCCCATGGCCGCGGCCTCGATCACCTTGATCTTTGATCCGCCCCCTTCGCGGACCGGGCAGATGCACAGCCTCGCCCGACCGTATTCGGCCGCCAGATCATCCACCGGGCCCACGAAATCGACCCGTTCCAGATGGGAATACCGCGCCGCCATCTGGGGCCAGAGCGTGCCGCGCCCGACGATGCGCAGCCGGACATCGGGACAGCGGCGAGCCAGATCGGCCCAGCAGTGGTCCAGGAACCAGCGGATGCCGTCCCGGTTAGGGACATGGTTATAGATTCCGACAAACAGGATCGAATCGCCCTGCGACGGCGGCGGCAAAGCCCCCTTGTCGGGCATGATCGACGCTACGTTAGGCAGAACGACCGTGCGGACGCCCGGCAGGGGCCAGACGTCCTCCGGCGCGGCGAACCAGACCAGGGATGCTGCTGAAAGCCGTTCCTGCATCATGCGGGTCAGCCGGCGCACGGACATCCTCGGCAGTCCCGACGCAGCCAAGCGTTTGCCGAACAGGCGGACGAGACGGGCCGCGTATTTCTGGTCGTCTCGGTCGTCGATATCCACCATAGCCGCCACGCCGTCGCGTTTGGAAAACCCCGTAACCGTCAGGGCGTTGAAATACCGAAACAGCACCGCCTTCGCCCCTGTGCGCGTGACGAGATCGTCCAGCCGGGCACGAAATTCTGGATCGGGTTGCGCGAACTGGGCAGGGGCAATCAGACGCAGAACGCCACGGGGAACGAACCGTCTGATGCCGGTCGGATTGGCGTTCCCCTTGTCCCAGGTACCCCAGCCCGCAATCGACGCCGCCTGTGGCAGGCATCGGGACGCATTGTCCGGCATATCGTCGGACAGGATCACCACATGCACTGGGCCAAGCGCCGCAGCCGCATCCAGAAACAGCAGACTGCGTTGTCCGCCACCAGTGTCGGCTGTCGGAAAGTCGGGAATGACCAAAACAAACGTTGGCGTTTCGGCGGCATCGTCCATCACATTCCCTCGAAATTCTTTCGGCTCAGGTCCAAAACAACCGGCAGGCGTGCTTTCAGACGGGCTGCCAGTTCCGTCGTGCGCCTAGTGACGTTGTCTAGTTGCGGGCCGGCTTTCCCCGTCAAGACGTCCTCAAGCGTCATGGTCAGGCCCGTGATCCCGAAATGATCCATCAATCCCTCGAACTTGCCTTGATAGACCATGCATAGGGCCGGCGTTCCCATTCCCATGGCCGCGATGGCCAGATGCATCCGTCCCGTTACGACCAGGTCCACCATGCCCGCAAGCGCCTTCATCTCCCAAGCATCCAGCGTAGCAGGCACCCTGTACATCCGCTGCGCGAAACGCCCTTGCAGGGCGTAGTGCAACCGCTCCAGAACCAGCATGTCCCCCACCATGCCAGGGCGGGCGTCATGAGGCATAACCACGACCGCACGCCGGGGATCGGCGTCCAGCCAGTCTCCGACCACAGTGGCAAAGGCGCGGATGCCATCGTCGGTGGCATTGCACAGGGCGAGTCCAGCCAGATTCAGCCCCAGAAGGGTCGCCCCCTCGGCCCGCCGCGCTGCGATCCAGCGACTTGCCGCCTGTGCCTCGGGCGCGCAAATCTCGGGACGCAGCAGGAATGCCAGATCGGCGACAAGGCGGACCGGGCGTTCCAGGACCGCCTCCATCCGGGACTGCGAGATCGCGTCGCGTGCGTGCAGGTGCAGCCAGTGCGCCGCACGCAGAAAGGCAATGACCCGCTCGGACGGGGTTTCGGACCAACTGCTGCCAAAGACCCGCGTCTGAACGCCGCAGCGATGTAGCATCCGCAGGATCCTGAACCGCTTGAAGATGATCGAGGTGTTGTAAACCCCGTCTAGGATGTCGGCGCCGATCAAGCCGGCATGGCGCGCTCGCCCGGCCATTCCCGCCAAGCCGGCCAGTACCTGCAGCTTATGGGATCCCGGCGGGCCCGACACCGCAGAACGGGTTTGAAAGTTGTTCAGCCCGATCACCACCCGCCGACCCCTGGCCGCCAGCACCTCGGTGGCGGCCTCGACCATGGCCTGATCCCCCAGGCTTCCCGACGCGGTCGGCGGCAGAAGGCCCACCGTCCAGGTGGACGCGTTCCCGCGACTGCCCTGCACGCCTGTCTCATCCGAGGGTGGGGCGATGTTTCCGGTATGGCTTAGCAAGAGACCTCCTTGAGAGACGGCAGATCCCTTGTCCGGACCCAGATCACGTCCGTGCCTGCCGTGCCTCGATCTCGGCGACGGCCTGGGCCTTGCCCACTTTCAGGGCGCGGCGCTGATAGGCCCGGATGAAGGCGCGCAGTTCGGCATCCTCGTGCTGGCGTTCGCCGCGCAGCCAGGCGGCAAGATAGCCCTGAATGGTGGCAAGCCCGCCCAGCACATAGGGGGGATGGGCCATGCGATACAGCCCCGTGGCAATGAAGAACAGGGGGTCGGATCCCATGTAGTATTGGCCGAATCCGTGCCGCCGGCGTCCGGTAAAGACGCTTTTCTGCGACGATCCCATCGGCCGCAGATGTTCAAAGCGCAGATCCTCGTCGTTCCAACTGACCGCGATCCAGCCCAGTTGCCGGGCCTTGTGACAGTCGATGGCGTCCCACATGACCTCGCGCACGAATCCGCCGATCGCCTTGAAGCAGTCGCGGCGATAGAACTTGGTCATGCCGACCGACATCTCGTCGCCGCATTTTTCCGAGATCCATCGACCTGCGGCAGTGCGGAACCAGGGCTTGCCGGAACAGGTGCCGATGCGGGGATTTTCCTCCATCCGCCCGATCAGGATTTCAAAGTACCGGGGCGGCAGATCCAGATCCAGATCCAGCTTGCACAGATAGGGATAGGCATCGGCGTCCACCTGACCCAGGCCGAAATAAAAGGCCTCGATCACGCCGGGGCCGACCGCCCGGTGGCCCCGGTCCGGCTTGGTCACGACCTGGATGAAGGGATGGCGCGCCGCATATTCGGCCAGGATCGCGGGGGTGTCGTCCGTCGACCCGTCGTCTACGATGATCCATTTCGCTGGCGGAACGCTCTGGGCCACGACGCTGTCCAGGGTTCGGCGCATGTAGTCGGCTTCGTTCCGGCACGGCGACACCAGAAGATAGTCTCGGGAAGGGCTGGCAGGGATCATGGCTGTCTGTCTGAATGGTTTCCCGCCCTTCTGGACAGCAAGGGGACCGCTTGGCAAGGGCGAACGCTTCGCAGACCGAATCAAGGCACGGACAATACTATCGCTAAGGTTGCAGGAAAAAAGATATTATCTTCCGGTGGTTTCAAGACCGTCATGAATTTGTCTGAAATTCGTCTAAAGTTGCGAAATATTTAGCCGAAACCCCCTGCAAATCGGCTTGTGGGACATAGAACAAAAGTGTTAAAAATTTATCGATACCCACGCGGCCTAGCCGTTAACTAGTAGATAGGTGAATGATGAACGGAATGAAGACTATTCTCGCTGGTGCAGTTCTGGCAATGACCGCTTCTGCCGGCAATGCGGCGGTCATGTATGCCGACCAAGTGATTTCGGCAGACTATGGCACCTGCACGGGCTCGGCCTCGCAATGCACCTCGAACGACCGTCTGAACCAGGACAACGCCCTGGGCGCGACGGATGGCGCGTTCTATGCTCTGGGCTTCGGCGGTTCGATCGTTTTGGGCTTTGCCCAGAGCATGTTCCCGGCCGGTACCGTGTCGACCATGGAAATCACCTTCAACCGCATGATCGGCCACGACGAAGCGGTGCAAATCTTTACCCTGGACGACATGCAGAACGTCGTCGAGGATCTGGGCGTTGCCGTGAACAATCCGGATGGCAGCACCCGCCAGCGCGCAAACGCGCCTTTCTCGTATATCCGTCTTGTTGACGTGAGCAAGTCGGTGTTCCCGAACACCACCAGCTTCGACGGCTATGATGTTGACAGCGTTGCCGTTGCCCCGGTGCCGCTGCCGGCAGCCGGCGTCATGCTGCTGGCGGGTCTGGGTGGCCTTGCCATGGTGCGCCGTCGCAAGACTGCCGCCTGATCCGGCTTGAGACGATTTCCTGGGCCCGCCGTCATCGGCGGGCCCTTTGCTGTTTCTGGGCAAAACGCGCGTGAAGCAACAACAGGGATTTGAACGACTTGGCTGCAAGGACAGGGTGAATTCGCTATCCGGTCAGGCGCGATTCGCGCTATAGGGATACAGTCGGTTTTGTCGGTGTGTGGAAAAGGTATTCGGGTCATGGCGTCCAGCGCAAACATCCTCTCGGTCAGGGATCGGGAATCGTTCAATGCGGGGGGCCTGCTTCTGCTTGCCCTTGCAACGGTGGCCGCGGGCTGGTTCTTCATCGACGGGCTCGACGCGCTTCTGCTGGCCTGGCAGACCCCGGAATACAGCCATGGCCCTTTGATCCCGGTGCTGTCGGCCCTGATGTTCCTGCGGGAACTGAAACAGCATCCCCCCCGCCCTGGCGAGGTTCCGAACCGCTGGCCCGGCGTTGCGGTGATCGTTCTGGCCTTTGTCTTCGGCGCACTGGGCAAACTCGCTCAGGTCGACGACATCGTGGCCTATGCCACGATCATCTGGGTGGCCGGCATCGTCCTGGTCACGATGGGATGGTCGCGCGGCTGGCTGTTCTGGCCGTCGGTCCTGCATCTGGTCTATATGCTGCCGCTGCCTGCGACGCTGTATTACAAGATCTCGATCTTTTTGCAGATGGTGTCCTCGGAAATCGGGGTCAGCCTTCTCAAGCTGGTTTCGGTGCCGGTATTCCTGGAAGGCAACATCATCGACCTGGGCGTGATGCGCCTGCACGTGGCCGAGGCTTGTTCGGGCCTGCGCTACCTGTTCCCGATCATGTCGTTTTCCTACATCTTCGCCGTGCTGTATCAGGGTCCGCGCTGGCACAAGGCGGTGCTGCTGCTGGCCGCGGTGCCGATCACGGTGTTCATGAATTCGGTCAGGATCGCAGTGGCGGGAATCATCGCCAATTATTATGGAATCGAGTGGCTGGAGGGGTTCACCCATTTCTTTGAAGGCTGGGTGATCTTCATCATCTGCATCGTGCTGCTGTTCGGACTGGCGCGGCTGATGCTGATGTTCCACCCCGGCAACCCGTCGCTGGCCGATGCGCTGGATCTCGATACCTCGGGCCTGGCAGCACAGGCCGGACGCATCCGCCTGATCCGGCCATCGGCCGCGCTGGCCATGGCCGCTATCCTGGGACTGGCTGCGCTTGGCCTCTGGCAGATGGCGCCGCAGGACCGTGGCCAGATCGTTGCCCGCAGTTCCTTCGGCCTGTTCCCGACGCAACTGGGCGACTGGCAGCAGCGCGGCCCCGAGGAGCGGCTGACCCCCGAAATCGCCAAGGCACTTGCGGCGGACGACTATCGGCAGGCGACCATGCTCCGCGATGCGGGCACGCCGCCGGTCGGGCTGTTCATGGCCTTCTATAACGACCAGTCCAAGGGCGGCGTGCATTCGCCGGAAATCTGCCTGCCGTCCTCGGGCTGGGAAATCGCCAAGCTGGAGCGTGTGGACATCGCGCCGCGTCTGGGGCTGGACAGCAAGTTCATGCTGAACCGCGCCATCATCCAGAAGGGCGAATCGCGGATGATGGTCTATTACTGGTTCCAGCAGGGCGAACGCCGGGTGGCCTGGGACGTCGCGGCCAAGTTCTTCCTGCTGGCCGACGGCATCCGCTCGGGCCAGACCGATGGCGGCATCGTGCGGCTGACCACCCCCATGGGGGCCGATGAGTCCGAGGAATCGGCCGAAGCGCGGCTTCTGGACATGACCCGCGAAGTGATCGCACCCCTGCCGCGCTTCATGCCGGTGGAATGACCCCTCAGTCCGGCAAGGCCGGCAGCGGCCCGGTCTTGCCGGACAAGACCCAGTCATAGACCCCGGCGATCTGGCGGGCCTTGGCGTCCCAGGTGAAATCCCGCGCAACCCGGTCCCGCGCGGCCTGCGCCAGCCCCGGCAAGACCGAGGGATCGGCCAGAACGCCCTCCAGCGCGGCGCGAAATCCGGCCACGATCCGGTCGCGCGGTCCGATGGGAATCGCAAACCCGGTTTCGGCGCTGACCAGTTCGCCCGGCCCCGCGTAATCGACCACCATCGGCACGACGCCCAGCGCCATCGCCTCTAGAACAACGCCCCCGCCGAATTCGCGAATCGACGGAAAGGTCAGCAGATTGGCGCGGACCATCACGGCCTGCACGGCCTCGTGCGCCAGATTGCCGTGAAAGGTCACGGCCTCGCCGATGCCCAGCCGCTGCGCCTGCGCGCGCAGGTCGCCCATCATCGGGCCGTCCCCGATCATGTCCAGAACCAGCCGTCCGTCGCGGGCCAGTGGCGCCACCGCCTCCAGCAGCATGTCCGGCCCCTTGTAGGGCACCAGCCGCCCCACGAAACAGGCCCTCAGCGGCTGTGCCAGATCCTGCGGGGCGACCAGATTGAAGCGGGCCGGATCGATGGCGTTTTCAGGCAGCCACAGCGTCTTTTGACGATAGCGCCGGGGAATCTCGCTTTGGGTGTGGCGCGATCCGGCCAGAATCACCGAGGCGGCGGCCAGGCTGCGGTTGCGCAGTGGGTTCAGCTTGTAGGCGCCGCGCACATAGGACAGCCATTCGCGTTCGCGCCGCCGTTCCGCGTCAAATCCCCGGGGCCATGGCACGCCACCGTTCAGCGGCCCCAGGACAAACGGCACGCCCGCCGCCGCCACCCTGGCCGCGATGGGCGAGGCCACGGTGGGCGACAGAGGCGTGATCCGGTGGACAAGATCGTATTCCCCTGCCCGGATGCGGTCCCCGAACCGCTGCCAGACCAGCCGTTCGAAATAGGGATAGGACAGGGCATTGATGGCCGTGGTCATGGTCCAGCCCTTGCCCTTGCCCATTCGCAGGATCTGGGCCAGCCGGTGCATGGGGCGGGCGATGGCCTCGCTGTCGATGGCGGTGAAATCGCGCCCTTCGACAAGGCCCGCGCGCAGGATGGCCTCGCGGTTGCGGCTCTGGGTTGCGATGTGGACATCGGCCACCTGCCGCAGCGCCGATGCCAGCGACCAGCCGACCAGCGGGACCGAGACCCATTCGGGATTGGCTGCCTCGGCGATGACCAGGACGCGGGGGTAGCTTGGCATCATGGGAACATTTCCACTTCAGGAAAGACTGTAAGGCTCAGTTCGTACCGGCGATTTGGTTCAGCAGTTTTCGGGCATTCAGGCGATGATCGAACTGGGATAATGCGGTAATGCGCGCGGCCTCCCCAATGCGGCGGCACAGGTCCGGATCTCGTGCCAGCCGTGCCGTCATCCCGGCAATTGCACTCACGTCTTCCTGTTCTACCAGTAAGCCGTCCACGTTATGTTGGATCATATCAGGTGTGCCGCCGATCCGGGAACAGATCACCGGCAGACCGCAAGACATCGCCTCCATTACCGTGACTGGCGCCGCTTCTCCCTTTCCGATGGACGTCAGGGCAAGTGCATCAACCCCTTGAAGCAGGCCCAGGATTGCGGTTTCGTCCAGTGGACCTAACATTTCGACCTGATCTTGCAATCCAAGTTCACGAATTTCCGCTGTGATCCTGTTCTGCTCCGGTCCGTCACCCGCGATCTTGTAGTGAACAACCGTTCCGTCATCGCGCAGCCGCGCCAAGGCGCGCAAAAAGAAGCGATGTCCCTTTGCATGATTGAGCCGTGCCACTGTGGCCACCGTAAAGACAGGATTGACTTTCTGTAAGCCTGGAACAAAGAGGTCACAATCCACGCCCATCCAAATTACCGGCGCTTTGGTTTGAGGGCTGATCTGGGAAATCTGCTGGGCCAAAGACCGGGTAACAGCGGCGACAAAGCGAGTGTGCTTCATCTTAGCGGCGTGATCTGTGCCATAGACGGGTAGGTCGCCATGCAGCGTCAGGCTGTAAGGCAAATTGCCCAAGATATGTGCTAACGCCCCCAAATGGGCAGCGTCCGCACAAGAATGGATATGCAGATGGGTCACGCCATATTTGTGCGCGTCGGCTACTAGCATCGCGGCCGAGGGCAAAAGCGCGAGAAGCCTTGACTTTCCCTTTGCCGAGGTTTGCTTCAAGCCTGCAATATAGGCCACGGCTTTGGCCGCCCGCAGTGGGTGGCGCAGGATATGGTTTGTGGCCGGCCCAACGCGCGGCGGAAAAAGATAGGTCGTTCTCCGGACAGCCTCGACCGCGAAGTCATGCGGACAGGATCCAACCGGCGGACGACGGGTCGAGTAAAGCCTGACTGGCGTCCCCGCTTCTTCGATAGCCCTGATTTCCCGCCAGAAGAAAGCATGGGTCTGCCCAGGAAATTCGGGAACGAGATAGCCTAAGGTCATGCCATTTTTCCTTCTTGACGAAACAGCACGGCCAGCTTGACGGCCTGCTGCGCAATATCGAATTCGGCCTCGACCTTGTGCCGCCCGGCGGCGCCCATCGTGGCGGCGCGGGCAGGTTCGGCCAGAATGTCGCAGACCGCATCGGCCAGCGCCGCCCCGTCGCCGGGGACCACCACCCTGCCCGAAACACCATCCTCGACCAGTTCGGGAATGCCCGCAATGCGGGTGGCGACCACGGGGCGGCGCGCGGCCATCGCCTCCATCAGCACGACGGGCACGCCTTCGGCGAACGAGGGGAGCACGAAGACCGCCGTCCGGGCCAGGGTCCGCGCCACCTCGTCCTGGCTCTGGTATCCGGCAAAGGTCACGGCCTTTGACAAATCCAGGCGGCGCACGAGCCTTTCCAGAAGGGCGCGGTCGGGCCCGTCGCCGATCAGGGTCAGATGCGCGTCGGGATGGGCCGACCGGATGCGGGGCATCGCCTCGATCAGGACGGGCACGCCCTTGGCGGCGGTCAGTCGGCCCACGAACAGAAGGTTCTTTCCGGTGGCCGGGGGGGCATCATAGCGGGCAGGCTCGACCCCGCAATGGACGATGTGCAGCCGGGACCAGTGGTCCGGGGGGCTGGCCAGCATCGCCTGCGACCGGCAGAAATGCGAGATGCAGGACACGAATGCCGCGTCCGCGATCTTGGCGTCCAGCCGCCACAGCCGGGGATCGGTAAAGTCGGCGGGGCCGTGCAGTGTGAAGCTGAAGGGAATGCCCGCCAGGCGCGCCGCCAGCAGCGCCACCGTGCAACTGGCCTGGGCGAAATGGTTGTGCAGATGCGCCACGCCCCGCCGTTGCAGGTGCTGCGCCAGAACCGTCGCCTCGACAAAGTAGATCAACTGATACAGCGCCGCCCGCAGGCCGGGACCACGCATCGCCCAGGCCCTGCCCAGCGTGCGCAGATAGAGGCCCGGTCGGCGCAGGGCGGCGATCTGTGCGCCGATCAGGCGGCGGGGGGACCGTGCGGCGTCCAGCACGTTGAAGGTGGCCTCGGCCTCGGCCCGCTCGGCCGGGCCGCGATGATGCTCGGGCCCTGTCCGGCGGATCGAGCAGGTCAGGATCTCCAGACCCTCGGCCCGCAAGGCCGCGACCTCGCGCAGGACAAAGGTGTGGGACACGGCAGGATATTCGCCGACCAGATAGGCGACACGGGGGGCTGGCATGGGACGAACGGGGCTTTCGTGGCAGGTTCGCCAGCATCTAAGGCAAAAACGCCGCCCAAGGCCATAGCCCTGAGCGTTCCCCCATGTCTTTGGTTGCTTCCCCGGCGACGGCCATGGCCTGCGGAAAACCCCGGTTTGTCATCCCCCCGCGTTTGTCCTATGGCTTGCGAAACGGAGAAGGGGGTGCCTGTTCCATGCTGACCTGGTCGCTTGTCATCCCGACCTACAACCGCCGCGACGTGCTGCTGCGCGCCCTGCCGCTGGCGCTGGACCAGACGGTTCCGCCCATGCAGGTGGTGGTGGTCGATTCCTCGGACGACTGGACGGTGACGCGCGGTGCCGTTCAGGCGCTGATGGCGGATCGTCCCGGCATCCGGCTGGATTATCTTCAGGCCGACACGGCGTCGTCGGCCACGCAGCGCAACCAGGGGGTCGAACAGGCCAGGGGCGACATCGTGGTGATGATCGACGACGACACGTTCCTGTATCCCGATTTCGCCGAACGGGTTCTGGCGGTCTATGCCGCCGACCGGCGTGGCGTGGTGGCGGCGGTCGGCGGCAGGAATCTGCCCGTGCCGCCCGATGCGCAAGCTGTTTCAGGACTGGCGCGCAAGGAAAACGGCGCAGGAACTGCCGTGTCGGGCCT
Organism: Paracoccus subflavus; assembly: GCF_004310345.1. Taxonomy (GTDB): domain Bacteria; phylum Pseudomonadota; class Alphaproteobacteria; order Rhodobacterales; family Rhodobacteraceae; genus Paracoccus; species Paracoccus subflavus. The sequence goes on along the minus strand of NZ_SISK01000009.1, from coordinate 68,749 downwards.
GCGCGACCGGGTCATGCAGTATCGCTTTGGCCGCTGGGTCAACCGGCATATTTTGTTTCAAAGCCTGCATACGCTGTTCCTGAAATACGAAGGTGAGCGTCCCAATGCGGTTCCTATGGAATTCGCGCATCTGGACGTGATCCCCACCGCATTCATAGCTGGCCATGCGCTAAGTGTGCGCAGGTCCATCGCCCTGTCGGAACCCTTTGATCGCGCTTTGCGATTTTACGCCGCGCTCGAAGATCTGGACGCTACTTACCGTTATGGCCGGCACGGCATCCTCCTGGGTTCGAACGAAGCGCGGCTGCACCATCACGAGGCAGCGGGCGGGCGGATCAAGCGGCGGACGACCACGACCTTTCAAATGCTTAACATGCTGGTCTTCATCAAGCGCAATGCCGACGACCCCGCCCGGTGGCTGCCCTCGTATCGGGCGATGCTGTGGCGGCGGCTCTTGGGCGAAACCATCAAGGACACGCTGTCGCGCCGCTGGGATCTGCCGCAGGCCCGCGGCGTGCTGACGGCCATGCGCCGCTGGCGCAAGGTCTGGAACACGCCCGTGGCCGACTTGGACCGCTGGTATCCCGATTATCAGCGCGACATCCGCGACAAGGGATGACAGGCGGGCAGCGACACCGCTAGTTCCTTGGCCCGCCGCGCAGCAGGGGACGCAGGACCAGCCGCGTGAAATCGCCGAAAAAGGCCTTGGGTGCCCTCAGTTCCTGCCCCCTGGCGCGGGCCAGCGGGGCGTTCAGGGCGGCGCCGGCCATCCAGGCCAGGCCCGTCGCCGCGGCACCCCAGCGACCGCGCGTCTTGGTATGGTAATGGCGCCAGGATTCATACCAGTATTCCGGCCTGCGGCTGCGCTCGGGCGCGCCGCTTCTGACGTCGGTGGCGGCGCCCTCGACATGCTGGACGCGGGCGGCGGGCACATAAAGGATGCGGTGGCCCGCCTTTGTCATGCGGAACATCAATTCGACCTCCTCGTGATACAGAAAGAAGTCGGGATCGAAGGCGCCCAGATCGCGCAGCACGGACAGGCGCATCATCACCGCCGCCCCGGAGACCCAGTCAACCGGCCCGTCGGGCTGATCGACCGGCAGAGAGATCACATGATGCCCAAACAGCCGGCTGACCGGACCGAAGTTCAGGGCACGGGCGAATTCGCCGCGCGCCGAGGGAAAGCGAAAGGCGGCCGCCACCCGGGCACCATCGGGCTGCGCGATGCCCGCCCCGGCCGCGGCGGCCTGGGGATCGGCGTCCAGACGGTCGGCCAGGATGGCGATCGCCTCGTTTTCAAGCTGGGCATCGGGATTCAGCAGGAACACGTAATCCGGCGGGGACGGGCTGTCCAGCAGGGCATGGATGACGACGTTGTTGCCCCGGCCAAAGCCGTGGTTTTCCGTCTGCGGCCACAGCCGGACCCGATCTCCCCAGCCGCGCGCGGCATGGGCCTGGGCAAAGGCCGCCGCGTCGCCGCCGGGCGAGGCATTGTCCAGCAGATGAACCTTGACCGGATGGCCGCCATGATGGCGTGCCAGAACGCTTTCGACCCCGGCGATGGCCAGATCGGCGGTTCCGTAATTGACGATGATGACGGCGACAGGGGAAGTCATGGCAGCACTCGATCGGTGTGATGGTGGACAGGCCTGCCCCTCTGGTACGAAACCCGAAGGGCGCCCAGCATGATCAGGATGGGGCCGGTCCATTCCAGGACGTTGTTGGCCCGCAGCCTCAGCAGCGGCACGCCCAGGATGCGGTCCATGTGGTGAAAGCCCGCCGCCCGCATCAGCACGAAAGTGCAGACAAAGACCAGCCCGATGACCGGCAGGGCGCTGCGCGGCCAACTGCCCCGCAGCAGGTGCAGCAGCGCCGCCACAAAGACGACCCCCGCAATCGCCAGCCCTGCCAGAAAGGCCACCTGCACCAGACGCCGCTGACCGTACCAGCCCTGGGCATGGGCCATGCAGCGCCCAAGGGCGGTCAGCGCCGATTGCAGGTCAAGCTGCTTGTTGACGGCCAGAAATCCCAGGATCAGCGCGGTCAGCATCCAGAAGCTGCGTTCCCGCAGCCGGGTCGCCGGGGGAAACGTCGCGCGGCTGGCGCGCCAGGCAATCACCATGGCTGCCAGATACAGCAGAACCGTTGCCCAGCCCCGCCAGCCGGGATCGCCGATCCCGGGCTGCCAGCGCGCCAGAATGCATACCATCATCAGGGCCGATCCATTCGGACCCTGCCGCGGCCCCGTTCACCGGTCTCCGCCGCAAATTGCGCGTGCGCCATCCCCGATCCTTTCCGCCTTGCCCCCGGACCCTGCAACGGCGTCCGGTCCGGCATTCCGGCGCAACCTAGCCAACCGGACGCCAGAGATCCAGCAGCCCCCCGCGCCGGTCGCCGCCAAAAAATGTCAAAGGCCGCATATCCGGTGCGGATCATGCGGCCCCTGGGTGCGGTTCATTCGCCCGCCCCCGCGATGCGGGGGCACGTCGGCCTGGATCAGATCGGATCGTCCGTGACAGCGGGCATGGATGCCTGCAGCGTCGTCCACAACGCCTTCAGCGCGGCATCCTGGCTGTAATCGACGAACCGTTCGTCGCCGGAGGTGGCGGTGCGGATCTGGCCGGTCCCCTTGCCCGCGTCGCTGACCAGCAGAATCACCTCGTCGCTGGTATAGTCATAGCGCACGAGCGCGTCGCGCTTGGTGCCAAGGCCGGTGATGGCGATGTCGTCGAACGCCCCGGTCATCTGGTCCGCGTCGATCAGCGTCCAGGTTCCGCCGGATTTCGCGCCAAGCGCCGACAGGTCGACAACCAGATCCCCGTCCAGACGAACGCCCGACAGGACGTCCGAGGTGTCGAAGGCCCCCGAATGGAATTCGGAAATCCTGCCCAGGCCCGACTTGTCGGCGGCAAAGGTCAGGGTCGCATTGTCGTGGAACTGCATGGTCGCTGCCTTGCCATCGCCGCCGTCGAAGCCGACCTTGGCCCTGGTCCCGGCCACGGTCAGGCTGCTGCCGCCGGCCAGATCGAAGCGTGCCCCGGCAGTGGCCAGCAGCAGTTGCGCGTCCTCGGCCATGTCGATGTCGGCAGACCCGGCAAAGGCTCCGGTGTTGGCAAGCCGTCCCCCCGCCATCTCGACCGTCAGGGTGTCGCTGTCGCGATAGCCGTCGATCCACACCTGTCCGGCATTGTCGATCTGCAACCGCCCTCCGGTATCGGCGGCCGATACCTCGCCTGCGATGGTCAGCTTGCCCGCCGTGGCCTTGAGCTGGCCGAAGTCGCCGAAAACGAAGTCGTCAACCGTCACGGTTTCCGTGGCAAACAGCACCCGGTTGCCGCCCAGATCGACGCTATCGCCGTCCTGCGTTCCGGGCAGATCCTCGGTCGACCAGTTCAGGCGGTTGTCCCAGCGCATCCCCTCGGCCCGGTCGTCGGGCACGAAGCGCACGACCTCGGCCTTGGCCCGAAGGCTGGTGTCGAGACCAAAGCCCTCGCGGAAGAACGCATTGATCAGATCGGCATCGACCGTCTTGTCCAGCTTGCCGTCCGCCTGGGCGCGCAGATGGTTTGCCAGATCCGAAATGGTGGCTGTCTTCCTGCCCAGAAGCTGTGCAGTGAAGTTCTGGATGGTGGTCTGGTCCAGAACGGCCGTGTTCAGACCGTCGATATTGGTATCGGGGCCACGGGCGCCGGTTTTCGGCAAGGGTTTGGCCCAGTTATAGATGATCGTGTCGTTCACATATCCCCCCAGGTCGGACAGGGGCTCGTGGACGATCTTTTTCCTGGCCTCTTCGGCGGAATTGTTCGGATCGGCCAGATGGGCGATGATGTTGTCGATCAGCGAGCTTTGCTTGGTATAATTGCCGATCCCCATGGATACGACGCCGTTTTCGAGGGCCAGATCCTTGTAACCGGCCGAGGTGACAACATTCCCTAGGAGAAGGGTATAGTTGCCGCCCTTGAAGAAATTGAGAGCCGCGTTGTTGTCCAGGAACAGGTTGTCCTCGGCCACGCCGCCCGGCCGCAACTGGGTGCCAAAGGAGGATGCGCGCATGAAGATGTTGTCGCGCAGGGTCACGTCGGTGTTGTTGCTCTGGACATAGAGGTTGTGGTTGAACTTGCTGGGCGGCATGGCCTTACTGGTGGACATCGCCTTGTCATAGCCTTCGGCCCAGCCGTTCCGGTCGAACAGGTTGCCGTCGAACAGCGCCCCGTCCACGCCCGAGATATAGGTGCCGGAAATCTTGTTGGCGCCGGCGTCCCAGATCGCCCCCGAATTGACCGGCTTGAGATGGGCGACGTCCACGATGTCGCTCTCGCGCAGGGTAAAGCGCGTCAGGCCCTGCGCAACGACCTCTTTGGCGGTGAAGCTGAGGTTGTCCAGCAGAACGTTCTCGCCCAGAAGGGCCTTGAACCCGTTCAGGTCGAGATCCTGGATCACGACATGCTTGGACTGGTTCTGGAAGATCTGGGCACCTTTTTCGATGATCGGATCGGTCCCCTCGCCATAGGCCCCCACATAGACGGGGTTGAGCGCACTTTCCCCCGACGCCCCGCGGCCGATCAGACGACCGGTATTCTCATAGCTGTAGCCCCGCTCGAACAAGAGCCAGTTCGAGGTCGCGGCCTGGCTGCGATCGGTCGAGGCATACCACAGTTGCATGCCCAGATCCGTCGCCAGCGCCTTGTCGGGGGTGGCGCCGTATTCGGGATTCTGCATCAGCCACCCGGCTGTGACCTTGCTGGCGGATATGCCTTCGGCCTGGGCAATCTCGGCCCGGGTCAGGCCGTGGGCACCCTCGGTGACATAGATCTTGCGGTGGTTTTCGCCATGTTCGACCACGGCGCGGCCATCGGCCCCGGTTTCCAGCATGTAGAAATCGCCCTGCCCCCAGCCCTTCGGCTCGGCCCCAGGGGTCACGTCGACCCTGGCATCGACTTCCTGGGTCTTGCCGTCCGCATAGGTGATTTCATACCGGAAGGACGTGTCGGACTTTTCCGTCGGCGCCTCGCTCAGCACCAGGGACAGGGTATTGTCGGGATTGACGCTGACATGGCCGTGGCTGGTCTGCGACAGGATGCGGATATCGGCAATGTCGCCGGCGCCGCTGATATCGATCGTCGTGACGCGACCGGCCTCGGCGGTCATCGCATCGACGGTCGATGGCAGGGGCACGCCGCCCCCGGTGTTCCCGCCCGTCCCTGCCTCGGGTTCGTCCCGGATCACCTCCTCCTGCGGAATATCCTTGACCGGGGGCACGGGGTCGGGATTGGCCGGGGCCACGGGATCGGGCGCGGCCGGGGGGGCGGGGTCGGGCTCGGTCGGAGCGGGCGCAGCCGGACCAGGCTCGACCTGCTCCGCGACCTGGAATCCCGTCTGCCCGTAGAAATCCTTGAAGGCATCTCCCAGAAAGCCCGACGATGCGCCGGTGTCGGGCAAGATCGTTCCTGGCATTGCCGCGGTGGCAGCGGGGCTGACGATCGACGAGGACGACTGGACCTCGACCTCTTCGGCACGAGACGACGGCGCGGTGGGCGCGATGATGCCGGGCAAGGCAACAAGAAGATCACGAAGCAGCATTTTTCTGTCCTGTAAAGATTATGACGCGGCCTGTCTGATGCGGCACGCGATTGCGCAGGGTCTTTACGAAGGACTGCCACGCAGAGGTAGCAGAAAGGTGTCAGCTAGGCAAATTCCTGCCCGATGCCACAAAAAAATGAGCGGTTTTCGGAGCTTGCCCCAAGGGAATCTCACCCCCTCAGTATTTCGCGGGACTTGACGCACGAGAAACGGTTTGACAGTCAGCCCATCCGACCATCCCGAAAGCCTGATCGGCATGGTGTTTCTTTGGTTTGGAAAAACGATTATCTTTCCGCATATTGCATCCGGGAATCAAAATTTCGATGCCCCTGTCCACTCGTTATGTCTGCATGTTCGCCATCAAAACGGATTTTCACCCCCTACGGCAGCCGCATCGGGAAAGTTGAGGGGCAGCAACGGTTCCCGCCGGCCCTCAGATGTCTTCACGCCGTCCCGGGTCACGCCCCCGCCGCGCCAGCCACAGCGCCCCGCCAAGGATCGCTCCGCCGATCAGAAGATGCCGCGTCGTGATGCCCAGCCGCGCCTCGGCGCTGCGTCGATAGCGCGGGTCGAAGAACCGCGTCCGGGCCAGCACGCTGCCCAGCCAGTTCTCGCGGCGCAGCGGCAAGGGGCGCAGCCCCCGCCCCTCGGCATGCCACAGGTGGTCCACCGCGCGCACAAGCCCGCCGTGGCGACCGATCCCGTCGCTGACGGCGGCGGGATCCGTGTCCAGATGCTCGGCCAGCAGGTCGTTGCGGAAATCCAGGATCAACCGTCGGGTGGCGGCGTCGGGGGCTTCTATGGCCACGTCGCATTCGGTGTCGAAGCCCATGGACCTGCGGTCGATATTGCTGGACCCGATGCGCAGCAGCCAGTCGTCCACGATCATGATCTTGGCATGGACATAGATCGGATCGCCCTTGTCGGTGACCGGATACAGGATCCGGAACCGGTTATGGGGATCGTGGTGGCGCAGGGTGCGCACCATCCGGCTGCGCGTGACATGCATGGCCAGATCCTCGAGATGGCCATGGGCGGCAAGCGGATTGATGACCACCACGTCGGGGCCGTCGGGTTCGGCCAGGCGCCGCCGGATGGCGCGGGTGATGCTGTCGGCACAGAAATACTGCGATTCGATATAGATGCTGTCGCGGGCTGCGGCGATGGCGTCCAGATACAGATCCTCGATCTCGTGGATGCCGCGTCGGCCGGCCTCGGGGGGGGCGGTGCGGGCGATGGCCACGGGGATGTCGTGAAAGGCCGACGCGATGCTGTCGGGCCAGATATCTTCGCCGGGGGCGAAATCCTCCTCCACCTCGGCATCGTGGGCGCGGGCCCAGCGGGCGCGGGCCAGTTCGGACAGCGCCGCGGCGGCGGGGCCGGACATCACGGTCGAGGCATCGTGCCAGGGCGGCGCGCAGTCCCCGCCCTTGAGGCAGCGCAGCGGATTGTCGTCCAGATGGCCGCGGTCGTCCCAGCGGCCGTCCGTCACGTCGATGCCGCCGCAGAACGCCAGGCTGTCGTCGATGGCGACGATTTTCTGATGGTGGCAGGCCCCCAGCGGATGGCGCCCGTCGAAGGCCAGATGGATCTGGTCGGGTGACATCAGCTTGACGGCGAGCGCGGGCAGGATGCGGCCCGGCGCGATCAGGGCCCCGCCGCTCCATTTCAGCAAATAGATGTCCAGGCCCTCGCGCCGTTCGACGATGGCCTCGAGAAACGGACCCACGCGGTTGGGAAAGCCGTCGGGCGCAAGGCCATCGGCATCGCTTTCGCCGGGCAGCATCTCGATCTCGAAATCGAAGTCCCAGCCGATCATCATCACCATGCGCCTGGCCTTGAGAAGCGCCTCGCGCAGGGCACGGAAATAGGCCTGGCCGTCGATGATGACGGCCATCCGCTCGGCGGTCTCGACGCGCCAGCAGTTGCGACCGGGCTTGAACAGGGTCATGAGAGGTCCATGGTTGGCGTTGACGTTCAATAAAGAAACAACGCGTCGAATCGTTGCATCAGACAATCGAATGACCCTGCGCGCCTGTCAGGGCCGGGCGCGCTTCATCGCACATCTTGCACCTTTCGCGCCGATGTCACAGCTTGCGGCATCGGTCGGAACAGGGGAGGTGCCGGTGCCAGCCATATCCGTGGGCATCGTCAGCCTGGTGCTGGCCTATGTCCTTTCCCAGTTCTACCGCGCCTTTCTGGCCGTGCTGACGCCCGTGCTGGGGACCGAGATGGGCGCCACGCCCGGCGATCTGGCCCTGTCGTCGGGGCTGTGGTTCGTGGCCTTTGCCCTGATGCAGATCCCGGTGGGACGGATGCTGGACCGGTGGGGGCCGCGCCTGACGGTGGCGCTGCTGCTGGGCATCGCAGGGGGCGCGGGCGCGGCGGTCTTTGCCCTGGCGCAGGCGCCCTGGCACCTGCATCTGGCGATGGCCCTGCTGGGCGTGGGCTGCGCGCCGGCGTTGATGGGATCGTACTACATCATTGCGCGCGAATACCCGGCGGCGGCCTTTGGCGCCCTGGCCGGGATGGTCGTGGGGTTCGGGTCGCTGGGCAATATCCTGGGCGCCACGCCGCTGGTCTGGGCGATCGAGTCGCTGGGCTGGCGGCCCACCATGGCAGGCCTGGGCGCAGCGACCGTGGCGGTGGCGGTGCTGATCGGCCTGACCGTGCGCGATCCCGCCCGGCTGGGGGCGGATCAGCCGAAAGGATCGCTGGCCGAGGTGCTGCGCATCCGTGCGCTGTGGTTCATCCTGCCCTTGTTCTTCGTCAACTACGCCGCCTCGGCCGCCATCCGGGGGTTGTGGGCCGCGCCCTATCTGGAACGGGTGTTCGATGCCGATGCGGCGCTGATCGGTCGGGCGACGCTGGCCATGGGGCTGGCGATGATCGCGGGCAATTTCCTGGTCGCCCCGATGGTGCGGCTGCTGGGCAGCCTGCGCAGGACGGTGCTGGTTTTCACCGGGGCCACGCTGGCGGTTCTGGTGTTCCTGGTGCTGAACCCCGATCCCGGCCTGGGTCTGGCCGTGGTCCTGCTGGCGCTGATCGGGCTGTCGGGGGCGGGCTATGTGCTGCTGATGGCGCATGGCCGGTCGTTCCTGCCCGATCATCTGGTCGGCCGGGGGGTGACGTTTCTGAACATGATCTCGATCGGCGGGGTGGGCGTGATGCAGTTCGCCTCGCGGCCGGTGTTCCAGGCGGCCTCGTCGGCATTTGCCCCACCGACGGCATTCGCGCTGCTGTTCCTGTTCTTCGCGGTGCCGTTGGCCATAGGCTTTGCCCTGTATTTCCGCACGCCCGAGGCGCGGCATGGATGACGCCCTGGTGATCGCCCCCAACCTGAAGCGCCGCCTGTCGGGGGTTACCGCCACCGTGGTGCGGCTGATCCCGGTGCAGGCCCGGATGATCGCAATCCGCGCGACAGGCCCCGGCCTGCCGCCCGGGGTGCCGCATATCCCGCTGATCCGCGCCGCCCTGATGCCGCGCGACCGGTGGCGGGTCTGGCACGCGCGGCGCAATACCGAAATGGCGCTGGGGCTGGTGCTGCGCCGCGTGCTGCGGCGGAAATACCGGCTGATGTTCACCTCGGCCGCGCAACGGCGCCATACCGGATTCACCAGATGGCTGATCCGCCAGCAGGACATGCTTGTCGCGACCTCGGACAAGGCGGCAGGCTATCTGGACCGTCCCGCGACGGTGGTGATGCACGGGGTCGATACGGATGTCTTTCATCCCCCTGCCGACCGGGCCGCGCTGCGCCGCGACCTGGACCTTGATCCCGACGCGGTGCTGATCGGCTGCTTTGGCCGGATCCGGGCGCAGAAGGGCGTCGATCTGCTGGTGCGCGCCGGGCTGCGGCTGCTGCCCCGGCGGCCGCATGTGCAGATCCTGTTCACGGGGCGCATCACGCCCGACAACCGCGCCTTTGCCGACGGGTTGCTTCCCGAGATACGCGCAGCGGGGCTGGAGGATCGCATCCGCTTTCTGGGCGAATTGCCCTGGGACCAGGTGGTGCGCCATTACCAGGCGCTGGATCTGTTCGCCGCCCCTGCCCGGTGGGAAGGCTTCGGGCTGACCCCGCTCGAGGCGATGGCTTGCGGCGTACCGACCGTCGCCGCCCGCGTCGGCGCCTATGAGACACTGATCCGCGACGGCGTGACCGGCAGTCTGGTGCCGCCAGACAATGAGGACGCGTTGTCCGAGGCCCTGCGCCGCTGGCTGGACGACGACGACGCCCGTGCGGCGGCGGGCCGGGCGGCCCGCGCCCATGTGGCGGCGAACCACGCCATCGAGGCCGAGGCCCGCGCCCTGGTCGCGATCTACAACGACCTGCTGGCCCGGCCATGAACAAGCTGCGCTTCTATGCCGCCCGGACCCTGCGCGACGAACAGGCGCTGCAGGCCCTGTCAGTCCCGCAGGCCGATCTGCTGGCCGATCTGGAGGGCAGGTCAGTCGCCTTGGTCGGCAACGCCCGGTCGCTGGCGCAAACCCGGCACGGCCCGGCCATCGACGCCGCCGATGTCGTAGTCCGCATCAACCGCGCGCCCATGCCTGCCGCCCACAGCCACGGCACCCGCACCGGCTGGCTGGCCCTGGCCGTGCGCCTGTCCGACGAGGACCGCGCCCGGCTGGACCCGTCGCGCCTGCTGTGGATGTCGCCCAAGCGCAAGCGGCTGGGCTGGCGGACGGCGAGCAGTCCGGGTTTCTATCTGCACCCCTTGGAGGATTACCGCGCGCTGCGGGACCGCCTTGCCGCCCCGCCCACCACCGGGGCGATGTTGATCGATCTGTTGCTGCGGTCGCCGCTGGCCAGCCTGACACTTTATGGTTTCGATTTCTTCGCCAGCCAGAGCCTGTCGGGCCGCCGCACCGCGGATCAGGTGCCCCACGACTTCAGCGCCGAAGCGGCTTGGGTCGCGGATTTGCAGAGGATGGACGGGCGCCTGGCATCGGCCTGCGGCCGATCGTCCGGTTCGCCCGCCTGAGATGACGGCAGAGCCGGTCCATCCGGGCTGGCGGGGGTGGCGGAAACGGGCACGAATGCTTTCACGCGTTCAGATTGGCAATCCCCCCGAAAGTAAGGAGCTGCGGAGGTCGAGTTTTATCGCCAGGATAAATAAGGAGATTCTGAATAAAGACAAGCAGATGCACGGAAGCGCAGATCATCGCGATCCTGCGGCAGGCTGAAGCCTGTGTGCCTGTGTGCCTGTGTGCCTGTGTGCCGAGCTTTGCCGCGAGCATGGCAGGAGCAACGCCTCGTTTTACAAATGGCGGGCGAAGTATGGCGGGTTAGCACTGCCTCTGGCTGCCGGCCGCGAGTTGAAAATCGATTGGCAAATCGCGGATCAATCGAGGAGGTAAAGACAGCGCTCCATGGAAGTTCAATTGCTCGCAACGCAATGGAATTCGGGGCCATGCGGTCGAAGCGTTCCGCAAGAAAATCCTTGTCCTCGTCATTGAGCTGATGCTCGAGCACTTGGGGCCAGCTGAAGCGTTCATCAGAATAGACTGTTCGTTTCTTGAAGAGCGTCAGCACACTCGATGGCGGAGGAGGAACCGCAAAGTCCTGTCCAGCTACAAGCACAATTGGTTTGTCTTCGCGGACGGCGTTGATAAGAAGTACTGCTGAAAGTCCTTGCATGTGCTGCGAGTGCCTTCGGCCTCGCGCCTGAGCAGCACCAAGAGCCGCCGGTAGCCGAACCGGCGCCGCTCATTGACCAGATCCCGCAGCCGACCGCGCAGCACGGTGTCTGGCGCACGTTGCAACTGGTAGCACCATCTTCCGGTCCGCCCCGCAATCTCGCACGCCCGCCGCTCCGACAGCCCGAAATCGGCCTTCAGATGCGCGACAGCCTCGCGCTTCACAGCGGGCGTTACCATTTTTTTGACAGCAGTTCCTTCATCGCCGCCATGTCGAGCATCTGCTCGGCCAAGAGCTTCCTCAGCTTGGCATTCTCGTCCTCCAGCGCCTTCAGTCGCTTGGCCTCCAACACCGTCATCCCGGAATACTTCGCCTTCCAGGCATAGAATGTAACCGGCCGGTTGTTACCACGGCGCTTAGGCCTTGATGCGGGCGACGAGGTCTTTGACATCGACAAAGTCGTCTAGGAACACGTGCCAAGTATCGGTGGTGACGCGGGCGGCCCTGAGCATGTCGCTTAGTTCGCCTTCGATGACGCCGACCGTGACTTCGCTTCCAAGATACAGGCGAAGCTGAGCGAAGACGACATCGCGAGAGACTACCGACGTTGCGGGATCGAACCAAAGGCTGGCCAGGCGCTTTGCGATTTCATCGTCCCTTTTCGCCAAGCTGGGGAGGCAATGATCGGATCTACCGATGTCGGGGATGTGAGTTGGGTGCTTCCAACGGCACAGGCGCGTATCGCCACCCATGTGATCGGAACCCCGGGACATTCGTGGCAGACCACGGCGCAGGGAAAGGCGGGAGCCGCGCACAAAGGTCTGGTTCATGCTGCGAAAGTGATAGCCGCGACAGCGGTCGAGATGGTCCGGAATGCGCGTCTTATCGAAGCCGCCAAAGCCAAGCTCAAGGCGCGGACGCGACATCGGCCCTATATCTGCCCGATTCCGCCGGAGGCGCAGGCGCCCGTCTTACTGCGATCGGAAGCTGTCAACACGGTCTGAGAACGCAAGGGACCAGGATAGGCTCGGACGGATGCCTGCGCGTATCCATGATGTCGAACGCCGTTTCGAGCATCTTGGAAATATTCTGCTGAACCATCCCGACATTGGACGGCAACAGAGCCGCGAAGGGATCGTAGTCGAAGCAGCCGTAGCGCAAACGCTGACGCGCCGCATCGTTCAGACCTTGACTCCATCGCACAACGCCTTCCAGCGAAATCGTCGAGTTGACGAATATGCCCATCGCATCGCGCGGCGAAAGCGACTTCATGGCCTGCTCCGCCCGGTCCGCAGAGTAGCCCGGCACCAATACATGATCTTCCGGCACGGCGATACCGCGCGCGTGATGGACATCCAGAAAGCCGCGCAATCGAACCGCCGTATTGTGATCGCTCGGGCGGCCCCCGACGAAATGAAGCGCACCTTCATAGCCGATCTCCCGGCACCGATCCAGGATGAGCGCGGTCAGTTCTCGCGCGCCGCCGTAATTGTCCGAGATGACCGAAACGGCCGCATTGCCCGGTAGATCGAGATTGATCGAGAGGACTCCAGCAGCTTCGCAGAGTGCGGTCAAATGATCCGGATCCGTGGCGCCGGTCGCAATCAGGCATTCCGCTTGAAACGAGATAAGTTCCTTGGCAGCCTCCACCTCGAGGGCCGGTTCGCGCTGGGTGCAGGTGACGACGGGAAAGAGGCCGCGGGCCCTCGAGATGGCTTCGAACTGCTCAGCGATCGATCCGAAATAACGGTTGTCGTATTTCGGAACGATCATGCCGACGATGTTGGAGCGGGCACGGCGCAACAGGCTCGCCTGCGCATTGGCAGAATAGCCTTCGCGTTCGGCAATCTCCGTGATTTTGGCAGCGAGGCGCTTGCTGATCCGGCGTTTTTGCCAAGATCCGTTGAGCACGGAACTGACCGCACTTGCGGAGGTCTCGGCCAAGCGCGCGATGTCATAGATCGTGGTCCGTTTGCCCGCCAATATCCTGCTGTCTTCAGCCAAGCTTCCATCCCTTACTTCAGCAATTCGCAAGAGACCTTGACAGGAAAGCGTCTCAATGACAACTTTGCACCATCGATTGAGCAAACTTGCACAATCGATGGTGCTGTAGTGCAGCACAGGGAGGAACAGGGAGGAGAGGTATTCGGGCAGATATTCTACCGATCGCCTCGACACATGAATGCGCCCGCTTGCGGTTGATACCGATGAGCGGCATAGACGGAGGAGAGATCGATGACTTCGAGAAAGCTTTTGCTCGCCGCGACGGCAGCAACACTCTGGATGAGTCCCAGTGCGCAGGCGCAGGAGCCGACCACCGTCGCGTTTCTGATGCCGGACCAAGCATCTACCCGATATGAAGAACACGACTGGCCCGGCTTCCAGGCAGCGATGCAAGAACTGTGTGCCGATTGCACGCTGGTCTACCAGAATGCCAATGCCGACGTCTCGCTGCAGCAGCAGCAGTTCAACTCGGTGATCGCGCAGGGAGCGACTATCATTGTGCTCGACCCCGTGGACTCGGCTGCGGCTGCGGGTCTCGTCGAGATCGCAAAATCTCAGGACGTGAAGGTCATCGCCTATGACCGACCGATCCCCGATACGCCGGCCGATTATTATGTGTCCTTCGACAATGAAGGCATCGGCTACGCGATTGCACAGTCGCTCGTGGAATACCTGCAGGCGGAGGGCGTCGAAGACGGCTCCGGCGTTTTGCAAATCAACGGCTCACCGACGGACGCGGCCGCCGGTCTCATCCGAGACGGCATCGACCGTGCGCTCGACGCTTCGCCCTTCGAGACGTTGGCTGAATTCGACACACCGGACTGGGCGCCGCCCCGCGCTCAGGAATGGACCGCTGGTCAGATCACTCGTTTCGGTGGTGAAATCACCGGCATCGTAGCCGCTAATGACGGCACCGCAGGCGGCGCAATCGCCGCGCTGAAGGCTGCTGGCGTGGATCCGCTGCCACCGGTCACCGGTAACGACGCGACGATTGCTGCCCTGCAACTCATCATTGCTGGCGACCAGTACAACACGATCTCTAAGCCGTCCGAGATTGTCGCTCGTGCAGCAGCTGAAGTTGCGGTGAAATTCATGAACGGGGAAACGCCGGAAGCCGAAACGACGCTCTACGACACGCCGTCGCAGCTTTTCGTGCCTGACGTCGTGACCCGCGAAAACATCAAGGAATTGGTTTTCGATGCGGGTATCCAGACCCCTGAAGAGGTCTGCACCGGCGAATATGCCGAGCCTTGCAGCGAACTCGGCATCACGGAATGATGTGAACGACTGCGGCGCCGGCTCATCCGGCGCCGCATCTCTCGGGAGGATATATCGATATGGTGTACGACCAGGCGTATGCCCGGCGCGCGAAGGGCGATTTGCTACTCAGCCTTCGCGGCGTTTCCAAGCAATTTGGCGCGGTGACCGCTCTGTCGGACATCGAACTCGACGTGCGGGCGGGCGAAGTGGTTGCCCTTGTCGGCGACAACGGGGCGGGCAAGTCCACGCTCGTGAAGGTGCTTGCGGGCGTTCATCAGCCCACCGCCGGCACAATCGAATATCTGGGCCAGACCGTGACGCTCGATACACCTGGCAAGGCACTCGAACTCGGTATCGCTACGGTGTTCCAGGATCTGGCGTTGTGCGAGAACCTGGACGTGGTCGCCAATCTCTTCCTCGGCCACGAAGTGTCGCCCTGGCGGCTCGATGAAGTGCAGATGGAAGTGCGCGCCTGGACGTTGCTCCAGGAACTCGCCGCACGTATCCCATCCGTGCGCGAACCGATTGCTTCCTTGTCGGGCGGCCAGCGTCAGACCGTTGCGATCGCACGGTCGCTGTTGCTCGATCCGCAGATCATTATGCTCGACGAACCGACCGCGGCCCTTGGTGTTGCGCAGACAGCAGAGGTGCTCAATCTCATCGAGCGCGTGCGCGACCGCGGTCACGGCGTAATTCTCATTTCGCACAATATGGAAGATGTTCGTGCCGTTGCCGATCGCATCGTCGTGCTACGGCTTGGGCGTAACAACGGCATCTTCACCAACGACAACAGCCATGAGGAATTGGTCGCCGCCATTACCGGCGCAAGTGATAATTCCGTTTCGCGCCGCGCTGCTCGCAAGCTCGATGAGCCGGCACACGAAAGCATTGGAGATGCGCGATGAACGAGACCGCTCCCAAACCACCGCCTTCTGGAAATCTTGACCGTGGCGATACCCGCGTGCGGCACGACGTGGGCATTAGGGGAGCCGTACGCTCATTCCTCGATCGTGTGCAGTCGGGCGATCTCGGCATGCTGCCGGTCTTCGTTGGCTTGCTCATCATATCGACGGTGTTCAGCGCGCTGAACCCAATTTTTCTCGCACCGAACAACCTCGTGAACCTGCTCTTTGACGCAGCTGCCGTGGGCCTCATCGCGCTCGGCATCGTCTGCGTGCTGTTGCTCGGCGAGATCGACCTCTCGATCGGGTCCATGAGCGGCCTTTCCTCTGCCCTTCTCGGGGTGCTGTGGGTGCAGAAAGGCCTGCCGATCCCACTGGCCATCGCCGGAGCGATCGCCGCTGGAGCATTGACGGGGATGACCTACGGGCTGCTTCGCAACCGTTTCGAGATGCCGAGCTTCGTCGCCACGCTGGCCGGCCTTCTCGCGCTGCTCGGCATGCAGCTCTATATTCTCGGACCGACAGGATCCGTCAACCTTCCATTTGCCTCCCCGCTCGTCCGCTTCGGCCAGATCTACATCATGCCGATGTGGCTTTCTTATCTCATGGCGATCATTCCCGGCGTGCTGATGATTGTCGGCGGCATGCGGACCATGAAACGACGCGCGGACGCCAACCTGTCTTCCTCCGGCATGAGCGTCGTCGTTCTCAAGGCAGTTGTGCTGACGGCGGCATTGCTTT
Source organism: Paracoccus subflavus (assembly GCF_004310345.1). Lineage (GTDB taxonomy): Bacteria > Pseudomonadota > Alphaproteobacteria > Rhodobacterales > Rhodobacteraceae > Paracoccus > Paracoccus subflavus. The sequence continues at coordinate 52,621 of NZ_SISK01000009.1, read as the reverse complement.
TCGCCGTCTGGTATTTGGGCATGGGCCGTGGCGTGCCGTGGATGTTCGCCGTCTTCGTCCTCTTCGTCGTCATCATGGACTATGCGCTGCGTCGCACGAAATGGGGGCGCTCGCTGTTCGCAGTCGGCGGCAATGCGGAAGCCGCGCGCCGATCGGGCATTAATGTAAAGCGCGTACGCCTTTCAGCATTCGTGGTGTGCTCCAGCTTCGCCGCGCTTGGTGGCGTTTTCGCCGCGTCGCGGCTTGCTTCGGCCAGCCAGCAGGCCGGCACCGGTGACGTGAACCTGAACGCAATCGCGGCAGCCGTGATCGGCGGTACCTCTCTCTTCGGAGGCCGCGGCTCTGCATGGTCCGCCCTTCTCGGCGTGCTCGTTATCCAGGCGATCTCCAACGGGCTTACGCTGCTGAATCTTTCGTCTTCGCTCAGATACATGATCACCGGAGGCGTTCTGGCAATCGCCGTGATCGTCGATTCACTCGCACGCCGGTCGCGCGCAAGTCATGGCCGCGCATAGGCGCCGCAAGGAACCATAAGCAATGACCGACACGCCACTTTCCGGAAAAACTGCGGCCATCACCGGTGCCGCCTCGGGCATCGGGCTAGCCTGCGCGCGCCGCCTCATCGACGCTGGTGCCAAGGTGGTTCTCGTCGACCGCGCGGAAGCTCAGTTGCGCAAGTTATGCGAGGAGCTCGGCCCGAAGGCGAAGCCGCTCGTCGTCGACCTGCTGAACGGCCCGGAAGTGTCCGCCATGGACCAGGCCATCTCGGACCTTGTCGGCCCGCTCGACATCTTCCATGCCAACGCTGGTGCCTATGTGGGAGGAGCGGCTGCCGAAGGCGATCCGGATCAATGGGACCGGGTACTCAATCTTAATGTCAATGCGGCCTTCAGATCGGTGCAAGCCATCCTCCCAGGGATGATCGAGCGGCGGAGCGGTGACGTCCTTTTCACCAGCTCTGTCGCAGGGGTGGTGCCCGTCGTCTGGGAACCAGTCTACACCGCATCGAAATTCGCCGTGCAGGCCTTTTTGCATGCGACACGCAGACAGGTGTCGCAATACGGCATCCGCATGGGCGCGGTGTTGCCAGGCCCCGTCGTCACGGCGCTGCTCGACGACTGGCCGAAGGCGAAGAGGGAGGAAGCACTTGCCAATGGCTCACTGATGCAGCCTCAGGAAGTGGCCGAAGCCGTGCTGTTCATGCTGACGCGGCCACGCGGTGTCGTCATCCGCGACCTTGTCATACTGCCCAACAGCGTCGACCTCTGACCATGCCGCGCGTTCCCGCTTCTGACCGCTGCGTCATCGGTGTCGATGTCGGCACCGGCAGCGCGCGTGCCGGTGTCTTCGATCTCGACGGTCGCCTATTGGCGAGTGCCAAGCATTCGATTTCGCTCCACCGTGCGGTGGGTAGCAGGGTGGAACAGTCGAGCGCGGAAATCTGGCAGGCGGTCGCGAGCTCGGTTCGCTCCGCCGTCCTTGAAGCAGGCGTGCGTCCGGAGAGCGTGGCCGGCATCGGGTTCGATGCGACCTGCTCCCTCGTCGTCATCGGTGCCGACGGTCGAGGACTGCCAGTCGGCGATAAGGACCGGCAGGAACTCGACATCATCGTCTGGATGGATCACCGGGCCACGGAACAGGCAGAACGCATCAACGCAACCGGGCACGAGGTTCTGCGCTATGTCGGAGGCGTCATCTCGCCTGAGATGGAGATGCCGAAGCTTCTGTGGCTAAAGGAAAACCGACCGGAGGTCTTTCGCTCCGCGGCTCACTTCTTCGACCTCACCGATTTTCTGACGTGGAAGGCTACGGGCAGCCTTGCGCGTTCCTCTTGCACGATCACCTGCAAGTGGAACTACATCGCCCATGAAAGCCGCTGGAATCCGGGCTATCTCGCACTGATCGGCCTTCAGGAGCTCGCGGAAAATCAAGCCCGCATCGGCACGGATGTGGTGGTTCCCGGTGCAGCACTCGACGGCGGGCTGACAGCGCAAGCCGCATCCGACTTCGACCTGCCTGCTGGAACACCTGTCGCCGCCGGCCTCATCGACGCCCATGCAGGCGGTATCGGGACAGTCGGCGTTGCGAGCGATGTCACCGGCACGCTCGGTTACGTGTTCGGCACCTCGTCATGCACCATGACGACGACGACCGAGCCGGTTTTCGTGCCGGGCGTCTGGGGCCCCTACTATTCCGCGATGGTTCCGGGTCTCTGGTTGAACGAAGGCGGCCAGTCGGCAGCCGGCGCGGCGATCGAGTATCTCGTCGGCCTCCACCCCGGCCATGAGCGCTTCCGCGCAGAGGCGGCTCTCGAAAACGCATCGCTGCCCGAATGGCTCGCACGCAAAGCCGTCGAAGCGCTTTCCGGCGCACCGCTTTCCTCCGCCGTGACGTTGGCAAAAGGGTTACATGTTGTCCCTGAGTTCATTGGCAATCGCGCACCCTTTGCCGACCCCAAAGCGAGAGCAGTCATCGCCGGGCTTGGCATGGAGGACGACCTCCAAAGCCTTGTTGCGCTTTATGTCGCAGGACTCTGTGGCCTGGGCTACGGACTGCGTCAAATCATCGACACTCAAAGTGAACACGGCGCGCCGATCAAGCGCATCGCCATCAGCGGCGGTGCAGGCCAAGCCGAGATTGTGCGCCACATACTGGCCGACGCCACCGGACGGCCCATCGTTTCGGGCCGCTCAGAACAGCCAGTCCTCCTGGGCTCCGCCATCCTCGGCGCAGTCGCTGGCGGCTGCCAACCGGATATCGTCAGCGCGATGCAGACGATGTCCTCGGCGCAGAACACGATCGACCCCGTGCGCGGTGACATCGCTGAAACGCATCAACGCCGCTTCGCTGCATTTACAGAATTGCAGGCCAAGGCACGATCGATAAGCGGATTTTAGGGAGGCGTCCGGGTTTCTCGACTTCTCACGCGATCGCTCGCCATGGGCTTTCATGCAGACGATGCGACCATCCACGGGCTCGAGGCAGGCAGTCCAGGTCAGCGTTTCCTCCATCCGGCTGATCGCCTGCGGCGAGGGCAGCACGCGCATGGGCTTGGGCTCCTGCCCCACCTGGTCGGCGAAGCTGTGCAGGACGGCAGGCCAGGTGCTGAAGTAGCCCTGCCTGCGGGGCTCGGGCAGACGCTTCAGGACGAAGGCGGCTTCGGCCAGCCGTTCCTCGACCAGCGCGGGGGTCCCACACGGTCATCGCTGTACCTCCCGCCCAGTCGCGGCCGGGCCATAAAGCTTCTCGCCAAGCTGGCGCACCAGCTCCCGTTCGGGCTAGGTCAGGCGGTGATCGTCGAGGGCGGCGGCCAACACGCGCTGTTCGCGCTAGCCATCACGCTTGACCTCATCGGGATTCCGGCGACGGCCGCCATACCCCTTCGGTGCAAAACGCATCCCGGTCATTGCAGGCCCCCCTTAGTCTCGAGCGCCCAGAACAGGATCGCGATGGCATCCGGCTCGTTGTCATCGGCCGGGCTGAACCCCCTCGCCCGAGCTGCGGCAATCATCGCCGCCTTGTCGGCGTTGCCCTTGCCAGTGGCGTGGCGCTTGATGGTGCCGACTGGCACACCCTCGTAGGGCACACCCCGCAATTCGGCCCAAGCAGTCAGCGTGGCCATCAGCCCGCCATAGACATGGGCAGCGTCGGTGCCGACATGACGCCGGACCTCTTCGAACCAGATGGACGCGATGGGTCCCGAGAGACGGTCCAACTCGCCCAGCCAGTTGGTGAACCGCAGATAGCGCATGCCACCGCCATCGAAGCGGCCGGGACGGAAGGACACGGTGCCGCTGGTGATCAGCCCATCAAGGCCATGCAGCGCCCATCCTGTCGTGGTGCCAAGGTCGAGGGCCAACAGGTTGCGGCCTGACCTGACGGCGGTGGGCAGATCGGGGATGGCCATATGGGGTTGAGTGGCGAAGGACATGTCAGCCATGGGTGGTCTCCTCTTCTGGTTGGCTGCTCGTTGGAAGGTGACATCGGGTAATGCTGCGGAAGATGCGGACTGGCGTTGTCGGATCGGGTGATCGGACCCGCGGCAGGCCCCGTGCGCGAAACCCCTGGGGGTGGGCGTGGGAGAACCCGCCTGCGGCGTTCTCCCCCACCCCCGTAGGGGGTGGTTTCACCCCCGAAACTTGAAACCCTTATCAAGGCACTGACAGAAAACAGGAATTCCAGTTTCGGGAGGTTTATTTCGGCTGATCCTGCCGAAACTGGGTGCAACGTAGCCTTTGCGGCATCCGCGCAATCCTGCTGGGGCAGTTTCGGAAGCGGGCCGAAACTGGTTACAACTGGACCCTGCGTGGTCCTGCGTGAGTATGCCGAGACAGTTTCGGTAGCGCGGCCAATCTGGTTCAAACTGGTCCCTGCGCAGTGCCGCGCAAAGCAGTTGTCGGGGGCAATCATGGCCGTTCCCCCTTCGGATAGGCCCAGACATGCGGGTTCTCGACCTCGAGAAGCGCGCCGGTCTGCGGCGACTTGTAATGGGTGGGCAGCACCGCAACGCGTGCGAGGCGCACTTCGCCAGTCTCCGGATCGACCTCATCGCGCCCCAAGGGCATGACCATCCCCTCGACGCAGAGGTAGCCGAAGCGCGAGCGTGAGGGCCCAAGGCCATAGGGCGCTGCGTTGCGGACGAACTTGACGGCGCCCTTGGTGGCCTGCACGGCAATCCGGTCGCGGATAGCATCCTTGCCGCCCAGACCGCCCTTGTTCTCGAAGACCTCAGCGAACTGATTGACGGTGTAGAGCCGTCCCTCGGCCGCCTATTCGAGCAGGATGGACAGGATCACCTCCCGCTTGCGCACACGTTCTGCGTCGTATTTCGCGCCGACTTCGGCGCGGACCAGGCGCTCGTTCATCGGGTTGATCTCGACCCACTGGCCGCCAACCTTGTCGATCAGCTTCGAGGGCAGCGCCGGGCCATTCCTGAGCTCGATCTCGAGCTTGCGCTCCGGTGCGTCCTCGTCCGGCCGGTGCAGGATCAGGCCGGAGGTGTAGAAGCCCCTGAGCGCGCTGGCCCCCGACAAGGCAAGGAACGGATCGTTCTTCAGCTGCTGCTTCGACAGCTTTCGCGTGTGATGGACCAGGATCACCCCGCAGGCCGGGTTGATGTAGTCCCGCAGCACCTCCACCCGGTCCTTGAGGAAGAACATCATGGCGGTGTTGTCGTTTTCGCCGCCACCATCCGGACCGCCGTCGAAGAGGTTGCGGATCGGGTCGATGCAGATGATGTCCGGGCCCGCATCCGGAAAGGCTGCCTGGATGGCGCGGGCCACCCGCATGTTGCCCTCGGCGTCGAGCAAGATCTTCAGCTTCGGCATCGCCACGAAGGTGTCGCGTCCTGCCGCGAGAACTCTGTCGGGGAGCGCGATCTGGCCCAACCGCTCGCGCAGGTAGTGATACTGGATCTCGGCCGGCAGGTAGAACACCCGCAGCGGGCGTGGCGGCGTGGAGCCAAGGAAGGGCTGACCGGCGGCCATGTGCACAAGCCAGCTGATGGTCAGATCACTCTTGCCGACCTTCGGTGCGCCGCCCAGCACCAGCAAGCCACCCGGCGTCAGCACGCGGGGCGCGATGATATCCTCGGGCATCGGGCTGGTATCGTCCAGCAGTGCGCCGAGTGTGAAGGTGAGCATTTCACTGAGTGCCGGCGCTGCGCTGTCGAGGCGGACCAGCGCCGGACCATTCTTCTGCACATGCAGATCCCAGAGCCGCTCGGACTCGCGCTGCAGGCGCTCGATCGGCCAGGAGGGCCGCAACATGGCAGCGTTGTAGCCGCAGATCGCCTGCCAGCCCTCGTCCTTTGACATCCGGCCCTCGTGAACCATGCGGATGAAATGGCCGATCGCGGCTGATGCCCCCTCAAAGCGGGACCAGTCGTCCTGGCCGCCCTCGCGCACCGGGGTCACCAGCACGTCGTCGAGGCGGGGCTTTTCCGGGGTAATACTCCTGCTGGCGACCATCCCGGCCCCCTGCAAAGGCGGCATTTCGGCGACGCGCTCTGCGAACTCGTCGAGATCGACCTCGACGGAATGGTGCTCGCGGATTTGCACCAGGCGCTGGTTGCCATGCTTGTGATAGACAGTGCCTGCCACCCTGATCGGCTGGTGCGCAGACCGGAAATGCGTGTCGCCGCCGACCTTCAGGGCAATCTCGCCCCGCAGGCCGCAAAGACTGGCCAGCGCCGCCCCCTCGGCGGGTTCGGTCATCTTCCACCATACATGCAGCTTGCTGGCACCTTCGGAAGTCCGCCCGCCGCTCTCGATGATCAGGGTGGGTTGACCCAGATGACGCAGCAGATGGGCGAGCTTGGCGGGGATGTCGCCCGCATCGAGATCGACGACCAGTGCCTGCATTTGCAGGACTTCGGCGGCTTTGGCCTGTCCTGCCCCGGCGACCGTGCCCGGGATCACATAGACGGCGGCACCTTCGCGCCAGGCCAAGTTGGCAAATGTCGCAAGCTTTCCCGGTGCTGTGGCGTCGGCGTCGATCCAGACGTTGTGCGGCCGGCCCTCCTTGCCCTGCCCTATGTCGACAAAGCCTCGGACCGGGATCTGGCCCTCGCACCAGCCGAACACCACATCGAGTAATGTCGCGATCTGGGCCGGGTCGGGCTCCACGCCAAAGGGATCTTCGGCCGCCGGGGCGTCGTTGAAATCCTGCCATGGGCTGAAGTGGATGATGTTGTCTTCGGTCATGCGGGCAGCCCCCAGCAGCGCTCCGCCCACGGGCAGAAGCGGCATTCGAAGAAATCTCGATTTGCAGCGATGCGGGGCAGCAGTTCGCCCGCGTCGGTCGCCTGCAGGATCCGCACGCCCCGGTCCGACATGCGCTGCGCGAGCCCTGCATCGAAGGGCACATGCTCGTGGTGCAGTTCGGCCGTGTCCTTGTTGATCGCTGTGAACAGCGCCGGATTGGCCGAGATGCCGGGGACCGTCCCTTCTATGTAGGCCTGGTAGAGCGCGATCTGCGCGGCATAGACCGGCTTCTCGACGGCGACCCCATCCTTGACGCAGGCCCTCCAGTTCTTGGCGTTCATGGTCTTGCATTCCCATAGCGCAGGAACGCCGATGCCAAGTGGCTCAGGTGCCGCGGCGACGATCCCGTCGACATGGCCCCGGATGCGCCCACCCGCGACGGAAAAGCCGAACTGTTCGCCATCGGGGCGATTGCCCTTGCGGGTGTATTCTAGCACAGAACGCGGAGAATATGTAGGGCTCATGCCTTGATGCCATCTTCGCCGCCAGTCTCTGTCACCAAACCTGCTTGGAGGCAGACCGCTGGCGACAACGCCCTTTGATGTTAGAATTGGGCGATATTCTGTTGCCAAGCGCATTTGCTGTGACTAGGTTCGCAGCAACGCTCGTTGACGACAGAATCGGTGCCTGCATGATCATCAAACCCTACGATCTGACAGATGCCGTTATCTATCACACCGGCAGCTTTCCCTCTGGCTCACTCGACTACGAGGTGCTTCTCGGACCCCTTGAAGAGGCAGCGGCCTCCCTTGCCCGATACGATGCCAAGATGTCGGGAATGGTGAACAGCGAGTTGTTCCTCGCCCCCCTGCGCCGCCAGGACGCGGTCACCTCCTCCCGGATGGAAGGGACGATCTCGACCATCGAGGAGCTGTACCGACTTGAAGCCGAAGAGGATGCAGGCAGCACCGACCCTTACCGGGAGGCGCGCAACGACGACGTGGAGACCTACCTTTACTCCCGCGCGCTGCGGAATGCCCAGCAGGCGCTGGCCGAAGGCGCGCCGCTTGGGGAGCATCTGATCCGCACCGCCCATCAGCAGCTGCTGTCCTTCGGCCGGGGAGCCCGCAAGCGCCCCGGCAGCTACAAGGTTGAGCAGAACTACATAGGGGATGAACGGCGGGGAAGGATCTACTACGTTCCAATCGCCCCGGAGCAGCTGGGCCCAGCGATGGCCGAACTCGTCCGCTACATCAACGAAAGCTCGATGCGGCCCCTGATCCGCACCGCCATCGCGCATGTGGAGTTCGAGGCTCTGCACCCTTTCGAAGACGGCAACGGCCGGATCGGTCGAATGCTGATCACCCTGATGCTGTGGAAGCTTGGCGTCCTGCACCAGCCGAACTTTTTTGTGTCGGGTTACTTCGAGGCCCGCAAGGACGAGTACATCGAGGGAATGCGTGCTGTCTCCGCCACGGGCGATTGGACCGACTGGGTGGTATTCTTCCTCCAGGCGATGCACGCCCAGGCGACGGTCAACATCCAGACTGCCGACGCGATCTTCCACCTGCACGGCGAGATGCGGGAACGGTTTCGAGAAGTTCTGAATTCGCAGTTCCACGATCAGGCATTGGACTTCGTCTTTGCTAGTCCAGTGTTCCGCAACGACCGCTTCGTCGAACGCTCAGGCATCCCACCATCCTCGGCGCGAGCGCTATCCCGACGACTGGTCGAGGCAGGCATGCTGCGCACCATTGAACCGGCTTCGGGACGACGTGCAGCGATGTACGCCTTTGATCCGCTGCTTGATCTGCTGAAGGTGTGACGGTCATGGCCACGATCATCCGCACCGTGATGGGGGCCTCGCAAAACGTTGACCAGGTGTTGACAAGAATTTGGAATGACAAAAGCCGAGCGCAATGCTCGGCTTTGAAGTCTTTGATAAGACGTGGTGTTCTGGTTGCGGGGACAGGATTTGAACCTGTGACCTTCAGGTTATGAGCCTACTTGTCCGCTTTCAGGAAAACTTAGTGAAATTAGCTAGCTGCCGTGCAAGTTACTGAAATCGCCAAGATACAATGTCGGCATTGGCCGATTTTGGCCGCGCTTTGACGGTACTATGCGCGCCAAAACGGCGTCTGCGGGTTGAGGTGGCGTTGATGTGCCAACGGGAAGCGATTGCATGCATGGCTCCCCTCGCCCCACTCAATGACACGGCGCCGCGCGTTCGTGGCCTGCTGCCGGGAGGATGGTAACGGAGCCTGCGCTTTGTTCGTGTAGCGAGCGCAGCGCAACCGACGCTCCCGCTGAGACACAACTGTCCGTCCGCTTGAAAAAACATCGAAGGAAGCGAGAATGGACGAGCAGATCGCTCCGGCCGTCCCTGATTTCAAATTCGCAGCGGAAGCGGGCTTACCATCATCGTTCAGGGAACGCTCTGCAGGATACTGCTAGCACTTCGCTCCTTCAGCCACCTGTAAATCTGATCGGCACCCAGCCCGGCCTGTTCGAAGCGCTCCGCGGCCTCCGCTCGCCAGACCAGGTCGCCGGCTTGGCCGAAGGTTCGCCTCAACTCGCGCATCGTCTGGAGTGCCTGCTTCGCCCAATGCCGAAACGACTCTATCTCCCAGAGCGTAACGGAGTGGAGATGGGGGACGGCCCCCGACTTGGCCTTGGTCACTGGCGTGACCAGCACCGACAGAATCGTCGCATCGTCCGGCAGAGGGACATGATCCCGGATCCAGTTGGGATGCGAGGCCGCCTGTCGCGCCTTGGTCGCGTCAAGTACGTCATTAGACGCGCCAGCATGATCCTCGAATACGAAGCACAGATCGTCCGCCACCCACCAAGGGTCGGGCGATGCGTCGACCTCACGCTTTCCGGCACTAAAGCCCAGCATCTCCCCAAGGCGCACCTGCGCCTGCTCGAATCCTTCACTGGAGGCGAGCCCATGTAGGATATCCCGCTCTCGTTCATTGAACTTCCGGTCGGTCACCGTGCCGAGCCGTTCGAGCACACCCTCGACGCGCTCGATTTGACGGAGCAGCCGAGGGCTGCGGCCGACGGGCGGCTCCCCGGCAGCTTGATAGCGCGCCAATTTAACCAACCAAGGCAGGTCGGCGGCAGCCCGCTTCGAATGGTTGAAGTGGCCACGGGCCTTAACGCCAAGCGATGCGATACCCGCGCGCTCACCATACCACGCTGCTGATCCAGCCAGATAGTGCCAAAGCGCCCGGTAGCCCCGCAAATCCGGATCCGTGAGCCCGCCTAGCACGGCTTCCGCGGCTTCGAGGGCTCCTTCGTAATCGCCCTTCCAGAGGCGGCCCTGATACTCGATCTCCCGACCGACAATCGCTTGCAGCTCCCCCAGTGCCGGAAACGGCTGCTGCACCGCCGCGGCGCGTTTCCGAAGAACGTCGTTGTTCGCTGCATCCCATCGGGCGTCATTCGCCAGAAATATCTCTAGATTTTCGGTAATGTCGGCCATGGTAGTGCCGATCGACTGCTCATTGCCGAATTCGAGTTCGGCTTGGAGTTCGGGGTGCAAATGAACGCGCCGCCGCCGATCTGCCAGATAATCGGGCAACTCCTCGCCGGAAACAACCACGGCGGAGTAGTCCTCTAGCGAACGTGTGCAGCGGCCAATCGCCTGCAGCACGCGCGTTTGCACGCGGTCGTTGAAGAGCTGGGATGCCCCCATCCGGAGCATGATGAAGCGTTCTTGGAGATTGGCGGCGCGGGGCAGCCCCTCAATGAAGAGCAGGCGGCAATCTTTGCCGGGAAAGTCGATGCCATCATATCGATTCGCAATTACAGCTACTGCCTGCGGAGCGGTAACGAACGGCTGCTTCGACTCTTCTATGTCGTCAGCGCTGAACGTGGAAAATCCGAGATTATTTTTGATGTCTTCCCTAATCTCCTCGGCCTGCTGATCACTGGGCACGAGAACGAGACTTCGCCCCGCACGCTGCATTAATTGGTGACGCAGCGTCGCCACGTCATCGGCCTTAAGTGAACTGTCCGGAAAGATGAAGAACCGGCGACCAATACCCTGACGGTCCCAGCCCTCCGGAACATTTAAGCGCTTGATGTTGTTGCGACCCGTGAGGCGCTCTAGATCTCCCCCCGCACCGAGCGTGGCGGACATGAATATGCGCTGCCGCGCATTAAGGTAGGGACCGTGCTGCCATGTCGGTGCCAGCAGGGGACGGATGAGCAGTTCGGTTGCAGATATGTACAAATGGCATGCGGCAAGATGACTTCGGATCATCGACCATGCCCACCGAATGTCCAGCTCTTCGGCATGGGCGTCGATTACTGCCGTGAGTTCATCCGCAATTTCTGCAAAGATCGGAGTTGGGAGCTTGTCCACCCAGCGCCGGTCTTCTGGATTGCTGTCCCATCGTCCGGTCAACCGCGAAAAATCATATGCATCCAAATGCGGGCGCAACACACCGGTGAGCGCTTCAAAAAGCGCGCGATGCGGCTGCTTTGTCCGCTGAACACGAAGCGTCCACATCTCGCCGATATAATTTTCGGCCGCATGTGCATCGTCGATAATGATGACGTCTGGATCAGAGAAGAACGGATTGGTGTTAAAGAGCGAATTGTAGGTTGTCACGGCGACGCGATCGGCATTCTGATACTCGGCGCGCGCTTGTGGATCGTAATCTCGCTTGCCTCCCGTGAAGCCGTTTACTGTCAGTCCGTACTGGGTGCGGGCCTGCTCCACTGCCTGGTTCACAAGCTGCTTGGTGGGGCATAGATAGACCACCCGTTCCTTGAACTTGCGGCGGCGCCACTCGGCGATCATCAGCCCAACCAAGGTCTTCCCGCTTCCAGTCGGAAGCTGCAAGGCAACATCGGCGTCGGCCACTGCTTGCGCGGCATAGCTCCGCATAATCTCGCCTTGATGCAGCAAGACGCCGGGGATCGTGCGACGAGGGAGTGTAAGAAGGATTTCCTCCGGGCTCGCAGGGACGATCTCAGTAGGGGCCGCGCTTTTGAATGCCATTGCTTCTTCTCCTCGCGGTATCGCCTTTAGCAGGCGGTCGGAAAGGTGGCCAGTGGCAGCGCGGATTCACCTCGCGCTGAAAATCCATCGGAGTCGACGGAGCAGAAGCCCCGTTGGAGCCTGTCAGGCGATGCGCTCTTTTTCCTAGGCTCTGCTTAACGAGGACCGTCGGCTAACGGCCATGGTCAGGTGGTACTCTAAGTCGCAATGGACATCCGCTTTCGCCGACAACCGCCTCCGGGTGGCGCGCCCCGCCAGATGACCGCCACCCTGCGCCACCCCGCCACCCTTGTCGTCATGCGTTGCTTGCCTGGGGCGCGAATCCACGCCTCATGGGATGACGACTGAAGGGTGAGTTGCATGGTCAACCGACTGCGTTTGAACGAGAAAACCGTCCGCGAGGCCGATCCGGCTGCGGGACGTGACTACCAGATCTTCGACACCGAGGTGCGCGGCTTCGCCGTCTGCATCTATCGATCCGGGAACCGGGCCTTCACCATCGACTACCGCCATGCGGGGCGGCAGCGGCGGATGACTATCGGGCGCTGGCCCGAATGGTCGACCACGGCGGCGCGGGAGCGGGCGAAGGAGCTGCGGCGCGAGATCGACGCCGGGGGCGACCCGCTGGGCCAGAAGGAAATCGGCCGCGATGCCCCACGGTTCAAGGACCTGATCGCGCGCTACACTGAGGTGCACCTGCCGAACCTGTCTGATCGCAACGCCTCCGATCAGAGGTCGATGCTGGCGAAGATGGTGGCGCCGGACTGGAGCAACAGGCTGGTCACGGAAATCACCCCCTATGATGTCGAAAGGCTGCTGAACAAGGTGGCGGAAGGGCGGGCCCGGCCGTCCAAGGCCAAGCCGAACAACCGGGCGCGGAAGCTGCAGGGGGCGAAGCCCACTCCGGTGCGCGCCAACCGCACCGGCGAGGTGCTGCGCAAGATGTTCACCTATGCGGTCAGCTGGGGCTGGCGGGAGGACAACCCGGCTTCGGGCTTCCGCCGCCGGATCGAGAACCCGCGCGAGCGCTTCATGAGCCCCGAGGAAATCCGCAGGCTGGCCGAAGCGCTGGACGTGGCCGAGGACCGCCGCGCGGCCGACATCATCCGGCTTTGCATGCTGACCGGCGCGCGGGTCGGCGAGGTCCGGCAGGCGCGCTTCGAGCATTTCAACCTCGATCACCTGAGCTGGACGAAGCCCGCCAGCATGACCAAGCAGCGCAAGATTCACCGCCTGCCGATCTCCGACGAGGCGGCGGCGATCGTGCGGCAGCGCCAGTTGCTGGTGCCGCGCGGCTGCGCGCTGCTGTTTCCCGGCGATGTGCCCGGCCAGCCGGTGAAGGAAATACGCTGCTTCTGGGCGGCAATCCAGAAGACGGTCGGCATCCCCGACGTGAGGATCCACGACCTGCGGCACACCTTTGCCTCGCTCCTCGTCAGCGGCGGCGCCTCGCTGGAAATGATCGGCAAGCTGCTGGGTCACAGCCAGATGCAGACCACCCAGCGTTATGCGCACCTGATGGACTCGCCCCTGCGGGCGGGCGTCGACGCGGTGGCCAGCGCCTTCCGGCCCCGGCCCAAGCTGGTGCATGATGCCGATGAGGCGCGGAAGTCGGCCTGACCCGCTGCGCGACCAACCGCTTCCCATGCTGATGATCAACAGGATCCCCGCAGTGCTTTCCAGATCGGGGTGAGCCTGCGGCGGATGGTGCGTTCATCCGGCACCTCGCCGCTCTCGCTTGTGGCGACGAACCACTCCTGCACCTCGCCCAGCCATTCGGCCTGCGTGGCGGGCAGGCCCTGATCGTGCATCCGCACCATCAGCGCGATATACATCCCGTCCCAGTCGTAGCGCGCCGTGGATCCGATATGGGAAGCCGGGCGGCGCAGCAGATCGCAATCCGTCTCGAACCGGCGCACGTCCTCGGCCATGATCAGCAGGTCCGCGAGCGTGACCTCGATTCCGGTCCGGTGCTCCGGCAAGTGCACCCACTCAGTTTGGCCCAATGGGCGGACCTGCCACAACCGACTGATGGTCGGCCCCGTTCCACAACGGCGGAACATGTGCAGGATGTCCGTTACCGACACAGCGACAAAGCCCGAGACCTTCTGCATGCCCACGGTCACGGGTGCGATGGCGGTCACGATGTCAAACCGCCCGACCGATGCCCAGCCGGCGATATCGGCAAGGGTGCAGTCCCAGCGGGCGGCGGTTTCATGCAATGTGAAATAGACGCGAGGCGGCAATGCCATGCCTCAATTCCTTTCTGTGGTGTCTTGAAACAGGCCATCGCTCCGCGCTCCTGTCAGAGGCAGCCCCGGGCCTGGTAGTCGGAAAATTGGGGGTCAACCGCGCGGAAAATCCGCCGCGGCAGCCTGTCGGGAACGATCAGGCGCGCTTGAAAACGATCTCAGCCATCTCTGCTCCCCTCTCACATCGGTCGCGCGAACCACTCGCCCTTCGGATGAAAAGCAAGAACAAACCAGAAACACAAATCAACTCGCCTGCCCGCGGGTGGCGCAACGCTGCGACTCGGCGTCGCACCGGCGCACTGATGCTGAAAACCCCATGAAACATGGGGTGGCGCTGGTCCCGGCAAATGACCGCCACCCTGCGCCACCCCGCCACCCCCGCCGGTCTGCTCTCGCTGCCTGACGACGGCCGCCCATCCGGGACGGCAATCAGGAGGCAGAGATGACTCAACCACAGACTGAACCGGAGGCGGCCAGCACCGCGCTGCTCTCGGGCTGGATCACCCGCAAGGAACTGGCCGATGCGCTGGGCGTAACGGTCGACACGCTGGGGCGCTGGGAGGCGCGGCGTTTCGGTCCGCCCTGCGTGCGGGCAGGCCGCACGGTGCTCTACCGGCGGCGGGCCGTGCAGGACTGGCTGGCGGCGCAGGAGATGCCGCGGGCCCGCATGGCCGGAGGTCGGAAATGACCTGCACCTCCCGCACCATTCACTGTCCCGCCGCAAAGCCAAACTTGGGCGCTCCTTTCGCGCAGTGGCGGCAGGCACGGCTGACGGAAGCGCGCAGCATTCTCAGCGAAGCTGCAGATCACTCCATCACGCTGGTGACGCTTGCCGCCCTGGTGGTCGCCGATCAGAGCGACGACGACGCCGAGCGCGCCCGAGCCCACGATCTCTTGCGGCTGCGCGATTCCAGTCCGCTGCACGCCACTACCACGTCAACCTTTCGGCCCGGCGGTGCCGCATGAACCGCCGCAGCACCCCCGAGGCCGACATCCAGCGCGCCATCGTGCAGGCACTGCGCTTCGCCCTGCCCCGCGACGCCATCGTCCACCATTGCGCCAACGAGGTCACCGAGGCCGGGCCGCGCGGCGCCAGGCGTCAGGCGATCCTCGTCGGCATGGGCGTCCACGCAGGCTTCGCCGACCTGATCGTCATCTCCGGTGGCCGCGTGCTGTTCCTCGAGGTCAAGAGCCCGACCGGCCGGTTGCGGAAATCGCAGGAGGTCTTCCGCGACACGGTCGGCGCCCAAGGCTTCGGCTGGGCGCTGGTGCGCTCGGTCGACGACGCGCTGGGCGCTCTGGCCGATCACGGCTTCACCAGCCGCGTGCAGCTCCCGGCGCGGAGGGTCGCGCCATGAGCCATGCCGCCACCAACTGGGCCATCCAGCAGCGCGGGCTGAAGCCCACAACCAAGATCGTGCTCTGGCATCTGTGCGACCGGTTCAATCCGGACTACGGCTGCTTCCCCTCGCAAGCCCGGCTGGCCGAGGATTGCGAGATCAGCCGGTCCACCCTGAACGACCACTTGGACCGGCTCGAGGTCGCGCAACTGCTGCGCCGGGTGGCCCGGGTCGATCCAGTGACCAAACGGCAGATGCCGACCCGCTACATCCTGGGGTTCGAGGAGGGCATCGCCCCTCGTGATCCTGAGCCATGTCCGGAATCCGGACACGGAGATTTGCCCTTCGTCGGTGATGGTGATCCCTCCCCCCGCAGCGGAGATCCGGCTGACCCGTGTCCGGAAATCATACACGGGATCGGCGTCGGAGCCGTGTCCGATTTTCACCGCGAGCCGTGTCCGGAAAATACCGAAAGCCGTGTCCGGATTTCGGACACTAACCTTGTAAGAGAACCTTTAAGAGAACCAGTAAAGGAGGAGGAGGACGCGCAGGCGCGCGAGGCCGATTTCGATCGATTCTTCGCCGAGCTTCTGGGTGCGCTGGGCCTCGATCTCGACGCCACGCTTCCCGCCTGGTGGCAGGGCTGGCCTGCCCGGCTGCATGTGCGCCGATGGATCGATGACCTCGGGCTGACCGAGGACCGGATCATCGAGATCGCCACTGCAACGCGGCGCGATCATCCCGACCCGCCCGACGGACCCAAGGCTCTCGATCGCGCCATGGAACGCGCCGCCCGGCGCGATGCGCAGATAGCTGCAGATACCGGCGGCCGGAAATCCCCACGAAGGGGCAAGCGCGACGCTGGCCCTCGTCCCAGCACCGACGAACTCGCGGCCTTCTACGCCGAGTTGGTGAATTCGGACCGGTACCTCCCCGCCAACACCATCAGCAACACCATGCGCGTGGCAATGCTGAGCCGGGGTCTGGTCACGGCCGAACGCTTGCGGGCGCGAGGGGTGCGGTGAATGGCATGGTGTCACGTCCCCGGCACGGACTATCCCTCTGCGCAGGCGGCGGAGGCTTGGATCTGGGCCTCATGCTCGCCGAGTCCGGCTATCACACCCGCGCCTCCGTGGAATGGGAAGACTGGCCCCGCGCCGTCCTCATCGCCGCCCAGCGCGCCGGGTATTTCGCCCCGGCGCCAGTCTGGACCGACCTGCGCTGCTTCGATGCACGCCCCTTCCGCGGCGCCTTCGACATCGTGCTCGCCGGCTATCCCTGCCAGCCCTTCAGCGCGGCCGGCAAGCGTGAGGGCGCCGGTGATCCCCGCCACCTCTGGCTCGACGTGGCCCGCGTCATCGGGGAATGCCGACCCGAATGGGTCTTCCTCGAAAACGTCGCCGGACACGTCACCCTCGGGCTCGAGTCCGTCCTCCGAGAGATTTGGAGCATGGGCTACACGCCTGCGGCAGGCCTGTTCAGCGCGGCAGAGGTCGGCGCGCCGCATCAGCGACTGCGGATCTTCATCCTCGCCCGCACTGACGAGCCTGCATCCAGGGACCGCGAGCGACGACCCGGCCGGGAACAGCGACCTCACCCGGAAGGCCGACGAGCTGGTGCCGGGCATCTTCCGGGCGCTGCCGGACCAGTGGCCGACCCCGGCCGCGCAGAACTGGAAGGGATCGAGCGCGACCAGCATCACCCGTGCCGACGGCAAGTCCCGGATGGACCTGCTGCACTACCGGGCGGAGCAGGGCTTCACCCGCCCGGGCCCGATGATCTCGCCGGATGGGCCGCGGTTCTCGCAGCACGCCCCGATCTCGCGCCCGCTCTGGGCTTCGATGATTGCCTCGCATGGGCGCGCCGTCTCGCGGCGGATCCTGAAGGGTCGGTCGCGGCGGCGGCTGAACCCGCTCTTCGTCGGATGGCTGATGGGCTGGCCCATCGGGCACGCGCTCTGCGCCTGCTCGGGAACGGAGTTCACCCGCTGGCAGCGGCACATGCGTGGCGCTCTCTCGCAGCTGCCCATGGCTTCGGGCCCGTGGATCTGGCGGCCGACGGATGCGGCCCAGCGCCTGGCGCAGATGACCCTCTTTGACGGATTGCAGCCATGAGTTTCCACAAACAGATCGGCCGCGCACGCGGCACAAGGGTCAAACGGGCGCTGGGCGTGCAGGCGGCGCTGGAATGGGCGTTCCGGGTCGAGAAGGCACAACTGGAACTGCCCCTGCCCCGGAACGTAACCGAGGAAAGCTTCGGCTTCGGTCTCGAATACGTCCTGCTGCAGCGCGCGGCGCTGGGCTGCAAGATCGACGGCGGCCAGCACAAGATCGGCGGCTACACCCACGAGGACGCCGAGGTGATCGCCGCCACCGTCGCCGGGGTCCCTGACAGCCTCGGCGGCAAACGCATGGCGATCCGCATCGCCGAGCTGGCGCGCGCCGGGCTGACGCCGGACTGGATGCCCAGTGCCGTCACGCGCTGCGTGCCGCTCGAGGTGAAGCGCAACCAGCATGGCGAGCGGGCCACCACCATCGTCGTTGGCACCGAGCGCATCGTGACTCGCGGCAAGTGGCGTACGGTCGAGTTGCTGGCCTGCCCGGTCACCTTCCGCCCCCACCCGCAGCAGATCGAGGCCGCGCGCCGCGCCTATGACGAATGGTTGCAGGCGCTCGGCTGGATCCGTGACGGGCTGATTGCCGGCGGGATGCTGCGGGACATCGACGTGACGGCGGCGATGCCGAGGGCGCGGCCGTGGGAGGTGCGACCATCCGGCCGCGGTTAGCGGCTGGATTCCGCCTGCCGGCTGAAATACGGTCCGACCCGTATTCTCAGGGGCAGATTCATCAATGGCATCAGCAGACAACGGCTCCGACCTCGGCATTGAAACCAGCCTGTTCAAAGCCGCCGACAAACTGCGCGGCAACATGGAGCCGTCGGACTACAAGCACGTCGCCCTTGGCCTGATCTTCCTCAAGCACATCTCGGACGGGTTCGAACTCAAGCGCCAGGCGCTGCTGGCGGAGTATCCCGAGGGCGCCGAGGACCCCGACGAATACCTCGCCGACAACATATTCTGGGTGCCGCAGGAGGCGCGCTGGTCGCATCTGCAGGCCCACGCCAAGCAGACGACCATCGGCAAGTTGATTGACGAGGCGATGATCGCCATCGAGAAGGTCAACCCGTCGCTCAAGGGCGTGCTGCCCAAGGACTACGGCCGTCCGGCGTTGAACGCCGTCATGCTGGGCGAATTGATCGACCTGATCTCGGGCATCGCGCTGGGCGAGGGCAAGGACAAGGCCCGCGACCTGCTCGGCCGCGTCTATGAGTATTTCCTCGGCCAGTTCGCAGGCAGTGAGGGCAAGCGCGGCGGCGAGTTCTACACCCCGCGCTCGGTCGTGCGAACCATGGTCGAGATGCTGGAGCCTTACAAAGGCCGCGTCTATGACCCCTGCTGCGGCTCGGGCGGCATGTTCGTGCAGTCGGAAAAGTTCGTCGAGGCGCATGGCGGCCGGCTGGGCGACATCGCCATCTACGGGCAGGAGAGCAACTACACCACATGGCGGCTGTGCAAGATGAACCTCGCTGTGCGCGGGATTGACGCCGATATCCGCTGGAACTCGGAGGGCAGCTTCCACAAGGATGAATTGCCTGACCTGCGCGCCGAGATGATCCTGGCCAACCCGCCCTTCAACATCTCGGACTGGGGCGGCGAGCGGCTGCGCGAGGATGCCCGCTGGAAATACGGCATTCCGCCTGCGGGCAATGCCAACTTCGCCTGGCTGCAGCATATCCTGCATCACCTGTCGCCAACCGGCACGGCCGGGGTGGTGCTGGCCAATGGCTCGATGTCCTCGACCCAGTCGGGCGAGGGCGAGATCAGGAAGGCGATGATCGAGGGCGAGGTCGTGGACTGCATGATCGCCCTGCCGGGGCAGCTGTTCTATTCCACGCAGATTCCGGCCTGCCTGTGGTTTCTGGCGCGGGACAAGTCGAACGGCATTGCCCGTGACGGCAAGCTGCGCGACCGGCGGGGCGAGGTGCTGTTCATAGACGCCCGCAAGCTGGGCTTCATGGTGGACCGCACCCGGAAAGAGTTCTCGGACGCCGACATCGAGCGGATTGCCGACACCTATCACGCCTGGCGGCTGGGCGAGGGCTACGCCGACGTACCGGGCTTCTGCAGGTCGGCGAGCATTGAGGACATCCGGTCCCACGGCCACGTCCTGACGCCGGGCCGCTATGTCGGGACTGAGGCGGCGGAGGAGGACGACACGCCCTTTGCTGAGCGTTTCGCGGGATTGCAGGCGACGCTGGAGGGGCAGTTCGCCGAGGCCGAGGAATTGACGGCGACGATCCGGGCTAGGCTGGCGGGGATTGGGTCATGACGCCAGATTGGTCCGTCGAAAAACTCGGTGGCCTTGTCGATGCAGCCCGAGGCATATCATACGGCATTGTTCAGCCAGGCGAGCATCAACCGGATGGCATCCCGATAGTCCGGGTGAGCGACCTCAAGGGTGAGATCGTAGAGATGTCGAAGCCGTTGCGCGTTGCACCGGCAATCGAAGCCGCACACGCTCGGACGCGTCTGCGCGGCGGCGAACTCATAATGAGCATCGTCGGCACGGTTGGCCAGACCGCGATCGTCGATTCAAGTCTTGCAGGCTGGAACGTTGCCCGCGCCGTTGCGGTAATTCCGGTAAAGAAAGATATCGGCCCCTACTGGATACGCCTTGCGTTGAAGGGTGGGCCAGCACGGGCACACATCCAAGACCGTCTGAATACGACGGTCCAAGCGACGCTGAACCTTCGCGATCTGGCCAGTCTTCCGATTGTCATGCCTCCAGCTCCTGAACGTGAGACCATCGCCGCCACCCTCGGGGCGCTGGATGACAAGATCGAGTTGAACCGGAAGATGAACGCCACGCTAGAGGCCATAGCGCGGGCGTTGTTCCGCGACTGGTTCGTCGATTTCGGCCCCACCCGCGCCAAGATGGAAGGCCGCGAACCCTACTTCTCCCCCGACCTCTGGTCCCTCTTCCCCGACCGCCTCGACGCCGAGGGCAAGCCGGAGGGGTGGGAAGAGAAGCCGCTGACCGAGTTCTTCTCGATCATCGGTGGGGGGACACCGAAAACCTCGATCACGGACTTTTGGGACGGTCCGATCCCATGGTTCTCGGTGACCGACACCCCGCCCAATGGCAGTGTCTTCGTGACCTATACCGAAAAGACCATCTCTGACGCCGGCCTGAATGGAAGCTCGGCGCGTCTGGTGCCGAAGGGAACGACCATCATCTCTGCCCGTGGAACGGTCGGCAATCTTGCTGTCGCGAGCCGCGAAATGACCTTCAATCAGTCCTGCTACGGCCTGCGCGGGGCGGGTTCGGTTGGGGATTATGCCAGCTACCTGATTGCCCAGAACATGGTTAGCCAGTTGCAGGCAATGGCTCACGGTTCGGTCTTTTCCACGATCACGAGGCAGACGTTCGAGTCGTTGTCTTTGCCGATGCCATCCGACAGGGTTCTGGATGCGTTCGAGGATGCAGTATCGCCGATGTTCGACAAGATTTTGGCAAACGTGCATGAATCCCGCACCCTCGCCCAGACCGGCGACCTCCTGCTGCCGCGTCTGATGTCAGGGGAGTTGCGGGTGGCCGACCTCGACAGCCACAAGGCAGAGCACGCATGACCGATATTGCACGGGCCAATCTCAAGCGGGCTATCGTCACCCGGCTGGACAGCATCGCCGACGAACATCGCCTAGGCCATCAAGCTGCCTACGCCAACAGGTACAAGATGCGGTCGCACCACGACGCGCCGATCGAGCTGATGTTCGAAAAGCACCCCGACACCGAGCCGCATCTATGGGTGCTGACCGCGCAGGTTGCCTCGATCCCCGAAGGTACTCTGGTTGCAGAGCCCTATTCCAAAGCGGACCTCTACAAGACTTCGGCAAAAGGTGGCGGCAAGCAATATGGCCGTCATTCCGCTTTGAAAGATATGGGCATGCTCGGTAAGGCCGATCTGGTCCGCTTTACCCTGCGCAGCATGGCCGACCTGGACGTTGTCTTGTCGGCCGTCATGCAAACGCAGCGGCAAGGGCGCCGGAGCGAATGATGGAGCGCCAGGTGCATGAGTAGCGATTGGTATCCAGGCATTGAGAGATTCTGCGAGCATTGGAACCATGCGCCGATGCTGCAGCAAACGTTCGATACCTTGCAACAGACCTTTGCCGAAGGTCACGATGCCTGTATCGACGCGTCGAAGGGCCTCGTCGAATGCGCTTGCCGCGTGATCATCGAAAACCTCGATGATCCGTCCAACCCGATCAAGGATTGGAAGGACAGCCCTATTAAGGCAGACACCCCGGGTTTCAAGGATTGGGTCTCCGGCGCACTGCGCTTGCTCAACCTGACAGAAAGCCGCGACGATCCGTTCAGCAAGCTTCTGTCGCAGCATTTCAAGCTGGTCGACGCATTGGGTCACTTCCGGAATATGGCAGGGCCAATCAGCCACGGAAAGGAAGGGTTCGCACACAAGCTCTCGGCACATCACCGGCGGGCCGCAGTGCTTGCCGCAGATGCCCTCGTCACCTTCCTGCATGAAGCTTACCTCGAGCGCGAACCCGACCCTGTCACGACGCTTGAGCCGTACGAACGCCTTCCCAAGTCAAATGCCCTCATTGATTTTCACGTCGAGGCAGAAGCTGCAGGCAATGAAGACGGGTGGCTGGCAATTACGCTACGGCTTCCGGGAGACGAAACGCTCGACCTCACGGTAGAGCCCTCCCGCCTTCTATTTGGCGTAGATCGTGAAGCCTACAAATATGTGCTGAGTCTGTGCCGCGACGCCTCGCTGCCTCCAGCGGAGGACGACGAGGAGGAGGCAGCCTGATGGCGCCACTGACCGAGGCCGAGGTCGAAGCCGTCCTGCTCGATCAACTTGCGGGACTGGGCTATGCCTGCCTGAACGACGCGGTTTCCGGCCCTGACGGGTCCGCGCCCGAACGCGAGGCCTATTCCGACACCATCCTGTCCGGCCGGTTACGCGCAGCCATTGCTCGGCTGAACCCGCAGATCCCGGAGGACGCGCGCGAGGATGCCCTGCGCCTGGTGATCGCCAGCCAACGCCCCTCGCTAATTGAGGAAAACCGCCGCCTGCACCGCTTCGTAGTCGAGGGCGTGCCGGTGGAATACCGAGCCGAGGATGGCACGATCCGCGGCGATGCTGTGCGGCTGGTGGATGCAGGGGACCGGCTGAACGACTGGCTGGCCATCGCGCAGTTCACGGTGATCGAGAACGGCAACAACCGCCGTCCAGATGTGGTGGTGTTCCTGAACGGCGTAGCCGTCGCCGTGATCGAGGTGAAGAAACCCGGCGCCGAGGCCGCAACGCTTGGCGCGGCATTCAACCAATTGCAAACCTACAAGGCGCAGATCCCGTCGCTATTCCGTACCAATGCGGTGCTGGTCACGACCGACGGCATCCAGGCGCGCGTCGGTTCGCTGACCGCCGACCTCGAACGCTTCATGCCCTGGCGCACCACCGACGGCAGCGACGTGGCGCCCAAGGGCGCCCCGGAAATGTCGGTGCTGATCGAGGGAGTCTTTGCCCGTGAGCGTCTGCTCTCCCTGATGCGGGACTTCACGGTCTTCGGCGACGCAGGCGGTGGCGTCGTCAAGATCATCGCCGGCTATCACCAGTTCCATGCCGTGAAACGGGCTGTCACCAGCACGATCGAGGCCAGCCGGTCGGAAGGCGACCGCAAGGCCGGGGTGATCTGGCACACGCAAGGATCGGGCAAGAGTTTGCTGATGGCCTTCTATGCCGGGCAGCTGGTGCGCGAACCGGCGATGGAAAACCCCACCATCGTGGTGATCACCGACCGCAACGATCTCGACGACCAGCTGTTCGGTACCTTCTCCATGTGCCGCGACCTGATCCGCCAGACCCCGGTGCAGGCCGACAGCCGCGAAGATCTGATGAATACGCTGTCACGCGCCTCCGGTGGGGTGATCTTCACCACGATCCAGAAATTCGCCCCCGAGAAGGGCGAAGCGTACCCGCAGCTGACCGATCGCCGCAATGTCGTGGTGATCACCGATGAGGCCCACCGCAGCCAGTATGGCTTCAAGGCGCGGATCGAGAAGACCGGCGAGATCGCCTATGGCTTCGCCAAGCACCTGCGCGACGCGCTGCCCAATGCCTCCTTCATCGGCTTCACCGGCACACCGATCGAGCAGGATGACGTGAACACGCCGGCCGTCTTCGGCCATTACATCGACGTCTACGACATCAGCCGCGCCGTTGAGGACGGGGCGACGGTGCCGATTTACTATGAGTCCCGTCTTGCCCGGATTGAACTGCCCGATGCCGAAAAGCCCAAGGTGGATGCCGAGATCGAGGAGCTGACCGAGGACGAGGCAGTCAGCGAACAGGAACGGCTGAAGCGCAAATGGTCCAATGTCGAGGCGCTGGTCGGGTCTCAGAAGCGTCTGGCGATGGTCGCCGAGGATCTGGTGGCCCATTTCGAAGCGCGCGTCCAGGCCATGGACGGCAAGGCCATGGTCGTCTGCATGAGCCGCCGCATCTGTGTCGACCTCTACGACCAGATCGCCGCACTGCGGCCCGAATGGCATTCGGATGACGACAACGCCGGGCTCGCAAAGATCGTTATGACCGGCTCTGCCTCGGACCCCGAAACCTGGCAACCTCACATCGGTGGCAAGGCCCGGCGTGATCTGCTGGCCAAGCGGGCGAAGGATCCGAAAGACCCGTTGAAGCTGGTGATCGTCCGCGACATGTGGCTGACCGGCTTCGACGCGCCCTCGATGCACACGATGTATATCGACAAGCCGATGCGCGGCCACGGCTTGATGCAGGCCATCGCCCGGGTGAACCGCGTGTTCCGCGACAAACCGGCGGGGCTGATTGTCGACTACATCGGCATTGCCCAGAACCTGAAATCCGCGCTGGGCCAGTATTCCAGCTCGGACCAAGAGCAGGCCGGGATCGACGAGGCCGAGGCCGTCGCCGCCCTGCTGGAGCGCCTGGACGTCGTGCGTGCCATGTTCCACGGCTTCGACTATTCCAAGGGGCTGACCGGCACGCCGCATCAGCGCCTCGTCGCGCTTGCTGAGGCGCTTGACTGGATTCTCGCGAAACAAGATGCGGCTGCGCGGCGCGAAACCGACAAGGAGACCAAGAAGGCCGCGCATCGGCGCTATCAGGACGCGGTGCTGGCACTCTCCAAGGCCTTTGCGCTCAGTTCTGCCAGCGATGTGGCGCGCGAGGTCCGCGACGAGGTCGGTTTCTTCCAGACCGTGCGCGCCGCCATGGTGAAGGCGTCCGACACCTCGGGCCGGTCGGCCGCCGACCGCGACCTTGCGATCCGCCAGATCGTGAATGGCGCGGTCGCCTCGACCGAGATCGTCGACATCCTCTCGGCGGCCGGGCTTTCGTCTCCGGACATTTCGATCCTGTCGGACGAGTTCCTGGCTGAGGTCGGGCAGATGGAGAAGAAGAACCTGGCCCTCGAGGCCCTGCGGAAGCTACTGAACGACGAGATCAGGTCGCGCAGTCGGTCGAATGTGATCGAGACCCGGAAGTTCTCGGAGCGGCTGGAAGAGGCGATCTCGCGCTATCACACCAATGCCGTCAGCACCGTGGAGGTGCTGCAGGAACTGATCGCGCTTGCGAAGGAAGTCCGCGAGGCGCGGAACCGTGGCGGGGAAACCGGGCTGACGCCGGACGAGATCGCCTTCTACGACGCGCTGGCCGACAACCAGAGCGCTGTCGATATCCTCGGCAATGACCAGTTGAAGATCATCGCCCACGAGTTGCTTAAGGGTCTCAAGGCCAATGTCAGCATCGACTGGGCGCACCGTGACAGCGCACGGGCACGCCTACGCGTTCTCGTGAAGCGAATCCTGCGGAAGTACGGCTATCCGCCGGACCTAGAGGACGCTGCCGTTCGGGGTGTCCTGGCTCAGGCGGAGGCCATGCTGTCAGAAGTTTCCAGTTGATAAAAATCCCATAGTGCGGCGGCGAAAACCACCCTTAACTATAACTGACGTAGAGCTGAGAGGGCTAGCTGCATGAAGTTCAAACCGCGCAACCTTCGTGCGATTGCCGAAATGGTCATTGGTGACGCGGCCTATTTTCCTCGTCGGTCCAGCTTTTTCATTACCAGTTTTTTCGAAGAGTGCGATCTCGACTTCGTTCACGATGGCAGCACACGTGCGATTTGGACTTCACAACGCCTCGAAGAACTCTTGGAAGAACCGCAACCTGCCGCCTTCCAGCTGCCAACACGCTTTGTCGTTTTGCTTCGGACCCTGATGGACCCACGCGAGGCTGAAGACGGCGACCTTGACCGCAGTAACGCCTTGGCTTCGCTGAATGAGCCCCTAACGAGGGAAGGCTACGAAGCCTATTATGACGAAGAGCAAACGCTGCAGGTTCGGCACATAGGCAGCAAAACAGTGTCGACGGCGACCAACCCCCACCGCCCCCTAACCCCCAAGGAAA
Organism: Paracoccus subflavus; assembly: GCF_004310345.1. Classification (GTDB taxonomy): domain Bacteria; phylum Pseudomonadota; class Alphaproteobacteria; order Rhodobacterales; family Rhodobacteraceae; genus Paracoccus; species Paracoccus subflavus. The sequence continues at coordinate 26,781 of NZ_SISK01000009.1, read as the reverse complement.
CAGAACGTAAGAGGCAGCTGAACGCTTATCTCGACACATGCAGCGAGGACGAGTTGATCGAGGAAATCCTGTTGCCCTTGTTTAGGCAACTTGGCTTTCACCGCCTCACGGCCGCTGGTCACGCCGACAAGGCCCTCGAGTATGGCAAGGACGTCTGGATGCGCTTTGTGCTGCCCACCCAGCATGTCCTGTACTTCGGCATTCAGGCGAAGAAGGGTAAGCTTGACTCAGCAGGAATGACGAAGGGATCGAACGCCAATATTGCGGAGATTTACCAACAGGTCTTGATGATGATGGGGCACGAGATTTTCGATCCGGAAACGAGCAAGAAGGCCCTCATCGACCATGCTTTTATCGTCGCAGGTGGCATCATAACGAAGCAAGCGCGCAACTGGCTGGGAGGAAAGCTCGACGCGTCAAAGCGCAGCCAGATAATGTTCATGGACCGCGAAGACATCCTGAACCTTTACGTGACCTACAACATTCCCCTTCCAGCGAACGCCCTGCCGAAGCTCGACGCGTTGCCTGACGAGATTCCGTTCTGACCGGTTTGCACGTCAACGTCGGGTTCGGGCTGACCTCCCCTCCCAATGGTTCCTCCCTTGCCCTAAACGTATGCGGGGGGGCGCAGCGCAGAAGATTGCCAGCGTCAGGCATTTTCACCGGGGAAGCCAGGGGGAAGCCACCTGAGCCAACGGCGCGCCGTTTTGGCCAATAAAACAAGGCTTTGAGCGCCGCCGCAGGGTGGATTCCTCGGTGGCCAGACCGGAATCCACCGGAATCCAGTTTGCGGAATCCAGTGGGAATCCACCACGTCGGAATCCACCGGGATCCACCCCGCCCGAAGCCACCAAAAACCACAGGACCACCCTGCCCCATGGACCTCACCTTCGCGCCGCGCCAGATCGAGTTCTGGCCGATCGAGCGCCTGCGCCCCTATGCCCGGAACGCGAAGATGCACGCGCCCGATCAGGTGGCACGCATTGCCGCCAGCATGGCCCGCTTCGGCTGGACCGTGCCATGCATGGTCGGGGACGATGGCAATTTGAGAGTAAAGCCTGATGAGGGCCGTATCGACATCAAGCACACAATGGCATATATTGCCAATCGCCTGCATGGAGATACACATGGTCACGCGAAACGTCGTTCTGACCGATACCCAATCCGATCTTGTTGACCGGCTGGTCGCCTCCGGGCGCTATCAGAACGCCTCCGAAGCGCTGCGGGCCGGTCTGCGGCTGCTGGAGCGCGAAGAAGCCGAATTTGGCGACCTGCGCGCCCGACTGGAGGAAGGGCTGGAGCAGGCACGACGAGGCGATCTGGCTGAGGGCAGTGGTGAGGATGCCATCCGTCGCGCCTTTGCGACCGCACGTGAAATATCCTGATGCCGAAACCCTGGCGTCTGACGCGGGCTGCAGAAGCTTCGCTGATCGACATTGCCCGATGGACAGTCGAAACCTTTGGGTTGCGGCAGGCCACAGCCTATGAGGAGGATCTGATCGCCATCTGCCGTGAGATCGCGGCGGGAAGCGCAGTATCACAGGATTGCCGACGGCTGATTGACCCGGCTCTCAAAGAAGATCTGCGTTTCGCGCGTGCAGGCCAGCATTTCGTCGTCTTTATCGAAGAGGCGGAGCAAGTGATCATCATCGATTTTCTGCATGCCCGATCCGACCTGCCACGCCGGCTGGCCAATCTGACGGTCGCGACAGGCGATCGAAATCAGTAGCGTGAGATCGTCCTGCAGGCTGCAATCACCATCTGCGCGAACCGTGAATCTCCCCAGCACACCTCTTCCATCCTTCACCAACGGACCTCGACCAGCGTCAAAGCCATCCTGCGCTACGCACAGAAAGCAGCTGGCAGGCGTCGAGCGAGGAATTGATGATGCCGTGCCCTGACACCCTGGAAGCGCGGTGGCCGCAATGATCACCCGGCAGGGCAAATTTTATAGACCCGACCCCGAGCCGGGCATTCCTCGGCTATCACCCGCAGGCCAAGCTTCTTTTTCAGCGATCCGGAGATCGCGCCCCGAATGGAGTGCGACCGCCACTCCAGTTTCCCTGCGATCTCGGCGATGGTCGCGCCTTCAGGGCGCTGCAGCATGGCGATCAGCTGGGCCTGTTTCGTGCCGGGGCGCTTGACAGCGACGATGACCTCGGGCTTCGCGTCGCGTAATCCGGCCATGGTCCCGACCAGAACAGGATCGATGCCGATGGCGTCCAGCCCGGCATCGGTGGCGATCAGCGTGGTACCATGCCCATCGCCGGTTTCGCGCCAGAGCGGTTCGTTACGCCGGAGGTTGGCTTCGACCTCCTCGATGAAGCCGAGTTTTGCCATCCGGCCGATGGCCATCTTCGCGGAGGCGCCATGCAGCCCCTTGGGCAGCGGCAGGGCGAGATTGCCCGGCCGGACGCTGGCGCGGGTCAGGATCAGGATCTGAGTGTCGGTGAGTTTCGTCATAGTGGGCTCCGTGCATCGCCGCCGCAGGTCGCGGTCGGCTTCTACGGAGCCGGGCCCCGCTCTCGGCGGGGCTGGGCCGTCGGTTCGAATCCGTGCGTCAGGCCGCGTGTTCGCCCTCGCCGAAGGTAAAATCGCTGATCTGTTTCAGCAGATGGGCCTGATACTCGAGACTGCCGAGGTCGCCCCAGTTCACCTGATCCGGGTCCGCCCCGAAATGGTCCTCGCTGAAGGCCTGCAACCGGGCCAGCATCGAGTCGATCTCGGCCTTTTTCGCGATGAAGGCGCCGAGGGCGGCGTCATTGATACGGGCGGGTTTGCGGGTCATTTCGGTCTCCGGTGCAGCGTTTCGTTGATGCAGCATCGCTCTCGTGCGCCCTGAAGTGTAGAGAATTCGGAGCAATAACAGTGCTTTCTGATGCACATCACCATCATCTTCGGAGCCCGACATGCAGGGCATGAGTGAACGGGCCTATGCGGCCCATGCCGGGCTGTCGGGCAGCACCGACAGCGCGACCGTCAGATCGCAATTCAGAAGGAGAATGGGCTGCCACTTGTCTCGGCGGAAATCTGATCGTACACAATCGCCCTCTATAGCTTCACCCGCTTCAGCCGCAACGCATTGGCGATGACCGAGACCGAGGACAGCGACATGGCCGCCGCCGCGATCATCGGCGATAGCAGCAGGCCAAAGACCGGATAGAGCATCCCTGCCGCCACCGGGATCCCGGCTGCGTTATAGATGAAAGCAAAGAACAGATTCTGTCGGATATTGCGCATGGTGGCCACGGCCAGCTTGCGGGCGCGGACAATGCCTGTCAGGTCGCCGCCCAGCAGGGTCAGCCCGGCGCTTTCGACCGCCACATCGGCGCCGGTGCCCATGGCGATACCGACATCCGCCGCAGCCAACGCCGGTGCGTCGTTTACCCCGTCGCCCGCCATGGCGACCTTGTTCCCCTTGCCGCGGAGTGCGTCGATCAGGTCCTTCTTGCCTTCAGGCAGCATTCCGGCGCGGACCTCGTCGATGCCCAACCGGCTGGCCACGGCCTGCGCCGTGCGTTCATTGTCGCCGGTTGCCATGATCACCTTGATGCCCAGATCGTGCAGCTCACGGATCGCCGCCTCGGCGGTGGGCTTGATCGGGTCGGCCACGGCGACCAGCCCCGCCAGCCTGCCATCACGCGCCACAAACATGGCGGTCTTGCCTTCACCGCGCAGACGATCGGCGGTGTCCTCGCCCGTGTCGCAGTCGATGCCAAGCGAGGTCATCAGCGCGTTGTTGCCAAGCGCCACGTCCCGGCCATCTACCTTGCCGATCACCCCCTTGCCGGTGATGGCCTCGAACTCCTCGCCATTGCCAAGGCTCAACCCGCGCGCCTTCGCGCCCTCGACAATCGCCTCTGCCAGCGGGTGTTCGGATGCGCGTTCCAGCGCGGCGGCGGCGGCCAACAACTCATCCTCGGGCACGTCACCGAAGCTGGTCACATCGGTCAGCGCGGGCTTGCCTTCGGTCAGGGTGCCGGTCTTGTCGACGATCAGGGTGTCGACATCGGCCATCAGTTCCAGCGCCTCGGCATTCTTGACCAGCACACCGGCCTGCGCCCCACGCCCCGCCGCCGTGGTGATGGAAATCGGCGTCGCCAGCCCAAGCGCACAGGGACAGGCGATGATCAGCACCGAGACCGCCGAGGCGACGGCGAAGATATAGGACGGGCTGGGGCCGAAGATCAGCCAGACGAAAAAGGCCGCGATGGCGATCACCACGACGGTCGGCACGAAGATCGCGGAAACCCTGTCGGCCAGCCCCTGAATAGGCGCCTTGGACCGCCGCGCCCCCGCGACCATCTGCACGATCTGCGACAGCACCGTATCGGCACCGACATCGGTGGCGCGGATCGACAATGAGCCGTTCTTATTAATCGTGCCGCCTGTCACACGGTCGCCTGACACCTTTTCGACCGGCACCGGCTCACCCGTGATCATGCTTTCATCGACCGATGAGCGCCCTTCGACCACCTCGCCATCGACCGGCACGCTGTCGCCGGGCCGCACCCGCAACATGTCGCCCGCCATGATGTTTTCCAGCGGCGCATCATATTCGCTGCCATCAGGCAGGATGCGCCGCGCCGTCTTGGGTGCCAGATCCATCAGTGCCCGGATCGCATCGCCTGTGCGTTCGCGCGCGCGCAGTTCCAGCACCTGCCCGACAAAGACCAGGGCAACGATGACCACGGCAGCCTCGTAATAGGTGCCGACCATGCCGCCCATCCGGTATTCCTCGGGAAAGATACCCGGCAGGAAGGTCGCGAACAGCGAATAGAGATAGGCCGCGCCGACCCCCAGCGAGATCAGCGTCCACATGTTCGGCGAGCGGTTTTTGAAGGAATCCAACCCGCGCTGAAAGAAGGGCCGCGCCGCCCAGAGCACGATGGGCGTGGCCAGCAGGAACTCTAGCCATACGGCGGTGCGGTGCCCGATCCAGTCACGGACCGGGATGCCCACCATCTCGCCCATGGTCAGGATCAGCAGCGGCACGGCGGCGGCCACGCTGACCCAGAGCCGCCAGGTGAAATCAGTCAGTTCATGGCTGGGTTCATCCGAGGGGATCATCGGCTCCAGCGCCATGCCACAGATCGGACAGGCACCGGGTTCGTCGCGGACGATCTCGGGATGCATCGGGCAAGTCCACTGCGTGCCTGCCGGCGCGGATTTGTCGGCCTTGGCCGCCGCGCCCGAGGCGTAGAACCACGGATCGCCGTCGAACTTCGACTGGCAACCGTCCGAGCAAAAATAGAAGGTCTGTCCCTCATAGTCGCGGTGCCGCGCCTCGGGCTTGATCGTCACCTGCATGCCGCAAACCGGGTCGATGGCCTTGCCGGGATCAGCCTGTGCCGGTGCGCCACCGTGTGTTCCGTGATCGTGATGCCGATGCGAATGATCGTGCTTGTGGTCCATGACTCTCTCCCGGCAGATACCTATAGGGGGTATATCAGACTTGCTCTATACCCCTTGAGGGTATAGCACAAGCCGCGGATGTTGAAGATCGGAGCCCTCCTTGGCGCATGACAAGCAGAACCGAGACGCGATCCTGAAGCGGCTTTCCCGCCTGAACGGTCAGGTGCAGGGCGTGTCGCGCATGGTCGAGGATGGGCGCTATTGCGTCGACATCCTGAACCAGACCGCCGCCATCCGGTCTGCCCTGCGCGGCGTCGAACGCTTGCTGATCGATGATCACGCGCGAAGCTGCATGGAAGACGCGATCCAATCCGGCGATCAGGACCGTCAGCGGGTGATGTTCCGCGAGGTCGTCGAACTGATGGAAAAGGTGCGCGACTGATGCGGTTCCTGCTGTCGGCCCTGCTTGCTGTCATGCTGGCGGTGATGATGCCGCTGGCCCTGACGGGCGCCGCCTCGTCTGAAGCATCGCCGACGGCCTCGAAGGTCGAAACATCCCTGTCGCCAGCCGCGCATGAATGCTGCACCCCGCAGCGCGACTCTCCACATGGCGACTGTGCGGCCTGTGCCGCGCTCGGCCATACCGAGGTCACGCCGGATGCGGCCCGGTCGCCACGCCGAATCCGGCACATTCCTCCACTGGTGGATATGAAATCCGCCAGGCCGCGTTTTCCGCTGCCCCCTCCGCGATCCGCTGCTCTCTGACCGAGTAAGACCCGAGGGGTCACAAGCTGATCAAATGCGCCACGACAGAGGTGAGCGACCCTGCGGCGCGCAATATTCTGAAGGAAATCAGACATGAGCAACCCTAACCTCTCGCGTCGCGGGGCGATCCTTGCGGTCGCCGCGATGCTATCGACAAGCTCTAACCTTGCCTTTGCCGCCACCGATTCGGACGAAAAGCTGAACCTGATGAGTGTCACCAAGGACCCCGGCTGCGGCTGCTGCGGCGCCTGGGCCGATCTGGCCATCGAGGCCGGTTTCGAGGTCGAGACGACCGAAACCGGCGATTATGTCGGCATGAAGCGCGATGCCGCCGTGCCCGAAAACCTGTGGTCCTGCCACACGACCCGGATCGGCGGCTATATCGTCGAGGGCCATGTGCCCTTCGCGGCCATAAGGCAGCTTCTGGAACAGCGCCTGGACATCACGGGAATCGCCGTGCCGGGGATGCCCGCCGGATCGCCGGGCATGGGCGGCGGGGTCGAGGCCACCGCTGAGGTCATCGCCTGGGGTGGTATTGCCGGTGACGGGCGCGCCTTTCCGCTGGGCGGGTAGCAAAATGGGGCGCAACGCACTCATCCTCATCGCAGCGGTCGGTCTGGCCGCTGCGATCCTGATCCTCTGGCGCGGCAGCGGGGCCACCGGAACAGCCGCGCAGGATCAGGCCGTGATAACGCTTGGCCAGCGGCTCTACGCCGAAAACTGCGCCAGTTGCCACGGCGCCGATCTGGAAGGCCAGCCGGACTGGCAGACCCCGCTCGCAAATGGCCGCTATCCGGCGCCCCCGCATGACGAGACCGGCCACACATGGCATCACGCCGACGCGCTTCTGGTACAGATCATCCGCGACGGCACCGCCGCCGTGGTCGGTGATGGCTATGAAAGCGACATGCCCGGCTTCGGCGATGTCATGAGCGACGCCGAAATCGCCGCCGTTCTGGCCTATATCAAATCCACCTGGCCGGAACGCGAGCGCGCAATCCAGAGCCGCATCACCAAAGACAGCGCGCCGTAACACCCAAGCGCGATACCACCCCACTCAAGGAGTCTCCCATGCAGAAAAGAACCGCCGCCATTGCCCTGACGCTGCTCGTCCTTGCCGGATGCGCGGCCCAGACGCCCGATATCGCTGCCGAAGCGGCCTCGCCCTATCCCATTCCGAACGAGGTCGTCGCCATCGCCGGCCCCAATCAAGACCTGACCACGGCGCGGCTGGACCCGGCGGATGATTGCTATTGGTATTATCATGCCGGGCCGGTCGAAACGACGCTGGTGCCGCTGCGCGCCGCGAATGGCAACCATATCTGCAACGCGCGCACGTCCTGACGCCCGGCATCGCCGGAGGGCAGCCGTTTAGCTTATGGCCGTCACGCTGCCCTCCGGCGAATAGAGATAGGCCGTCGCGCCCATCTGGACCCGTGGATAGAGCCCGTTGATATGGGCCATGACCATGCGGACGCAGCCGGAACTGGCCCTGCTGCCGATCGAGGTCGGAAACGGCGTGCCGTGAATGCGCAGATAGGTGTCGCGCTCGCCGAGATAGAGATACAGCGCACGCGAACCCAGAGCGTTCCGAGGGCCGGGTTCCATGCCGTCCTCATATTGCGCATAGACCTCGGGTTCGCGCTCGATCATGTTGCGCGTCGGGGTCCAATGCGGCCATTCGGCCTTGCGTTTGATCGTATAGGTGCCCGGCTCGTAAAGATCGCCCCTGCCGATGGCCACGCCGTAACGCATCGCCGTGCCGCCCTCTTCGATGTGATAAAGGTATCGGGCCACCGCATCGACATGAATGTCGCCCGGCACCAGCCCTGCGTTCGCAGTGACTCGCTGCGGCAGGTAACGCGCGTGCAGTCCCCAGGGATTGGGACCACCGGCCTCGACCTCGGCATCCCAAGCGGCCTTTTGCGCCGTGTCGGGCCAGGTTGAGGCCATGACCGGCGTGGCGGCGGCCGCCGAAAACAGCGCCGTCGTCGTGCGGATGAAATGTCTGCGTGTCAGCATGTGATTGCTCCTTGTCCTTTCCTTGTATCTTCAGATGGAAGCGGCAAGCGCAGCGACTTCTGCGATTGCCGTGCCGAATCTTCAGCGCCCATCGACCTCTGGCGTCGCCGCTGGCCCGCCTTCCAGATCGGCGATCAGCGCCTTCATCTCCGCGATTTCCAGAGTCTGCGCCTCGATGATGCTGTCCGCCAGCGCCCGGACGCGAGGATCCGAGATATCCGCACGGGTGGATGTCAGGATCGCAATGGAATGATGCGGAATCATCGCCTTCATCCAGGCGGTATCATCGACCGTTGCCTGACTGCGGACCAGAAACAGGCCAAGCGCAAATGCCAGAATCGAAACGCCCGCGACGATCAAATTGGCACGCGGACTGCGATACATCCCCAGCATGAAGGCCAACATGATCAGCGCCATGGCACCGCCCATGTAGAGCGCCATCCACATCCGGGTCTGGCTGAAAAAGACGTGATCGATCGCCCAGGTGTTCAGATACATCAACCCGAACATGATGACCGTCGAGGTGACGATCATCGCCGCAAAACGGCCATAGCTTCCGCCGCTCAGGCTTCCGTGGCTGTTGTGTTGATCAGAATGATCCATGACGTTGTCCTTTCGTGAAATATGTCAGTTGCGCCGCGCGGCGGCGACAAGTTCGGCCAGTTTCGCTGACGAAATGGCGCCAAAGCGCGAATCCGATCCGGCGATGAAGGTGGGTGTGCCGACAAGCCCCATCGCCTCGGCCAGCGCATTGGACTTCTGGATATGTTGGGCAATCTCCAGGCCGCCCATATCGCGCTGCAACTGCTGAGTGTCTAAACCCATGGATCGCGCGACACGCAGGACGCTGGCCCTTTCGGCCCGGGGTTTCTGACTCAACAGGACGCGATGAAAGTCGGCGTAGCGGCCCTGCTTGCGCGACGCCAGCGCCGCGCGGGCCGCGAAAACCGAACCCTCGCCAAAGACCGGCCATTCCCGCATCACCATCCGCAAGCCGGGATCGGCTCCTAACACGGCATCCACCACTGGCATCATCGCGCGGCAGAACTGGCAGTTATAGTCGAAGAACTCGATCAGAGTCGCATCGCCATCAGGATTGCCGAAGATCGGCGCATTCGCGTCATGTTCAAGCTGCCTGCGGAATTCGGGTGGAAGCGAATGACCAGCCCAAGATAGGCGCGGTGCGATGGCCATCGCCGGGGCGGTAAGGGCCAGGGTCAGGATCATGCGTCGCTGAAACATCATGTCACTCCCGTCACGCCGAGACCGCGAACGTCGTCATCATGCCGCTGGCAAGATGCGGCATGTGGTGACAATGCAGCATCCATTCCGCCGCCTCGCCCGCATCCAGCGCCACCGTGACCATCGACATGGGCGGCACATAGACCGTGTCGCGCAATGCACCGGAAAACCGTCTGCCATTGATCGCGACAACTTGGAAATGATGGCCATGCAGATGCATGGGATGGCCCATCATCGACATGTTGTGAAACATAATCTCGACTCGCTGGCCGGATATTGCTGTGACCGGGGCGCGGTCCTCGAACACGCGGGCATTGATGGTCCAGCGATAGGGCTGCATCTGTCCGCTCAACATCACCATGGGTGACGCATCGGCAACTCGTTCTGTCAGCGGCGCAACGGCACGCAAGGCGGCTTCCTGCGCAAGGTCGATATCGAATGCAGGTGCGGCCTCGTCTGCCATTCCGAGAATGACCGGCACGTTGGCGCCAGCGGTCGCAAGGATCAGGCCGGTGCGCTCATGCGCGCCTTCGCGCAGCGCAAGGATCGGCCAGGCGCCGCCTTCGGCGGGCAGGTCAAGCTCGATATCCAGGCGCTGCCCCATGGCCAGACCGAAGCGCGTTCCTGGCAAGGGCTGCACCGGCTGGCCATCCACCGCCACAAGCCGACCCGGAACCTCGCCGCTGTCGAGCCAGAACACCGTGGCAGCAGCCGCATTGATGACCCGCAGCAGGACTCGGCCGCCCTTTTCCACCCGCACAACTTCCGGGTCGCTCAAGGTGCGGTCATTCACCAGATAGGCATCGAATCGAAGTCGTTCAGGTCCATCTGCATCCCGGCCATACCGGGCATGGACATGCCGCCCATTTCCGACATCCCGTTCATGGCCATACCGCCACCCATGTCATGGCCGGCATGGGGATCGGCTGGTTGCGACATATCGGCTTCGGCGGCCTCGCCATGCCCCTTTCCCAAGCGGATTTCGGCCAGCACCTCTTCCGGCGGGCGGAACGAAAAGTCGTGAAGGAACATGGTGACCTCTTGCCGATCAGCTCGCAGATCCTCGGGGCGGCGGACGATCAGGGGCGCGGCCAGCAACTGCATCTCCTGAATGGGCACATGGCTGTGCATCCAATGCGTGCCGGCTGCGGCCTCAAAATCATAGGCACGCGTCTCTCCTGACTGCAGCAGCGGCATCGGCATATCGGGAACGCCGTCCTGTGCGTTCGGCGGGATCTGTCCATGCCAGTGAATGATCGTCGGTTCGGTCAGATCATTGGTCAGGTCCAGCAGGAAACGCTGGCCCGGATCCAGCGTCAGCCCGGTCGCTCCGCTGCCGTTGATCAGCCCGAAAACCGTGGCGGCGCGGCCATCGATGTCCAGCGTGCGCGTCGCTGCCTGCAAGGCCAGCGCGGCTGGCTGCGCCATGCTGGTGCGCGGGATGGCAAAAGCTGCGGCCATGGTAGCGGATGCGGCCAGAAAGCCGCGGCGATTCAGTGTGCAAGTCATATGAATAATCCATCAGATCCCGTAGGGCGAACCATGTTCGGCACCTTGAAAGGTGCGGCAAGCAAGTGTTCAGATGGATTTCGGAGGGCGGTATCCGGGGCCGACCAGACGGCCCTCATACGTCAGGGCCGTGAAGTGCCGCTTCAGAGACCGCCCGATTTGGACGGGGGCGGTTTGCGCGCCTGCGATCCAGGGTGCCGGTGTGCCCAGGCAGACAATGGCGCAGGCATCGGACATTCCGCTTTCTGGCGCATGATGGGGTTTGTGGCACTCACCGGAATCGCATGCGGCCATTGCCGGTGCAGAAGCCACAATCTGGTGGGACGGCGTTTCAGATGCCACCGCCATTTTCCCATGATGCATCGCCCCGACCGAGGCGAGCAGAATGACCAGCACGGAGCATATCCAGCGGCGCATCATGGGTTTAGGAGCTATCCCTTCAAACAAGATCGACAGTAGGCGCGATAACGTGCCGTTTCAAATCACGGATTGCTCAGCGTCGTGTCACGAAAGACAGGCGTGGCGATCATCTCAGTCTTCCTTCAGGCAGGGCGCGACGAACAGATCGCCCCTCCAGGCACCGCGCAATGTGCGGGTCGCGACCACGAGCCAGATCGCCGCCAGCAGCGCCACCAGCCCGAGGCCTATAACCCCGATCGCGGCGATGGGCAGCAGGCTTGCCAGTTTCAGCGTCGCCACTGCGAAAACCCCGATCGGAAAGGTATAGCCCCACCAACCCAGATTGAACGGCAACCCCTCGCGGGCGTAACGCGCCGTGATCAGCGTGGCGATGGCGAACCACCACAGGCCGTAGCCCCACATAATCATGCCGCCGATCAGGCCGATACCCTTCGCGGCCCCGGCATAGGCGCTTAGCCCATTTGCGGCGAAGATGTCGGGAGCGGCCTCGCCCAGTGTCATCAGGCCCAGCGCGCCGGTCCCGATAGGGCCAAGCGCCAGCCAGGCCGAGGCCGCCATCGAGGCATGCGGCAGCTTGTGTAGCACCAACCGCAGGACCAGCACCACCAGCACGCTCATCGCGATGGGCACCGACAGCGCCCAGAGGATGTAGGACACCCAGATCACGGTCAGGCCGTTCTCCACATGCGGCGCGAGCAATCCGCCCGTCACTGCCGCGACCTCGGCCGCGACCATCGGAAGCAGCCAGACGGCGGTCATCTGGTCGATGGAATGGTTTTGCCGCGTGAACATCATATAGGGGATGGCGATGCCGCAGGCAGCGGCCATCGCCACGTCAATCCACCACAGCGCTTCCGCCACCCCCACCGCCCCGCGATAGATCAGCAGGCCGTTGATGATCGTCGCCAGCCCCATCGGAATGCAGCCGAAGAACATCGATACGACCGAATGCCCGAAGATGCGCCGCGCACCGTCGAAGAAGAATACCCACCGCGCCGCATAAAGCACGCTGAACAGCGCGAATAGGCCGATATTCAACAGCCAAAGCGCCTCACCCACAGCCCGGAACTGGGTCTGGGCAAGGGCGATGGACAGAATGCCGGTGCCCATCGTGGCCGCAAACCAGTTTGGCGTGAACTGGCGCACGATCTCGCGCGGGCTGTCGAGGCGGCTGAGAGGTTGAAGGCCAAGCGATACGGCGCGCATTTTCTCGAAGGTCATGTGATTTCTCCTTGCCGCAGGGATAGAAACACTGGCACCTGGCGTCCAACGGATTAAACTTGTCTGAATGATCGGATTTGTCGATGATTGAACATGACGATCTGGACGGAGGCGGGGTTTTGGGGGCGCTGAAGGGCGAAGGCGGAATGAACGGCCTGATGGCCAGCTTAGGTTCCCTCGTGGCCTTCGCCCTGTCGCGTCCGAGGACCCCATGACACTGGAACAGCTTCGCATCTTCATCGCCGTCGCCGAGCGTCAGCATGTGACCGAGGCCGCGCGCGCTCTGAACCTGACCCAATCCGCGACCAGCGCCGCCATTGCCGCGCTGGAGGAGCGCCACGACGTGCGCCTGTTCGACCGCGTGGGCCGCGGCGTTGTGCTGACCGATCTTGGTCGCAGCTTCCTGCCAGAGGCACGCGCGGTCATCGCACGCGCCGAGGATGCGGCGGGGTTCCTTGCGGCATCGATGGGGCTTCACCACGGACGGTTGCGGCTGGTCGCCAGCCAAACCGTCGCAAATTACTGGTTGCCTCGGGTCATGCAGACTTTCCATGCCGCACATCCGGGCATCGACCTGACACTGCGCATCCTGAACACCTACGACGTCGGTCAAGCGGTGGCCGAGGGCGAGGCAGATCTGGGCTTTGTGGAGGACGAAGTCACTTCCGCAGCCCTCACCCTGACACCCGCCGCGACGGACCAGTTGGTCATCGTCGCCGCTGCCCCCGTGGCCGATCTGGCGCAGACGCCTTGGGTGATGCGTGAACAAGGGTCCGGCACGCGGGCCATTCTGGAGCAGGCTCTGACGGCAGCGGGCATCACACCACGCATCGCGCTGGAACTGCCATCGAACGAAGCCGTGCGCGCAGCGGTCGAGGCCGGAGCCGGCGTCACCGCCCTTTCGCGTGTCGTGGTGGAAGCCTCGCTTGCCGCAGGCAGGCTGACGGAAATCGCCTTCCCCATCCCGCCGCGCCAGTTCCACGCCGTCCGGCCAACCGGGCGTCATGTCAGCCGTGCCGCTCAGGCTTTTCTGGAATGCGCGCTTGGATGAGGTTCTGCGCGCCTTGATAGCGATCCCCTCGACCCAACGCCTGTTCAACCCCTATCGCGACCACAACCCTGCGGTGGAAGGGCCCAGCGCCCCGCGCATTCGGTGCCAGAACCTGCGCATCTATCTGGAAGCGACGCCACCCGGCACGCCCCTTTGGTTGGGCGAGGCGCAGGCGCGGCGGGGCGCATGCCGCACCGGCATACCGTTCTGCGGAGAATTGGCCTTGCCCCGCCTCGGCCTGCCGCTGATCCAGCCGACGAACGAGGCGTTGCCCGACGGACCCACCGCCCGGGCAATCTGGGACGCGGCACCCGATCCGCTTCCGCTGTTCTGGAACGCGGTCTCACAGCACCCCCATCGCGGGGACGGTCGCACCCGTTCGCCGACGGCGGCCGAGATCGTCGTCAATCTGCCCGTGCTGCGCGCACTGATCGCGTGGAAACGTCCGTCGCGCATCCTGTGCATCGGGCGCATCGCCGAGCGCGCTGCAAGGGACCTGCCCGTTCCCGCCACCTATGTCCGGCATCCTGCGCAAGGCGGACTGCAACAGTTCCGCATCGGAGCCGCCGCATTCATCGAACAAAGCGATTGATTCGATAGAAACGATGCGTTGGACAGCACCGCGTCGCGCGCCTAAATCTGCCAGCACATTTTTACCCGAGGCTACCATGACCACACCCACCCCAAAGCGCATCGCCGTGACCGGTGCCGCTGGCCAGATTTGCTACGCCTTGCTGTTCCGCATCGCCAAGAACGATGTCTACGGCCCCGATCAACCGGTGATCCTGCAACTTCTGGACCTGCCGCAGGCACAGGACGCCGTGCGCGGCGTGGTGATGGAGCTTGAGGATTGCGCCTTCCCGCTGCTGGTCGACACGATCATCACCGACGATCCGGCGACGGCCTTTCGCGACGCCGATGCCGCGTTCTTCGTCGGCTCTCGTCCACGCAGCAAGGGGATGGAGCGGCGCGATCTGCTGTCTGCCAATGCCGAGATCTTTCGCGCGCAGGGCCGCGCCCTGAACGAGGCAGCCAAGCGCGAGGCGAAGGTCGTCGTTGTTGGCAACCCCGCCAACACCAACGCGATGATCCTTGCCGCCAACGCGCCCGACTTTCCGACCGAGAATGTCACATCGATGATCCGTCTGGACCATAACCGCGCGCTGACCCAGCTTGCGGCAAAGGCAGGCGTCGCGGTGGACAGCATCGATCGTCTGGCCGTCTGGGGCAACCACTCCCCCACCATGTTCGCCGACTGGACCAATGCGACAAGTCAGGACGATAGCCTCTCCGACATGATCGGCGACGACGCGTGGTATCGCGAAACGCTGATCCCGAACGTCGCCCGCCGCGGCATCTCAATCATCGAGGCGCGGGGCGCATCGTCAACCGCATCCGCCGCCAATGCTGCCATCGGCCACATGCACGACTGGATCAACGGCAGTGACGGCAAATGGGGCTCGATGGGCGTCCATTCGAACGGTGAGTATGACATTCCGGCCGGGCTGATGTTCGGCGTGCCCGTCATCTGCACGGATGGGCGCTACGAGCGCGTCGAAGGGCTGACCTTCAACGACTTCCAGCGCGAGATGATGGCCCGCACCATTGCCGAACTGCAGGAAGAGCGCGAGGCCGTCGCGGCCCTTCTGTAAAGCTGCGCGGCCGAAATATTGCTCTGTTGAAAAGCCATACGCATCAGGGTTGTGACGATATGCGCCGACGATAGGTCAACTCCCGGCGTGTGATGAAACCTGAACGCCAGCGCGGCAATCGCTGCGGCCATGGAACGATCGTGCAACAGAGAGTTCGGGTATGAACTTTCATTTTCGATTTCTCAATTTATTCACGGGCGGATCACAAGTGATCCGCCCGCCAGCTTGTCAGCCTTCGACTTCGCCGCTGCGGGCACCGTCATCAACCGGAGGCTCTGACGCTGACTCGTAGAAGGCGAAGAACAGGGCCGCTACCACCGATGCTATGATTCCGGCGATTGGTACCCAGTGCCAGCGCTCTGATTTCCCGAGGTCAGGTTCAGGGTTTGACATTGGAAGTCCTCCGTTGCGTGTCCGCCGCAGCTTCAGTTCGCGACTTCGAATTTCGCGACGACCGGACCGTCATCGCCCATGACAGGCTTGTCGTGTTCGGTGCTGTCGGGACCGAATTCATAGACACCCGCCTCACCATCATCGACATGAATCATGACGACCAGCGGGCCACCTTCGGAAGGCTCGGTCAGGGCCACGGCGACGTTCTCGGTGGTTCCCGCCTTGATATAGGTGTGACCGATCGATGCGGGGACAACCGCCTGACCGTCCTGCACCGCATGCATCACCAGCCAGCCATCCTGTTCGGCCGTCACCGACTGGATGATGACGGATTGCCCGAATTCCTGCTGATCGGCCGAGATCACGTTTTCGGCGGCGGCGATACCTGCCGCGGCGGGAACAAGCGCGACAGCGGTGGCAAAGGCTTTGAACAGAGGCATGTGATTTCCTTTCCTGATGTGGGTTCGGGCACCCGAAACCGGGCGCACTGCAGGAAAGACGACGGCAAAGCAAAAACCCTTCCAAAGAATATTCGCATCCATCCGATGGAATGAAGTCACCCCCTGACACGTCATTATGGCAAGCGCCCGGCCCTGACCCGGCGCGCAGGAGGACCGCCGATGCCATCTCGCGATACCCTTGGCCAGGAGGCCGACGCCATGAAGCGCTATGCCATCACGCTGACGCGCAACATGGACGATGCGGATGACCTTGTGCAGGATTGCATGGAACGCGCCCTGCGCAAATGGACGTTACGCAAGGCAGGCGTCCCCCTGCGCGGCTGGCTGTTCACCATGATGCGCAACCTGCATGTTGATCGTTGGCGGCGGCAGAAGCGGCAGACAGCCACGCAGGGGGACCCGGAAAGCACCGCGCCGGTGCTGCCTCCAAACCAGGACGATCATGTCGAACTGAACAAGCTGCTGGCCCATGTCATGGCCTTGCCTGACGATCAGCGGATCGCGCTGATCCTGGTCAGTGTCGAGGGGTTCACCTATGGCGAGACGGCAAAAACGCTGGGCGTGCCGGAAGGAACCGTCCTCAGCCGCGTCAGCCGTGCCCGCGCAGCACTTCGCGCGGCGACAGGTGACGCAGCTCCGAAACTCAGGAGCGTCAAATGACCCGACCCATTGACCCAATCAGTGAAGACGACCTGATCGGTTATGTTGACAATGCCCTGACAAGCGAAAGGCGGGCGCTGGTCGATGCGCATCTGCTGGGTGACGATGCCGCCCGGCGCAGGATCGACGCCGACTTGGTCATCGCCCGCGACCTGCGCCGGGCGTTCGACGGGCTTGTGGCTGCCAGCCCTGCCACGATGCCGGCACAAAAGCCGACGACCCGCCAACCCATCGCATGGGCCGCGTCATTGGCCGCCGCCCTGTTCGTCGGTGGAATCATCGGCTGGCAAAGCCATCCTGATGCGCCGGTGGCCATCGTCGCGCAGGGCATCGCCGATGAGGCGCTGGCCGCGCATCGCACATTCGTGGTCGAGGTCGCGCATCCCGTCGAGGTCACGGCCGACGACAAGGGACACCTTGCCACCTGGCTGAGCAACCGGCTGGGCCGCTCTTTCATCGTTCCCGATCTGCGTGTCGCCGGTTTGGAACTTGTCGGCGGCAGGCTTCTGCCCTCACCATCCGATCCGGCCGCGCAGCTTATGTATGAAGACCAGAAAGGCCAGCGCCTGACGCTTTATCTCAGACGCGGAAAGGACGGCGACCCCGAGTTCCGATTTGCGCAGTCAGCGACCGCACAGGCCTTTTACTGGAGCGATACGGAATTCGGCTACGCGCTGGCAGGCAGCCTACCGCGCGAGCGACTGCTGGAGATCGCACATCTGCTTCAGGCGCAGCTGAGCGACGATGGCACCCCGATCTGACTTCACGGGATGGTGATGACCTGACCCGGAAGGGTTTGGCCGGCGGAAGCGTCTGTTGGACTACAGGCCGACGCAGTTCGGCCAATCAACCACCAGCACATGAAAGGGAAAACATGCGTATTCCGTTAATCCTCACGGCGATCTTCGCCGCTGCAGCACCAGCAATCGCTGAAACCGCCTCGGAGATGGCGGGCAAGACGCCGCTGCACGATCCCTCCATCCAGCATGCGCCCAAGGATGGTGTCGTAAAGCTGTATGGCGCTGGCGGTCCGCACACTGCCTTTCAGAAGGTGGCGGATGCCTGGGCCAAGACCAGCGATGTGAAGGTCGAGATCATCGCCGGGCCCGAGGCCGATTGGAGCAAGGATGCGCAGGCCGATGCAGACATCATGTGGGGCACGTCGGAGCAGTCGATGACCGCCTATCTGCTGACCTATACTGCGTTTTCCTCGGGCTCGGTGCAGCCGATCTACATCCGTCCGGCGGTGATTGCGGTCAAGGCGGGCAACCCCGACAATATCACGGGTATCGAGGATTTGTTGGCCGACGGCAGGAAGATCGTCGTGACCGAAGGGTCCGGCATCTACAACACCTCGGGCACGGGCGTGTGGGAGGATGTCGCGGGTCGTCTGGGCCGGTTGGATGACATCGCCCGGTTCCGCAAGAATATCGTGGCCTACGGGCTGGGCTCGGGCGCAAGCTACAAGCAGTTCACCGAACAGGATGCCGATGGCTGGATCACCTGGCCGAACTGGCCGCTGACCAAGGACGACCTTGATCTGGTCGAGATCGAGCCTGATCGCCGCATCTGGCGCGACCTCAGTGTCGCACTGTCGCCCGATGCCGATCCCGAAGCGCAGGCCTTCCTCGATTTTCTGCTGAGTGACGAGGCGCAGGAGCTGATGGCGACCGAAGGTTGGACCCGCTGATCCGGAACAGCGGCACGCGCGCAAATATTCCGAAACGCGATGGAATAAATTCGCCGCGCTGCACGTCTATGCCAGGTGGAGGGCCGGTTTCAGCTTTGCCGGCCCATCCGCGACCAAGGGAGGAAACAATGACGAAAATACCCAATCTCAAAAGACGGCATTTCCTGATCGGCACGGCGGGCGCAGCCACGGCCATCGCCACCGGCCTGCCCGCCATGGCGCAGGAAAAAGCCAAGGCGCTGCCCGACTATGTGGCGTGGAAAAACGCCGATGACGTGATCGTTCACACTAAGGAAACGATCGAGACCAAGCGCGCCGCACAGGGGATCGAACTGGTTACGCCCAGCAACAGCCTTTACGTGCGAAACAACCTGCCCGCCCCGCCCGAGGATATCGTAGCCGACCGCGACGCCTGGGAAATCGAATTCGACGGCGTCGCCAATCCCACCACGATGACGGTCGGCCAGTTGAAGACCGTTGGTGTCGAAACCGTCGTCTGCGTGCTGCAATGTTCGGGCAATGGACGCGCGTTTTTCGACCACGAAGCCAGCGGCACGCAATGGGGCGTCGGCGCTGCCGGCAATGTCATCTGGACCGGCGTGCCGGTGCGCGCCCTTGTCGAGGCCATGGGCGGTGCCAGCGAAGGCATGACATGGCTGACCGGCACTGGCGGCGAGGTCATCCCCGAGGGGATTCCGGCAGAGACGGTGCAGGTCGAACGCTCGGTCCCGGCCGAGTTGATGGACCGCGCGATCCTTGCCTGGGACATGAACGGCGAAGCGATCCCGCTGGCCCATGGCGGCCCCTTGCGGCTGATCGTGCCGGGCTATTACGGCGTCAATAATGTCAAATACATCAAGAAGCTGGCCTTCACCGCCGAGGAATCGCCCGCCAAGATCCAGCAGACTGGATATCGCATGCGCCCGGTTGGCGAGGCCGGCGATCCGTCGCAGCCCTCGATGTTCGAGATGAACGTCAAGTCATGGATCACCGGTCCGCTGGCCGATGCCGCGACCGGCAAGGTGCAGATCCATGGTGTGGCTTTCGGTGGCACCAGTGCTGTCAACAAGATCGAGGTTTCGACCGACGACGGCGCGACCTGGACAGAGGCGGCTTTCATCGGTCCGGATCTGGGCGAATATGCCTGGCGACCCTTTGTGCTGATCGCCGATCTGCCCGCCGGGGAACATGTCCTCGCCAGCCGTGCGACCAACGCGGCGGGTGATACTCAACCCGAAACGGTCGAGCCGAATGAACGCGCCTATGGCCATAACGGCTGGCGCGCCCATGCGGTCGACCTGACCATCACCTGATCCCAGGCGGTCGATGGCCGGCCCCGCCATCGACCGCATCAGAAAGCGACGGAGTTATTCCATGCCATCCAACACAACGCCCCTGTTCGGCGGCGCATTCCTTCTTGCGGCCATGATCGCCGGCGCGGCACATGCCGAAACCGATCTCGACGCCGGGCGAAAGATCTTTACCGAGGGGACCGAGCCCACCTGTTCGATCTGCCACACCATGGCGGATGCGGAAGCGACGGGCGAGATCGGACCAAGCCTCGACGAATTGAAACCGACCGCCGATCAGGTGCGCACCGCCGTAACCAGCGGCATCGGCGTCATGCCCGCCTTTGCAGAGATGATGTCCAAAGAGGATATCGAGACGGTCGCGCTTTATGTCGCCGAGGTCACCGGCGGTGCTTCGGAGACGGGCGCCACGGATGCGACGGATGCGACGGATGCGACGGATGCGACGGATGCGACGGATGCCGCAGCAGAGGAATCGGTAGGAACCGACAAGGCGGAACCTTCATCCGAAGCCGCAACCGAATGACCGGAGCGCGCCGCCTCTGAACAGCACAACAGCAATTGTTCCGCAAGGTGCGGGTTCCAAGCGGATCATTCCTCCCTGCCCCGGAAAACCTACTTTGCGGAACATGCGACAGGCCCGGACGTAACCGCGTCCGGGCCTGTCATTGGAGCTCGATCTGCCTCACGTGCAGGTTCGGGTCTCCCCAATCGCCTCTTGCAGCGCGACCACCGTGTCTGGCGATCCGGAGGTATGGCCCCTCAGATAATCAACGATCAGGCCAAAACGCTTCTGATCCATACCCTCGCTGAGCAGCATGTAATTGCGATCGCTGGCAGCCCATTCCGCAAATTGCAGCACCGTCTGACCGGGCGCATCCAGATCACCATCGGAAATCAGCAGGGTCGCCCTGCAGCCGTTCGGCCCGGCATAATGCGCCGCCTCGGTCTTGCCGACGCTGCGCGTCGCCACAAGCACCAGCCCGGCCACCGTCAGATCGGGCAACCCGGCACCCTGCTGACCGGACGCGACGCTTGGCATGTTGTCGTCGCCTTGGCTGGCCGCTGTGAATTCAGCATGGATCGCGGCGGGCGACGGATCCGCGCCGATACCCGCGCCCAGATAGAACGCAAGCGCAAGGCTTGCCGCCAGCGCGCCAATTCCGGTCCAGATCAGCCGACGCCGCGGCTGCACAGGATCATTCGCCGCCGCCAGCCGTGGACGAAGCGATTTCAGCTTCGCTGATTGTGCCCGAAGTTCCTGCAACTCGGCGTCCAGCGCCGGCTCTTCCTTCAGCCGACGCTCGAATGCGCTGCGCTCGACGGGGGGCAGTTCGTCGTCATGATAGGCATTCAGCAACTGCCAGTCGGTTTCGGATAAGGTGCTCATCTTGCCTTGGGTCTTCCTGTGTTTTCCGGCCGCTCGCATCCCTCGACCAGATCCCTGAGTGCCTTCCGGGCCCGGCTGATCCGGCTCATGACCGTTCCCGTGGGCACATCCAGAATCTCTGCCACCTCGCGATACTTCAACTCCATGATGTCGATCAGGAACAGAATCTCGCGCATGTCAGGCGGCAGCTGCTGGAAAAGCATGCGCATCTGCATGTCTGACTCGTTGTCCCGCCCGGCATACGACACATCGGATAGACGTTCCTCGCGGGCAAAATATTCCCTGCGAACGCAATTTTTTCTCAATTCATCATTGTGAAGATTGCGGATGACCCGAAACATCCACGGCCGCAAGCCGGCAATATCGCGCGGCCGCGTCGTTGAGCGCAGCGCCCGTTCGATGGAATCCTGCACCAGATCGTCCACCTCATCGCTTTTCCTGCAGATCGACAGCGCATAGGCGCGCAATTCGGGCAGAAGTGTCAGAAGAAGTTGTTCGGGCGCCATGAACAGCAGTTAGCACGAAGATTTGCAGTATGCATCCTGCACGACCATTATGCCGCTTGAAGATATCCCGGTCTTCACGGTCAGATCCGTGATCGTCGAACATCATGATCGGAGGCAGGATGAGATTTTTTGACACCTGGCAGGCATGGGCCCTGCTATCCGCCAGGTTCGCGGCACTGACCGCGATCTTTGCGAGGGTCGGAATCGAAAACATCAATTCCGATTTCGCGACCCTAGAGGTGGTTCGGGGGATCTGAACAGGTATTGGGCGTTTCCTAAGTGGGTTTCCGCCTTTGTTATGCCGCTGCCGTTTGGGGCATTGGCGGGTTGAAGTAGGCCTGATCGGGGGTTCTCCCGTCAAGCGACGAATGAGGCTGTCTGCTGTTGTAGAAGCCGATGTAGCGGCTGATCCCGGCGCGGGCCTCGGGGACGCTGGCATAGGAGTGCAGGTTGACCTCCTCGTATTTGATGGTCCGCCACAGGCGCTCGACGAAGACATTGTCGCGCCAGGCGCCCTTGCCGTCCATGCTGCCTTATCCGAACCATCGTCATATTGCTCGCAGCGGCAGGGATCGTGGTTGCCACCGGGCATTGGCAGGATCCGGCGACGATTTCGCCCCGGACATGGACCTTCCTGATCCTGTCCGGTCTGGCGACGGGCTTTTCGTGGCTGTGCTATTTTCGCGCGCTGAAGCTTGGCGAAGCCTCGAAGGTTGCGCCGATCGACAAGCTGAGCGTCGTCCTTGTCGCGATCATTGCCGTTCTGTTTCTGGGGGAAAGGCTCAGTCTTGCGGGTTGGGCGGGCGTGACGATGATCGCTGGCGGTGCCATTCTTCTGTCGCTCAGTTAACGTAAAACCGGTGGCGGATCGTTTGAGGGCGTCCTCGTCCGGTGCGAATGCGTCGCCGGGATGAAAAGGCCTCGGCAGATGCTGCACGTCTTGCTGACACCGGGATGAGCAGCAGATCATAGCCCGAGCCCGAGAGCAGTTCTCAAAGGATTACCGATCTGTAACCTTCCCGCCAGCGCGCTGTCAGACACCTGCCCCATCTCTATGATCATCAACGAACGGAGTGCATGAGATGAAACGACTGAAATCGACCCTGGCGACAATCCTGCTGGTTTCTGCCGGTGCAGCCGCAATTGGGTTGGGCACCGTCATGGCAGTCGCCGCGCTGGTGATCGGACTGGTTGTCGCAGGTGCCGCGCGGCTGGCCGTGGGCGCACAAAAACAGCAAGTGTCCAATGAGGCTGAACCCGACGAAAGGGATGTTGTTGAAGGTGATTTGGCAACGGCCGGCTGAACGCCGTTGCCGCGACGCATTTGCCCCCGCAGACCCGAATGATTTCGCCCCGCCGACACGCTCGGCGGGGCGCTGCGTTTCTCGTTGTCCGGAAGTCGCGGAACATTACGCACAAGTAATCCGGCAGCGATTTTTCGGTCATCCGGCACCCCCAGATTGAGGTCATCGAAAGGCAATCACGCCCGACGACGAACCGAAAGGAAAGACGACAATGAAACGCAAACTGGTTACCCTTCTGACCGCTGGTGCGGTCTCTGCCGCGGCCCTTGCCGGAGGCACCGCATTCGCCAGCGGCGATGGCAACGATCAGGCCGAGGTGCAGGCCTTTCTGGGCGCACCGCAGAATATTACCGCCGCGATCGCTGCTGCCGAAACCGCCAGCGGTGGGAGCGCCGTCGCCGCCGAGTTCGATGAGAAAAACGGCACCGGCTACTATGAGGTCGATACCATCGCGAATGGCAAGCAGGTATCGGTCGAGATCGACGCCATATCCGGCCAGGTGATCAAGACCGAGGATGAAGGCGATGTAGCCAATGCCGATGACGATGACGATGACATTGTGGACCCTGCGCAACTGGGCGCGCCGCTGACCCAACTGGTCGCCACGGCCGAGCAGAATGGTTCGGGCAAGGTAATGTCGATCAGCGCCGAACATGAAAACGGCCAGGCCGGAACGATCGAGGTCGAACTTGCCAATGCCGATGGCACCACGCAAGAATTCGCCATGGCGGCTGACGGGACCATGACTCAGTTGGCCGATGATGACGGTGACGAAGACGGCGACAACGACTGATCCGAACCATCGACCTGCCAATCGCCGGCCCCTTTTCCGGGGCCGGCCTAGTATCTGGAAGAGGGGCCAATGCGGATTCTGGTGATAGAAGATGACCGCACGACCGGCGATTACATCGCCAATGGCTTGCGCGAAGAAGGGCATGTCGTCGATCTGACCCGTAACGGTCGCGAAGGTTTGCTGACCGCGCAGACCAACGACTTCGACGTGCTGGTTGTTGACCGGATGCTGCCCGATCTGGATGGGCTGTCGCTGGTCCGCACGCTGCGAGCCGCGAAAAACCTGACCCCCGCGCTGTTCCTGACCGCTTTGGGCGGCGTCGATGACCGGATTGAGGGCCTGAACGCGGGCGGCGACGATTATCTGGTCAAGCCCTTTGCCTTTGGCGAGCTGTCCGCCCGGCTGGCGGCACTGGCCCGCCGCCCGCAGATGCGTGACGACGAATCCACACTGTCCGCAGGCGATCTGCAAATGGACCTGATCAGGCGGAAGGTCACGCGCGGCGGGATTGAGATCGACCTCTTGCCACGCGAATTTTCGCTGCTGGAATGCCTGCTGCGCCGAAAGGGCCGCGTGCAGACCCGCACTATGCTGCTGGAGGCTGTGTGGGAACTTAGCTTCGATCCGCAGACCAATGTGGTCGAAAGCCATATCTCCCGCCTGCGCGGCAAGGTAGACAAGCCCTTCGCGACCGAACTGATCAAAACCGTGCGCGGTGCGGGCTACAGGATAGAAGCATGAGGGCCGAATGGCGCGACATCCTGCGCTCGACGCCGATGCGGCTGACGCTGCGGCTGGTCGCGCTGTTCGTGCTGATCAGCCTGCTGACCTTCGCCGCGACCTGGTGGCTGGCCAACAAGACACTTCTGGACGCCGCCGAAAGCACGCTGGATGTCGAACTGGACGAACTTTCCGCCTCTGGTAATGCGGCCGGTATCATTGCAGCCGTCAATATGCTTTCAGCGAAAGCCGAGCCCGAGGATATGATCCTGCGTTATGAGAGCGCGAATGGTATTGTCGGCAATTATCGCGAAGCCTTACCGGGCAACGGTTTGCGCGAATTTGATCCGACCGACAGAAGCGATGACCTGAGCGACCGCTACATCGTCAAAAGCCGCGATGTGCCGGGCGGGGTGCTGACGGTCGGTCAATCGGCCGATGCCTTCGATGAATTGCGCGAGGTCTTTGGGCAGGTTCTGTCTTATACCTTGCTGCCTACTGTCCTTCTGGTCCTCGCCGCAGGGATGATCAGCGCACGCCGTTCGGCCCGCAGGCTTGCGGCAATCGAAGACACGCTGGACCGGTTGCGCGACGGCGATTTGTCAGCGCGTCTGCCAGGCATGCCCGGCCCCGCCGATGACTTGTCGCGCGTCGGCACAGGCATCGACCGGCTGGCCGAAGCGCAGCAGGCGTCAACCGAGGCCCTGCGTCAGGTATCAGCGGACATCGCGCATGATCTGAAAACCCCGATTCAGCGCCTGTCGGTGCAATTGGCCGAGGCCCGCGACGAACTGCCCAACGGTGCCTCGACCGTAGCACTTGACCGCGCCGAAGCCGAGGTGGCCGGGATCGTCTCGACCTTCCAATCCTTGCTCAGCATCGCGCAGATCGAAGGCGGCAGTCCACGTGCGCGCTTCGCGCCAGTCGATCTTTCGGCGCTGGCCGCGACGATGGCCGAGGTCTATGAACCTGCCGCCGAGGAAAGCGGACACAACCTGCGGATCGATATCGGCAGAAAAGCGAAGGTCATGGGCGACCGCGCTCTGCTGGGTCAGATCATTGCGAACCTGATCGAAAACGCCCTGCGCCACACGCCAGCGGGCAGTGATGTTGCGCTGACGGTCGATGGATCACGCCTGACGGTTGCGGATAGTGGCCCCGGAATCCCGGTTGACGAGCGCGAAAAGGTTCTGCGCCGTCTCTACCGCCTTGATCGCAGCCGCAGCACGCCCGGCAGCGGCTTGGGCCTTAGTCTGGTCGATGCGGTCGTCAAACTGCATGGCGGAACGCTGGAGTTGCAGGACAATGCGCCCGGCTTGCGTGTCGAAATCAATCTCGCCGAAACATGAACATTACCAATATTTAATTTTTGTCCCAAGAAGAGGTCAGAGGGTCGCAATAGCCTTATCAATCAGAATATTAGTTGATGGCTATTCGGTTGGCAGATGGCTGAAGATGTTGGCAAATAACGACTTCGGTGATTGTGCAGCTCCCAGCGTGCTTTGAAAGCAACGGCGAGGGACAAGGAACAGGCGCAGAATCATGACGGACATTAGTTATCCACGCGAATCAGCGAGCAACAGGATGTTTGGCGCTCGGTTACGGGCGTATGCGCCGTATCTTCTGGCCGTACTTCTGTTCGGGCTGGGTGCCTATGCACTCTACCGGCTTCTCGCGCCGGTCGATATTCAGGCGGTGGCGGATCAGATCCGGACCACGCCCTGGCACCTGATCGCGCTTGCGCTTGGCGCAACCTTTGCCGGCTATCTGTGCCTTGCCGCCTATGACTGGTCGGCGCTTCATCATATCGGCAAGCCGCTGCCGCTGCCGGTGGTGATCAGCGGCGGGTTTCTGGCCTATGCCTTCGGCAATACCATCGGCCTGACCGCCGTATCCGGCGGCGCGGTCCGCTGGCGGCTGTATTCGGGGCTAGGCCTTGATGGTTATGACATCGCGGCGGTGTCGACCTTCACGGCGATGGCCTTCGGGGTGGCGGCCACGCTGGTCGGGCTGGGCGCGCTTGCCGTGCATCCGATGGCGCTGGCCTCGGTGCTGCCCTTTCAGCCATTCAGCGTCAGGCTGCTGGCAATCGCCGCTATTCTGGTCATTCTCGGGCCGCTGGTCTGGGCCTCTGTCACCCGGCGACGGCTGAAGATCGGCCGTTTCGAATTGCAGGCACCATCGCCCGGTTTGCTGGAGATATGGGCAAAAGTTGGTGACGCCTGATCAGGCGGCGGCTTGAAGTTGACGGAGGCCGTCGCGGAACTCAATCCCCTGGATGATCTCCGGCAGGCGGTTCTGGCCGTCGAGTTTGCGC
>NZ_SISK01000008.1 GCF_004310345.1 Paracoccus subflavus | reverse complement strand
GCGCACGGATCGGCGCCATCCACTCCATCGTCTTTGCGGGCTTTTCACCCGATGCGCTGGCGAACCGCATCAACGACTCGGGCGCCAAGGTCGTGATCACGGCCGATACCGCGCCCCGCGGCGGGCGCCGCACCAATCTGAAGGCCAATACCGACGCCGCCCTGCTGCACTGTTCCGATCGGGTGCGCTGTCTGGTGGTCAAGCATACCGGCGACCAGACCACCTGGATCGAGGGGCGCGACGTGGATGTCAGGGAACTGATGCGTCATGCCGGCCCCGATTGCCCGCCGCGCCCGATGAGTGCCGAAGACCCGCTGTTCATCCTCTATACCTCGGGTTCGACCGGCAAGCCCAAGGGCGTCGTGCATACCACCGGCGGCTATCTGGTCTATGCGGCGATGACGCACCAGTACACCTTCGATTACAGGGACGGCGACATCTTCTGGTGCACGGCCGATGTCGGCTGGGTCACGGGCCACAGCTATATCGTCTATGGACCGCTGGCCAATGGCGCCACCACCCTGATGTTCGAGGGCGTGCCGACCTGGCCCGATGCCGGCCGCTTCTGGGAGGTCTGCGCCAAGCACAAGGTGACGCAGTTCTATACCGCGCCCACCGCCATCCGGTCGCTGATGGCCAAGGGCACCGACCCGATCCAGGGACACGACCTGTCCAGCCTGCGCGTCCTGGGCACCGTGGGCGAACCGATCAACCCCGAGGCCTGGAACTGGTACAACGACAACATCGGCAAGGGCCGCTGTCCCATCGTCGATACCTGGTGGCAGACGGAAACCGGCGGCCATCTGATCACGCCGCTGCCGGGTGCCACGGAAACCAAGCCCGGTTCCGCCACCCTGCCCTTCTTCGGCATCAAGCCGGTGATCCTGGATGCCGCCACCGCCCATGTGCAGGAGGGCAACCCCGCCGAGGGCGTGCTGTGCATCGCCGATAGCTGGCCGGGCCAGATGCGCACCCTGTGGGGCGATCACGACCGCTTCATGGAGGCGTATTTCCAGCAGTATCCGGGCTATTACTTCACCGGCGACGGCTGCCGCCGGGATGAAGACGGCTATTACTGGATCACCGGCCGCGTCGATGACGTGATCAACGTCAGCGGCCACCGGATGGGCACGGCCGAGGTCGAATCCGCCCTGGTCGCGCATGAAAAGGTGGCCGAGGCTGCGGTCGTGGGATACCCGCATCCGCTGAAGGGTCAGGGCATCTATGCCTATGTGACGCTGATGAACGGCGTCGAGCCCACCGAGGAGCTGCGCGCCGAACTGGAAAAATGGGTCCGCACCGAGATCGGGCCCATCGCCAAGCCCGACCTGATCCAGTGGGCACCGGGAATGCCCAAGACGCGGTCGGGCAAGATCATGCGCCGCATCCTGCGCAAGATCGCCGAAAACGACTATGGCAGCCTGGGCGACATCTCGACCCTGGCCGAGCCCGAGGTCGTGGACGACCTGATCGCCAACCGGATGAACCGGGGCTGACGGGGGGTCGCCGCACCTTCATGACAAGGCGGCCTCCGGAGGAGGACCGGGTGCCGCCAGACCTGCCCGACGAGCAATCCCGGTCAGAGGTTTCGGCTTGGTCCAACCGCGATCCAAGAAGGCTTGAGCGTCGAAATTTCCTGCCAGCCACCGGCCGGCATAACAGGAGGAGGACAGATGACTTACATATCGCCCGACGCAACGACCCGTTCGCGTCCCATGACGTCCGAGGAAAAGAAGGTCATTCTGGCCTCGTCCGCGGGCACGATCTTCGAATGGTACGACTTTTATCTTTACGGCTCGCTGGCCGCGATCATCGGCTCGCAGTTCTTCACGGCCTTCCCCGAGGCAACGCGCAACGTGTTTGCGCTGCTGGCTTTCGCGGCGGGCTTTCTGGTGCGGCCATTCGGCGCACTGGTCTTTGGATCGCTGGGCGACATCATCGGCCGGAAATACACCTTTCTGGCCACCATCCTGATCATGGGCTTCTCGACCTTCCTGGTGGGCCTGCTGCCGGGCTATGCATCCTGGGGCATCGCCGCGCCGATCATCCTGATCGCACTGCGGATGTTGCAGGGCCTGGCGCTTGGCGGCGAATACGGCGGCGCGGCGGTCTATGTGGCGGAACATGCGCCGCAAAGGCAGCGTGGCTATTTCACGGCCTTTATCCAGACCACCGCGACCCTGGGCCTGCTGCTGTCCCTGATCGTGATCCTGCTGGTCACGTCCTATGTCAACGCCAATTACCCGGCGGTTCCGCAGGTGGGCCTGGATGGCCAGCCGCTGCTGGACGCGACGGGCGCCCAGGTCATGCTGGACCCGTTCCGGGCCTGGGGCTGGCGGATCCCGTTCCTGGGGTCGGTCTTCCTGCTGCTGATCTCGCTGTATATCCGACTGCAAATGAATGAATCCCCCGCCTTCAAGAAGATGAAGGAAGAAGGCACGCAGTCCAAGGCGCCCCTGACGGAAGCCTTCGGCAACTGGAAGAACGGCAAGATCGCCCTGATCGCGCTGTTCGGCCTGACGGCAGGGCAGGCCGTGGTCTGGTATTCGGGCCAGTTCTACGCCCTGTTCTTCATCCAGAACGTGATCAAGGTCGATCAGTTCAGCGCCAACGTCTTTGTTGCCTGGTCGCTGATCCTGGGCACCGCCGGGTTCATCTTCTTCGGGTCGCTGTCTGACCGCATCGGCCGCAAGCCGATCATTCTGGGCGGCTGCGCGCTTGCCGCGCTGACCTATATGTGGGTGTTCCCGATGCTGACCAGCGTCGCCAACCCGGCGCTGTCCGCGGCACAGGAAACCCCGGTCACGGTGACGGCGGCGCCGGACGACTGTTCGTTCCAGTTCAACCCGGTCGGCACCGCGCAGTTCAACAATAGCTGCGACATCCTCAAGGCGGCACTGGCGCGGTCCTCGGTCAACGTCCAGGAAACGGTCGATGCCCCGGCGGGCACCGTGGCCTCGGTCCAGGTGGGCGAGACGGTCGTGCAGGCCTATGACGGCAATGCCCTGACCGGCGAAGCGCTTGCCGCCGAAAAGGCCCGTTTCACGGCCGAGATCAACGCGGCGATCACGGCGGCGGGCTATCCGCTGACGGCGGCCGACAACACCACCGTCGCCAAGGCCGACCACTTCTTTGACATCTTCAACGGCCAGAACATCAAGGTCGTGCTGATCCTCACCTATCTGATCGTGCTGGTGACGATGGTCTATGGGCCGATCGCGGCGCAACTGGTGGAACTGTACCCGACCCGCATCCGCTATTCCGGCCTGTCGCTGCCCTATCACATCGGCAACGGCTGGTTCGGTGGCCTGCTGCCGGCGACCGCCTTTGCGATCTC
Source organism: Paracoccus subflavus (assembly GCF_004310345.1). Taxonomy (GTDB): domain Bacteria; phylum Pseudomonadota; class Alphaproteobacteria; order Rhodobacterales; family Rhodobacteraceae; genus Paracoccus; species Paracoccus subflavus. The sequence continues at coordinate 165,305 of NZ_SISK01000008.1, read as the reverse complement.
GGCCCAGACCGGCAACATCTACGCGGGCTTGTGGTATGCGATCGTGATCGCGGTGATGACGGTGATCATCGGCGTCATCTTCGTGCCGAACAATACCCACAAAAAGGATATCTTCGCCGACGACGGCCTGTAATCAGCGGGCGGGCCGGGATGCGTTCCGGCCCGCCGCCCCATCCGTCAGACCGGAAAGGCACCCCGCATGGCCAGGATTCTTGTTGTCGAGGACGAGGACAACATCGCCCTGGCGCTGGAGTTCCTGCTGACGCGCGACGGACATGCCCATTCCCGCCTGTCCACGGGAAATGCCGCTCTGGCGACGATCCGCAAGGAACGCCCCGACCTGGTCCTGCTGGACGTGATGCTGCCCGACATATCGGGTTACGAAATCGTCGAACTGCTGCGCGCCGATCCCGGTCTTTCGGGGGTGCGCATCTTGCTGATGACCGCGCGCGGATCGCTGGTCGAAAAACGCCGTGGCCTGGCGCTCGGCGCGGACGGCTTCATCGCCAAGCCCTTCGAGCCGTCCGAATTGCGGGCCGAGATGACGCGGCTTCTGACCTGAAGCGCAAGCAATCCCCCTTCTCGACGCCGTTGCGGCCACGGACCGCCACTTGTCCGTCCCCGCCCGCAATGGAATGCGCAATCCCCCGCATGATGCCGATCAGGTGCAGTCGATGTCCAGGATGGTGTTGAAGCGGTTGTTGTCGGGATCGACATCCACCACGGCCGGGCCGCCCGTCGCCCCGATGACGGCCTGGGGAAAGATTCGGCCCGGCCCCGGCGCATTGCAGGCGATGCGATAGGTCACCCGTTCGACCCGCCGATAGCTGCCGTCCACCCGCCCTTCCGTAAAACTGGTCGGATCGGCGGTCTGGACGGACAGGTTCGGCGACACGAAGAATGGCGCTATTGCCATCGAAACCCCGTCCGTTTCGCCCTGGAGGTTCTGGAACGTCGCACGCAGGGTGACATGGGTGAATTCGGACACAGGCAGGCTGCGCTGCGATCCGTCCACGGCGGTAATATCGGCTTGCAGGTCGATCTGGTCGCAGGCGATGTCGGCCGGTTCGGCGGCACAGAAATCCTCGATCGCCCGATCCAGCCGTGCCTCCATGACCTGCCCCGATTGCAGGTCGGTGATGCGCACCGACGACAGGGCCTTGCTGTAGGGCAGCACATAGCGAGCCTCCTCGACGGCCAGCCGTTCCGCGTTGCGCATGTGGGGATGGGGGGCGTTCCACTGGTCCATCAGACTGCCGCGGCGGTCGATGATCTCGACCAGGATGTCGCCCCCGTCGCCGCGCCGCACATTGGCGCGGGACTTGACCAGGGCAATGGACGCCGGCTCCAGCATGGCCGCCCCATGGGGAACACGCAGCACGATGGACCGCTGACCATCGTCAAAGGCCGTCGGGTCGATCTGGCCTTCGATCGAAGGCGGCTCCTGCGCGGCCACCAGAACGGGTATCGCGGCGATCAGGATCAGGGACAGCAGGCGGGCCATGATCAGCATCCCTCGGCAGCGTTGGCGCAACGGTCCAGCAGCCAGTCGGCGCGCCGCCGGTCAAGGCGGTTGAAGGTCATCCGGTCATCCGTCATCAGATCGGGCAGGGGGTCCGAGGTAAAGACCATGCCCGTGATGTTGCGGCAGACCGCCGCCGTGCCGTCGGTCGGCAGGTCGTTCGTGCAGGCCTGGATGCCGTTATAGACATTGGGCAGCATGGGCGCCTGGAAATAGCCTCCGTCGCAGCAGTATTCGTCGGCAAGGCCGAAGGGAACATGGCCGGTTTCATGCACCGCCGCCGCCGCGTCGTTCGTGGCGCCGCCAAAGGCCCGCAGGCTGGGGGCTGCACAGTCGCGCTGCATGGCGGCGTCCCGGTGGGCGATCCAGCCGACATCGGCAAAGGCATACTGGTCCCAGTCCTCGGGCGGCTGGACCAGGATGCAGGTGGTGGCCGTGCCCTGGAAATCGGCCGTGGACCGCCCCAGCCAGAAGTTGAAGCGATGCTGGTTCGCCAGCACATAGGGGTTGTTCATGAAGCTGGTCCACAACGCCTGACGGATTTCGGCCAGGACGGCCGGCTCCTCGGGCAGGGACAGACCGGTGAGGCCGGCAGGCGGGGCGAAATCGCGGTCCACCAGCACCACCACGTCGATGGCGCGGGCTGCGGATGCAGCGACCCCGACCGGGCTCCAGCGTTCGGCGGGAAAGCCTACGCGCACCAGACGCGACCGGGTATCGGCCATTTCCGCGTCGGGATTGGCGCCGACGGTGTTGCGGGCACGGCATTGCAGGACGAAATGCGGTCCGTTCGCCGTAAAGGCATAGGCGGTCTGGCTTTGCGCCGTGGCCCGCTGCATGATGGTGTTGTTGACCAGGATTTGCAGGTCTGAGGCGACCTTTGGCCCGCCGGCGCCGTCCAGCACCTCCATGTCGATCGTCACCGCGTCCCCGGGCCGGGGCAGCAGAGGGTCTTGCAGACAGCGCACCAGAAGCCCTGGTGAGCTGGGGGGCCAGAACACTTCGAGCCTGAGCGTGGCGCTGTCGCCCTGGTTGATGGCGATATCCCATCCGCAGGTGGTCGAAATGCCGTTCCCGGTGATGGCGCAACTGCCGAAATCGACATCCAGCCGCGCGTCGATGGTGGTATCGTCGCCGAAATTCAGCCCGCTGTCGTAATCGAGCGCCCGGAAATGCAGCTCTCCCCCGCCGCTGGTCGAGGGGACATCGAATTCGAATTCCCAGTTCGGATGAATCGTTTCCTCGCCCTCCTGGCGGGCAGCCTCGTTTTCAAAGGGAATTGCCGTGCCGTTGCGCGGCGTGAACGACCCGGCCACATAGAAATCGGAATCCGACAGGGAATCGTTGTCGTCGCCACTGTCGGAAAGCCGCAGCACCGTCATCTTGACCGTGAAATCGGGGGTGGGCTGCGCCTGTATCGGGGTGGCGCAGATCGCAAGAATGGCAATCAGGACAGGGGGAAACCAGCCTTTGGCGGCAGTAGGGCTGCATGACATGATAACCTCGACACCAAAAAGAATCACCCAGGTCATTTAATAATAATATATTTTCCTGTTTTTATTGTTTTTAATTATTATGGAAAAAATATAAGTCAAATCGGCGCTTCCCGGAATATCCGTTCTTGTGCATCAGCCGCAGATGCTTGCGGTGTCTTGCGCCCGGCATCGGGACGCTGCAATGCTGCGCCCCGGAACGCCGATGGGGAACCTGCCATGGACGAATACTGGATCTGTCGCCGCGACAACCCGCATTTCCGCCTGACCGAGGATGGGCGCGATTTTTCCACCACGGCCGCCCCCATGGCGTTTCCCAGCCATGACGCCGCCTTCGACTACATGACCCGCGAGAACACGCAGCCGCCGCTTGAGGGGGTATCGCTGGAAATCGTCAAGGCCGACGCCTGACCGCTTCAGCAGGCCGCCTCAGTTTGCCGTATGGACGCTGCGCAGGTCGGCGCTGATCCGGCAAAGCAGCCCGGTGGGGTGATAGTCGATCTCGACCTCGCAATCGGTGGTGCCCGACAGCCCCGCCCGGATCAGACGCGATCCCGACCCCAGGGTCCGGGGCGCGATCACCGGCGGGCCGCCTTCTTCGGTCCAGGTCAGCACGAAACGGTCATTCCCGGCAACGTCCGAGACGACCTCCCACCGGATGTGGACAAGGCCCGCGTTGTTCGACAGGGCACCGTATTTCACCGCGTTGGTGGACAGCTCGTGCAGGACCAGCGACAGCGACAGCGCCGGACGCGAGGCTATCGACAAGGGCGGACCCTCGACCCGGAACCGCGCCTGTCCGGATTCCTGATGCAGGGCCAGGACCTTGGCGACGATATCGCCGATCATGGTACTGTCGGCATGACCCCGGATCAGGATGTCGTGGGCCCCCGACAGGACGCGGATGCGGTCGCCCAGAACCTCGGACGCGGTGGCCAGGTCGGTGGCGGTGCGCAGCGTCTGGTTGACGATTGCCTGGATCATGGCCAACTGGTTCTTCATCCGGTGGCTCAGTTCGCCCAGGATCATCTGGCGGCGCTTTTCCTCGTCCACCCGTTCGGACACGTCCAGGGCCTGCACGAAGATGCCGGTGATGGCGCCTGCGTCGTCGCGGATCGGGTGGAACAGATAGTCCAGAAAATGTTCGCGCGGGGCGGCATCGGGGCTGGATTGCAGCGTCACGGGGATGTTGCGCCCGATATGGGATTCGCCCGTCCGGAAGACCTTGTCCAGAATGGCGATGAAGCCCTGGTCCACAATCTCGGGCAGGCCCTCGCGGACCGTCTTGCCGATGATATCGTGACGACCCACCAGCCTGACATAGTCGCTGTTCACAAAACGGAACACATGGTCCGGGCCGTCCAGCAGGGCCACCGCGCCAAGCGCCACCTCGAAGACCTGCAGGAAGTCCCTGCGCTCGGCCTGCTGGGCGTCGCGAAGGGCGACCGAGGCGGTGGTTTCGAGGCAGGCGCAGAGCATCCCCACCACCTGTCCGCTGCGGTCGCGCACCGGGTTGTAGGAAAAGGTGAAATGCGCCTTTTCAGGATAACCGTTGCGATGCAGCATCAACTGCAGTTCATCCTTCGCGGTGCCCACGCCCTGATAGGCGGCCGCGATCAGCGGACCCACGTCGTTCCAGATATCGAACCACATCTCGTGGAAGGGCCGACCCAGACCGGCGGGGTGGCGCTTGCCCGCGATGACGCTGTAGGCATCGTTGTAAAGCGTGATCCGGTCCGGCCCCCAGACGATGAACATGGGCTGCGCCGAGGCCAGCACGATGCCTGCCAGCACGGCCAGTTCGTCCGGCCATTCGGCAGGATGGCCAAGCGGGTGGCGCGACCAGTCCATCTGCCGCAGCAGTGCCCCGCATTCCCCGCCCCCCTGCAGGAACGGCAGTGTCGCCCCGTCCGTCATGATGGCATCGACCAATCGGTTGTTTCGCCTTCCTTATCTTGGGACGGGTCCGGCTGCCACATGACATTTGACAATCGGCGGCAGACAGCCTGCGGGCCGGTCCTTGCGGGGGCGCGGCGGTCTCGCCAAACTGTGACCGGCGCCGGGGGTGACGGCCCGCCGCCCCTGCCCTTAAGTCGGGCGATCATCTTCTTGCGCACGGAAAGCCCATGGGCGACACCCCCTCGACCGCCGACACCCGCTCGGGCGACCGCTATGCGCGGGAACTGGAACGGCATCTGGACTGGCTGGATACCTTTACCTCGACCGCGCTCGGCGTGCTGGCGGCGGCTTCGGGGATCTATACCTATCTGGGGGTGCGGACGCTGCTGGACGATCCGGGCGTCTGGACGACCTTTGCGGCTTTGTCCTATTCGATCGCGGTGTCGGTGGGGATCTTCGTCTTCTGGTCCTATATGCTGCGCCTGCTGCCCGCGGTCCGGACGGCGGCGGCACGCGGCGGCCTGCTGCTGACCATGGCCCTGGGCTGCGTGGCCATCATCGCCATGTCGTCCTGGCTGAACGCCGCGGCCTTGGCCGGGGGCGCCGCCGTGGAAACCCACATGGCGACCACCGTGCAGCAGTATCAGGCCGCCCTGGAACGCGCCCATGCCAATGCCGTGGCGGGCCAGTCCCTGTCGCGCGACGTGGCCCGCGTCCGCCAGAGCTTCGACGACCTGTCCGAGCAGGAGGCCGGCGGCACGCTGTCGGGCTTTTCCGGACGCGGCGCGGTGTTCCGTGTCCTGACCCAGAAGGGGGCCGAGCTTGCCGCGCTCGAGGATCAGATGACCGTCGTGGCCCAGCCGATCGAGGATGCCTTTGCCCAAGGCAACACCATCCTGGCCCGGATGCGCAGCCTGTCGGTCGAACCCGGCGGGATCGAGGATCGCACCGTCCGCTTTTCCGAGGACGCGGTCGAACTGTCGGGCCTCATCACCCAGTTGCGCCAGTTGAACCCCGCGCCGCTGGTCGCGCGCGCCGCGCAGGATCTGGCGGATGCGGTGGTCCTGCCCGAACTGGACGGGTCATCCGCCGACATCCGCGCGGGCCAGAACAGCACCATCAATTCGGTGCTGAGCCTGGTGGAACAGCGCGCCGCGACCCTGACCGCCGCCGCGACCGAGGTTCTGGCCCTGCCCCAGCCGTCCGAGGCGATCTATACCCCCCTGTCGGCGGCGGACGCGGTGATCGTTTATGCCGGCAACTTCATTCCCGCCTGGGCGGGCGCCATTTCCATCGACCTGCTGCCGGCCGTTCTGGTCTTCATCATCATGGTCGTCCAGGCCGCGATCCGCGGTGGCCGGGGCGAGACGATGACCGACGACCGCATGACCGTGGGCGAGTTGCGCAGCGCCCTGGCCGCCGCCGACCTGCTGCGCCAGACCGAGCCGGGGCCACACGACCCTGCAGCCGCGCCGCTGCGACCGGGGCCATGACGTGAAACGGCTGGCCACCCCGCAGGGCGCGATCCGCGCGGTGCTGCTGTCGCAGGTGCTGCTGGCGGGCGCCATCGTGCTGCTGGATCTGCGCGCATCCCCCGGCGGGGCTGCCCCGGACCTGTTCGCCCCGCCTGCCCAGGGGCCGTCCGTGCGCCCCTATCGCCCCGACCTGCGCCCGGCGTCGCCCGGCGCCCCCGCCATGCGCCCCATGCCCGATCGCCTGGAATTCGCCGTTGCCGACGGAGCCATCCGCGTTATGGGCCAGATCGCGCCGGGCGATGCCGACCGCTTCCTGTCCTGGCTGGACGAAACCCGGCCCGCCGAAAGGCGTGTCAGCCTGGACAGTTCGGGCGGGTCGGTCGCCGATGCCCTGGCCATCGGCCGCACCATCCGCGGCGCGGGCTATGACACCGAGGTCGGCGACGGCGGCGTCTGCATGTCGGCCTGTCCCTATATCCTGGCCGGCGGGACCGAACGGCGGGTGACAGCGGGCGGCGTCGTCGGTGTCCATCAGCACGATTTCGGCGAGAACACCTTTCTTCCCGCCTTCATGGCGATCCGCGACCTTCAGCGCAGCCAGGCGGGCGTTCTGGACTATCTGTCGGACATGGGGATCGACCTGCGCCTCATGTCCCTGGCCCTGCGCACCCCGCCCGAGGACATCACCGTCCTGACCCCCCGGCAGATGCAGGATCTGCATCTGGTCACCGGCTGACACAGGGTCGGGTCCTGCGGCGGGACAGCCTGGCCACGGCATCGGGGGCCCCGAGGATCGTCCGGGTCGCATCTCGGCCCTTCGGGACCGCCGCGGCCTTTGCCTGCGGCCCGGACAAGGTGCGGCTCAGCGCCCTGATCGACCGGTTGGCGATTCCCCTGGCTGGTCGGAGGCGGCAGGCGGTGATCGCCGTCGGTCAGGACCGCGCGACCGGGGGCCACATGCGCTGCCAGACTCCGTCGCGGCGGATCATTGCATGATGCAGCGCCGCGCCCACATGGATGAACAGCACCCCGATCAGGGTGAAGGCGGCAAAGGCATGAAAGTCCTTGGCAAATTCGGCAAGGGGCTCGGACTTGGCAAGCCACGGCCCGGCGCCCAGACGGTCCAGAAGCTCGATCGGAAAGCCGCCGGCGCGCACCCTGACAAAGCCGCTGACCGGCATCGCGATCAGCAGGGCATACAGCGCGGCATGCGACGCCCCGGCCGCGCGGCGCTGCCAGCCGGGCATCGAGGCGGGCAAGGGCGGCGGCGGGTGCATCAGGCGATAGGCCAGCCGGGCGAGGATCAGGAAAAACAGCAGCACGCCGGTGTTCTTGTGAAACAGGAACAGCGCGTCCTGAAGCGGCCGGGAAATGCCTTCGCGGGTCATCACAAGCCCTGCCGGGATCATCAGCAACACCGCTGCCGCCACGATCCAGTGCATTGCGCGGGCGGGGGTCCGATAGCCTTGCAGAGGGTGGGGCATGGCGCGGCTCCTTTGGAAGCCACTCTATCAGAATGCCGGGAACCCGCACAGGCGTTTGACGAGCGGCCTTGATCGCGCGCTTGACGGATCGCGGACTTGGCCCGAGGCTGGGCGGAATGCGCGATGCCCCTTTCCCCGGATGGCACAGGCCCCCCCGGCAGACCCGCCGGGCGCCGTCCCTTGCGGTGCAGGTCGGCGTGGCCGCTGTCCCCGGTCTGGCGGCGATCTGGGCGACCTCGGTCCTGACGGCCGGGACGGGCACCGGCCTCAGTGGCGCGGTTCTGGTATTCCTGCTGGTCTGCATGGCCGTTGTCCTGGCGATGCGGGACGGCTATCCGCATGGCCGGATCGGCGGCTGCAACAGGGTCACCCTGCTGCGGATGGCTCTGGTCGCGGCCCTGCTGGTGCCGCTGAACGCCGGGTATGCCGGGGGTTGGATCGTCGCGGGGATCGCCGCCGCCGCCCTGATCCTGGACGGCGTGGACGGGCATCTTGCACGGCGCAGCGGCCTGGATTCCCGCTTTGGCGCGCGCTTCGACATCGAGGCGGATGCCGCCATGGCCCTGGTCCTGGCCCTGCATGTCCTGGCATACCGGGCCATGATCCCCGAGGCGCTGATCCTGGGGCTTACCCGATACGCCTTCGTGCTGGCGCAGGGCCCGTGGCCCTGGCTGCGGGCCGATTTGCCGCCGCGCCGGTGGCGCAAGGTGGTCTGCGTGCTGCAACTCTCGGCGCTGATCGCCGTGCAGGTTCCCCTTGTCGGCCCGGATTCCGCCGCGGCCGTGGCGCGTCTTGCCGCAGGGGCGCTGATCCTGTCCTTCTGGGTGGATCTGCGCTGGCTGTGGCGGCGTCGGCCATGACCGGGCGGGACTGGGCCAGCCTGGCGGCGGCGGGACTGGTGATCCATCTGGCCCTGGCTCTGCCCGACGCGCCCGTGCCGGGGGGGCAGGCGTGGCTGCGGGTGGCGCCCGAACTGCCGCTGATCCTGCTGGCGCTGCCCCTGTCGGGGCGCATCGGGCGGATCGCGACTGCCGTCCTGCTGGTCCTGCTGACGGCGCAGAAGACCGCCGACTGGGCCATGAATGCGGCCTTGGGGCGGCCCTTCAACGTCCTGGCGGACCTGCCGCTGCTCGCGCCCGGGGCGGAGCTGGCGCGGGAAACGCTGGGCCTGTCGGGACTGCTGGCGGGTCTGGCGGCAACCCTGGCGCTTGGGGCCGCAGCCGGGGCGGCCTTGTGGTGGGCGACCGGGCAATGGAGCCGGCATCCCCTGCCCCCTGCCATGGCCATCGGTCTGGCTGCGGCCGGCGGCGCATTCACGGCAACGGCCCTTGCCGGGGCCGCATGGGCGGGCAACGGCCCCTATGCCGCGGCCCGGCTGGCGCTGTTCCAGCAGACCGCCCGCGACCTGCGGCAGATGCGCGCCTTGGCCGCGCGTGACGAGCTGGCGGGGACGGCCGGGCTGCTGGCGGCCATCGACCGCGATGTGCTGGTGATCTTTGTGGAAAGCTATGGCCGGGCCAGCTTTGACGTTCCTTTCCACGCAGACCGGCACAGGGCAACCCTGGAACAGGCGCAGCCGCGGCTGGCCCAAGCGGGTTTGGCAATGCGGTCGGGCTTTCTGGTGGCGCCGACGCAGGGCGGGCAAAGCTGGCTGTCCCATGCCACCCTTGCCAATGGGCTGTGGATCGCCGACCAGACGCGCTATCGCACCGCCCTGGTCAGCGGGCGGCAGGGGCTGTTCCATCACGCCCGGCAGGCGGGGTTCCGGACGGCGGCGGTGATGCCCGCCATCACCAGACCCTGGCCCGAGGCCGCGACCATGGGGTTCGACCACATTCTGGCGGCGGGCGATCTGGGCTATCGCGGTCTGCCCTTCAACTGGGTTACGATGCCCGACCAGTTCACCCTGGCGGCGACCGACCGGTTGCTGCGCGACCGGACCGGGCCGCCCCATCTGTTCGCGCAGGTCGCGCTGATCTCGTCCCACGCGCCCTGGGTGCCCGCGGCCCGCCTGCTGGACTGGAATCGCCTGGGAAACGGGGCCGTCTTCGACGCCATGGCCCGTGCCGGCGACCCCCCCGAGGTCGTGTGGCGCGACCGCGACCGGGTGCGCCATGCCTATCGGGACGCGGTGGACTACAGCCTGCGGACGGTTCTGGACTATGCGCGCCTTCATGCCGCCGACCCGCCCCTGATGATCGTTCTAGGCGATCACCAGGCGGTGCCCTGGGTGGCGGGGCAGGATGTGCCCGACGTGCCCGTTCACCTGATCGGCCCGCCGCATCTGGTGGACCGCGCCGCCTCGTGGGGACTGGCCCCCGGCCTGGTGCCCCCGATCGGGCACGAGGCCCTGCCCATGGACCAGATGCGCAACCTGATCCTGAGGGGCTTTGGCACCCTTCCGCCGCACAGATGATCGCCATTGCGCGCCGGGCCAAAGGGGCGTCACATATGGGGGGTGCCATGCCCCATCGTCACGGAGGTTTCCGATGCCGCTTCGTTCACTGTCGCGCCGCACCCTGATGACCACCGCCACGGCAGGCCTTGCCCTGGCGGGGATGGGCCTGCGCGCGCCTGTCCGGGCCGCCACGCCGGCAGGACTGCAATTGTCCTGGCTGCATTCGGTCCAGTTCGCGGGCAGCTATATCGCGCTGGAAAACGGCTGGTGGCGGGACGCGGGGCTTGACGTGACCTTGCTGCAGGGGGGGCCCAATGCCCCGGTCGAGCCGCCGGTGGTCGCAGGCACCGCGCTGATCGGGATTTCGGCCGCCGACTATGCCTCGGCGGCGGTGGCGCAGGGGGCGCCCTTCCGCATCATCGGCGTGGCGATGCAGAAGAACCCCTTTGCCATCGCCTCGCTGCCCGAAAACCCGGTCCGCACGCCCGCCGACCTGCCGGGCCGCCGCATCGGCATGGCCTTGGCGAACATGCCCGTCCTGCAGGCGCTTTGCACGCTGAACGGCATCGACATCGATGCCATTGCCGTGGTTCCCACCCAATATTCGGCCCAGCCGCTGCTGGCGGGCGAGGTCGATTGCCTGCTGTGCTGGGAAACCGACCTGCCGGTCGCGATGGCCGTGCAGGGGGTGGAATCAGAAACCATGCTGCTGGCCGACCATGGCTATGTGCTGCATTCCCAGACCTATATCGCGACCGAAGACAGCCTGGCCAGCCGCCGCGCCGATCTGGTCGCGATGATGGCGGGAGAGATCCGGGGGTGGGAAACCTGCCGTGCCGACACCGACGCGGCCGCCGATCTGACACTGCGGATGTTCCCCGATGCGGGCCTTGATGGCGCCATGCAGCGGATGCAGGCCAGACGCCAGATTCCCCTGATGTTTTCGGACCTGACGGACGCCCGGGGTTTCGGCTGGTGGACGGATGAGGGGGTCGAGGCGAACATCCGCACCCTGTCGGCCATGGGCCGCGAGGTCCGGCCCGACCTGTGGGACCGTTCCATTCTAGAAGAAATCCATGGCGCCTGACGACCACCCCCCGGCGGCGATCGTCTGCGCGGGGCTGGTCAAGCGGTTCGACAACGGCATGACGGCGGTGGACGGGATCGACCTGACGCTGGCGGGCGGGCGGACCACGGCCCTTCTGGGTCCGTCGGGCTGCGGCAAATCCACGCTCTTGCGCATGATCGCGGGACTGGAGGAGCCGTCCATCGGGGGGATCACGATCGCGGGCCAGCCACCGGCCGCGCTGTGCCGGCAGGGCTCGCTGTCGGTGGCCTTTCAGGACCCTTGCCTGCTGCCCTGGCTGACGCTGCGCCAGAACATAGCCCTGGGGCGCAAGCTGGCGCGGCTGCCCGCCGATCCCGCCACGGTGGACCGCCTGATCGACCTTGTGGGCCTGGGCGGGTTCCAGCAGATGCGCCCGGCGGCCCTGTCGGGGGGGATGCGCCAGCGTGCGGCCATCGCCCGCGCCTTGGCAACGCGCCCGCGCGTGCTGCTGCTGGACGAACCCTTTGGCGCGCTCGACGCCCTGACGCGCCGCCAGTTAGCGCAGGATCTGCCGCCCCTTTGGCGGCACGCGGGCGCCACCACGGTTCTGGTCACGCACTCCGTAGACGAGGCCGTGATGCTGGCGGACCGCATCGTCGTCCTGTCGCCCCGCCCGGCCCGCGTCCTGGCCGACATCCCCGTGCCGCTGGACTGGCCCCGCAGACCGGACCTGTCCGAAGCCCCCGCCTTTCGCAGGCTGGTCCAGACGGCGCTTGCCGCCCTTGTCCGGGGGGGCGAACGATCGCAAGCCGTGGCCGCGCAATAGGGCAGCCCGCCCCCTGGATGGGCCTTCTGGTCCTGCTGGCACTGTGGCAGGCCCTCGCGCTTGCCGGAGGCGGCTATCTGCTGGCGGGACCGCTGGGGGTGGCTAGCTGGCTGGCGGCGCATGGCGGGCTGATCCTCAGGGCGCTGTCGGTGACGCTGGCCAATGCCGCCTGGGGGTTCCTGCTGGGCAATCTGGCGGCGATCCTGCTGGCGGCGATCGCCCTGGTCTGGCCGCGCCTCTTGAACCTGGTGGGCGGCCTGGCCTTGGTGGTGTTCTGCCTGCCGCTGGTCGCCACCGGGCCGATCCTGCGGGTGCTGATGGGTCCGGGCGAAGGACCGCAGGTCGTTCTGGCGGCGCTTGCCGTCTATTATACCACGCTGATCCCCCTTTTGGCCGGGCTGCGGGCCGCGCCGCAGGTCTGGTTCGACCTGATCCGCAGCTATGGCCGGGGCCGCTGGTCCGAACTGGCCCATGTCCGCGCCCGCGCCGCCCTGCCCTATCTGCTGGCGGGATTGCAGATCTCGGCCCCCGCGGCCGTGCTGGGCGCCATGGTGGGCGAATTCACGGGGGCCGAGCGGGGCCTTGGCGTGCTGACCATCCGCTTTACCCGCGATCTGGACGTGCCGGCACTGTGGGGGGTGGCGGGCATCGCGGCGGCGGCCTCGATCGTCCCCTATGCGGCTCTGGGATGGCTGGGCGCGCGGATCGCCGACGACAAGCCTCCGGTCATCCTGTCGCCCCCCCGGATCGTGCGGGGATCGCCGTTTCGCAAGGCGGCCGGAACCGCGCTGCTGGTCGGGGCGGTTTTGGTCCTGTGGTGGGGCGGGATGGAGGTTCTGGGGCTGAACCGCTTTTTCGCCAAACGCCCCGACGACCTGGCCGAGGCGCTGTTGTGGGCGCCGGATGCTGCCCGGACGCGGCAGGTGCTGTGGGCCGCGACGGTGCAGACCCTGATCTGGGCCCTGCCGGGCTATCTGGCAGGACTGGCGGCCGGCGCAGGCCTTGCGATCCTGCTGTCGCTGCTGCCGTGGCTGGGGTCGCTGATGACGCCCCTGGCGGTGGCGCTGCGGTCCATCCCCATCGTCACGACAGCACCGCTGGTGGTGGTGCTGACGGGACGGGGCGCCGCCGGCACCATGACGCTGGTGGCGCTGATGGTGTTCTTTCCGACCTTTGTGGCCTGTCAGCACGGGCTGCGCCAGGCACCGGGGCCGATCCTCGATCTGTTCCGCTCCCATGCGGCGGGGCGGCTGGCCCGGCTGCTGCACCTGCGTATTCCGGCCATGCTGCCCGCGCTGTTCGCCTCGGCCCGGATGGCGGTGCCGGCGGCGATCCTGGCGGTGACGGTGGTGGAATGGCTGGCCACCGGGCGGGGTCTGGGCAGCCTGATGGCGCTGTCGGCCTCGCTGTCGGATTACGATATGCTGTGGCTGACGGTGGCGGTGGTCACGGTCATGGCGGCGCTGTTCCATGCGGCCGTGTCCGCCGCCGAACGCCGCGTGCTGGCGGCCTTTGCCCCCGAACAGACCCACGCATGACGCGCCCTCCGCTGGCTTTCGCCATTCCGGGCGACATCGCCACCCTCACCGGAGGCTATATCTACGAACGCCGCCTGCTGGAGGGGCTGCGCCGGGCGGGCCACGACATGCGGCATCTGGAACTGTCCGCAAACTTTCCCGATCCCTCGACCGCCGACATGGCCCAGGCCGTCGCAGCGCTTGCCGAGCTTCCCGCGGACCGCCCGGTGATCCTGGACGGCCTGGTCTTCGGATCGATCGATACCGCGGGCCTGGCACGGATCCGCGCGCCGGCGGTGGCGATGATCCACCATCCCCTGGCGCAGGAAACCGGCCTGACGCCCGCCCGGCGCGACCACCTGTTCAGGACCGAGCGCGACAACCTCGGGCTGGTGCGGCATGTGCTGGTGCCCAGTCCGCATACCCGCCGCATCCTGATCGAGCGTTACGCCGTCCCGTCCGGCACCATCAGCGTCGTCCGCCCCGGCACCGACCGGCCGCGCCTGCCGCCCCGTCCGCAGCATCCCCCGCTGATCCTGTCGGTGGGCATCCTGCACCCGCGCAAGGGCCACGACATCCTGATCGCCGCCCTGTCTCGGCTGGCCGACCTGGACTGGCGGGCGGTGATCGCCGGCAACCCCTGGGACCGCGACCATGCCCGGGCCCTGGCCCGGCAGTGCCGCGCCAGTCCCGTGGCGGACCGGATCACCCTGGCGGGCCGGGTGTCCGACGAGGTCTTGCAGGATCTGTATGCGCGGGCGCATGTCTTTGCCCTGGCTACGCATTACGAGGGACACGGCATCGTTTTCGACGAGGCTCTGGTGCGCGGACTGCCCATCGTCAGTTGTGCGACCGGCGCGGTGCCCGACACGGTGCCCGGCGGCGCGGGCCTGCTGGTTCCGCCGGGCGATCCCGATGCCCTGGCAGGCGCCCTGCGCCGGGTCATCGCCGATCCGGACTGTCGCCACCGGATGGCCATGGCGGCGGGGGCCGCAGGCGCAAGGCTGCCCAGTTGGCAGGGAATGGCCGACCGTGCCAGCCTGGTCCTGACCGGGCTGTTCGGGGGCTAGCCGTCCTCGGCTTCCTCGGGAACCTGTTCCTTGGGGGCAGGCGCGTCGTCGGCGCGCAGGCCAAAGCGCAGCCCCACGTCGGGGGCATAGCGCGGCAGATCGGACCGCAGCCGCATCAACGCCAGATCCTTGGTCTTGGCCTCCAGCATCACATCGAAATCCAGGTTGCCGGCTTCGCGCATGAAGGTGGCGAATTCGAAGGGATTGACGAAATCCGCATGTCCCGTCCAGACCGGGGGCAGCAGCACCGTCTTGACGCGCGAGGCGGCGGTCACGACGTCGCGCGTCGGCGCGGTGCCTGCGGGCTTGTCGGACCTCAGCGCCGCGCGTTCCCTGTCGCTGACCTTGCGCTTGACCTCGCGCATTTCGGTGCGGGGGGACGAGAAATGGATCTTGGGCCGCACCCCCTAGGGCCAGGCCCTCGGGGTTGAGACACCAGTGGTGTTGATAGTCGAAGATCAGCGGCACCCCGCAGCGGTCGTGAATCCACAGCACGTCCGCCGCCGAAAAGCGGATGTCGTCGTTTTCCAGCACCAGGCGGCGGCGTACCGGTTCGGGGCATTGCTCATAGCCCCTGATCCAGCGGGCGCGGCTGGCCTCGCGGTCGTCATAAACGCCGCCCACATGCGTGACCAGCACCGCCTCGGGGCCCAGGGTCATGCGGTCCAGCATTTCGGCCTGAGAGGCAAGATCCCAGATGCTCTTGTCCGTCAATGCCTGATCGGGGCTGTTCAGCAGCACGAACTGTGACGGATGGAACGACAGCCGCAGGTCCAGGTCGCGCGCCCGCCGCCCCAGGGCAGCAAGTTCGGCATCGCTCTCGGCGACCATGCCGTGGAACTGCGGCATGTCGGGATGGGTCGCATAGGGCGCCAGATCCGAGGACATGCGATACATGTCGATGTTCTTTTCGACCAGATGGTCGAAGATCGCGTGCAGATGTTCCAGCGAGGTCTTGAGATGCGGGTTCTGCTGCCAGCGGCGGGTGTCGCTGCTTTTCAGTCCAGGCTCTGCCATCACCTTGACGGGAAAGCCCAGACGAAGGGGGCGGTTGGTCATAGGGGCTCCTGTGCGTCGGAAAAACCGATCCGGGCGGCAAAGTCGTTCCGGTGGACGGGCCATGGCCCGCGATGACAGGCGCCGCCTCGGGGTAGCTCTGCGGGACATGATGGCTGATCGGCACGGTCCATCGTCCGCGCCGGGATCAGCGGGGGACGGGCCGGGTCGACGGCCCTTGGTGCAGTCCTGGAGGCGGGACCGGCCTCGGCGGGGATGAGGGGGGCTTGCGCGGTCATGCGCGTCAACGGCGCAACCCTCGGACGGTTTCATGCATTTCCCGGACAGCCTGTCGCAGGCGGGCTGACCGGAACACCACAAAGGACATCCGCAGATGACATCGACGAACCAGACACGCGAACGCCTGGCAGGCATCGCCCAGAGCCATGGCTTTTCCCCCCGGACCGCCGAGGGGATGCTGGAGGCCCTGCGGCGCGGCGGCGGCACGCAGGCGCAGTTCGACCTGCCCGAGGCGGGGGGCATGGGGCAGTTGTCCTCGGGCGGGATGCTGATGATCGGCGACATGTTCGACAGCGGCCTCAAGGCCCGCGTGCAGGCGCTGATCGCCGACCTGCTGCCCTTGGCGCAGTCCCTTCCGGACCGGGACGGCGGCGATGACCGCCAAGCATCGGACTGGCCCGCCGACCTGGGCCGACCCGGCGCCAGCGGGGCGCAGGGGGACATGCGCTATGCGGTCTTTCCCGACACCCGGCGGCTGGCGATCCGTCAGGGCGACCGGCTGTCGGTCTATGACACGGGCGAGCATCGCATCGGCGGAGTATCCCAGCAGCAGGGGGGCAGCAGCAGCCTGACCTTTTCCAGCCAGCATGGACCCGTGTCGCTGGACAGCCTGACCCCGGTGGCGATGCCGGGCGACGCGGAACCCGGCCCTGCGCCCGCCGATCGGACCCCCGGCGACGACGGCTCGATCCCCGCCCGGATCGAACAGGTGCACGGCCTGTTCACCCGCGGCGTCCTGACGCGCGAGGAATACGAGGCCAAGAAGGCCGACCTGCTGTCGCGGATGTGACGCGCCTCAGCCGCAGGTCGAGGCGGCGATGACCGGAAACAGCGTGACCGCGCTTGCCACCGCGCCGATCCAGTTTCCGGCCCGGATCAGCCCTGCCTGCGTGCCCTCCCCGCCCGGCCCGTTCAGCACGATCAGCGCCCCGTGGACCGCCAGTCCCGCCAGCCACAGCGCGATCATGCCCAGGGGATGCAGCGGCCCCAGCGGCGTCTGGCGAGCGGGCCAGTCCCAGGCGCAGCCCAGGCCGTGCAGGCCATAGACGGCGCAGAACAGCACCGCCCACAACCCCGGCCCCGCCAGCATCCGCGCCACCCAGGTCATGCCAGAACCTCTTGCAGGACGACCACCGCGACCGACACGGCCGAGGTCGCCAGCCAGAAATCCCCGAACAGGCGCCAGACCGGCGCGGCCCCGCGCCGGGTCCGGCTGACCCGTCCGGCCCGGATATCGGCCAGGCTGCGCAGGCCCATCATCAGCGCGATCACCCCGTGGACGGCGGCATGGCCCAGCAGCACACCGCGCAGCGCGTTGCGGGCATGGCGCGTCGGATCGTCAAGCTGCAAGGCAAGGCCCGCCAGCAGGGCCAGGCCCAGTATCGCGGCCAGAATCCCTGCCAGGGCCGCCTGTCCCCCCAGCGGGCGGGTGCGCCGCGATTCCGCCAGCCGCGCCGCCAGCGATCCGCCCGCCATCGCCAGCAGCGCCCCCCCGGCCAGCCACAGGTCAAGCATCGACAGCCCGCTGTCCGGCGCGGGCCAGTTCGGCGCGATCACGGTCAGGAATGCCACCCCGAACAGCAGCGACGCGTAGAGCGTCCCGTCGGCCACCAGCAGCGCGACCGCACCGCTAAAGGCCAGGGTGTTGCGGCACTGGTAATGTTCAGGCAGGGACAGTCCGGGGGCGACGGGGATCGGCGCGGCCTCGTCGGCGGTGCCCATGATCCGGCCCCACCGCCACGCGGCCCACAGGATCGCAAGGATGGCCAGCGGCGCCAGCGGGTAAAGCCCCGCCAGCATCAGCAGAACGAGGCTGCCAATGGTCGCGGCGGTGACGATGGGCAGGGCGGTATTGCCGGGCAGGACGGCCACATGGTCGGGCCGCCCGCTGCCCGGATCGACGACCAGCGTCTCGCGCCGACCGCGCGGGGCGCCGGGCAGCAGCCCCTCGCCCCGCGCCAGGGGCAGCAGCGCATCGGCCGTGTCGCGGCCCGGTCCGGGCAGCGAGGCGACGTTGTAGGACGGCGCGGGCAGCGCCATGGCCCAGTCCAGCGTCGGCGCCCGCCACGGATTGCGTCGGCTGCGCCGCCCGAACAGCCATTGCATCGCGATGTCGAGCGCGAACAGCGCGAACCCCGCCGACATGACCATGCCGCCGATCGAGGATATCAGGTTCAGCCACTCCCATTCGGGATTGTCGGGATACACGTCTATCCGGCGCGGCATCCCCAGCAGCCCGGTCAGGTGCATCAGGAAAAAGGTGCCGTGGAACCCGACCAGGATCAGCAGGAACGCGGCCTCGCCCAGGGCGCGGACGCGGAAGCGCCCGCAGATCATCGGCATCCAATAGGTGATCGCGGCCAGCATCGGAAAGACGAAGCCGCCGACCAGGACGTAATGCAGATGCGCCGTGACGAAGGCCGTGTCATGGGCCTGCCAGTTGAAGGGCACCATGGCCAGCATCACGCCCGTCAGCCCGCCCATCACGAATGTCAGAAAGAACCCGGCGACGTGCAGCATCGGCAGGCGCATCGTCACCCGCCCCGCCCACATCGTGCCGATCCAGGCAAAGATCTGCACCGCCGTGGGCACCGCCACCAGGGCCGAGGCGGCCGAAAAGAATGCAAGCGCCATGTGCGGGATGCCCACGGTGAACATATGATGCACCCACAGCCCGAAGGACAGGAACACCAGCCCTAGGATCGCCGCGACGATGGCCCCGTATCCCAGGATCGGCACGCGGGCAAAGACCGGGATGATGGTGGACAGCACGCCCGCGGCGGGCAGAAAGATGATATACACCTCGGGGTGGCCGAACAGCCAGAACAGGTGCTGCCACAGCAGCGGGTCGCCGCCGCGCAGGATGTCGAAGAACGGCCAGCCTGCGGCGCGCTCCAGTTCCAGCAGGATCGACCCCAGGATCAGCGGCGGAAAGCCCACCAGCATCATCGCCGCCGTGCCCAGCATGTACCACCCCATCAGCGGCATCGCAGCCAGCCGCATCCCCGCGGCGCGGCAGCGCAGGATGGACACGGTGATCTCGACCGCGGCGGCGATGGCGGAAATCTCGACGAACGTGACCCCCAGCAGCCAGACATCGGCGCTGATGCCGGGGGTATGGGTCTTGCCCGACAGGGGCACATACATGAACCAGCCGCCGTCGGGGGCCACGCCCGCCAGCAGCGACAGCAGAATGATAATGCCGCCGAACAGATAGCACCAGTAGCCAAGCGCGCTCAGCCGGGGAAAGGCCATGTCCCGCGCGCCCAGGATCTTGGGCAGCAGCCATAACCCCAGACCCTCCAGCATGGGGATGGCGAACAGGAACATCATGATGCTGCCATGCATCGTGAAGATCTGGTTATACAGGGCCGTGTCCAGGAAGGCCCCGTCGCGGGTGGCAAGCTGAGCGCGGATCAGCATGGCCAGCACCCCGCCGATGCCGAAGAACACGATTGCCGTCGCCATGAAGCGAAGCCCCAGCGTGCCGTGGTTGACCGAGGTCAGAAATCCCCGCCAGCCAGGCAGGTCAGTCCAGACCCGGTCCAGTTCGCGGTGCAGGCGGATTGCGCGCTGCGGGGGATTGGGGGCGATGGCGGGGCGGGTGTCGGTCATGGCGCGGTTCCCCCTGCGGATGCCGACCCTTGGGGCAGCGGGGCAAGATCGGGCAACGGCCCGGACGGGTCATAGACCACCACCTCGAACCGCATGGCGGCATGGCCCAGGCCGCAGAATTCGGCGCACAGCCCCTCGTATCGGCCGGGGGCGTCGGCCTGAAGGCGGTGCACGTTCCGGCGGCCGGGGATGGCGTCCATCTTGCCGCCCAGTTGCGGAACCCAGAAGGAATGGATCACGTCGCGGCTGGTCAGAACGATGTCGAAGGGCTGCCGCGCCGGCACATACAGCACGCCCTCGGTCCTGACCGGGCCATCCGGGCCGGGCTGCACGAAGCTCCAGCCCCATTGATAAGCCTCGGCCTGCACGGCAAATGCGCCGTCGTCGCGCGCGATCATGCGTTCGCCGATCCACAGCGCAAAACCGACCAGCATTGCGAGGACCGCCAGCGGAAAGGCCAGCCCGCCCCAGATCGTCCAGGGCCGTTCAACGGTTGCGCGCGGGCCGCTGCGCAGCGCGATCCAGGCCAGGGACAGCACCAGGATCGTGATCAACCCCGCGCCGCCCAGCATCACCCACCACAACAGGGCGATCCCGGACGCGGCGGGGCCCGCGGGCGTCAGCGTGCTGAACGCGCCGTCGCATCCCGCCAGCAACGGAACCGCCGCCGCGGCAGGGGCTTTCCCCCTGACCCTCACAAGGAACCGATGCCGATGCGACCCAAGCGCACCTGGAGCCAGCGACGCCGCCTTGCCGATCCCATCGAGGAACATGCGGCCTTCGACAAGACCGAATCCCGGATCGCCCTTGCCGGCCATCCGCTGCACGCCATGATGGTCACATATCCCATCGCCCTGGCCTTTCTGACCTTTGGCGCCGACGCGCTGTTCTGGTGGACGGGCGATCCCTTCTGGCCGCGGGTGGCGGTCTGGACCGCAGGCGTCGGCTTTGTCGCGGGCGTGTTTGCGGGGATCACCGGCGCGGTCGAACTGCTGATCGTGCCAGGCATCCGCATCCGTGCGCCAAGCTGGACCCATTTCATCTTGGCCTGCACCCTTTTGTCGGTGATGGGCGTCAACTGGGGCTATCGCCTGCCCGACGCGCAGGCGGCGGTCCTGCCCTTCGGTATCCTGATCTCGGCCCTGGGGATGGGGATGACGGCCGTGACCGGATGGCACGGCGGCAAGCTGGTGTTCGATTACCGGATCGGGACGCAGCGCGATCACAGCGATTGATCCTGGGTCTGCAGCATGAATTGCGGCAACAGGCCCGCGACCCAGGCCAGATCGGGCTTGGCCAGCACCAGCCACAGCACGGCGGCCATGGCCGGGATGGCAATCACCAGTGCCATGATCGGGTTCGGCATGGCATAGCCCCGGCTGCGCTCTCCATTCGCCATGGCACCCTGCCGCTGCACGCCGGATTGTTCGATCAGGTGGCCGATCCAGGCATGGACAAGCGCCATCAGGCTGACAAGGGCCAGCTTGGCGATGAACCACAGATCGAACACCCCGGCCGCGAAGATCAGCCCGGTGCCCGCGACCACGGCGATCACGGCGGCGGGGGTCACGAAGGCCACATAGCCGTAATGGGTCAGCAGCCGGAACTCGGAAAACCGCGACTGCCGCCGCGCGCCGCCATAGCCGATCAGCAACAGCGGCAGGGCGATCAGCCCCGCACTCCAGACCAGGATGGCGGCGATGTGCAGGGCCTTCAGCGCGGCGATCATGCGGCCAGACCGTTGTGCCAGCCGCGCCGCAGCAGCACAAAGGCCAGCCCGGCCATGGGCAGGAATCCCGGCACCCACAGGATCAGTCCGGCCAGTTGCTGATCGTCCAGGGCCGACAGGCCCCACAGCGCCGCACCATCCACATGCTGGAGATAAAGCAGCCCCGGCGCAAAGGTCAGCACCGCACCCAGAAGGCCCATGATCCCGGCAAGGCCGATCGCCAGAAAGGCGTTGCCCAGCAGGTGCCGGGCGTCGGCGCCCGGCGCCAAAACGGTCGACCAGAAGGCCCAGGCCGGCAGCAGCAGCGCGGCCTGCATCAGCCAGTAGAGGCCGTCGGAAAACCAGATCGCCGCATAAACCGCAGGCAGGTGCCAGGCGACCATCGCCGCGGTCATCCCCGCCGCCGCGATCCAGGCGGGCAGGCGTGCCGCCATCGGCAGCGCCAGGGCCAGTGCAGGCGCCGCCACCCCGGCCAGAACCAGATGGTGCAGGGCACGGCCCGACAGCAACGCAACCGTCAGCGCGCAAAGGGGCGAGACGAAGGCCAGGATCAGGGCCGCCATCGCGACCCAGCGGGCCTGCCCCCTGCCCCATCGCCACAGCGCAAGGCCAAGAACCCCAAGCCCCGCCAGCAGCACCGGATCGGCGTTCCACGCGATCCACAACGCCTCGGGCGGCAGGGCCGGTCCGCAATAGGGCTGGCTCATGTCACGACCGCCTTTCTTCGTGTCCCTCTGTCATAAGCCGCCGACAGGGCCACGGGTTTCACGCGGCGCGGTTCCCTTGCGGGGCCAGACCTCAGCCCTGGGCGGGCAGCACGCTTTGCGCGATCGAGGCATCGAGCGCCTCGAAGGCATTCAGTCCGATGGTGTCGTAAAGTTCGGCCCGGGTCTGCATCTCGGACAGCATGGCGGTGGTGGCGCCGTCGCGGGCAAGCGCGGCATACAGGCGTTCCTGCGCCCTGTTGGCCACGCGCAGCGACGACACCGGCCAGATCACCATGTCATATCCCAGATCCTCGAACTCCTGCGCGGTCAGGGCGGGGGTGCGGCCGAATTCGGTCATATTGGCCAAAAGCTTCACGCCCGGCAGGCGTTCGCGCACCTCGCGGAACATCTCGACCGAGGTCAGAGCCTCGGGAAAGATCGCGTCCGCGCCGGCATCGACATACATCTGCGCGCGGGCGACGGCGCCGTCGATCCCCTCGGATGCGGCGGCATCGGTACGGGCGATGATGACTAGGTCGCGGCGGGCGCGGGCGGCAGCGGCCACCTTGGCGGCCATGTCCGAGGCCGTTGCCAGTTTCTTGTCGTTCAGGTGCCCGCATTTCTTGGGCAGAAGCTGGTCTTCCAGATGGACGGCGCCGGCGCCCGCCTCCTCGAACGTGCGGACCATGTGCATGACGTTCAGCGCCTCGCCATAACCGGTATCGCCATCGACCAGAACCGGCAACCCGCTGGCCCGCGCGATCTGGCGCACGAAAAAGGACACCTCGTCCACGGTGATGATGCCCAGATCCGGCAGGCCCATGCTGGCGGTCATCGCCGCGCCCGACAGATACAGCGCGTCGAACCCCGCCGCCCGCGCCTGCAACGCGGCCATGCCGTTATGGGCGCCGGGCAGGCGCAGGATGCCGGGACGGTCAAGCGCGGCGCGAAACCGAGCACCGGCGCTGTCGCGGGGTTGGTCGTCTGCAATCAGATACGGCATGGCTTACTCCGCAGCCTGGGGGCGGTCCGCGCCGCGCTTGTCGATGGGCACGAAGGCCCGGTTCTCGGGCCCGACATAGTTGGCCGAGGGGCGGATGATCTTGTTGTCGATACGCTGTTCGATCACATGCGCGGCCCATCCCGCCGTGCGGGCGATCACGAAGATCGGCGTGAACATCGCCGTGGGCACGCCCAGCATGTGATAGGACACGGCCGAGAACCAGTCGAGATTCGGGAACATCTTCTTGGCGTCCATCATCACCGTCTCGATGCGTTCCGCGACATCGAAAAGCTTGGTAGAGCCTGTATTCCGCGACAGGCGGTGGGCCACCTTCTTGATGACGGCATTGCGCGGATCGGCGATGGTATAGACCGGATGGCCAAAGCCGATCACGACCTCCTTGGCCTCGATCCGGCGGCGGATATCAGCCTCGGCCTCGTCCGGGTCGCCATAGCGCTTCTGGATGTCGAGAGCGACCTCGTTGGCGCCGCCGTGCTTGGGGCCGCGCAACGCGCCGACCGCCCCGGCAATGGCTGAAAACATGTCCGATCCGGTTCCCGCAATGATCCGCGCCGTAAAGGTCGAGGCGTTGAATTCATGTTCGGCATACAGGTTCAGCGTCACCTGCATGGCCTTCACGTCGTCGTCGCTGGCAGCCGTGCCGTGGAGAAGATGCAGGAAATGCCCGGCAATGCTGTCGTCCGGGGTTTCCACCTCGATACGGCGGCCATTCTGGCTGTAGTGATGCCAGTAAAGCAGCATCGACCCCTGCGCCGCGATCAGCCGGTCGGCGATGTCGCGCGCGCCCGCGACGTTGTGGTCATGCGCTTCGGGCAGGGTGCAGCCCAGGGCGCTGACGCCCGTGCGCAGCACGTCCATCGGATGGGCCGAGGCCGGCAGGCTTTCCAGCACCTGCCGCACGGCCAGGGGCAGGCCCCGCAGGGCCCGAAGCTTTGTCTTGTAGGCCGACAATTCGGCCGCCGTGGGCAGGCTGCCATGGATCAGCAGATGGGCGACCTCCTCGTATTCGGCGGCCTCGGCCAGATCCAGGATGTCATAGCCGCGATAGTGCAGGTCGTTGCCGGTCTGGCCGACGCTGCACAGCGCGGTGTTGCCCGCGACCACCCCCGACAGGGCAACCGACTTCTTGGGCTTTGCGACGGTCCCGCTCATTTCCCGTTCCCCTTGTAATCAAAGATGCCGGTCGGGCGCGGCGTGCCCAGACGGTCCGGGGACACGGCAAAGTTCAGGTGCATCAGGTCGCCCGCGCCCAGATCGGCCAGACCCTCGGCCGCGGCCAGGAAACGCTTCTGTTCCTCGGGGGCGATGATGCCTTCGGACAGGGTCAGGAACTTCTGGACATAGTTCTCGCGCACGAAGGGACGCGCGCCGTCGGGATGGGCATCGGCCAGGGCCAGGCTGTCCTCGATCACCCGGCCGTCCTTCAGGGTCACGACCACGCGGCCGCCGAAGGCCTTTTCCTTGGGGTCACGGGCGTGATAGCGGCGCGTCCATTCCGGATCTTCGGTGGTCGAGATCTTGTGCCACAGCGCCACCGTTTCGGGACGGTTCGCCCGTTCGGGGGCATAGGATTTCTCGTGGTGCCAGCCGCCGTCCTCGAGCGCCACGGCAAAGATATACATGATCGAATGGTCCAGCGTCTCGCGGCTGGCCTTGGGGTCCATCTTCTGCGGGTCGTTGGCGCCCGTGCCGATCACGTAATGCGTGTGGTGGCTGGTGTGGATCACGATGCTGTCCACCTGCGACAGGTCGCCGACCTTGGGGCCCATGCGGCGGGCCAGGTCGATCAGCGCCTGGCTCTGGTATTCCGCCGAATGTTCCTTGGTATAGGTGTCGAGGATCGCGCGCTTGGGCTCTCCCCTGCCGGGCAGCGGCACCTGATAGCGCGCCTCGGGGCCCGACAGCAGCCAGGCGATGAAGCCGTCCTCGCCCTCCCAGGCGGGGCTCGGGGCGCCCTCGCCGCGCATCACGCGGTCCACGGCCTCGATCGCCATCTTGCCCGCGAAGGCCGGGGCAAAGGCCTTCCAGGACGAGATCTCGCCCTTGCGGGACTGGCGGGTGGTGGTGGTGACATGCAGCGCCTGCTGGACGGCCTGATAGATCACCTCGACAGGCAGGCCCAGCAGCGTGCCGATGCCCGCCGCCGCCGACGGCCCCAGATGGGCGATATGGTCGATCTTGTGCTCGTGCAGGCAGATGCCGCGCACCAGGTTCACCTGGATCTCGTAGCCGGTGGCCAGACCCCGGATCAGGTCCGCGCCGGATTTGCCGACATGCTGCGCCACCGCCAGGATCGGCGGGATGTTGTCGCCCGGGTGGCTGTAGTCGGCAGCCAGGAAGGTGTCGTGGAAGTCCAGTTCCCGCACCGCGGTGCCATTGGCCCAGGCCGCCCATTCGGGGCTGACGCGCGCATCGGCCAGGCCGAACACGGTCGAACCCGGGGCAAAGGGATGGCACAGCGCCTGCGCGCGGGCCGAGGCGACCGGCCTGCGCGCGACCGAGGCCGCGGCCACGGCGGCGTTGTCGATGATGCGGTTGATGATCATGGCGGTCACGTCGTTGTCGACCGCGACGGGGTCGGCGGCCACCTCGGCGATCTTCCAGGCCAACTGGTCCTCGCGCGCCAGATGTTCGGCCGAACGATAGGTGCGCAGATCATGCATCATCATGGTGGTATTCCTCTGATATCAAGACGGTTGCGAGGCCTGCGGATGGTGGCGCGCAGGACGCCGGGCCAGGCTTCGCACGGTTTGCATTGCCTCTATCCCGCGCAAGACGGCTTATTTCAACCGTTGAAACAGCGAAACAGTGCTTGGGCCAGGTGTGCAAACTGCAAAATCTGCAAATTTCCGCAAGGAAATGACCCGGGGCCTGCACAGCCCGGGGCCGGCTTTCCGGCAGGCGGGTTCAGGATGCCTTGTCGGCCTTGCGTTCCGTTTCCCGGATGGTCGGAACGACCTGGTCGCCCCAGCAGCCGTTGCCGCCATGGTGACGCGACACGCGCACCAGTTCCACCGAGACTCCGTCGTTCACTGCCCGCTGGATCGCCTCGTTCAGCCGGTGGACCGCATCTGCCACGCGGTGGATGGCACGGTCGCGGGGGTCCAGCTCGGGCCGGTCGACACGTTCGAAATCGGAATTGCTCACGGTTTTCCTCCCTGGGGAAAGGGCCTGCCCCGGCATGGGACAGGCCGCTGGCTCGTCACTCGGCCGCGAACTGGTTCATGGTGTTCGCGTGTCCGCCCGCCTTCAGCGCGCGTTCGCCCGCGACCATCTCCTTGAAGCTGTCGCCCAGGTCGGACCCGACCTCGTGCTGGTGCCGGACCGCGCTGATGCCGCGGCGGATTTCCTCGCGCTGCACCGTCTTGACATAGGCCAGCATCTTCTGGTCGCCGAAATATCCATGGGCCAGTTCGTCCACCGACTTGGCGGTCAGGTGGAAGGTCGGCAGCGTGATCAGGTTGTGGAACACCCCGGCGCGGGCCGAGATGTCGGTCTGGAACCGCTGCAGGCGTGCATCCGCCTCGCGGCCCAGATCGGTGTCGTCGTAGTCGGCCTTCATCAGCTCGGTCCCCTCGGGATAATCGCCCTCGGCGATCCTGCCTTCGGCGATCCACTGCTGGCGGACCTGCTTGCGCAGGTTCAGCGTCCAGTTGAAGGACGGCGAATTGTTGTAGGTCAGCTTGGCGTTCGGCACTTCCTTGCGGATTTCGTTCACCATGCCGGCGATCTCGTCCACGTTGGGGGTGTCGGTCTCGATCCACAACAGATCGGCGCCGCCCTGGGTCAGCGAGGCAATGCAATCCTCGATCACGCGCTGCCGGCCGGTGCCCTCCTGGAACGGGAACAGCCCGTTGGGCAGGCGCGCCGGGCGCACGAACCGGCCATTCATGAAGATCGCCAGCTCGCCCTCGCGCATCGGGTTCTGGTCGCTGATCGGCTCGGTCTTGAGCCATTTGATGTATTCGCTTGCCAGATCGCCCGGCTGCTGGCTGACCGGAACCTTCTGGGTCAGGCCCGCGCCCAGGCTATCGGTGCGCGCCACGATCACGCCGTCATCGACGCCCAGTTCCTCGAAGGCCAGACGGCAGGCGCGCAGCTTTTCGATAAAGTCCTCGCGCGGGACCGTGACCTTGCCGTCCTGGTGGCCGCACTGCTTGGCGTCGGACACCTGGTTCTCGATCTGCAGGCAGCAGGCGCCCGCCTTGATCAGTTCCTTGGCCAGCAGATAGGTCGCGTGTTCGTTGCCGAAGCCCGCGTCGATGTCGGCGATGATCGGCACGACATGGGATTCGAATGTGTCGATCTTTTCGATCACCTTGGCGCGCTCGGCCTCTGACCCGGCCTTCTTCAGGTCGCGGAACAGGTCGTTCAGCGCGACCTCGTCGGCCTGGCGCAGCGAGACGTAGATTTCCTGGATCAGGTCGGCCACCGCGGTCTTTTCGTGCATGGACTGATCGGGCAGGTGGCCCCAGCGGTTGCGCAGACCGGCGACCATCCAGCCGGACAGATAGACATAGGTGCCCTTGGCGGTGCCGCGCAGGCGCTTGACGGCCTTGATCATCTGCTGGGCGTGAAAGCCCGACCAGCAGCCCAGCGACTGGGTGAATTTGCTGCTGTCGGCGTCATAGGCGGCCATGTCGGCGCGCATCACCTTTGCCATCTCGCGGGCGATGTCCAGATGCGTGTCGTAGCTGTTCTGCATCCGCAACTGGACGATGTCGTCCACCGAAACGCCCCCCGCCGTCTGGCCCGACGGATAACGGGCCGAAACCTCGGCATGAATGTCGGAAAAGGTGCGTGACCTGGTCATGATGATGCGTCCTTTGTGCAAATCGTGTTTGGGTGAGGGGGCCTGCGGGTCGGCATGACCCCGGAAAGGGTCCGGTCAGTCGAGCGCGTTCAGCACCTGATAGGCCGGGGTGGTGATGAAATCGGGCAGGGTTTCGGCCATCACGGCCTCCTGCACGATGCGGGCGGCCGAGGCGTAATGGCCCCGGTGAAAGCCGTTGGGTCCAAGGCGTTCCAGCACGCGGACGATCTCGTCCTGCATGAGCTGGCCGAACCAGTCGTCGGTCAGCCGGCCTTCGTTCCCGTCGGCCATGACCACCGGCGCGCCGTGGCGCCGCCACTGCCACAGTTGCGCGCGGCTGATCTCGGCCGTGGCGGCGTCTTCCATCAGGTTGTTGATCGGCACCGCGCCGCGCCCTTGCAGCCAGTGCGCCAGATATTCGACGGCGATCGCGATGTTGGACCGGATGCCGGCCTCGGTGACCTGACCCTGGTGGGGGGCCAGCAGCTTGGCGGGGTCGATGCGGTAATCCTGCCGCTGGCGGCGAACCTGGTTCGGCCCGGTCATGCCGGCGTCAAAGACCGCCCGGGCGACCGGCACCAGATCGGGATGGGCGACCCAGGTGCCGTCATGACCCAGCTCGACCTCGCGCTGCTTGTCGGCACGGACCTTGGCGAATGCGGCCGCGTTGGCCTGTTCGTCGCCCTTGACCGGGATCGCGGCGGCCATGCCGCCCATGGCGTGGATGCCCCGGCGGTGGCAGACCTTGACCAGCCGCGCGGCATAGGTCGCCAGGAACGCGCGGTCCATCGTCACCTCGGCCCGGTCGGGCAGGATATAGGCGCCGTGGTTGCGCAGGGTCTTGATATAGCTGAAGATATAGTCCCAGCGGCCACAGTTCAGCCCGGCGATGTGGTTGCGCAGTTCCCAGACGATCTCGTCCATCTCGAAGGCGGCGGGCAGGGTCTCGATCAGGACGGTGGCCTTGATCGTGCCCTCGGACAGGCCCATGCGGTCCTGGGCGAACAGGAACACCTCGTTCCAGAAGCGCGCCTCGCGATGGCTTTCCAGCTTGGGCAGATAATAGAACGGCCCCCGGCCCGATGCCGCAAGCGCGCGACCGTTGTGAAAGATGTTGAGACCGAAATCGAACAGCGCGGCGGATACCGGCTGGCCGCCGATCAGGACATTCGACTCGGCCATGTGCAGCCCGCGCGGGCGCACGATCAGCAGCGCGGGGTCCGACCCGACCCGATAGTCCCGGCCGGTCGCCGCGTCGGTGTATTCCAGCGTGCCGTCGCGATAGTCCAGCATGTTGGCATGGCCCGCGACGATGGTGGCGAAACCGGGCGAGGTCGCGTCCTCGAAATCGGCCATGAAAACCCTGGCCCCAGAATTCAGCGCATTGATCATCATTTTGCGATCGACCGGGCCGGTAATCTCGACCCGGCGGTCCTGGAGGATCTCGGGGATCGGCGCGGCCTCCCAGATGCCGCGGCGGATTTCGGTGGTTTCAGGCAGATAGTCCGGCAGTTCGCCCCGGTCGAAGCGTTCCTGGCGACGGGCGCGGGCGACCATCAGACTGTGCAGCCGCAGCCCGAACCGCGCCTGAAGCGTCGCCACGAAATTCAGCGCCTCGGCGGTCAGGACATGATCGCCCCCCGGCACGGCGCGCAGCACGAGCGGCATCTGGACGGGAATGGCGGCGTGATCAAGCATGACGATCTCCCTTGGTGCGTGCTGTCATATTAGTAATGTAACGCTACCAAGACAGCCCGAGATTTGCACAAAGGGGTTGCATTGTCGGTTCTGTAAGATGACATGAGCCTGATCTGTAACGTTTGTAATGCGCAGGTGCCTTAATGGGGCGGCCCGAAAAGCTGATCATCGGCCAAAGGCTGCGGGTGCTGCGGCAGTCGCTGGGCCTGACGCAGGCGCAGCTTGCCGCCGAACTGGGCGTCTCGGCCAGCTACATCACCCTGATTGAATCCGATCAGCGTCCCGCATCCGCCCGCCTGCTGATGCGCCTGGCCGCGGTCTATGACCTGGACATCACCGAACTGGCGCCATCGTCGGATGCGCAGCTTGCGGCAGACTTTGCCTCGGCGCTGAAGGATCCCGCGCTGGAATCGGGCAACCTGCCCCGCGCCGAGATCGAGGCCGTCCTGCAATCCTCGCCCAAAATCGCGGCGGCCTTTGTGCGCCTGCACGACCGGTACCGCGAGGCCCTGGTCAGGCCGCAGGCCGACGACAATCCCCTGACCGACCGCGACAAGGTCGAGGCCCTGGCCGACACGTCGCGACCCGTGGAACAGGTCCGGGCGTGGCTTTATGCGCGCAGCAACTATGTCGATGCGCTTGACCGCGCCGCCGAAGCGCTGGCCGACGACCTGGCCCTGCACCGCAGCGAGCCGCATGTGGCCCTGTCCACGCGCCTGGCCGCGCACGGGATCACGGTACGCATCCTGCCCGCCCCGGTGATGGGCGACCAGTTGCGCCGCTTCGATCAGCATCGCAAGGAACTGCTTTTGTCGGAACTGCTGGGTCAGGCCAGCCGCCGGTTCCAGATCGGTGTGCTGCTGGCACGGCTGGAAATGGACGATCCGATCAATGCCGTCCTGGCCGAAACCGGGCTGACCGATCCGGCAACGGTGTCGCTGATGCGCGTCAGCCTGGCCAACTATTTCGCCGCCGCGCTGCTGATGCCCTATGGCCGGTTCCTGGCGGCCTGCGAAAGCACGCGCTATGACGTGGAACTGCTGTGCCACCGGTTCGGCACCAGCTATGAACAGACCGCACATCGCATGTGCACGCTGCAACGGACCGGCGCGCGGGGCATCCCGTTCTTTTTCGTCCGGGTGGACCGGGCGGGCAACATCTCGAAGCGGTTCAGCGCCGGACGCTTTCCGTTTTCGCGCTTTGGCGGCACCTGCCCGCTGTGGAACATCCATTCCGCCTTTGAAACGCCGGGCCGCATCCAGACGCAGATCATCCAGATGCCCGAAGGGGCCAGCTATTTCTCGATCGCCCATACCGTCAGCCGTGCCGGGGGCAGCCACAGCGCGCCGTCGCAGCGGCTGGCGATCGGCCTTGGCTGCGACGTGGCCTATGCGCCGCGCCTGATCTATGCCGACGGGATCGACCTTGACCGCACCCGCCCGGTCGAGATCGGGCTGAACTGCTATCTGTGCGAACGCCGCAACTGCCCCGCCCGTGCCCATGCCCCCATCAACCGGCGCCTGACCATCAACGAACGCGAACGCAGCCTGGCGATCTTTCGGTTCGAGGAAAGCTAGGAATTCTTGCGGAACATCCGCTTTGCAGGCGTGTTGGACCGAAAGGCCAGGACGGAGGACATGCCATGACCGACAAGGACAATCCGGACACCGTTCCCCCCGGCACGACCGGCGCGGGCGAGAACATCTGCCGAAAGTGCGGCGGCAGCGGGCAGAGCGATGGAAAGGACTGCCCCGATTGCGGCGGAACCGGCAAGGTGACGACCGGGATCGGCGGGGGCTGACGGCGCTCAGCCGTTCAGCAGCCTCACGTCATAGGCGTAGAACTGGCGGTCCATGGACACCAGCGTCATCTCCTCGGACCGTGCCTGGGCGATCAGCATCCTGTCAAAGGGATCGGCGTGATGCAGGGGCAGATGCGCCACCGCCTGCGCATGGCCCCAGCCGATCGGCAGG
This sequence comes from Paracoccus subflavus, assembly GCF_004310345.1. Lineage (GTDB taxonomy): Bacteria > Pseudomonadota > Alphaproteobacteria > Rhodobacterales > Rhodobacteraceae > Paracoccus > Paracoccus subflavus. The sequence continues at coordinate 133,718 of NZ_SISK01000008.1, read as the reverse complement.
GGACGCGCCCCGGCCGCCAGGGCGCGGTCGAACAGATCCTCCGGCACCTCGAGCTTGCCCAGGGCACGCTTGATCATAACCTCCCAGACGGTGGCGGCGCTGATGAACAGCGCCTCGGCCCCGGTGATGGCAGTGCGCAGGGACGCCGGCAGCCGTGCGTCGTCGGCCATCGCCCACAGGACGATATGGGTATCCAGAAGCAGTTTCATTCCGGCAGGACGCCGCCCGACCGGAACAGTTCGGCCACCTGATCGTCGCCGTCATGGATGTCGTCGGGCAGGCGCATCTGCCCCTTGGCACTGCCGATCAGGCTGTTGGCCCGCGCAGGCGAGGGCGTCAGACGCGCCACGGGCCGGCCATAGCGGGTCAACTCGATCTCCTCGCCGGCCTCGACCCGGCGGATCAGGTCGGCAAACTGGGCCTTGGCTTCGGCAATGGCGATCTGCATGGTCATCCCCCCGTGTTGACCTTAATGTAGGTCAACATTTTCCCGTATTCAAGCCGGTTTCCGGTCAGGGCCCTGATGGGGCCGCTCGATCCCTCTGTCCCGTCATTCTGGCAGGTTCGCCCCCACCACCCGCGCGCACAGCGCCAGCGAGATCGCACCCGCATCCGGGTGCCCGATGCTGCGGTCCGCCAGGGGGCGGGCGCGGCCCAGCCTGGGTCGCAGTTGCGCGGTGGCATCCGCAGCCTCGGTCGCGCGGGCAGCCGCAGCGGCCCAGGCCACGCCCAAGGTTTCCCCTGCCGTGACCCGTTCGGTCAGCACCTGGACAAAGGGTACCAGCGAATCCACCAGCGTCTTGTCGCCGACCCTGGCCCCGCCCAGCCGGACGATGGCGTCATGGGCGGCCTGCGCGCCCCGCGCGACGGTTTCCGGCAAGGGCCGGTCCCTGTCGCCAAGCGTCTGCCCCCAGGCCCGCAGCGCCACCCCCCACAACGCGCCCGAGGTGCCGCCCGCGCGATCCGCCCAGGCATCGCCTGCCAGCGACAGCACCGTCCCCGCCCCCCCGCCCCCTGCCACGGCCTTGTCGGCGGCGGCGGCCGCGGCGGCGGAGCCGCGCGCCATGCCCTGCCCGTGATCGCCGTCGCCCGCCTGGGCGTCGATGCGGCCCAGTTCCTCCTCGGCATCCGCCAGGGCACGGGCGACGTGACCGATCAGCCCCGCCACGCAGCGCCCCGCATCCTGCGAATCCGCGCTGCCTTGGGCAATCCGTGACTCCGCCTCGGCGCCGGCCTCGACCGCATCGTCGGCCACAGGAGGCGTGACAGTGCCCTTGCGAAATGCGGGTGCGTCGGCAGGCGCGCGCCAGTATCCTTGCAGCTCGTCGTCCAGCCAGGTGATCGTCAGCGAACAGCCCGCCATGTCCAGGCTGGTGACGAATTCCCCCACCTCGGGGTCCACCGGGGTCAGCCCGGCCTCTGTCAGCATCCCGGTCAGGTGGTGCCAGAGGACAAACAGTTCCTCGTATTTCGTGCGGCCCAGGCCGTTCAGGATCACGGCCACGCGGCCATCGTGATCCGCTGGGCGTTCGGCCAGCAGCGGTTCCAGCAAGGTGCGGGCCAGATCGGCGGCGGGCATCATCGCCCGCGTGCTGATGCCGGGTTCGCCGTGGATGCCCAGACCCATGCCGACCCGGCCCGGATCGACCGTGAACAGCGGCGTTCCCTGACCCGGCAGGGTGCAGCCGTCGAAGGCCACGCCAAAGGACACCGTGGCCCCGTTCGCCTTGCCCGCGACCGCCATCACCGCGTCCATGTCCAGTCCCGCCTCGGCGGCCGCGCCGACGATCTTGAAGACCGGCAGGTCGCCCGCCACGCCGCGCCGCCGGGCGCGATCATCGGCCCCGGCGCTTGCCACGTCGTCGGTCACGGCCAGAATGCGGGTGTCGATCCCCTCGGCCCGCAGCCGTTCGGCGGCGGACCCGAAGTTCAGCACGTCGCCCGCATAGTTGCCAAAACCCAGGATCACCCCGCCGCCCCGGTTTGCCGCCCTGGCGACCCCGTGGATCCACGCGGCCGAAGGCGAGGCGAAGACATCCCCCGCCACCGCCGCATCGGCAAAGCCGGTCCCGACATAGCCCAGAAAGGCCGGGTAATGCCCCGACCCGCCGCCGACCAGCAGCGCCACCTTGCCCCGCGCGCCCGGCGCCGCGCGCACCGCGCCATGGGGCACCGCGCGCACGCGGTCGGCATTGGCCGCGCAGAACCCCTGCAACGCGGTGTCGGCGAACTGGTCGGGTGCGTCAAAAACCCTGGTCATGTGCGGATCCTCCTCCCCCTCGGGATCTGTCGGATATGGTCGCGGCTTTGGGCACAGACGCCCAGGCCGCCGCCCCCCGTAATGTTCGACCGGAAAGAAACTGTCAAAGCCCGCCTTGATCGCCTTGCGGACGCCCTCGCGCCGGTGGATCGTTTCGCCCGGCAAAGGAAAAGATCCATCATCCCGGACCAGACTTTGACCGGGCGATAGGTTGCGGCATTGTCGGGATTCCTGACATCGGGCGGGCCTGTCGCAATTGTGCAGGGATTCTGCCGCAATCCGCCAAAGCGGCGATCGGACCTTCGGCCACGCTGGTCCCGTTCGGCGTCCCTTGCGGCAGAGATCCCATGGCCTCCTCTCCTCCCCGGTTGTTCACCTTTCTGCTGCTGGACCGGTTCACCATGCTGCCTTTTGCGGCGGCCATCGATGCCCTTCGGCTGGCCAACAAGATGTCGGGGCGGACGATCTATCACTGGCGCCTGCTGGGGGCGGGCGGGGATGTCGCCGTCTGCTCGAACGGCGCGCGGCTGGCGCTCGACGCGGGGCTGGGGGCCGACATGCCGATCGGACGGGACGGGGTGGTGATCGTCTGCGGCGGCGACGCCATCACGACGCAGGCCACCGCCCCCGTCCTGTCCTGGCTGCGCCGGCAGGCGCGCGGCGGGGCGACGCTGGGCGCGCTGTGCACCGGCAGTCATGTTCTGGCCAAGGCGGGGCTTCTGGACGGGCGCCGCGCCACGATCCACTGGGAAAACCAGGACGCCTTTGCCGAGATCTTTTCTGACGTGACCTTGCAACGGCAGGTTTTCGTGGACGACGGCAACCGTCTGACGGCGGGCGGCGGCACCTCGTCGATCGACCTGATGCTGCATCTGATCGGGCAGACGCAGGACGCCGACCTGGTATCGCAGATCGCCGACCAGATGCTGCACACGGCGATCCGCACGGGACGCGACCACCAGCGGCTGTCGGTTGCCACCCGCATCGGCATCCGCCATCCCCGCCTGGCCGCCGTGGTCACACGGATCGAGGCCAATCTGGAAACCCCGCTCAGCCCCGCGCAACTGGCCCAGGATGCGGGCATGTCCACGCGACAGCTCGAGCGGTTGTTCATGCGATACCTGAACCGCAGTCCCAAACGTTTCTACATCGAGGCACGCCTGACCCGCGCCCGCCACCTGCTGCTGCACACCGAATTGGCCGTGATCGAGATCGCGGTCGCCTGCGGCTTTTCCAGCTCGTCGCATTTCTCGAAATGCTATCGGGAACGCTATGGCGTCTCGCCCTATCGGGAACGCGGCGTGCAGAAATCGGGCGCGCGGGCGGAATGGGGGGTGCTGGCCCTGGCCAGTTAGAAGACCGCGTCGCCCTGGGCGGCATGGGCGGCCTGGCCCTGGGCGCGGCGCCACTGTTCCGGTGTGATCCCCATGGTTTCGCGGAACACCCGGATCAGGTGCGAGGCGTCGCAGAACCCGGTTTCGGCGGCGATCTGGCTGATGCTGCGGCCAGGCCGCGACAGCAGCATCCGGGCCTGGGACAGACGGACACGCATGAAGGCCTCGGCCGGGGGCAGTCCCAGCGAGGCGGCGAAATGGCGCTCCAGCTTGCGGCGGCTGACGCCCAGATGGCCCGCCACCTCGGCCACGCCGGGGGGCGTGTCCATGTTCTGCTGCAGCATCAGCAGGGCGCGACGCACCAGGGGATCGTCGGTCACAAGGTCCAGCGGCAGGCCCGGCTGGGGATCGTCGGCCGCCATCGCCTCGTCGATGATCATGATGTGCAGGCTTTTGCGTGCGGGTCCGCGGCCGATGTGGCGGTCCACCAGAAAGGCCGCGAGATGCGCGGAACTGGCGCCCCCCGAACAGGTCAGCCGGTCGCGGTCCACCACGAAGATGCGGTCCGAGACGGGACGCAGACCATCGAACTGTTCCAGGAAATCCTCGTGGTGAAACCAGCTTACGCAGCAGCGGTATCCATCCATCAGCCCCGCGCGATGCAGGATGAAGGCGCCCGTGCAGACGCCCACCAGCGGCACCCTGGCCGCCGCCGCGCGATGCAGAAAGGCGGCATGGTCGGGTTCCAGCCGCTCGATCTCGTCGATCAGGCCGCCCACCACGACGACATAATCGAAGCGCGAGGGATCGCCCAGCTTTTCGTCGGGGGTCACGCCGATGCCGCAACTGGACCGGATCGGGTCCATCGAGGTTCCCAGCACCCGCCAGGAACAGCGGATCGGACGCGACCGGTCGCCTTCGTCGGCGGCAAGGCGCAGCACGTCCACGAAATTGGCAAAGGCCGACAGGGTAAAGCGCCGCGCCAGCAGAAAGCCCACACGCAGGCGCAGGGGATCGGCGGGCTGGTGAGGATGATCGCGCATGACGCGGATCTTACCTGGCTCTGGCGCGAATATCCAGCAAAGGGCCCACTCGCCCCAAGGCGCGCACCGCGCTAGATTGCCGGGGCGGTCAACGGAGAACGGCAATGGCTGGGGTCAACTGGTTCGACACGGGCGGGCGCGACTATGGGGCATTCCGGCCCGACTATCCGTCAGAACTGGCCGCCCATCTGGCCGACTGCGCCGCCCGGACGGGCTGTGCGGTCGATGTGGGCTGCGGCACCGGGCAGTTGACCCGGCACCTGGCCCGTCATTTCGACCGGGTGATCGGGCTTGATCCCAGCGACGACCAGTTGCGCAATGCCCTGCCCCATCCCCGTATCACCTGGCGCCGGGCGGGGGCCGAGGACATGGGGCTAGATGACGGCAGCGCCGACCTGATCACTGCGGCGCAGGCCGCGCACTGGTTCGACCTGCCGGCCTTCTACGCCCAGGTCCGCCGCGCCGCCGCCCCCGGCGCGGTGATCGCGCTTGTCAGCTATGGCGTGATGGAACTGGACGACGCAGCCCTGGATGCCCGGTTCCGCCGGTTCTATGACCACGAGGCCGGTCCCTTCTGGCCACCCGAGCGTCGTCTGGTCGATGACGGTTATGCGGGCCTGTATTTCCCGTTCGCCGAAATTCCCGCGCCCGATCTGTCGATCCGGCGGGATTGGCGGCTGGACGAGGTCCTGGGATATGTCGCCACATGGTCGTCGGTGCGCCGCCTGCGCGAGGCCGGGCGGCAGGAGGTTCTGGCAGGTTTCGCCGCCGATCTGGCGGCCCTGTGGGGCGATCCCGACCGGCCGCGGGGGGTGGCCTGGCCGGTGGCGATGCGCCTGGGGCGCCTGTGACGCGATCCGTGTCGCCACCGCCCCCCTTGCCGGCATCGGTCGCCGGGACCTGCGGCAAGGTGCCACAATCGCACCGGCGCGCCGGAACCCGGTTCCCCTCGCTTCGTTAAGGCTGCGCAAGGCCGGGTGGATGCCCCCGCCCCTGCCCCAGCTTGCCGGACGAGGTTTCGATGTATGTCATGCACATCGCCCTCGGTGGCTGCATCGCGCAGCCGCCGATACGCTATGGCCTGACCCAGGATACGGGCGGCCACATCGCCTATGTCCTGGGCGCGGCCACGGCACAGGCCTGCCTGTCCGGCATGTCGCGCGTCGATATCCTGACCCGGCTGTTCAACGATCCCGCCCTTGGCCCCGACCATGCCGTCCCCGTGCAGCAGATCGGGCCCAAGTTACGGATCCTGCGGCTGAAAGGCCCGTCGCCCGCCTATCTGACCAAAGAGGCGCTCGAGGCGGAGCTGCCGGCGCTGAGCGATGCCTTTCTGGACCTGCTGTCGCTGTTGCCCCGCAAGCCCGACATCCTGCACTGCCATTTCGCGGATGCCGCCGAACTGGGCCTGGCGGCGCGGGCGCGGTTCGGGATCCCCGTTCTTTACACCCCCCATTCGCTGGCCGTCGACAAGCTGGATTGCATGTCTGCACCAGGTTGCGACGCGCGGCTGGACCGAGAGCGTCGGGCGATCGCCGGGGCCGACGCGATCATCGCCTCGTCGCGCGACGAGGCCGAACGGCAGATCCCGGCCTATGATCCGGACAGCTCCGGGCGGGTCTGGCGGATCAATCCGGGGATCGCCCTGCCGCCCTCGGCCGGTCACGCGCGGGCGGCGGGAATGCTACGCGACGGGCTTGACCGCCCCGAACTGCCCTTTCTGCTGGCCATCGCCCGTCCGGTCGGCAAGAAGAACCTGAGCGGGCTGATGCGGGCCTATCTGTCGTCGCCCGCCTTGCGGGACGCAGCCAATCTGGTGATCCTGGCCGGGCAGGACGGTGCCGAGCCGGAACAGCGTGCGCTGCGCGGCGAACTGGCCCGGATGGCAGGGGCGGCACCGGGCAAGGTGCTGCTGCCCCCCCGCCATGATGCGGCCCTTGTGCCGCAGTTCTATCGTCTGGCCGCCGCACAGGGCGGAGTTTTCGTCAATCCGGCCCTGCACGAACCCTTTGGCCTGACGCTGATCGAGGCCGCGCGGTTCGGCCTGCCGGTGGTCGCCACGCAAAACGGCGGGCCGGTCGATATTCTGGCAACCATCGGTCATGGCTTGGCGATCGATCCCCGGTCCCCTGCCGCCATCGCAAAGGCCTGCCTGCACCTGGTCCGGAACCGCGGCGAATGGGACCGCCTGTCCCGCAATGCCCTGGACCGCCACACCCGCTATGACTGGGGCACCTGGGCTGAACGGGTCTGCACCATCGCCCGGCGCCTGACACGCAAGTCCGCGCCCCTGCGCCCGATGCCCCTGCCCCGCAGCGTTCTGGCCTTTGACATCGACGGGACGCTGACCGGCTGCCCCCGGTCGGTTCCCGCATTCGCCCGATGGGCATCGGAGGCCCCCCGCCGCCGCCAGCATGTGGTGATCGCCACCGGACGGTCCCTGCCCGAGGCGCGGCGCATCCTGGCCGACTGGTCGCTGCCCGAACCCGCCGTCATCATCGCCTCGGTCGGATCCGAGATCTGGCGGGCGAACCGGCGCGGGTCGCTGGCGCCCTGCCGGGATTACGCGGCCTGGATCGGGCAGGACTGGCAGCCCGATGCCATTCGCGGCCTGCTGGCAAGGCTGCCCGTCGCCTGGCAGCCCCGCCACGATCAGCGCCGCTGGAAAATCAGCCTGACCGGCACCGAGGCCGAGGCGAGTCAGATCCGGCAGGCCCTGGACGATGCCGGCCTGCCGGCCCGCGTGATCCCCTCGCACGGGCGCTTTATCGACATCCTGCCCCGGCGCGCGGGCAAGGCCGGCGCCCTTGCCTTCGAGGCCGGGCGCCTGGGCCTGACGCTGGCCGACTGCGTGGCGGCGGGCGACAGCGGCAACGACGCCTGCATGCTGGCCGCCGCGGGACGGGCGATCATCGTGGGCAATGCCTGGGCGGAACTGCGTCTGTGCGATCGGCCCGGCCTTTATCGGGCGGCCCGGGCCCATGCGGCGGGCGTGATCGAGGGTCTGGCCCATTTCGGCCTGGCCGATGCCGATCCGGCCCAGGCCGTTCCGGCGGAATGACCGTGCGGCCCGTCGGATATTTCGTCCATCACCAGGGCCGCGGCCATGCCGAACGCTGCGCCGCCATCGTCAACGCCCTGCCCGCCGCGCGGCCCGTAACGATCTTTTGCGCGCGCGACGACCTCTTTCCGCCGCTGCGCCCCAATGTCCGGGTCTGCCGCATCCCCTCGCTGTTCGAACGGCGCGGCGACGAAGCCGGGGCCATGGACCACATTCCCACGCCGGACACGATGCATTGCGCGCCGCTGGGATGGCCCGGCATCCGCAAGGCCATGGCGATCCTGGCCGACTGGTTCGACCGGGCCGATCCGGCACTGATGATCTGCGACGTGTCGGCCGAGGTGGCGCAGGTCGCGCGGCTCTGTTCGGTTCCCCATGTCAAGGTGCTCCAGCACGGCGACCGGGGCGATCCGGGCCATAGGGCGGCCTATCGCGGCGCGGCGGGTCTGATCGCGCCCTTTGCCGCCGAACTGGCGCAGGACGACTGGCCCGGCTGGATGCGGGACAAGACCCATTGGGCGCCCGGCATCGGCATCGACGCGCGGCTGCCCGACCGCGACACGGCCCGGCAGCGGCTGGGGCTGGACAGGGACATTCCGGTGGCCGTGGTGGTGTCGGGGGCGGGGGGCAACGGTTTCGCCCAGGCGCCCTTGGGGGTGGCCGCGCGGACCTTTCCCGACATGCGGTTTCTGACCATCGGCGACATCGCGCGCGACTGGCACGCGACCGAGCCTGCGAATCTGGTCCATCACGGCTGGGTAGACAATGCCCCGGACTTCATCGCCGCCGCCGATGTCGTGATCGCCTCGACCGGCAACACCACCTGCCAGCAGATCCTGTCAGCGGGCAAGCCGTGGATTGCCGTGCCCGAATGGCGCTATTTCGACGAACAGGTCCGCAAGGCCGTCTGCCTTGACCGGGCCGGGGTGGCCGTGATGCGCCCGCACCTGCCGTCGTCCGCCCATGCCTGGACGGTTGCCCTGGACGAGGCCAAGGCCCGCCACGACCCTGCCCGTCAGGCGGCGATGGTGACGCCCGATGCCGATCGTCACGCCGCGCAGTGGCTCGAGGGGCTGATCGCCCGTCTCTGGCCCGACGATGCGCGGATCACCCCAACCCCGGAACCCGCCATGTCCGATCCGACCTTTCGCACCGTTTCCGCCCTGACCATCGCCCGCGGCCGGGGGGATCACCTGCGAAACCTGATCCGGGGTCTGGTGCAGCAGACCCAGCCGCCCGTCGATCTGGTGATCGGGGTGATGGCGGCGGACCCCTATGCCGACCTGCCCGAGGCGCCCTTTCCCATCCGCCAGATCCTGATCCCCGGCGATGACCTGCCCCTGGCCCGCGCCCGCAACGCCGCGGCGCGCGAGGGGCTGGGCGAGGTTCTGGCCTTTATCGACGTGGACTGCATCCCCGCGCCCACCCTGATCGCCGATTACGCGCAGACCTGCGCCCCCGGCGCGGGCCTGATGATGGGCGAGGTTCTGTATCTGCCCGGTGGCGCGACCGAGGGCGGCATCGACTTCGACCGCTTCGCGCGGATCGCCGTCAAGCATTCCGACCGCGCCGGTCCGCCCGCCCGGCCCGTCGAACGCTGCAACGATTACCGCTGCTTCTGGTCGCTGAACTTTGCGATCCATTCCGACGATTTCGCCCGCTCGGGCGGGTTCGACGACCGATATGTGGGCTATGGCGGCGAGGATACGGATTTCGGCCGTACCCTGGACGCCCTGATGATCCCGATCAACTGGGTGCAGGGCGCGCGGGTGTATCACCAATATCACCCCCATTTCATGCCGCCGGTCCACCACGTCGAATCCGTGGTCCGCAACGCCGAACTGTTCCGCCAGAAATGGGGCCACCGGACCATGGAGCATTGGCTTTACTGCTTTGGCCTGATGGGCCTGATCGAGAACAGGCCCGCCGGGCTGGCGATCCTGGGCGACCCGACCGAGGAGCATCTGGCGCTGTGCCGCCAGCAGTCGGACCAGCCTTATGCCAACACCCGCCGGGTCATCGACCTGCTGAACGAACGGCTGGGCAAGTCCGCGGCACATACGGCCGAACAGCGCCGGATGGTCGATCAGGCGCAGAAATCCATGCTGCTGCCCGCCGCCGAATAACCGCCGACCGCCATGCGTATCGCCCTTCTGGCCCATCTGCGCCATCCCATCGCACCCCCCTTCAAGGGCGGGATGGAGGCGCATTCCTGGCATCTGGCGCGCGGGCTTGCCGCGCGGGGGCATGATGTGACGCTGTTTGCGTCCGGCGACAGCGACGCGGACGCGGGCGCCCTGTGGCCGGTCCTGCCCCATGGCTATGACCGCGATCACGCGCCGGGCACGCCCGCCGTCAACGCCCTGCTGGATGCGGCCCATGCCCGCGTGGCGGCGGCGCTGCTGGACGGCGGGTTCGACGTGATCCACAACAACAGCCTGCACCGCTATCCGCCCCGGCTGTCCCGCGCACACCGCCTGTCCTGCGTGACCTCGCTGCATGTGCCGCCGTTCGACGCGCTGCACCGGGCGGTGCTGGACAGCGCGGCGCCCTGGTCGCGGTTCACCGTGACCTCGGCCCGGCAGATCGCAAGCTGGTGGAACGACGACCCGCCCCCGCAGGCCGCCGTGGTCCACAACGGCATAGATCCGGCGCTGTGGCCGTTTTCGCCCAAGGGCGACGGCAGCGCGGTCTGGGCCGGGCGCATCACGCCCAACAAGGGCGCCCATCTGGCGGTCCGCGCCGCCGCCCTGGCGGGCATTCCCCTGACGCTGTTCGGCGCGGTCGAGGACCAGAACTATTTTGCCGCCCGGATCCTGCCCTTCCTGAACGGCGGCATCCGCTATGGCGGCCATCTGCCGGGGCCGGATCTGGCCCGGGAATTCGGCCGCGCCTCGGTCCTGATGTTCACGCCGCTCTGGGACGAGCCCTTCGGCCTTGCCGCCATCGAGGCGATGTGCTGCGGCCTGCCCGTCGCCGCCCTGGACATGGGCGCCGCGCGCGAGGTGATCGGTCCGGCGGGCCGGTTCGCCGCCCTGGCCGATGCCGAAGGTCTGGCCGATGCCGCCCAAGCGGCGCTGTCGATCCCCAGGGGTATTCCGCGGGAACGGGTTCTGGATCATTTCACCATCGACCGGATGATCGCGGGATACGAACAACAGTACGATGCGGCCATCGCGGGCTTGGCCCAATCCGCCCCGGCGGCGGCCTATCCGACCTGGGATCTGTGCGCGGTCCCGGCCTCGGCCCGCGCGGTCGCCGCATCGTGATCTGCACGATCTGCAAGCCAGGCCTTGTCGCGGCGTCCCTGCGGGCCTAGCAAGGACGCGTCCGGCAACGCGGCGGTCCGTTCCATGCCCCAGTCCAACCCGATGCAGGGCATCCTGCTGAAATGCGCCAGCGTGGCCGTGTTCACGGTCATGGCGGCCATGATCAAGGCCACCTCGGGCGATGCCGCCGTGCCGGCGGGTCAGCAGGTGTTCTTCCGGTCGTTGTTCGCCATCCCGGTGATCCTGGCCTGGCTTGCCCTGCGCGGGCAGTTGCGCACGGGGCTGCGCACCGTGCGGCCCCTGGGCCATGTCTATCGCGGCCTGGTGGGCACGGCGTCGATGGGGCTGAACTTCTGGGCGCTGTCCTTGCTGTCCTTTCCCGAGGCGACGGCCATCGGCTATGCCGCGCCCCTGCTGGTGGTGATCTTTGCGGCGATGTTTCTGGGCGAGGACGTGCGCCTGTTCCGCTTGTCCATGGTCGGCATCGGCCTGACCGGCGTGCTGATCGTGCTGTCGCCGCAACTGCGCGTGGGCGTGGGCGCCGGTCCCGACCCCGCCCGGACGCTGGGCGCGGTGGTGGCCCTGGGCGGGGCGGTGGGCGCGGCGCTTGCCCAGGTCTTCGTGCGCAAGCTGGTGGCCACGGAACAGACCTCGGCCATCGTGTTCTGGTTTTCCGCCACCTCGGCGGTGCTTGGCCTGCTGACCCTGCCCTTTGGCTGGGTCATGCCTGACAGGGCGACGGCGCTGCTGCTGGTGGGCAGCGGCCTTTTGGGGGGACTGGCACAGATCCTGCTGACTTCGGCCTATCGTCATGCCGACGCCTCGCTGGTGGCACCCTTCGAATATGTCTCGATGATCCTGGCTATCGCCATCGGCTGGTATGTCTTTGCCGAAGCGCCGACCCTGGTGGTGCTGGCCGGGGCAAGCCTGGTGATTCTGGCGGGAATCGCGATCATCTGGCGCGAACATCGCCTGGGACTGGAACGCAACCGCCCGCGCAAGGCCATGACCCCGCAGGGTTAGGCGCAGTCCCCGGCGGCGGCTGCTTGCCGGCGATGGAACTGAAGCCCCTGATCCGGCGCTGTATTCGGACGCCCCAATCAGGGGCAGATCGAATCTTTGGGGGATTTTCCGATGGTCAGGAAGACGCTTCTGGCAGCCGTTGCCGCCGCAGCCCTGGCGGCGCCCGTGCAGGCGCAGGATCTGGGCGATATCGTGACGGGCGTGGCGCAGGAATATCTGCGCCAGGAACAGGACCGCGCCACCTTTGCCCAGGCGCAGCAGGCGGGCACCCTGCGCGCCTATCAGTCCTATCTGCAACAGTTCCCGCAAGGCATCTATGCCGCCGAGGCGCGCCAGCAGATCCAGCGGCTGGGCGGCAGGACAACCGCCGCCGCGCCGGCCAATCCCTATGGCGGCGGCGGTGTCGACCTGACGCGCGACCAGCGGCTGGTGGTGCAGCGGCGGCTGAACGCGCTCGGCTACACCACCGGCGGCATCGACGCCAGTTTCGGTCCCAGCACGCGGCGCGCCATCGGGCTGTGGCAGCGCGACCGGGGCTATACCCAGACCGGCGTGCTGAACCGCGCCCAGGCCAACGAGCTGCTGCGCGGAACGGCCGCGGCGGCACCGGCGGCAGGCACCGCGACCGCCGGACAGCCGGCCGCCGCCACCTCGGTGGCAAGCGCCGCGCAGGCCGAGGCAAACCTGCGGCTGTCGCGCCAGCAGCGTCTGGCCATCCAGGCCGGGCTGACGCGGCGCGGCTTTGATACGCGGGGTGTGGACGGCATCTTCGGTCGCGGCACACGGGGCGCCATCTCCGGCTGGCAGCGGGCCAACGATGCCCCGGCCACCGGCTATCTGACGGCGGCGCAGGCCCAGCGGCTGAGCCGCTGACGGTTGACGCGGTCTGTTCCGGCAGATGCAGGACGACAGGGACATCACCTGCGGCGACATCGTCAAGGGCGTGTCGCCGGAAGACAAGGGCGCCCAGGTCTTTCGCGCCATCCTTGACCTGGCCTCAGGGCAAAGGGCCAAATCCGAGGATCTGGGATAGGGGCGGCACGAAATCCTGCCCTGGCAGATCGGCGCGGTGATGTGACGATTCGTCTTTTTGCTGGACGATGACGCCCCGGTGATGACAGGTTCGGCCTGTTCGACAGGCGCGCGCGATGGATCGGGCGCGCATAGGGGAGGTTGAAAAGACCAATGAAGCAGACCTTTTTCGCCGGGCTGATCGCAGCCGCTCTGGCGGTTCCGGCCATGGCCGAGGATTACACCATCATCGCCCCGGCCGCCCCCGGCGGCGGATGGGACCAGACCGCCCGCACCATGCAGGAGGCCCTGCAGGCCGAAGGGATCTCGGAGTCCGTGCAGGTCCAGAACGTTCCGGGCGCGGGCGGCACCGTGGGCCTGGCGCAGTTCGCCGCCAATGCCCAGGGCCAGCCGGACCAGTTGATCGTCGGCGGCTATGTCATGGTGGGGGCGATCCTGACCAACAAGTCGCCCGTGTCGCTGGCAGACGTGACCCCCATCGCCCGCCTGACCGGCGAATACGAGGCGATCGTGGTCCCTGTCGCATCCGAGATCCAGGACATCGGCCAACTAGTCGAGATGCTCAAGGCCGATCCGGGCGCCGTCAGTTGGGCGGGCGGATCGGCGGGCGGGGCCGACCACATCGCCGTGGGCCTGATCGCCAAGGCGGCGGGGGTCGATCCCACCAAGATCAACTACATCGCCTTTTCCGGCGGTGGCGAGGCCCTGGCCGCAATCCTGGGCTCGCAGGTGACGGCGGGCATTTCCTCGCTGGGCGAATTCAAGGCGCAGGCCGACGCGGGCACACTGCGCATCCTGGCCGTATCCTCGGGCGAGCGGATCGAGGGCGTGGACGCGCCGACCCTGAAAGAGGCCGGTCTGGACGTCGAAATGCAGAACTGGCGCATGGTCGCCGCCGCGCCGGGCATCACCGACGACCAGAAGGCAGCCATCACGGCCGACATCGAACGGATGGTCCAGTCCCCGACCTGGCAGGACGCCCTGGCCGCGCGCGGCTGGGCCGATACCTATCTGTCGGGCGCCGATTTCCAGACCCAACTGGACCAGGACATCGCCGCCACCCAAGCCGTCTTGCAGGACATCGGTCTGGTGGAATGACCCGGCCGGCACCCCGGACGCGTCGCCCCGACGGGGCGACGCTGATCGTGGCCCTGATCCTGGCAGCGGTGGCCGTCGTGATCTGGCGGGATGCGGCGCGCCTTCCCCAGGCGGGCGGCTATGCCGGGGTCGGCCCCGCCGACGTGCCCCGCTGGATCGCCCTGGGCCTGGGCGCGCTGTCGCTCTGGTCGGCGGTCGAGGCGTTCCGGCAGGGCCGGGCCGCGCGCGAACCGCAGAACACGGGTCCGATCCTGTGGATCGTGGGCGGGCTTGCCGCGCAGCTTGCGCTGCTGGCCACGGCGGGGTTTTCGATTGCCACCGGCCTGCTGTTCGCGGCCACCGCCCGCGCCTTCGGCAAACGCAACCTGGCGCTGACCGTGCCGCTGGGCATCGCCTTCGCCCTGATGGTCTATCTGGTCTTTGCGGGCCTGCTGCAACTGGCCCTGCCCGCCGGACCGCTGGAGCGGCTGGTCTGGTCGCTGCTAAGGGGGGCGCCGGAATGAATACCTTCGATTTCCTGATGCAGGGGCTTTCGGTCGCCCTCGACCCGGCGATGCTGCTTTACGCCCTGATCGGCGTCACGCTGGGCACCGCCGTGGGCGTGTTGCCGGGCATCGGCCCGGCGCTGACGGTGGCGCTGCTGCTGCCCGTGACCTACGGGCTTGATCCGGCGGGATCGCTGATCATGTTCGCGGGCATCTATTACGGCGGCATGTATGGCGGATCGACGACCTCGATCCTGCTGAACACGCCGGGCGAAAGCGCCTCGATCGTCACGGCGCTTGAAGGCAACAAGATGGCCCGTGCCGGCCGGGGCGGCCCTGCCCTGGCGACCGCCGCCATCGGATCGTTCGTCGCGGGGCTTGTGGCCACGATCCTGCTGGCGCTGGTTGCGCCCACGGTGGTGAAACTGGCCCTGGTCTTTGGACCGCGCGACTATTTCGCGCTGATGGTCCTGGCCTTTGTCACCGTGTCCTCGGCCTTTGGCGACAGCGCCCGCAAGGGGTTGATCTCGCTGTTCGTGGGGCTGTCGCTGGCGCTTGTGGGGATCGACCAGTTGACCGGACAGGCGCGTCTGTCGTTCGGCGTGCCGCAGCTTCTGGACGGGGTCGAGGTGACGACGCTTGCCGTCGCCCTGTTCGCCGTGGGCGAGGCACTGTTCATCGCAGGCCGCCGCAGCGCCGCCGATGACCAGGTGATCGCCGTCAAGGGATCGGTCTGGATGACGGCGCGCGACTGGTCGCGGTCCTGGAAACCCTGGCTGCGCGGCACGGCGATCGGCTTTCCGATCGGCGCCATGCCGGCCGGCGGCGCCGACATCGCCACATTCCTGTCCTATGCCGCCGAAAAGCGCGCAAGCCCGCACCCCGAGGAATTCGGCCATGGCGCCATCGAGGGCGTGGCAGGTCCCGAGGCGGCCAACAACGCCAGTGCGGCGGGCACGCTGGTGCCGCTTTTGACCCTTGGCCTGCCCACCACGGCCACGGCGGCGATCATGCTGGCGGGGTTCCAGCAATTCGGCCTGCAACCGGGACCGCTGCTGTTTGCAACCAACCCGCAGCTTGTCTGGGGCCTGATCGCATCGCTGCTGATCGCCAACCTGATGCTGCTGGTGCTGAACCTGCCGCTGATCGGGCTGTGGGTGCGGCTGCTGACCATCCCGCGCCCCTGGCTGTATGCGGGTATTCTGGTCTTTGCGACGCTGGGAACGATCGGGGCCAATCCGTCCCCGGTGGAATTGTCGATGCTGCTGATCTTTGGCGTCATGGGCTATGGGATGCGGCTTTACGGCTATCCCATCGCCCCGGTGGTGGTGGGCCTGATCCTGGGTCCGATGGCCGAACAGCAGTTGCGCCGGGCCCTGTCGATCAGCCAGGGCGACCTGACCACGCTGGTCGCCTCGCCGGTCGCGGCCACGCTGCTGGCTCTGGCGGCGCTTGCGCTGATCGTGCCGCTGATCCTGCGGGCGCGCGGCAAGGGCGCCGTGCTGAGCCAGCTTGCCTCGGACGAGGACTGACCCCCCTGCCCCCCGTCCGCCGGGCTTTTTCCGGCTGCGCCCATGCAGTCCGCGCATATCCGGTCTGAGCCGGTGCCGCGTTGCGGCGCAACACCCCGGGCCCCATCTCTTGCCTGTCACACAGCGACAGAAAGAGAGCCCTATCATGACCGTCCTCCGCACCGTTCTGAACCGCATCGGGGCGTTTCTGGACGTGATGGATGCCGCCATCTCGGCTGCGGCCGCCATTCGCGCGCATCATGCCCCGGCGGCTGGCGACCTGCGCCGTCTGGGGATCACGCCGACCTGCGCCACCCTTCAGGCGCTGTCCAGGGCCTGACCGCTAGGACGGTTCGATCCGCAATCTGGTGATGCCCGGATGGCCGCGCATCACCGCCTGCCGCAGCCGGACCGCCAGATGCGTGCGCAGATAGGCGGCATGGAACCGGCTGGGCGCGATCAGCGTCAGGCAATCGCCCTCCACCCCCCCGTCCGCCAGGGGGGCGAACCAAGCCTCGAACAGCGTTGCGTCCTCGGCCGCAAGGCGGACGCGGGCAAGGCCCCAGACACTGCCGTCCGCGGTGATGTCTGAACGGCGAAAGGGTATAACCGTGCGATCGGGGCCGGGCGCCGGGTCGCCGCCGCCGGTCAGCCGGGCGACGTAATCGGGTCCGATATTGGCCCAGGCAGGCCGCGTGTCGGCCAAGATCCGATCCAGATCCAGCCCCAGGACCGACACCCTGCCCCGCGCGCCCTGCCGCTTGACAACCACCCAGCCGCAGGCGCGCAGCCGCGCCATGTCACGTTTGACCGTGCGTTCGTCCACGCACCACAGTCGTGCGATCTCGCGCTGCGCCACGCTCAGATCGTTGTTCTGCCAGTTGTATCGGGTGGTTATCAGCGCCATCAGCCGCAGCACCAGCCGCTGTTCCGCAGCACCCCCGGCCAGGGCATGGGCCATCATCGCCGACAGGATATCGTATTTCTTCGCGGCCGCGAGGCGGCCGCCGGCCCTGAACCGCTGCATCTGCTCGTCCTGCCCTTTCCGCTGTTGCGGCATTCGATCTTTCCGACCCTACTGGAACGCTTTTCGGCGTCTTTCCGCCATTAGCGTCCGGGGCCACGATCCTGTCAAGCGATTCGATGGAATGGGCGAAGCCACCGTATTACTGCGGCATAAAAAACGGTATCACTGGTATTGGAGGACTCCTTGGGCGTCCCCTATTAGGAAGGAAATGTCCCCCAATCTGCGGTAGCGCTCCCTGGCATGTCCCCCAGTTCTTGTGCTCTAGCGGAAGCGGTCTGCGTGCCACCCGGAATGGCATGAAATCCAGACGCACGGATGCTGCGGATATTTCTTATCTAAATCCGTCTTTACCAGATATGCAAATCCGGCGTAAAATCCATGGTGTCCCAATTTAGCGTCCATGCAAAGGCCCCGGATGTACACCCATCAAGACCTTTCCCGTCTCCAGTCCCAGTCGCTCAAGATGCAGGGCTGGATCCGACGGCAGACCTTCAGCCCCGACAACGAAAAGACCCTGCGCCGCTTTTCAAGCTGGGAGGTGGCCGAGCTGATATTCCGGATGAATCAGTCCACCTTCAGGGGCAAGCTTGCGGCCGATCCGAACCTTCCCCTCGGGGAAGTCGAGGAGGACGGACGGCAGCGGTGGTTTTCCCTGGACGAGATCAACGAGCTGCGCCGCCGCATCAAGGTCAACAAGCGTTCGCTGATGCCGCCCCGCCCCGCGAACCGCCGTGCCTTCCGCGCGGCCATCGCCAATTTCAAGGGCGGCGCGGGCAAATCGACGGTGGCGCTGCACTTTGCCCATGCCGCTGCGCTTGACGGGTATCGGGTTCTGGTGGTGGATTTCGATCCCCAGGCCACGCTGTCGCATTCCATGGGCCTCAATGACGTGGGAGAGGATCATACCGTCTGGGGCATCATGGCCCGCGATCTGGAACGCGAAACCGACCGGATGAACACCGCCGCCGCCGGGGCCGAGAGCGGCACCGCCCTGCCCCGGCGCAAGCTGCCGGCCTCGATCCGGGACATGGGCCTCGGGTCGTTGCGTCCGGGCGACTTCATCAAGCCGACAGCCTGGCCCACCATCGATATCGTGCCAAGCTGCGCCAACGCCGCCTTTGTCGAATTCGCCAGTGCCCAGTACCGCCACCTCAATCCCGAATGGACCTTTTTCGGTGCGGTCTCGCGCTTTCTGGATTCGCTGACGGACGATGCCTATGACCTGATCCTGTTCGATTGCCCACCGGCCATCGGCTATCAGTCCATGAACGCGGTCTTTGCGGCCGACATGCTGTATATCCCCTCTGGTCCCGGCTATTGGGAATACGATTCGACCACCAGCTTCATCGGCCAGCTTGCCGAGGCGCTCGAGGATCTCTCGCACGGGTTCGAAAACTTCCCCACGGGGAAGATCGCGCTGCCCAAGGCCTTTGCCGACATCCGCTTTCTGATGACCCGGTTCGAACCGTCTAACGATCTGCATCAGGCCATGCTGGGCGCGTTCCGCCAGGTGTTCGACGGGCGCATGGCCCAGCATCCGATCGAGCTGACCCGTGCGGTTGAACAGTCGGGCCGTTTTCTCAGTTCCATCTACGAGATCGATTATCGGGAAATGACCAGGGGGACGTGGCGCCGGGCGCGTGCCACCTTTGATCAGGCCTATGAGGAATTCCGGTCGCATGTTCTGGCGGCCTGGACCACGCTGGAGGACAAGGCATGAGCCGCAAGCGTCGCATGTTCGATATTGAAATTCCTGCCGGGGAACCCGAGGTCTTCCCCGCGGGGAAGGACGAATCCGCCCCGCAGCGCCGCGGACCGATGGCCACGGCGATCACGGAAACCGCCGAATCCAGCCGCGAACGCGCCCAGGTCGAGGCCCAGATCCGCGCCGAAAACGATGCCCTGGCGCAAGAGCATGTGCGGCTGAAGCGTGCCGGGCTGATCGTCGATCTGATCGCGCTGGATTCGATCGACACGCACAAGCTGATCCGCGACCGGGCGCCCGCGGCGGATTTCGAACTGGCCGAACTGGTCCAGTCGATCCGCGACATCGGCTTGTCGAACCCGATCCGGGTCGAACAGGGCAGGGACGGGCGGTACGAGCTGATCCAGGGATGGCGCCGGCTGTCGGCCTATCGCGAATTGCTCAAGGAAACCGGCGACGCGGAAACCTGGGGCCGGATTCCGGCGGGGATCGTGGCGCGCGGGGATGCGCTGGAACAGCTTTACCGCCGGATGGTGGACGAAAACATGGTCCGCAAGGACATCTCGTTCGCCGAGATGGCCCAGCTCGCGCTGCATTATGCGATGGATCCCCATACGGCCGAACACGACCCTGATCGCGCAGTGGCGATTTTGTTCAAATCGGCAGGTTATCAAAAGCGCAGTTATATACGCAATTTTATTCCAGTAGTGCAGGCATTGGGCGAGGTGCTGTTCTATCCGCAGGAAATTCCGCGTGCGCTTGGTCTGGCCCTGTCGCAGCGGCTGTCCGAGATCCCGGGCCTGGCCACGGCCATCGCCGGCGAGTTTCGCAACTGGGACACGCGGTCCATCAAGGACGAGATGGATGTTCTGCGGCGCTATGCGGGGCAGGGGGGTGATGCGGGGGACGGGGCCGACGAACCCGTCCGGCCCGGTGCGGCGCCGCTGCGCGAGGGCAGGGCAAAGACCACCTTTCAACTGGCGCGTCCGCAAGGCCAGGCGAAATGCGTCGCCGCCAATGGCCGGCTGGAGATCCGCCTGCCGCGCGATTTCTCGGCCATCGACCGGCGCAAGCTGGAAATGGCCGTGGCCTCGCTGCTGGACCAGATCGAAGGGTGACGGAAAAGGGCCTGCCCCCCAAGGGGCAGGCCCGTCCAGAGGCGGGAAAGCCGACCGGGATCAGGCGGGGGCCAGGTGCACCCTGTCGCGCGCGCGGCTGTTGCTAAGGGCAAAGACCAGCATCGCACCTGCCGAAACGGCGGCGGGGATCGCGAAGATCAGAAAGTTCTGGCCCAGCGGCAGTTCGCGCGCCAGCAGCACCCCGCCCAGTGTCGGGCCGACGATGGCGCCGATCCGGCCCACGCCCGAAGCCCAGCCGAGTCCCGCCCCGCGCACCGACAGGTTGTAAAGCTGCGCCACGCTGGCATAGAGCAGGATCTGCGTGCCGATGGTGGTGGCACCCGCGACAAAGACCAGCAGGAACAGCAGGCCGGGGGCAGGGTTCGCGCCGATCAGGGCGATGGACAGCGCCGCCGCCAGGAAAAAGCCCACGACAACCCTGGGCAGGCCGAAGCGGTCGCCCATCCGGCCGCCGAGAATCGCCCCCGCCATGCCGCCGAAGTTCAGTGAGAACAGCGACAAAAGGCTGGCACGTTCGGCATAGCCCGCCTCTTGCAGCACCTTGGGCAGCCACGAGGACAGCAGATAAACCAGCAGCAGGCAGCAGAAGAACGACACCCACAGCATGGTCGTGCGCAGGCTGCGGCCGTGACGGAACAGTTCCGCGACCGAGGCCCTGGCGCCCTTGGTTTCGGTAAAGACCAGACGGTCATCGGGGCCCAGGATCGTGCCGGGATCGACCTTGGCAAAGATGCGCTTCGCCTCGTCCTGCTTGCCCTGACCGATCAGGAAGCCCAGCGATTCGGGCAGCTTCCACAGGATCAGCGGCAGCATCAGCAGCGGGATCGCGGCGGCAAAGAACATGGGCTGCCAGCCAAAGCCGGGGATGATGCCGATGCCCAGGCCCGCCGCCAGCATCCCGCCGATGGAATATCCCGAAAACATCAGGGCGACCATGGTGCCGCGCAGACGTTTTGGCGCATATTCGTTCATCAAGGCGACCGCGTTGGGCATCAGCCCGCCGCAGCCCAGGCCCGCGATGAAACGCAGCACCTTGAACTGTTCGGGGGTGTTGGCGAAACCCGTCAGCGTGGTGGCGGTGGTGAACAGCACAAAGCTGATCGCCACGCCCTTCTTGCGTCCGATCCGGTCGGCCAGCGGTCCCAGGATCAGCGCGCCGAACATCATTCCGAACAGCGCCCAGGCCTGCAGCGCGCCGGCCTGCGGCTTGGTCAGGCCCCATTCCGCGATCAGCGTCGGCAGCACGGTTCCCGCCACGAAAACGTCGTATCCGTCCACGATCAGCAGCGCGCCGCACAGCGCCACCACCATCCACTGGAATCGTCCGAACGGGCTTTGGTCTATCGCCTCGCCCACCTCGATGTTGCGCATTCCTTCTCTCCTCCCTGTTGTGTTGAAATGACGATCAGACCGTGTCGCGCCGGGCGGCATTCATCCGTTGTCGCCCCCGGCGACGGGCAGAACGGCGGCGGTGATGTAGGACGCCTCGTCTGAGGCCAAAAACAGGATCGGCGCGGCCTGTTCGTCGATGGTGCCATAGCGTTTCATGAAGGCCGACTGCTTCACCTGGTCCACGACCTCGGCCATCCATTGCCGTTCGTCGGGGCTCTCGCCTTCGGCGTTGCGGGGCACGCGGCGGGGCGGGGCCTCGGTGCCGCCCGGGGCGGTGGCCACGACGCGGATGTTGTGCGGCGCCAGTTCCATGGCCAGCGACTGCGTGATGGCGTTCACGCCGCCCTTGGCCGCCGAATAGGGCACGCGGTGGATGCCGCGGGTGGCGTTCGACGACACGTTGACGATGGTGCCGCCACCG
Organism: Paracoccus subflavus; assembly: GCF_004310345.1. Classification (GTDB taxonomy): domain Bacteria; phylum Pseudomonadota; class Alphaproteobacteria; order Rhodobacterales; family Rhodobacteraceae; genus Paracoccus; species Paracoccus subflavus. Next base: position 111,918 of record NZ_SISK01000008.1, on the reverse strand, counting down.
CGCGCCAGCAGATGCGGCAGCACCGCATGGCAACCGTACAGGGTCGGCATCAGCGATCGGCGGATCTCGGCGTCGATCTGGGCGGGACCGAATTCGGCAAAGGGCCGCATCCGGATCGCGCCGCCGACATTGTTGATGAGGATGTCGATATGGCCAAAGACCTTGACGGCCTGTCGCATGGCCGCGTCGGCGCCATCCCAGGTTTCCAGATCGGCGACAAAGGCCGCCGCGCCACCTCCGGCCTCGGCGGCCACATCCGCTACGAAATCGGCGCGGTCCACCAGCATCACGCGGCCGCCCTCGGCCGCCGCGCGCAGGGCCACGGCGCGGCCGATCCCCTGCGCGGCCCCGGTCACGACCAGAACCTTGCCCGTAAAGCGGCCGGCAAAGACCGCACCCCCCAAAGCGGACCCGGTCATGCGGTGGCCTTCAGCGGCGCATTGGGCGTGAACTTCTCGTAATGGAAGCTGGCCGGGCGGATGGCGTTCTCGTCCAGGTAATGGCGCACGGCATCGACCATCTGCGGGGGGCCGCACAGATAGACATCGACCTCGCCGGCGGTCAGCATGTCCTCGGGCATGTGCTGGGTGACCCATCCCTTGCGCGGGTGATCCGATGCGGGATCGGCGACCACCGTGGCGAAGGTGAAATTCGGCAATCGGCTGGCATAGGCCGCGATCTGATCGACCAGAACCAGATCCAGATCCCGTGTCACGCCATAGATCAGGTGGATGTGACGGCGCGATCCGGCGCGGGCCAGAACCTCCAGCATCGACAGAAAGGGCGCAAGCCCGGTGCCGCCCGCCAGAAACAGCAGCGGGCCGTCGCCGTCGCGCAGATAGAAACTGCCCATCGGCCCGGTCAGGTCCAGCCGGTCGCCCGGCCTGGCGCGGGCCAGCCAGCCGCTCATCAGCCCGTCGGGGATCTTCTTGATCAGAAAGCCCAGGCTGCGGTCGCCCGGCGCCGTGCTGAAGGAATAGGACCGGTGGTCGCCGCTGCCGGGCACGCCGATGTTGACATACTGGCCGGGCAGGAAGGCGGGCGCAGCCCCTTCGTTCACAGCCAGTTCCAGGACCACGGCGGCGTCGTGATGCGGTTCGATCCGCGTCACGGTGGCGGCAAAGACCTGCTGGCCCGTCTTGCAGGATGTGGCCGTCACCGGCACCGACAGCACGCAATCCGAGGACGGCACCATCTGGCAGGTCAGGACCAGGCCCTGGGCGGCCTCGTCCCCGGTCAGGGCGTCGTCGATATAGTCTTCGCCCAGATCATAGGACCCGCTTTCGGCGCGGCATTTGCAGGTGCCGCAAACGCCGTCCGAACAGTCCATCGGCAGGTTGATCTTGTTGCGGAACGCCGCATCGAGAACCTTTTCTCCGGGCTTGCAGTCGACGAAGCGGGTGACCCCGTCCTCGAAATTCAGTGCGATCGTGTAGCACATGGTCGCCTCCTCCTTGCGGTTGTGCGGGGTCACTGGCGGCCGTCAGACGTGATAGACGTCGATGACCTGGCGGATGTAGTCGTTCTTCAGGACGATCTTCTTGGCGGCGATGCGCAGTCCTTCGCCGTCCTGGCGCAGGGTCACGAACATGGTTCCGAAGAACTGGTCCGTGGTCTTGTAGCGGTGGTTCAGCGTGTGGAAGTTGTAGCGCACGTCCACCTCGGTTCCCCGGTCCTCGACCACCTCGACGTTCGACACCGTGTGGCTGGTGCGCGGCTCGGGCGTGGACGCGCCCGACCGTTCGGTCTTGATGCGGAACACCCGGTCCTCGAGCCCCTCGCGGTTGGGATAATACATCAGCGAGATTTCGGACTGCGGGTCATCGGTGGTCAGGTCGTTGTCGTCCCAGGCCGGCATCCAGTAGGACGCATCCGGCGCATAGCAGGTCAGCCATTCGTCCCACTGACGATCGTCCAGCAGGCGCGCCTCGCGATACAGAAAGGCGCAGATGGTGCGATAGTCGATGGCTGCGGGGGTGTGATCCAGGCTCATGCCGCTTCTCCTGCCTTGATGCCTGCCTTTTCGGTGGCGAGCGCCTGGCGCATGGCCTTGGCCCAGTATTCGTGCTGGCAGACGAACAGGCCCTCGTCCTCGCTGCGTTCGCCCGACAGAAGCGGGTTCAGACCCATGCGGCGGGCATTGTCATCGGGGCCCTGGATCCACAGGGGGGCGCCGCGCGACATGTCGTTCCACAGGGGCGCGGCATAGGCGGTCTGGCAGGCCCGGAATTCTTCCAGGTCGTCGGAGGTGCCCATGCCCGAGACGTTGAAGAAATCCTCGTACTGGCGGATGCGGGTGGTGCGGTCCTCGGCGGATTCGTTCCGGGGGGCAAAGCAGAAGATGGTGACTTCGGTCTTGTCCACCGCCAGGGGCCGGACGACGCGGATCTGGGTGCTGAACTGGTCCATCAGGAACACGTTCGGATAGATGCCCAGGTTGCGGGTCTGGTTGACGATGAAGCCGGCCTTTTCCTCGCCCAGCCGGGATACCAGCTCGTCGCGGCGGTTCCAGACGGGACGCACCTCGGGGTTGCGGGTGTTGGTCCACAGCAGGATGTGGCCGTTCTCGAAGCCATAAACACCGGCGACCGACTTGGACCAACTGTTCGCATCGACCGCCTTGGTGCCGGTTTCGCTGCGCCGTTCCATGGTGGTGGCATAGTTCCAATGGACCGAGCTGACGTGATAGCCGTCGCAGCCGTTTTCCATCTGCAACTTCCAGTTGCCATCATAGATATAGGACGAATTGCCGCGCAGAACCTCCAGCCCCTCGGGGGCCTGATCGACGATCTGGTCGATGATGAGGGTGGTTTCGCCCAGGAACTCCGTTAGCGGCGTCACGTCGGGGTTCAGGCTGCCGAACAGGAAGCCGCGATAGCTCTCGAACCGGGCCACGCGGGTCAGGTCGTGCGAGCCGTCCTGGTTGAACTGGTCGGGATACTGGGTGGTCTTGGCGTCCTTGACCTTCAGAAGCTTGCCGGTATTGGAAAAGGTCCAGCCGTGGAACGGACAGGTGAAGCTGCCCTTGTTGCCCTGCTTGCGGCGGCACAGCATCGCCCCCTTGTGGGCGCAGGCGTTGATGACGGCGTTCAGGGTGCCGGACTTGTCGCGGGTGATGACGATCGGCTGGCGGCCGATCCAGGTGGTGTAATAGTCGTTCACTTCCGGGATCTGGCTTTCATGCGCCAGATAGACCCAGTTGCCCTCGAAGATGTGCTTCATTTCCAGTGCGAACAGATCTTCGTCGGTGAAGATGTCGCGGCGGCAGCGGAACTGGCCGGCCTCAGCGTCGTCCTGCACGGCGTTTGCCAGCAACTGCTCCAGGTCGCGGGCCTTTTCGATGATCGCGGACATGCGTGTCTCCTCCCCAGGGGCGGCGCCTTGGCGGCCGGCCCCTGCTCTGATGTCGTTGTTGGGCTGCGGAATGGCGGGGCAGGGCGGCCGTTTCGGGGCCGCCCCGGATCGTCGGGTCAGGCCGCGGCGCGGCGGCGCTGTTCGTTGATCTGGTTGTCCAGACCGTCAATCAGGGCGGTCAGGTGGATGTCGAAGCTGATCTCGGCAAAGGGACCGTTCAGGCCGTTGGCATGAATGCTGTCCTCGTCCGTGCGCTCGACGACATGGGGCACCAGGCCATCGCGGGTGGCATAGGCAAAGTCGTCGTCGATCAGCGGATCACCCTCGATGTTGATCTGGGTGGTCAGCTTGCGGTGTCCGTCACCGCTGACGAAGAAATGGATATGGGCCGGGCGCTGACCATGGCGGCCAAGGGCCGTCAGCAGCTTTTCGGTCGGGCTGCCGGGCGGCACGCCATAGCCCGAGGGCAGGATGCTCTGGAACCTGTAGCGGCCCTGGTCGTCGGTGATGATCGTGCGGCGCATGTTGAAGGGCGCCTGCTTGCCGGTCGGGTCGAAATGCGAATAAAAGCCGCGCGTGTCGCAGTGCCAGACCTCGACCTTGGCGCCGGGCAGGGGCCTGCCGGTCGCGTCGTGGACTGTGCCATGCATGATCAGCGTGTGGCCATCGGTGTCGGTGCCGTCGTCCAGGCGGGCAAAGCCCACCGATTCCGGGGCGCCGGCCACATAGAGCGGGCCTTCGATGGTGCGCGGGGTCGGGTTCTCGATCCCCAGGTCGGCGTCGATGGCGTCCAGACGCTCGTCCAGGAAATGATCGATCCCCAGGCCGGGCGAGACCAGGCCGGCCTGACCGGCGGCGCCCAGGTCGTTCAGCCAGGCAACGCCCATCCAGTATTCGTCGGGGGTGATGTTCAGGTCGTCGATGGCGCGGAACAGGTCGGACATCAGGCGGTGCGTGATCTCTTTCATGCGCGGGTTGCCATCGCCATTGTTCAGGCCGCTCAGTTCGCGCAGGAATGCCTGCACATCGGGGCGGTCGAAGATCTTGACGGTCATGGGTTTTTCTCCTCCTGGATTCATAGGGAAACTGGGTCGGACCGGCTCCCCCGCCGGTCCGGGGGTCGGATCACCTGTCGTCGTCGCGGATGGCCGACGGATGGCGCAGCAGCGGCGTTACCTTGATGTCCATGAAGGGAAACAAGGGCAGGCCCGACAGGATGTCGTGCAGTTCGGCGTTGTCGCGGACGTCGAAGATGCTGACGTTGGCATAGTGCCCTGCGATCCGCCAAATGTGGCGCCACGTGCCCTGGCGCTGCAAATCCTGCGAATAGGTCTTTTCGCGTGCCAGGATCTCGGCCCGGTCATCGGCGGACAGGTCGCGGGGGATATTCACATCCATGGTGACATGAAACAGCATGGTCATTCCTTTCCGGGCAGGCTGATCGTCCTGCGGATGCCGTCGCGGGCGAAGAAGGCCACCCGGTCGTCATCCAGCGTCACGCCAAGGCCGGGACCGGCGGGGACGATCAGTTCAAAGTCGCGGTAGTCCAGCGGCGTTTGCAGGATGTCCTCGGTCAGCAGCAGCGGGCCGAACAGTTCGGTGCCCCATTGCAGGTTGGCGAAGGTGGCAAAGGCATGGGCCGAGATCACCGTGCCCACCGCGCCTTCCAGCATGGTGCCGCCGTAAAGCCCGATCCCCGCCGCATCGGCGATGGCCGCGACGCGTAGCGCGTTGAAGGCGCCGCCGCTTTGTTCCAGCTTGACGGCAAAGACATCGGCGCCTTGCACGCGGGCCAGGTCAAAGGCGCTTTCCGGGCCGGTCAGCGATTCGTCGGCCATCAGCGCCACGGGGAAACGGCGCACCAGCCGCGTCAGGGCCGCGGCAGAGGCCACGGGCTGTTCCACCAGTTCGCAGCCCGCATCGGCCAGGGCGGCCATGCCGAAGGCCGCCTCCCCTTCGGACCAGGCCATGTTCACGTCCACCCGCACCGCGCCCCGGTCGCCGAGCGCCGTCTTGATGCGGGCAACATGGGCGATGTCGTCGCGGATGGCGCGGGCACCGATCTTCAGCTTGAAGATATTGTGCCGGCGCAGATCCAGCATCCGTTCCGCCTCGGCGATGTCGCGGTCGGTGTCGCCCGAGGCCAGCGTCCAGGCCACCGGCAGCCGGTCGCGGCGGCGTCCGCCCAGCAGTTCGCTGACCGGCAGGCCCAGACGTTTGCCATGGGCGTCCAGCAGCGCGCATTCCACGGCGGATTTGGCAAAGCGGTTGTCCTTGACCATCCTGCCCAGTCGCGCCATCAGCGCCTGCACACGCGTCGCGTCCTGACCGACCATCACCGGGGCGAACCAGGTGTCGATGTTGACCTTCATGCTTTCAGGGCTTTCCCCGCCATAGGCGAGGCCGCCGATGGTGGTGCCCTCGCCGATGCCGGTGATGCCGTCGCTGCAATGCACGCGCACCAGCATCAGCACCTGGCCGTTCATGGTGGCGACCGACAGCTTGTGCGGCCGGATCGTCGGCAGATCCAGGATCACCGTGTCCACCCCGGTGACGACGGGGCTGGCGGTGTCGGTATGGGGGCGGGGGGCGAAGGACTGGTTCATGTCGGAAAGATGACATCGGCATGGGTCTTTCGTCCAACACCGTTTCCATGTATTAATATACCGGAAAGGTATTGTGCTGGACATCCGGGTCAGAAGCCGCAGCCGGAATTTCAGGAAATGCAGGCCGCGACAAGGCGGGTCGGTGGCTTGAAAGGGGTAACGGGTATGGATCTGCGGCAGTTGCGCTATTTCGTGGCGGTGGCGCGGGAACGGAACTTCACCCGGGCGGCGGAACAGCTCCACATCGCGCAGCCCCCCCTTAGCCGTCAGATCCAGTTGCTCGAGGAGGAACTGGGCGTCGCCCTGTTTCTGCGGAAAACCCGGCCGATCCGCCTGACCGATGCGGGCCGCCTGTTGTATGAACAATCGTTGCAGGTTCTGGGCCGCGTGGATCAGATGAAGGATGCCACACGGCGCGTGGGACAGAACCGCAACCAGCTTCTGTCCATCGGTTTTGTCGCCTCGACCCTTTACGGGGGGTTGCCGACGCTTGTGCGCAAGTTGCGCCAGAACGCGCCGGATCTGGATATCCAGTTGCTGGAGATGCTGTCGATCCAGCAGATCCCCGCGCTGAAGGAAGGGCGGATCGACATGGGCTTCGGGCGTCTGAAACATATCGATGCGGGGATCGTCAGCACCGTCCTGCGCGAAGAACGGCTGGTGGTCGCCCTGCCGCCGGACGTGCCCCTGGCCAGGGATGCGATGCCCCTGCCTCTGGAGGCCCTGGCCAGGCAGAAGCTGATCGTCTATCCCAAAGAGCCGCGGCCCAGCTATGCGGACCATGTCCTGCACCTGCTGCACGAGGCCGAGGCGCGGCCCGGCGACGTGCTGGAGGTCCGCGAGATCCAGACCGCCCTGGGGCTTGTGGCCGCGCAGTCGGGGATTTGCATCATTCCGTCGTCGGCGCGGCAGATGCGGTCGGACCTGAGTTATCGGGTGATCGACAGTCCGGGGGCGACATCGCCGGTGATCCTGTATCACCGTTCGGGCGACACCTCTCGGTACCTGGATCTGGTCAAAAGGCTGATCCGCGACATGTATGCCGAAAATCCGCCCTGGCTCATGACGAACAACATTCATCCGGTCGAGGAAGGGTGACGCAAATCTGACATTTCGCTGACGCAAGCCTTCCGTCAGGCGGGGATGGCTCGGGGCATGGTGGCGCCACCCCTGGAATCGAAGGTTCGGCCCGCCATGACCCATTTTTCCGCCTTCTCGCTGCTGAAACAGGCGCTCAACGGCCACAAGGGCTGGCGCGAACAGTGGCCGGACAGCCAGCCCAGGGCCGAATACGACGTGGTGATCGTGGGTGCGGGCGGGCACGGCCTGGGCGCGGCCTACTATCTGGCGAAAGAACACGGCATCACCAATGTCGCGGTGATCGACAAGGGCTGGCTGGGCGGCGGCAACACGGGGCGCAACACCACCATCATCCGGTCGAACTATCTCTATGACGAAAGCGCCAAGCTCTATGACCACGCGCTGGATCTGTGGGACGACCTGTCCCGGGATCTGAACTACAACGTCATGTATTCCAAACGCGGCGTGATGATGCTGGCGCACAATGTCCATGACGTGCAGTCCTTTCAGCGTCACGTTCATTCGAACCGGCTGAACGGCGTGGACAACCGCTGGCTGACCGCGGCCGAAGCCAAGGAATTCTGCCCGCCGCTGAACATCAGCCTCGATGCCCGCTATCCGGTGATGGGCGCGGCCTTGCAGATGCGGGCGGGCACGGCGCGCCATGACGCGGTGGCCTGGGGCTATGCCCGCGCGGCGGCAGCCCGGGGCGTGGACATCATCCAGAACTGCGCGGTCACCGCGATCCGGCGCGGGCCGGACGGGGCGGTGATCGGCGTCGAGACCGCCAAGGGCTTCATCCGCGCGAAAAAGGTCGCGGTCTCGGCGGCGGGCAACACCAGCGTGGTGATGGACAGCGCCGGGCTGCGGATGCCGCTGGAAAGCTTTCCGCTTCAGGCGCTTGTCAGCGAGCCGGTCAAGCCGATCTTTCCCTGCGTCGTCATGTCGAACACCGTCCACGCCTATATCAGCCAGTCCGACAAGGGCGAACTGGTGATCGGATCGGGCACCGACCAGTACACCAGCTATAGCCAGCGCGGCGGTCTGCCGCTGATCGAACACACCGTGGCCGCCATCTGCGAGGTGTTTCCGATCTTCACCCGGATGCGGATGCTGCGCAAATGGGGGGGCATCGTCGATGTGACGCCCGACCGCAGCGCCATCCTGGGCAAGACGCCGATCAAGGGGCTGTATGTCAACTGCGGCTGGGGCACCGGCGGCTTCAAGGCCACGCCGGGGGCCGCGCATCTGCTGGCCTGGACCGTCGCCAAAGACGAGCCGCACCCGCTGAACGCGCCCTTCACGCTGGAACGCTTTGCCACCGGCCGGCTGATCGACGAAGCCGCCGCCGCCGCCGTCGCGCACTGATCTGCGCGCATTGAGGAACCCGCCATGCTGCTGATCCACTGCCCCTATTGCGACGACACCCTGCCCGAGCTGGAATTCACCTATGCCGGAGAGGCGCATATCGCCCGGCCCGCCGACCCGTCCGCGCTGTCGGACGCGGAATGGCGCGACTTCCTGTTCATCCGCACCAACGCGCGCGGCCCGCATTACGAACGCTGGCGCCATGTCGGCTGCGGGCGGTTCTTCAACGCCCTGCGCGACACGGTCAGCGACCGGTTCCTGATGACCTACAAGGCGGGCGAGGCAAGGCCCGACCTGAACAACCCCACCCTGACCCGGGAGGCCGCCGAATGAGCCGCTATCGCATCCCCGGCAAGGGCCGCGTCGATCATGGCGCGCCCGTGTCGTTCACCTTCGACGCCAAGATCTATGCGGGACTGCGCGGCGATACGGTCGCATCCGCCCTGCTGGCCAACGGCGTTCACCTGATGGGCCGCTCCTTCAAGTATCACCGTCCGCGCGGTGCGGTCACGGCAGGGTCCGAGGAACCGAACGCGCTGATCGGCACCAGCCGCGGCAAGGGGCGGTTCGAACCCAACACCCGCGCCACCGTGCAGGAGCTGCGCGCCGGACTGGTCGCCGAAAGCCAGAACAAGTGGCCCTCGCTGTCCTTCGATCTGGGCGCGATCAACGACCGGGCCTATATGCTGTTCTCGGCCGGGTTCTACTACAAGACCTTCATGTGGCCGAAGTCGTTCTGGGACAAGGTGTATGAACCCGTGATCCGGGGCGCTGCCGGCCTGGGCAAGTCGCCGACCGAACCCGATCCCGACCATTATGCCAGCCGCTATCTGCACACCGACGTTCTGATCGTGGGCGCCGGTCCTGCAGGCATCGCCGCCGCCATGGCGGCCGCGCAATCGGGCGCAGACGTGACGCTGGTGGACGAGAACCCCGAGATGGGCGGATCGCTGCTGTCCGATCCCGCCGTGCAGATCGACGGCAAGTCCGCCTGGGACTGGATCGACGCGCAACTGGGCCGCCTGCGCGCGGCGGGGGTGCGGCTGATGACCCGGACCACCGCCATCGGCTATTACCATCAGAACATGGTGGGACTGTGCCAGCGGCTGACCGACCACCTGGACAGCCCGCCCAAGGGCGCGCCGCGCGAACGCCTGTGGCGGGTCCGTGCCCGGCAGGTGGTTCTGGCCCAAGGCGCTTTGGAAAAGCCGCTGGTGTTCGACGGCAACGACCGTCCGGGCGTGATGCTGGCCGGCGCCGCGCAAACCTATCTGCACAAGTATGGCGTCCGGGTGGGCGACACCCCGGCGGTCGTCACCAGCCATGACAGCGCCTATCACGCCGCCTTCGATCTGGCCGACAACGGCGCCCGCGTCGCGGCGATCATCGACACCCGCGATGAGGTGCGCCCCGACCTGTTGGATGGCGCCCGCAGCCGGGGGATCGAGGTGCTGGCGGGCCACACCGTCACCACCACGACAGGCCGTCTGCGCGTGAAATCCGTCCGCGCTGCCGCCGTCCGGGGCGGCACCGTCGGCGGGGGCCGGACCGTTCCCTGCGACTGCCTGCTGATGTGCGGCGGCTGGACGCCCTCGCTGCACCTGTTTTCCCATACCAGGGGATCGCTGGTCTGGGACGGGGGCGGCCAGACCTTCCTGCCCGACCGCAAGACCGAGGAGGTGGAGATCGCGGGCGCCGGGCGCGGGCTGTGGGGCTATGACCCGGTGCTGGCCGATGGCGCGGCGGCGGGTCTGCGCGCGCTTGAAGGGCTGGGTCGCGTGGGCCACCCGGCGGGATTCCATGTCACGAACGACCGCCCCGGCACGGGCACCAGCCATGCCGAGCTGCCGACCGACGGCAATCCGGGCAAGGCGCGCGCCTTTGTCGACTTCCAGAACGACGTGACCGCCAAGGACATCCGCCTGGCCGTGCGCGAGGGGATGCGGTCGATCGAGCATGTCAAGCGCTATACCACCAACGGCATGGCGACCGACCAGGGCAAGATGTCCAACATCAACGGGCTGATGATCGCCGCCGACGCGCTTGGCAAGGCGCCCCCGCAGGTGGGCCTGACCACCTTCCGCCCGCCCTATACGCCGACCAGCTTCGGCGCCTTCTGCGGATACCTGCGCGGCGAGACCTTCCAGCCGACCCGCAAGACCCCCATCGACCCCTGGGCCGAGGCGAACGGCGCGGTGTTCGAACCCGTCGCGCAATGGCTCCGGGCCTGGTATTTCCCGAAACCGGGCGAGGACATGCACGAAGCCGTCTTGCGCGAATGCAAGGCGACACGGGCATCCCTGGGCATCTTCGACGCATCCACCCTGGGCAAGATCGAGGTCGCGGGGCCGGATGCGGTCGAATTCATGAACCGCCTGTACACCAATCCCTGGACCAAGCTTCAACCGGGCCGCTGCCGCTATGGCCTGCTCTTGGGCGAGGACGGCTTCATCCGCGACGACGGGGTGATCGGACGGCTGTCCCCCGACCTGTTCCACGTCACCACGACGACCGGCGGCGCCGCCCGCGTGCTGACGATGATGGAGGATTACCTGCAAACCGAATGGCCGGATCTGGACGTCTGGCTGACCTCGACCACCGAACAATGGGCCACGGTCGCGCTGAACGGGCCGAACGCTTTGAGGATGCTGCAACCGCTGGTCCAGGGGGTGGACTGGAACGATTTCCCGCACATGTCCTGCGCCGACTGCACCGTCGCCGGCCTGCCCGCGCGCCTGTTCCGCCTGTCCTTCACCGGCGAGATCGGCTTCGAGGTGAACGTGCCCGCCCGCCACGGCCTGACGCTGTGGACGGCGCTGATGGAGGCCGGCAGGCCCTATGACATCTGCCCCTACGGCACCGAGACGATGCATGTGCTGCGGGCCGAGAAGGGCTATATCATCGTGGGCCAGGACACCGACGGCACCGTGACGCCTGCGGACGCGGGCCTGGATTGGGCCATCGGCAAGGCCAAAGCGGATTTTGTCGGCAAGCGGTCCCTGTCGCGTCCCGACATCGTCGCCAAGGGCCGCAAGCAACTGGTCGGCCTGCTGACCGAGGACGGCAGCCTGCTGCAGGAAGGCGCGCAGATCGTGCTGGATCCGGACCAACAGACGCCCATGAAGATGGTGGGTCACGTCACCTCGTCCTATCATTCGACCATGGGCCATCCCATCGCCATGGCGGTGATCGAGGGCGGGTTCGACCGGATGGGCGAGACGGTGTTCGTCCCGATGCCGGACGGGGTGCGCAAGGCCAAGATCACCTCGACCGTGTTCTACGATCCCGACAACACGCGGCTGAAGGCATAAGGAGAGACGGCGATGACCTATGAAAAGCATCAATTCCATGCCTCGCCCATCCTGATCGAGGAAATCGCCCCCGGCTTGCGCCTGTCCCTGCGGGTCAAGCCCGCCCATCGCGCGACGCTGGCCCGGGCGATGGGCCTTGACCTGCCGTCCCGCGTGGGCGCACGCGCCGCCGCCCATGGCGCCGAGGCGCTGTGCCTGGGTCCCGACGAATGGCTGATCACCGCGCCCGAAGGCGCCGGGCTGCCAAAGGCCGCCCGCGCGGTTTATTCGGATGCGCCGCACAGCCTTGTGGACATCAGCGACCGGGAAATCACCCTGCGCCTGTCCGGCCCGGCGGCGGTGGACGCGCTGACGACCTGCTGTCCGCGCGATGTCGCGGCCATGGCGGTCGGCACGGCGGCCCGGACTGTCTTCGACAGCGCCACCGTGATAGTGTGGCGCGACGGCCCGGCCGAATTCCGCATGGATGTCTGGCGCAGCTTCGCCCCCCATGTGCGGGCGCTGCTGGCCCAGGTGGAAACCGAATTCCATGCAGGTCTGTGACCGATCCCGAGGGAGATGAAGAATGCTTGACGCCAAGACCCCCACCCTGACGGACGATGCCGTCGCCGCCGCCATCGGGCGCGAACTGGCGCGCCAGCAGGACCAGATCGAACTCATCGCGTCCGAAAACATCGTCAGCCGCGACGTGCTGATCGCGCAAGGCTCGGTGCTGACGAACAAATATGCCGAAGGGTATCCCGGCAAACGCTATTACGGCGGCTGCGAGTTCGTGGACGAGATCGAGGAGATCGCCATCGACCGGCTGAAGCGGCTGTTCGGCGCCGGTCATGCCAATGTCCAGCCGCATTCCGGCGCACAGGCCAACCAGGCGGTGTTCCTGGCGCTGCTGTCGCCCGGCGACCGGATCATGGGCCTGTCGCTGGCCCATGGCGGGCACCTGACGCACGGATCGCCGGTGACCATGTCGGGCAAGTGGTTCGACGTCGTCTCCTATGAGGTCGAGCCCGACACCCATCTGGTCGACATGGACAAGGTGCGCGCCAAGGCCCTGGAAACCCGGCCCAAGCTGATCGTGGCGGGCGCATCCGCCTATCCGCGCCAGATCGACTTTGCCGCCTTCCGGGCCATCGCCGACGAGGTGGGGGCCTTTCTGATGGTGGACATGGCTCATTACGCGGGGCTGATCGCCGGCGGGCATTACCCCAACCCGGTGCCGCACGCCCATGTCGTCACCTCGACCACGCACAAGACGCTGCGCGGCCCGCGCGGCGGCGTGATCCTGACCAATGACGAGGGGCTGGCGAAAAAGCTGAATTCGGCGGTGTTTCCCGGCAACCAGGGCGGCCCGCTGATGCATGTGATTGCCGCCAAGGCCGTGGCCTTCGGCGAGGCGCTGCAACCCTCCTTTGCCGATTATGGCGCCTGCGTCATCGCCAATGCCCGCGCCCTGGCCGATGCACTGGCCAAGGGCGGCGTGGGCATCGTGTCGGGCGGCACCGACTGCCACATGGTGCTGTGCGACCTGCGGCCGCTGGGCGTGACCGGCAAGGCGGCGGAAATCGCCCTGGAACGCGCGGGCCTGACCTGCAACAAGAACGCCATTCCGTTCGACCCGGAAAAGCCCTTTGTCACCTCCGGCATCCGGCTGGGCAGTTCGGCGGGAACCACCCGCGGTTTCGCCGAGGCCGAGTTCCGCCAGATCGGCGCCATAATCCTGCGGGTGCTGCGCGCGCTTGGCCAGAACCCCGGTGGCGATGCGGCGATCGAGGCCGAGATACGTGCCGAAGTCCTTGCGATCTGCAACCGCTTCCCGATCTATCGGGACTGACACGAGAGCGTCGGTCCTGCATCGTCATGGACAGCGCGCCGCCGCCTCGGCCTGTGCGGGCGGCGGTCAGGACATCAAGGCGCTTGCCGATGCCTCGTCGGTGATCAGCCCGGACAAAAGACCGCTGTTCAATACGGCGCGGATTGCGGCGGTCTTTTCGGGTCCGCCCGCGATCGCCACGATCCGGTGATCGCCCCCGGCCAGTTCCACCGACAGCGTTCGCGCGCTGAGCGTGGTATCCAGCAGGTTTCCGGCGGCGTCGAAGAAATGGCCCATCATCTCGGCCACGCCGCCCGCTTTGCTGATCTCGGCGATCTCGCGCGCCTCGATCATGCCGGACGCTACCAGTTGCGCGCCCATATCCGCCGTTCCCATGCCCACGAATTTCAGGCTGGCGCTGTTCGACAGGTCGAAAATCTCGCGCACGCCGGGCTGGTCCAGCAGCACCGCACGGTCGGCCTCGCTGTTGGCGAAAAAGGGCACCGGCAGGACAAAGGCCTGCGCGCCGGTCTTGCGGGCCAGGCTGTGCATCACGTCATGGGGGTTTGCCGCGTAATGACGGGTCAGGCCGCCCAGGACCGATACGAACCGGACCGCCCCGGCGTCGATGCGCGGCAGTTGCTGGACCACGGCGGCCAGCGTGCGGCCGTGGCCCAGGCCGATCACCCGGTCCTCGCCCCGCGCGATGATCCGTCGCAGAAAGGCGGCGCCAGCCAGCCCCAGGGCGCGCAGGGGGATCCCGTCTTCGCCCAGATCGGGGGCGACCTCGCAGAAGTCCAGGCCGAAACGCTCGCAAAGCCGGTGTTCCAGCGCTGCGCATTCGACGATCTCGCCGTCGATGGACACCTTGACCATCCCTTCGGCCACGGCACGGGCGATCAGGCGATGCGCCTTGACGCCCGGCAGGCCCAGCCGCTTGGCCACCGCCGCCTGCGTCAGCCCGCCCGCATAGTGCAGCCAGGCCGCGCGGATCGCCAGGCTGTGTTCGGGGTCGGTCCCGCCATGCCGCGCCATCAGCCCGCATCCTCCATGATCCGGCGCAGCGTGCCGGGGGTCAGCGCCGCCGGATTGGCCTTCATCGAGGAGGAGGCCGCCGCCGTCTCGGCCGCGACGGCCTGCGCCTCGGGGGCGACACCCAGGGCAGACAGCGCCGGCAGGCCCGCATCGTGGGACCAGTCGGCAAGCGCCCGCGCGGCCTCGGGCATCGAGGCGAGAGGCGCGTCAAAGGCCGCGCCGATCCAGCGGGCGACCTGATCCAGCCGCTCCACGGCCTCGGGGTCGGTCGCGGCGCGGCGGTTCGCCATCAGCACATGCGGCAACAGCACCCCGCAGATCGCGCCATGCGGCGCCCCGGTCAGCCCGCCAAGGGGGCCGGCAAGCCCGTGGACCGCCCCAAGACCCGCATTGGCAAGGGCCAGCCCCCCGCACAGCGATACCCAGGCCATGTCGTCGCGCGCGTCAGGGTCTTCGCCCTCCATCAACCGCCGGATCGCCGACAGGCCGCGCGGGATCGCGTCGCGGCACAGCGCGTCGGTCAACGGATTGGCGCGGGTGCAGACATAGGGTTCGATCACCTGCGTGATCGCATCCAGGCCCGAGGCCAGCGTCACCCCGCGCGGGCAGTCGTCGGTCAGCGCAGGATCGACGATGGCCAGACGCGGCAGCATTCGCGTATCGCGCAGGCTGACCTTGCGGCGGTGTTCAGGCACGCCGATCACGGCGTTGCGCGTGACCTCGGCCCCGGTGCCCGCCGTGGTGGGGATCGCGACGACGGGCAGGGGCGGGTGGTCCAGCGGCAGGCCCCGTCCCACGACCTCGAGATGGTCCCTGATCGGGCGGGTGGCGGGAACAAGCGCGGCGATCGCCTTGCCCGCGTCGATCACCGCGCCGCCGCCAAGGGCCACGACGACCTGGGCGCCTGCTGCCGCATCCCGCCCATCCTCGATCAGCGCGGTGTCGGGTTCGCGGGGAACGGAAAAGCCCGTGACTGCGCAGCCTTGCCGGGCAAGGGCATCGGCCAGCCAGACCGCCCGCCCCGCGTCGCGCCCGTAAACCAGCAGCACCTGCTGTCCCAGCCCGGCCACCCGCGCCGCCGCCGCCGATGACTGACCCCTGCCGAACAGGACCCCGGTCGCGGTGGCAAAGGCAAAGGGCGCGATCATGTCAAACCCGCAAATCGCTCGCGCCGCTGTCGATATGCGGCGCCCAGAAACCCACGCTTTCGGCGATCTGGGCGATCACCTGACGGTCGTTCGGCTCGCGCTCCTTGAAGGACAGCTCCAGGCAGATTTCGTTGTCCACGGCGCCCCCTTCGGCAAGGGCGGCCAGCAGAGGTTCGGGCTGGACGCGGCCCTTGGCGTTGAATTCGGCGGTAAAGGGGCGGTGGCCCGACTTGTCCATCATCGACTGCTTGATGTGGATGATCGGGCTGACCCGGGGCACCGCGCGCGCCCAGGCATAGGGGTCGGTGTCGTCGGGATCGGGGCTGGTCACGTCGCCGTGGTCGATGTCGGCCATCATCCACATCGGGATCGCCATGCCGGCCGCCGTCAGCCGGTCCTGAAGGGCCATGCAGGCGGCGATGGTTTCGCCGAACTCGCGGCCCACGCTCATCGGTTCCCAGAAGACATGGGACAGTCCCGCGGCCTTGGCATGCTCCGCGACCTCGGCCCAGCAATCGATGGCGGTCTGGATCAGATCCTCGCGCCGCTGCGGATCGTCAAAGTCCCGATAGGTGAAGATCGCGAATTGCGTGCCCACCGACGTGCCGCCCAGATCGCCGATGATGTCGGCAAAGGTCTTGAACCAGTCCACATAGTATCGCCGCACGTCGCGGTCGGGGTGGCCGAAATGGTTGAGGCGACCATAGGGGCCGGTCATGCCGCTGGTGACACGCACGCCGGTTCGGTCCAATGCCGCGCCCATGGCCCGCGTCAGCCGGCGGATCACCGGGGCGGGCCAGCCGGGGTTGATGAACTCATGCGTCAGTTGCAGGTCGCGGATGCGCAGGTCGCGCGCGACCGTGTCGATCAGATCATCGGGTTCGGCGAAGCGGTTGACCAGCGGGTTGGTGTTCAGCGACAGCGTCAGGGCCATGGCGGTCACGCGGCCCGCGCCAGATCCGACCCGGCGAACCAGTCGGCGAAGGCGTCCTGTTCGGCGGGGGTCAGGTGCAGGTAATGCTTGGTGCGCCGCGTCAGGATGTCGTCGGGCGTCTGCGCCCATTCGCGGGCCACCAGATAACGGGCCTCGGCTTCATAGAGCGTGCCGCCGAAATGCCGGCCAAGGCCCGCCATGCCCATTGCGCCGGCGACCACGTCCTTGGTCCGCGCGCCGTAAAGACGGGCGTAATGCACCACCAGCGGGCGGGGCATCCAGGGATGCAATTCGCGCAGCAGGTTCAGGAAGGATTCGAAGTCCGCATTGGCGATCTCGCCTCCGGGCAGGGGGGCCTCGGCCGTCCAGTCCGGTCCCATCGCCGGAAAGATGTCCCGCAGCCGGTGCATCCCGCGTTCGGCCAGTTCGCGAAAGGTGGTGATCTTGCCGCCGAAGACGTTCAGCAGCGGGGCGCCCCCGGTCGTGTCCAGGTCAAACACGTAATCGCGCGTCACCGCCGAAGGGTTGCCCTTGCCGTCGTCGAACAGCGGCCGGACGCCCGAAAAGGACTGCAATACGTCCGTCCGGCGCAGCTTTTCCTTGAAATAGCGGTTCACGGCGGCCAGCAGATAGTCGATCTCGTCGTCCGAGATCGCCACGTCCTCGGCCCGGTCGTCCCAGGGAATGTCGGTCGTGCCGATCAGCGCCTTGTCGCCTTCGTAGGGGTTGATGAAGATCACCCGCCTGTCGTGGTTCTGCACCAGATAGGCTTGGCTGCCCGACCACCACTTCGGGACGATGATGTGGCTGCCCTTGACCAGCCGGACGTTGCGGCTGGAATTGGCGCCCGCGACGTTGTTGATGACCTGCGACACCCAGGGTCCGGCGCAGTTAACAAGGCAACGGGCGCGAAAGGTGCGAACCTCGCCCGTGACCTGATTGCGGGTCTGGACGGTCCAGGCGCCGTCCGCGCGCCGGGCCGAGACGCAGGGGCTGCGGGTCAGGACCGTGGCGCCCTTTTCGGCGGCGCCGACGGCGTTCAGCACCACCAGCCGGGCGTCATCGACCCAGCAGTCGCTGTATTCGAAGCCCTTGTGATACCGGTCCAGCAGCGGCGCGCCCTCGGGGTCGCGGCGCAGATCCAGCGTGCGTGTGCCCGGCAGCTTGTTGCGCCCGCCCAGATGGTCGTACAGGAACAGGCCCAGACGGACCAGCCAGGCGGGGCGGTCGTCGGGCGAATGGGGCAGCACGAAGCGCATCGGCCAGATGATGTGCGGGGCCGCGGCCAGCAGCACCTCGCGTTCGATCAGCGCCTCGCGCACCAGGCGGAATTCATGATATTCCAGATAGCGCAGCCCGCCATGGACCAGCTTGCCCGACCGGGACGAGGTGCCCTGCGCCAGGTCGTCCTTTTCGCACAGAACGACCTTCAGCCCCCGCCCGGCGGCGTCGCGGGCCACCCCCGCGCCGTTGATGCCGCCGCCGATGACGAACAGGTCGATCATGTCGTTATCCGGGGTCATGAGGGGTTCCTTTCAGGGATCGGGCCGCCGCCAGGGAATCCCAGGCAGGCGGCAGGGCCTGCCTGGATGCCGAGAATGCGCTGAACAACGCGTCATAGGCCGTAACAAGCGCCGGGTCGGGTGGCTCGGCATGGCCGAGCAGGGGGGTGACCCATTCCGCGATGCAGGACGCCATGTCGGGATAGGCGCCGATGGCGACGGCGGCCATCATCGCGGCGCCGGCCGCCCCGGCCTCGTCGCGGTCGGACACGCGGACGGGGGCGTTCAGGCTGGCCGACAGGATGCCGCGCAACCCGCGCGACCGGGCGGCACCGCCCGTCAGCCGCAGTTCGGACGGCAGCGGACCCATGGCGGCATAGCAATCGCGCATGGCCATGCCCAAGCCCTCGGCCACGGCGCGGATCAGGTCGGGATAGCGGTGGCCCGCCGACAGGCCCACAAAGCCCGCGCGGGCGTCGGCATCGACGAAGGGTCCGCGTTCGCCCGCGTCCGAGATATAGGGGTGATAGACGATCTGGCCGGGCCGGGACTGCGCCAGCCAGGGTTCGATCCGGCCCATCAGGTCGCGGGGGGTCGCGGCATGGCCCATGTCGGTCATCAGCCCGGCCGCCAGCCCCAGAACCCAGTCCAGGTTCAGCGTCGCGGCCATGTTGGTCTGGACCTGCGTGACGATGCCGGGGATCGGCAGGCAGATGACATAGCCCGTGCCCTCGGGGTTCAGATGCACGTCCTGCGCGCGGACGGCGCGCAGGTGGACGCCCGTCGATCCCACGGTCGAACAGGCCACGTCGCCCGCCGCCCCATCATGGACGCCCGCGCCAAGCGCGGTCATCACCATGTCCACATAGCCCAGGCAGACCGGCGTTCCGGCCAGCAGGCCCGTCTGGCGCGCGGCGTCGGCGGTCAGAGGATGCGTGACCTGGGTGCCGTCGATGATGGGCGGCAGCAGGTCGCGGCGATGGGTCAGGCCAAGCGCGTCGATCACCGCGTCGTCGTATCGGCGGGTGCGGAAATTGCCAAAGGTGAAGCTGGCCTCGGACGGGTCGGTGGCGCGCACCCCGGTCAGGTTCAGATACAGCCAGTCCTTGCAATGCAGCGCCACCTGCGCGGCATCCAGGAATTCGGGGTGATGCGCATCCATATGGGCCATCTGCGCGCCCTGCTGGCATGTGTTCAGCCCTGTCCCCGTCGCCTCGAACCGTGCGCGGTTGGCGGGTCCGGCCGCCAGCCGCGCCACCGTCGGTGCCGCGCGGGCGTCCAGCCACAGCCAGGCATCGCCCACCGGACCATCGCGCCCCACCAGCCAGGTCCCGTCCCCCTGGGCCGTCACCGACAGGGCCGCCGTCCGCCGGGCCAGTCCCTCGATCTGCCCGCCCAGGCCCCGCAGCGCCGCCGCGCAATCGTCCCATGTCCGGGGCAGGGATTGAATGGCCGATCCGTCGGGCCCGGCACTGTAACGGTTGGGCACGGCAAAGAGACCGACCTGATGCCCGCGCAGGTCGAAGGCCACAGCCTTGATCACCGACGTTCCCGCGTCGATTCCGATCAGGATGTCACGCCCCGGCATGGACACTGCCACCCTGCACGGGATTGAATGACCCGGCCTGCATTCCCATTCCCCCTGCCGCAGGCATCCCAACACGTCCTGCGCCGTTTGATGTGTCATACACGATCCTGCCCGATGCCGGAATGCATTTTTTTGCAGACATAGAAATTAATTTCAGATACTCTCTGCGCAGTATGCCCTGCAGGCGGGCTGAACTCGCCTCGACCATGACGAAGGGTCGGGGATGGGCGGCAAGGGCAAGGGGGGGGATGATGGTCATGTCGGTGGCAGAAAGCGCGGCTGTGCCGCATCCGATCCCGCCCGCGACTGGCGGGCCGGGCTGCTGGCCTTGCCCGCGGGGGCCAAGGCCATGATCCGGGACGGTGTTTCCGTGGCGCCGCGCGCGCCGGGCCGGCGCAGGCTGGTTGCCGGGCTTGCCGTTGCCGTTGTTGTTCTGGGGGCCATCGCGCTGGATACCACCGTGGTCCCCATCGGGTCCGAGGCAGATGTCCGGGTGCAGGCCTTTTCGCCCGACGCCTATGGCCAGGCCGAATTCCCGCGCATCCAGGCCCTTGTCCGGGAAAGGGCGGTGGACGCCCCGACGCTGGGCCAGGCCGTGCTGGCCGACAAGGATGCGGCGGCCGAAACCTATGGCACGCCCTCCTCGACCGGGGCCATTCTCTTCGTTCGGGTCACGGGCGTGGCTGGCGAGCCGCGCGCCGGCGTCTATCCCCTTGCGGTCGAGGGGATGCCGGGGGACATCGCCGTCCGGGTCCAGACCGGCCCGGCGATCAACGGCACCGATCTGCGCGACGCGCCGGGCGACATCGCCTTTGGCGCCTTCAAGAACCAGATCGAATACCAGGACGCGGGATCGGGCATCAACCGCGCCATGAAGGCCGCCGTGCTGGACGGCATCGACACCGCCAACCTGACCGGCAAGTCCGTCACCGTCACCGGCGCGTTTCGCCTGATCAACCCCAAGAACTGGATGATCACCCCGGTCGAGGTCGCGGTCCAATGACCCGCCGGACGCACGACATGCCGGACGCGCGCACGGTGGTTCTGGCCGCGCGCAACGTCGCCAAGTCCTATGGGAACGTCCATGCGCTGAAGGGCGTGAACTTCGACATCCATCGCGGCCAGGTCACGACCCTGTTCGGCGAGAACGGCGCGGGCAAATCGACGCTGATGAAGATCCTGTCGGGCGTGATCCAGCCCACCACCGGCCAGATCATCCTGGACGGTCAGCCGGTCGGCTTTGCCGATGCCAACGAGGCGCGCGACCGGGGCATTTCCATCATCCATCAGGAACTGTCGCTGGCCCCGAACCTGTCGGTGCGCGACAACATCTTCATGGGACGCGAACTGCGCGGCCCCCTGGGCGTGGACTTCGCCGAGGAGGAACGCCAGACCCGACGCCTGATGGAGGAGCTGGAGGAGGACATCGACCCCCTGATCCCGGTCGAGGAACTGCGCCTGGGACAGCAGCAGATCGTCGAAATCGCCCGCGCCCTGTCGGTGGACAGCCGCATCCTGATCATGGACGAACCGACCAGTGCCCTGTCGGCCAGCGAGGTCGAGGTGCTGTTCAAGGTGATCCGCGACCTGACCGCCAAGGGCGTCAGCATCGTCTATATCTCGCACCACCTGGAAGAAGCGCTGACCATCACCGATCACGCGGTGGTGCTGCGCGACGGCACCATGACCGCCTATGCGCCGCGTGCCGACATCGACCTGGACTGGATCGTGCGCAACATGGTGGGCGAGAACTACGACCTGGGCAGCCCGCCCGACAGCGACAAGCGCGCGGTCGCCCTGTCGATCCGCAACCTGTCGGTGCCGGACGCGACCGGCAAGGATCTGGTGCAGGGCCTGTCGCTGGACGTGCGCGCGGGCGAAATCGTCTGTATCTATGGCCTGATGGGCGCGGGGCGCACCGAACTGCTGGAAACCTGCGCGGGACGGCTGCGCGCCACGGGCGGCGAAATCGTATTGGACGGCCACGAAATATCCCACCTGTCCATCGGCGACCGCATTGCGCGGGGTCTGGCGCTTGTTCCCGAGGACCGGCAGCGCGACGGGCTGGTGCAGTCCATGTCGGTCGGGCAGAACCTGTCGCTGGCCTCGATCGGCACCTTCACGCGCGGGCTGTTCACCAGCCCCCGCGACGAGCGCAAGCTGGTCGAGGACACGATCCGAAAGGTGACCGTGAAAACCTCGGGCGGCGGCGCGCCCATCGGGTCGCTGTCGGGCGGCAACCAGCAGAAGGTCGTGATCGGCAAGATGCTGGCCACGAACCCCCGCGTCATCCTGCTGGACGAGCCGTCCCGCGGCATCGACATCGGGGCCAAGGCCGAGGTGTTCCGCCTGCTGGCCGAGGGCGCGCGTCAGGGCCTGGCGGTCATCTATTCCACGTCCGAGGTCGGCGAATGCCTGTCCATCGCCCATCGGATCGTCGTCATGCACAAGGGCCGGATTTCGGCCGAATTCGATTCGGCCGTCACCAAGGAAAAGATCATGGCCGCCTCGGGCGAGTCCGTGGCGGCCTGACGGGCCAGTGAACGAGGAAACAGGAATGTCAGCCACCACCACCGCGCCCCGGCAAAACGGCTTCAGCCTTGGCCGCCTGCTGCTGGAAGGCCGCGCCTTTTTCGCGCTGATCGCCATCATCGCCGTCTTTTCGGTGCTGTCGCCGAACTACTTTACCCTGTCCAACTTCCTGATCATGGCGTCGCAGGTGGCGATCTACGGGATCCTGTCGGTGGGCATGCTGCTGGTGATCCTGAACGGCGGCATCGACCTGTCGGTCGGATCCATCCTGGCGCTCTGCGGGGTCTGCGCGGGGGCGATGATGCAGGGGATCGAACTGCCCTGGGCGGGGGTGATCCTGTATCCGCCCGTCTGGGCCGTGGTGGTGCTGACGGTTGCCGTCGGCGCCCTGGTGGGCGCGCTGAACGGGGTGCTGGTCGCGTTCTTCAAGGTGCCGCCCTTTGTCGCCACGCTGGGCGTCATGTATGTCGCGCGCGGGGTCGCCCTGCTGATGACGAACGGGCTGACCTACAACAACCTGCGCGGACAGGAAGCCCTGGGCAACACGGGCTTCAACTGGCTGGGGTTCAACCGGATCGGCGGCGTTCCGATCAGCGTGATCGTGCTGGCCGTGGTGGCGATCCTGACCGGGCTGATGCTGTCGCGCTCGGCCTTTGGCCGCTGGCTTTACGCCTCGGGCGGCAACGAACGGGCGGCGGAACTCTCGGGCGTGCCGGTGCGCCGGGTCAAGATCACCGTCTATACCATCTCGGGGGCGCTTGCGGCGGTGGCGGGGCTGGTGCTGGCCTCGCAACTGACCTCGGCGGGGCCGACGGCGGGCACCACCTATGAACTGACCGCCATCGCGGCGGTGGTGATCGGCGGCGCGGCCCTGACCGGCGGGCGCGGCGGCGTGCGCGGCACGATGCTGGGCGCCTTCGTCATCGGGTTCCTGTCGGCGGGCCTGGTCATCATCGGCGTCAGTTCCTACTGGCAGACGGTGTTCACCGGCGCGGTGATCGTGCTGGCCGTGCTGATGAACTCGATCCAGTACGGGCGCGGCGGGCGCAAGTCCTGACGGCCCCAGTCTTTCCGTCCGGGCCGGGGGTCCGGGCGGCAATCCTGCCCGATCGCGGCAGTCCAATCACCCAAGGGAGAGAGAATCCATGTTCACCATGACCCGCCGCGCGCTGCTGGCCGCCGCCGTCGCCATGCCGATGATGGCCGCCGGGGCGCAGGCCGAGGGGCTGATGACGATCATCGTCAACGACCCGGCCAACCCCTACTGGTTCACCGAAGGCGAAGTCGCCAAGGCCACCGCCGAGGAGATGGGCTATACCGCCAACGTGGCCGCGCATCGCGGCGACACCAATACCGAAAGCACCCTGATCGACACGGCGATCACCAACCAGTCGGTCGCCATCATCCTGGACC
Organism: Paracoccus subflavus; assembly: GCF_004310345.1. Taxonomy (GTDB): domain Bacteria; phylum Pseudomonadota; class Alphaproteobacteria; order Rhodobacterales; family Rhodobacteraceae; genus Paracoccus; species Paracoccus subflavus. The sequence goes on along the minus strand of NZ_SISK01000008.1, from coordinate 88,237 downwards.
CGGCCAATGCCGACGGCTCGGTCGGCGCGGTGCAAAAGGCGGTGGATGCGGGCATTCCGGTGATCCTGGTCAATGCCGAGATCAACCAGGAAGGCCTGGCCAAGGCACAGCTTGTGTCGAACAACGCCCAGGGCGCGGCGCTTGGCGCGCAGGCCTGGGTCGAGGCCATGGGCACCGAAGGCGGCAAGTTCGTCGAACTGTTCGGAGCGCCGTCCGACAACAACGCCCAGACCCGGTCCAACGGCTTCGAGACGGTGCTGAGCCAGTATCCCGAATTCGAAAAGGTCGGGCAGGAGGTTGCCAACTGGGACCGCACCCAGGGTTACCAGAAGATGCAGTCCTTGTTGCAGGCCAATCCCGACGTGACCGGCGTGATCTCGGGCAATGACGAGATGGCCCTGGGCGCCATCGCCGCCCTCAAGGAGGCGGGGCGCCTGGACGGCATGGTCGTCGGCGGCTTTGACGGGTCGCCCGATGCGGTCGAGGCGGTCAAGGCCGGCGAGATGGCCTATACCGTGTTGCAGCCCGTGGCCGTCTTTGCCGCCGAGGCGGTGCGCCAGGCCGACAACGTCATCAAGACCGGCGAAACCGGGGCGGATGCGGAAAAGCAACTGTTCGATTGCGTGCTCGTCAACGCCGAGAACGTGGACCGGATGACGGCTCCCTTCGTCCTGGGCGAATAGGACCATCCGGCGTATCGCTGAAAAGGGCGCGGTCCTCTGCGCCCTTTTTTCGTCCTTTCCCCGCCGGGCCGGTTTGCGCCCGGGCTGATGCAGGCTTCGGGGCGGCGCGTCAGTTCGCGCAGGCCTCGATCGCTGCCAGATCCGGGCCGTTCGGGCTGCGGCCCAGGTTGAAAGGGGCCGAGGCTTCGCGCCAGGTGCCGTAGTTTTCCAGATAACGGAGCTGGCTTGCATAGACCTTGGCCGCCGTCGGGTTCTCGCAGGCGACCTCCTGGATAGTCTGGTTGGCAAGCTGCTGGATCTGCTCAAGCGCGGCGTCGTCCATGCGGGTGATCTCGGTCCCCGCTTCCTGGAACTGGGCATAGGCCTCGGTCGCGCGGCGTTCGGTGAATGACAGGCTCCACAGCATCGTGGCATCGGCGGCAACGCGCAGGCGCTGCTGGGTGTCCTCGTCCAGGGCGTCCCAGGACGCCTTGTTGATCATCACGCCAAAGACCGACGATGACTGGTGCCAGCCGGGCGTGGACCAGTATTTCGTGACCTGCTGGAAGCCCCCCGAGAAATCGACATTGGGGGTAGAGAACTCAGCCCCGTCCACGACGCCGCGTTCCAGCGACTGATAGATCTCGCCGCCCGCCATGCTGACCTGGCTGCCGCCCAGCTTTTCCAGCAACCGCCCCTGTTCCAGGCCGGACAGGCGCAGGCGCATCCCCTGCAGATCCTCGATCGTGCTGATCGGCTTGTCGACGGTGCGGAATCCGGATTCGTTGTTGGTCACGCCATAGGGCAGATAGACCATGCCGAATTTCCCATAGACCTCGTCATACAGCTCCTGCCCGCCCCATTCGCGGATCCAGTTGATGTAATCGACGGCGTTAAACAGGCTGGAGGTCGTGGCCAGCGGCGAGAACGCGGCGTCGCGCCCGGCCCAGTATCCGGGCCAGTCCGCGCCCGCCTGCACCGTGCCGCTTTCGACCGCCCCGAAAACCTCGCCCGCAGGAACCAGGCTGCCGCCCTCGAAGAACTCGATGGTCAGCACCTCGTCGTCGACCAGGGCGTTCACGGTCTCGACCCATTTCCGGTCGATCTCGATCAGTTCAAGGCTGGATGGCCAGACCGAGGTCATGGTCCAGTTCTCGGCCAATGCCGGCGCGGCGCCCAGGGTCAATGCCAGAACGGCAGGGGTGGAAAAGGCTTTCATGGGTTCCTCCTTGATGAAAAAGCGCGGTGCGGGCCTCAGCCGCCGTAAAGGGTTTGCGGCAGCCACGTGACCAGGGCCGGAAAGGCGATGATCAGGCCGCACATCACGATGATCAGCCCGATAAAGGGCATCACGCCCCCGATGATCTGCCCGGTGGTGACATGGGGCGGCGATATGGCCCGCATATAGAACAGCGCATAGCCGAAGGGCGGCGACAGAAAGCTGGTCTGCAACACCACGGCCATCAGCACCACGAACCACAGCGGGTCGATCCCCATCTCGCCCACCAGCGGCAGGAAGATCGGGAACGACAGCAGCACGATGCCCGTCCAGTCGAGAAACATTCCCAGCACGAACACCACCACAAGCATCAGCAGCACCAGCGTATAGGGATCGTCGGCGATGCCGCGCATCAGGTCCTGGCTGGCGCGCAGCCCGCCGGTGATGTTGAAGACCCCGGTAAAGGCCGTGGCGCCGACCACGATGAACAGGATCATGGCGCTTGTGCGCCCGGTTTCCAGAAGCGCCGAATAAAAGGTCGCCCATTGGAAACGGCCGCGCGCGATCACGATCACCAGAGCGAGGGCCGCGCCGATGGCACTGGCCTCGGTCGCGGTGGCGATCCCTGCCAGCAGCGATCCCAGGATGCCCAGGATCAGCACCAGCGGCGGCACCGCCTCGGCCATCAGCATCCGCCACATGGCGCCGCGGCTGATCTGTTCCTCGTCCCGCACCGGGGGCGCCCAGTCGGGTTTCAGCCAGGCGATCAGGGCCACATAGATGGCATACATCACCCCCAGCAGCACCCCCGGCAGCATGGCGCCCGCGAACAACTGGCCCACCGACAGGCCCGGCGCATAAGAGGCCATCAGGATCAGCATGATCGACGGCGGGATCAGGATGCCCAGGCAGCCCGAGGCGGCGATCAGTCCGGTGGCCATGCGCGGATCGTATCCGTATTGCAGCATCGGGCGCAGGGCCATCATCCCCATCACCGTGATCGAGGCGCCGATGATCCCCGTGGTCGCCGCCAGCAGGATCGAGATGAATACGACCGCCAGCCCCAGGCCCCCGGTGACGCGGGCCATCAGGTGGCGCAGCGCCTCGAACATGCGGTCGGTCACGCCGCTGTCCGACAGGAACCGGGCCATCAGCACGAACAGCGGAATGGCGATCAGGACATAGTTGTCCAGAACGTCGCCGAAGATCCGGTTGATGACGATGCCCAGCACCATCGGCTTGCCGGCGATCACGGCGCCCAGGACGGCGGTACCGCCCAGGACAAAGGCCAGCGGGTGCCCCATGAACAGGCCCAGCAGCAGCAGGCCCGCCATGATCAGGCCGATCGTTTCACCGGACATCCATCGGCTCCAGATTTTCAAGGTGGTCGGTCTTGTCCAGCAACAGCTTCAGCACCTCGCTGATGCCCTGGATCAGCAGCAGCACGGCGGCCGCGAACATCGCCATCTTCAGCGGATAGACGGGCAGTTGCACCGCGCCATAGGTGACTTCGCCCTGGTTCCACGAGGTCATGGCAAAGTCCCATGAGCGCCGGGCGAAGATCCAGGCAAAGGGAAAGAAGAAGATCAGATAGCCGAGGATTTCGGTCCAGCGGCGCATGGTATGGCCCATCCGCGCGGTCAGCAGGTCTACCCGCACATGAGCCTGGTGGCGCAGCGCGTATCCGCCCAGCATGATGAAGTAGAATCCGTAAAGCTGCTTGGTCACGTCGAATGACCAGCGGGTCGGCTGCCCCAGGAAATAGCGCATCGTCACGTCATAGATGATGATCCCGGCAAAGACGATGGCGGCGACCGACACGATTCGGCCGACGATCTCGTTGATGGCGTCGATCAGGCGGATGATCGGCAAGGTGGTTCCTCCAAGGTTCTGCGCGGGGCGCCATGGCCGCCGGGCATCGTTCGTTCCGGCATTCAACGCCCCTGCCAGCGGGGCGGGCGGCGTTCGGCAAAGGCCACGGCGCCTTCCCGCGCGTCGGCCGATCCGGCCATCGGCGCCAGCAGCCGGTCGTTTTCCGCCCACAGCGCGGGCTCGGCCGCCCGTTCGGCGGCCCGCATCAGCTCCAGCGTTGCGGTGATGGACAGGGGCGCGCAATCCGCGATTTCGGCGGCCAGTGCCACGGCGGCCTCGCGCGGGTCAGGGTCGTCCGTCCGGCGGCTGACAAGGCCCAGCGACCAGGCCTCGTCCCCGTCGATGATGCGGCCGGTCAGCAGGATCTCGGCCGCGCGGTGGGGCGGGATGCGGGCGGCCAGGCGGAACACCCCGCCAGCGCCCGCAATCAGCCCGCGCCGGGGTTCGGGCAGGCCGAAGCGGGCGCCCGGCCCCGCCACGATCATGTCGCAGGCAAGCGCCAGCTCGAACCCGCCGGCAAGCGCGGGGCCATGCACGGCGGCGATCAGCGGCTTGGTCCGGGCCCGCCGCACCAACCCGCCAAGCCCGCCCGGCCCGTTCAGGATCGCATCGCCTGCCCCGGCGGCAAAGGCCTTGAGGTCCATGCCCGCGCAAAAGGCCGGCCCCGCCCCGCATAGGACGCCGACGCGGATGCCGGGATCATCCTCGATCCGGTCCACCGCCGCGCGCAGCGCATCGCCAAGGGCCGCATCCACGGCATTGCGGGCCTCGGGGCGGTTCAGCGTCAGGACGGCGATGGCGCCATGCGTTTCGAACAGGACGGGATCACTCATGGCTGGCCTCGGGGCTGGCGGCAAACCGTTCCGCCATGCGGCGCAGGTCGGCGCGGATGATCTTGCCGGTGGTGGTCATGGGCATCTCGTCGATGAAATGGACGGCGCGGGGATATTCGTATGCCGCAAGGCGGCGTTTCACATGCTGGGCAATGTCGCGGGCCAGGTCGTCGCCGGGGGCATGGCCATCAGTCAGGGTCACGAAGGCCGCAACGACATGGCCGCGCACCGGGTCTGGCTGACCCACCACGCCCGCCATCCGGACGGCGGGATGGCGCAGCAGGCAATCCTCGATCTCGGCCGGGCCGATCCGGTAGCCTGCCGAAGAGATCACGTCGTCGTCCCGCCCGACAAAGGCGAACCGCCCGTCGGCGCGCCGCGTGCCCCGGTCGCCGGTCTTTAGCCAGCGGCCGCCCGGCCCGTCCACGAACTTGGCCTGCGTGGCCGCGGGGTTGTTCCAGTATTCCAGAAACATCACCGGATCGGGGGCCCGGACGGCGATTTCGCCCTCGGTCCCGTCGGGCAGGACGCGGCCGGTGTCGGGGTCGATCACCGCCACATGATGGCCCGGAGCGGCGCGGCCCATGGTGCCGGGCACGGGGGCCTCGACGGCACAGCAGGCCGACACGATCATGTTGCATTCGGTCTGGCCGTAGAATTCGTTGATGGTGGTGCCGAATACCTGCCGGCCCCAGTCCAGCAGTTCGCGGCCCACGGGTTCGCCCCCGCTGGCCAAGGACCGCAGACGCAGGCCCCATTCGGCGGCGCGGGGTTCCAGCCGCATCAGCTTCAGCGCGGTGGGCGGCAGGAACGCGTTCTGGACGCCCTGGTCGCGCATCAGGTCGAAGGCGGCCTGGGCGGTGAATTTGCGGAACCGGCAGGCGACAACGGTCACGCCGTGATAAAGGCCGGGCAGAAGGACATCCAGAAGACCGCCGATCCAGGCCCAGTCCGCCGGGGTCCACAACCGGTCACCCGGCTGCGGCAGCAGATTGTGGCTGACCTCGACCCCCGGCAGATGGCCCAGCAGAACGCGATGGGCGTGCAGCGCGCCCTTGGGGTTGCCCGTGGTTCCAGAGGTATAGATGAGGATCGCGGGATCGTCCGCCCCCGTCGGCGCGGCGGGATAGCGGTCCGGCTGACCGGCTAAAGCGGCGTCCAGATCGACGATCCTGGTGCCTGGGAACCGGACCTCGGCACCCTTGGGCATGTCCTTGCACAGGATCAGGCGCAGATCTGGCAGGTCGGCAGCAATCCCGGCCAGGACATCCAGGCTGGCCGCGCCCGTGACAATCGCGGCGGCGGCGGAATCGCGCAACCGATGGCGCAGCGCCTCGGGCCCGAACAGCACGAACAGCGGCAGCGAAACGCCCCCCATCCGCGTCACGGCGATATGGGCCACGGCGGTGTCCAGCGACTGCGGCATCAACACGGCCACCCGGTCGCCGGCCACGCCCGGTCGGTGCAGCGCGATGCCCTGACCGGCCAGGACATGCGACAGTTGCGCGGCCCGCGCCGACAGGCGGCGGTAATCGTGCTGCGTCGCAACCCCGTTCTCGTCCACCTCGATAATGGCAAGGCGGTCGGGATCGCGCGCGGCCCAATGGTCGCAAACGGCCACGCCGATGTTGAAATCGACCGGAATCCGCCAGTCGAAGCCGCCCAAATCCCCGGCAGTCAGCGCCGTTCCCTGCACGTCGATCCTGCTCCCCTTCATGGCCGCCTCGGCCGGACGGCCATCCCCGTCAAGACTGTGTGAGGTGTGCCGGAGGGTGTCAAGTCGCCGATCCCATGTCATGGAAGTGTCGTCATTCAACGACCTGGCGTCATTGTCCTGCGTATCCCGCCCCCCTGCCGATCCGGCCGGCCAGCCTTGCCGCGTCACTGCACCGCATCTGGTTTTCGCTCTGTTCCGGGGATAGACTGTTTTCTTCGATGCCATACCCGAGACCCGCCATGCCGCCTCCCCGCCCCCAACCTTTGACCGCGATGGTCAGCCTGACCCTGGCGACCGGGGTGTTCCTGGCCTGGATCGGGCTGCATGTCTTTTCCGTCTGGTTTCTGGATGCGCCGGCCCGCCCCTGGCTGGCCGCGGCCTGCCTGATCGGGCTGACATGGTTGTCGGTGGGGCTGTTCATCGTGGCCCACGATGCCATGCACGGCGCCGTGGCGCCGGGACGCCCCGCGCTGAACGCGGCCATCGGCGGGCTGGCGTTGACACTGTATGCCGGGTTTTCGTGGCGCAGGATGATCGTCAAGCACATGAGCCACCACCGTCATCCGGGAACCGACGACGATCCCGACTTCGGCCACGGCCGGCGGGGCGTGGTGGCCTGGTATGTCGATTTCGTGCGGACCTATTTCGGCTGGCGGGAATTCTTTGTCCTGGGAACGGCGGTGATCCTCTATGCCCTGATCCTGGGGCCGCGCTGGCCCTATGTGGCGTTCTGGGCAGTTCCTTCGATCCTGGCCTCGATGCAGCTTTTCGTGTTCGGCACCTGGCTGCCCCACCGGGAGGACGGCGAGGCGTTCCCGGACCGGCACAATGCGCGATCGACCCCGCTGGCCGTTCCGCTGTCGCTGCTGACCTGCTTTCATTTCGGCGGCTTTCACCACGAACACCACTTGCATCCATCCGTGCCGTGGTGGGCGCTACCGCGTGCGCGGAGGGCAGAGCCATGACCGAACTGCTGATCGTCCTAGCCACCGTGATCGCGATGGAGGGATTTGCCTATTCCGTCCACCGCTGGATCATGCATGGTTCCTGGGGATGGGGCTGGCACAAGTCGCACCACGACCACGACCACGAGGGGACGTTCGAGAAGAATGACCTCTATGCGGTGGTCTTTTCCGTCTTTGCCATTGCGCTGTTCGCCCTGGGCAGCCGCTGGTGGCCGCCGCTGTGGTGGGTCGCCGTGGGGATGAGCGTTTACGGCGTCATCTATTTCTTTGTCCATGACGGGCTTGTCCACCAACGCTGGCCGTTCCGTGCGGTGCCCAGACGCGGCTATTTGCGCCGTCTGTATCAGGCGCATCGCCTGCATCATGCGGTCGAAGGGCGCGAGGACTGCGTCAGCTTCGGCTTTGTTTATGCGCCACCCGTCGATGACCTCAAGGCACAGTTGCACCGGTCGGGGGTTCTGGCGCGCCGCCAGTCGCGCCATCGCGATGCCTGGCGGCCGGGCCGCGACGACGCCTGAGCGGCGGGTCCGGAGGTTCCGGGAATAACGACCCCCCCCAGTCACCGGAACCGGGCGCACACGGATATTTGGGGGAACCCTATGCCGTTCGGACGGTTGTTCCAAGACTTTCGGCAAAAGAGGTTTGACATGAACAAGATGCTGACGACGACGGCCCTGATCGCGCTGCTGGCCGCACCCGGCCTGGCGCAGGCGGCCAACCATGAAGCCGGCACCGCGCCCGCCGATTCCACGACCACCACGCCGGCCCCCGAGGGCACGACCGCCGCGCCTGCCGACGGCATGGGCACCATGCCCGCCGATGGGATGGGCACCATGCCGGCCGACGGCACCGCCCCCGCAGCCGACGGCACCGCGACGACCACCATGCCGGCGGACGGCACGACTGCGCCCGCGACCATGGACACCGTTGCGCCCACCGATACCGCGACGACCGCCGCCACCGGCGCGGCGACCGGAACCGACATGGGCTTTGGCTATACCGCGACTGCGACCGACGTGTCGGCGGAAACCTTTATCGGCAAGAACCTGTATGTGTCCGAAACGGACGTCGATACGGCGGCGACCTATAACGACGTCGATGCAGAATGGAATGACATCGGCACCATCAACGATCTGGTGATCGACAGCACCACCGGGCAGGTCCGCGCCGTTATCGTCGATATCGGAGGCTTCCTGGGCCTGGGCGCGCGGTCGGTTTCGGTGTCGATGGATCAACTGCGTCTGATCCGCGATGGCGACAGCCAGGGCGATTACTTCATCGTCTTCACCTCGACCCGCGAACAGTTGGAAAACGCGCCCGAGTTCGAATGGAACGACATGGGCTGACGCCTGGTCGATTTCCTTCCCGGGCCCGGATCGACCAGTTCGATCCGGGCCTTTTTCGTGACGGGCGCCTGGCTCACTTCAGTGGATCATGGCCCCAGTTCATCAGCGAGAACCGCCACTTGCTGTGTTCCTTGTCGTCCCTCGGCCCGCCTTGGCTGGTATGACGCTTGATATAACCCACCACCTTGGCCATGTGCGCCCAGTCGTCATCGCTCAGATCGGCCTTTTTCTTGTCCTTGATGCGCAGGATGTGGCGGCCCGACTTGTGGCCGGTGCTTTCGCCCTGGCCGCCGCTGTCCCCCACCGATCGGCTGTCATCCGTATCCAGCCAGTCGCGCAGTTCGGAGGGCGCCATGTTCACCAGTCTCTGCCATTCGGACCAGATGTCGTCATGCGATCTCATGCGCGGGCTCCCTGCCTGTCGGGGGCAACGGACGCACAGGTCGCCGGTTCCGGGCCGGGCCGGGCAGGGCCTACCACGGCAAGGGTTCGCCGAAGCGGTCGAAAAAGCCGCCGCTGTGTTGCGGCTCCAGCCGGTCGATGCTGTCCAGCAGGGCGCGGGCGGCTTGGGACGCGGACTGCACCGCCAGGCCGGTCTTGGCGAAAGGCTGCGACAGGCCGGTTTCGACCGTGCCCGGATGGAAGGCCGCGCAGATCGCCCGGGGGTGGGTGCGGCGCAGTTCCACGGACGCTGTGCGGATGATCTGGTTCAGGGCGGCCTTTGACGCGCGATAGGAATACCACCCCCCCAGCCGGTTGTCGCCGATGCTGCCGACCTTGGCCGACAGAACCGCAGTCACGGCCCGTCGGTCGCGCGGCAAGAGGGGCAGAAAATGGCGCAGGACCAGGGCCGGGCCAATGGCGTTGATGGCAAACGATTGCGCCATTGCTGTGGGGTCCAGGTTGCGGAGGGTCTTTTCGGGGGTGATTCCCGCGCCGTGCAGCAGGCCGGTCGCCACCAGGACAAAGGCGGGCGTGCCGTAATGGGCGACCCGTGCCGCGGCACGGGCGATGCTGCCGTGATCGGTCAGGTCCAGGTCGGGGCGGGACAGCCCGATCACCTGGTGGAACGTCCGGCGCCGGGTCAGTTCGGCCACCATCGCTCCGCCGATCCCGCCAGAGGCGCCGATCACCACGGCCATGTCATTCGGCTGAAAGCCCATCCGCCTGCCCGCCTTTCCCCCAAGGGATTGCAGGCTGCATCGGATAAGATGGTTAACTAAAATCAACGCAACCTTTCGTGAACATCCATGTTAACGATTGCTTGAACAGGATGGACCATATGCCGGGCTGGATTGCTGCGATTTCCGACTATTGTTCGCAGGTTCCGCCTTTTCCGTCCCATTCCCGGCCCCCGGCTGGTTTCTGGACAGAGGCCGCCATTCCGGGCGCCAGTCGCCCTGATTCCCCAGCGGTGATCGGCGGTTATCTGCAACGTCTGCCACTGGCGGCGGTCGCCAGCGGTCTTGTCGATCATGCCGAGGTCTGGAGTTTTGCAGGGCGCGACGGGGAATCCGACCGCGACCGGGGGTTGCGGGACGGGACACCCGATCCCGACAGCCCGGCCCTGATCCGGCGGGTCTTTCGTGCCGACGGCCCCGCCCCCTATTCCTCGGCCGAGGCGGTGGAATTCGTCAGGACGGTGGGCGCGCCCGACATCCTGTGCGTCTGGGGCATCGGGGTGGACGCAGCCCTGCTGGAGGCCTGCGCGGGGTCGTTGAAGATCTACAACTCTATCGACGCACCCGCCTTGCGCATCCCGGACGATCTGGCCATGCGCTTTGACCTGTTCCTGACCGGCGCCGACTGGCAATCGCGCGAGATCGAATCCAGGGTTCCCGGCGCGCGCACGCTGGTTCTGCCCATCGGCCCGGCCTTTGCCTCGGGCGAGACATTCTTTCCCACCGGGGCCGACAAGGATCGCGACGTGGTCTATGTGGCCTGCGCGCAGCCCTACAAGCGCCACGATATCCTGTTCGACGCCATGGCCCGCAGGCCCGGCACGCGCGGGCTGCTGGTGGTGGGCTATGGCCATCAGGCCGATGAATTCCGTGACCGCTCTGCCCGCGAGGGCCTGGATCTGGAAATCGTCGGCCCCCCCGGCGTGCCCCATGACGAGGTGAACCGCCAGATCAACCGCGCCCGCGTGGGCGTGGTCTGTGGGGTGGATGACGGCGCGCCCGCGATCTTGACCGAATACCAGTTGGCGGGGCTGCCGGTTCTGGCCAATGCCCGGCTGACCTGCGGTTTGCAGTTCGTGACCCCGGAAACCGGCGCGATCGCCCACGAAGGCGCCGATTTCGCCCAGACGCTTGACATGCTGCTGCGCGACTATGGGCGCTATGACCCCCGGCCGGTCGCGCTGTCACGCTGGGGGTGGCAACCCAGCATGGCGGTGCTGACCGATGTACTGACCGAAATCCGCCATGCAAGGACCATGCGATGAACGACGCCAACCCTGTGATCCCCTTTTCCGCACCGGTCCGCCCCGCCCTGATCTGCTTTTCCCATCTTCGCTGGGATTTCGTGCTGCAACGCCCGCAGCACCTGATGTCGCGCTTTGCGGCCGATTATCGGCTGTTCTTCTGGGAGGAGGCGATCCCGACCGACCATCATCTGCCCTATCTGGAATTCCACGCCTTCGAGGGCACGACCGTCCAGTCGATCCGCCCCCGCGTCCCCGCCCGCTGGTCGCCCGCCGATCAGGCCCGCGCGCTGTCGCGGCTGCTGGATCAGATGATGGGCTTGACCGGCATCCATCGTCCGGTCCTGTGGTTCTATACGCCGATGATGTGGCCCGTGGCGGCCCATGTCGATGCCGCCGCCGTGGTCTATGACTGCATGGACGAGTTGTCGGCCTTCCGCTTTGCGCCGCCCGAAATGGCCGCGAACGAAGCGGCGCTGATGGCGGCGGCCGATGTGGTCTTTACCGGCGGCCATTCCATCTACGAGGCCAAGGCCGGGCGGCACGGCAACATCCACCCGTTTCCCTCGTCGGTCGATACGGCGCATTTTGCCCAGGCGCGGGGCGTCATGGCCGAGCCCGAGGATCAGGCCGGCCTGCCGCGTCCGCGTCTGGGATATTACGGCGTGATCGACGAACGGCTGGATCTGGGGCTGATCGCGGCCCTGGCCGCGGCCCGTCCCGATTGGTCGGTCATCATGGTCGGCCCGCTTGCCAAGATCGCGCCCGGGGATCTGCCTCGCGCGTCCAATATCCACTGGCTGGGGCAGCGTGGCTATGACCAGTTGCCGGCCTATCTGTCGGGCTGGGACGTGGCTCTGATGCCCTTCGCCATGAACGAGGCCACGCGCTTCATCTCGCCCACCAAGACGCCGGAATATCTGGCGGGGGGCGTGCCGGTCGTCTCCACGCCGGTGCGCGACGTGCTGCGCTATTATGGCGGGCTTGAGGCGGTGCGGATCGCCGGCGACGCCCCGACCTTTGTGCGCGCCTGCGACGCGGCTATGGCCCTGCGCAAGGGCGCAGGGGATTGGCGGGACGCGGCCGACCGCCTGCTGGCCGATCTGAGCTGGGACAACACCTTCCGCCAGATGCGCCTGCATCTGGACCGGGCCGTCCATGCCCGGCTGATGCCCGCCCAGCCGGTCAACATTCCGGTGCCGCCGGTCCTGCGGGGGGCGAAAAAGCACGACGTGACGATCTGTGGCGCGGGCTTTGCCGGGTCCGTGCTGGCGCGGCAGTTCGCCGAGGTGTCGGGCAAGCGGGTGCTGCTGGTGGACAAGCGCAACCACATCGGGGGCAATGCCTATGACTGCCTGGACGAAGCCGGCATCCTGATCCACCGCTATGGCCCTCATATCTTTCACACCAACAGCGACGAGGTGTTTTCCTGGCTGGGCCGGTTCACCGAATGGCGTCCCTACGAACATCGGGTGCTGGCGCGGGTGGGCGACAAGTCGGTGCCCATGCCCATCAACCGCACGACCCTGAACGCCCTTTACGGCCTGGACATGCAAACCGAGGCCGAGGCCGAGGCGTTCCTGGCCCGCAAGGCGCAGCCCGTGCGCGACATCCGCACCTCGCGCGACGTGGTGGTCAACGCCATCGGGGCCGAGCTTTATGAAACCTTTTTCCAGGGCTATACCCGCAAGCAATGGGGTCTTGATCCTTCGCAACTGGACAAGTCGGTAACGGCGCGGGTTCCCACCCGGACCAATACCGACGACCGTTACTTTACCGACAGGCATCAGGCCATGCCGAAGGAGGGCTATACCCGGATGTTCGAACGGATGCTGGACCATCCCGGCATCGACATCGCCCTTGGCACCGACTTCCACGATCTCGACGCGGCGGACCGGGGGCGGCAGCTTGTCTATACCGGCCCCATCGACGCCTATTTCGGGCACCGGTTCGGCACGCTGCCCTATCGCAGCCTGCGGTTCCGGCACGAGACGCTGGACGAGGCGCGGTTCCAGCCGGTGGGCGTGGTGAACTTTCCGGCCGAGGACGTGCCCTATACCCGCATCACGGAATACAAGTACCTGACCGGGCAGACCCACGCCCGCACCTCGATCAGCTACGAATACCCCTCGGCCGAGGGCGATCCCTATTACCCGATCCCGTGTCCCGAGAACCAGGCCCTGTTCCGCCGGTATGACGCGCTTGCGGCCGCCGAGCCGGACGTGATCTTTGCGGGCCGCCTGGGAAGCTATCGCTATTACAACATGGATCAGGTCGTGGGGCAGGCTCTGGCCATCCACCGGCGGCTGACGGCGCGGCAGCCCGCGGCGGGCGTCCTGGCGCCTCTGGCATGACCGCTTGATGCGCTGCCTGATCGTGACCGACAGCCCCGAGCCTTCGGGGGTGGGCGAACACATGCTGACCCTGGCCGCCGCCTTGCCGCCCGGCATGGCGTCGCTGGGATTTCCCGACCACGCCGCCGGGCAGGGGCTTGCCGCGCGGGCGCGGCAGAGGGGGCTTGCGGCGACGGTTTTCCACCCCGATGACCCGGATGCCGTTATCACCGCCCATCCGGGATGCATGATCCACGTCCATGCCGGCATCGGCTGGGAAGGCCACGGTCTTGTCGCGGCGGCGGCACGGGCTGGCCGGGCGGTCATCCGGACCGAACATCTTCCCTGGCTTCTGACCGATGCCGACCAGATCGGGCATTATGCCGGGGCCAGCCGCGAGGTGGACGCAATCATCGCGGTCTCGCAGGGGGTGGCGGAGGACTGGCAGGCGGTGCTGAGCAGGATGAACCCTGATCTTCCGGTCCATGTCGTTCCCAACGGCATCGCCGATCCCGGCTTGCGTCGCGGGGATCGGGACGGGATGACGCTGCTTTGCGCGGGTCGCTTTACCCCGCAGAAACTGCACCGGACATTGCTGGCGGCGCTTGCACGGCTGCATCGAAGCGGCCTCGCCGCCCGGCTGGATCTGGTGGGGCAGGGACCGGGCGAGGCGCGCCTGCGCCGCTGGGCCGTGCGGCTGGGGCTGGGCGATCATGTCCGCTTTCTGGGCCGGCGCGAGGACGTGCCCGCGCTGATGGCGGGGTCCGACCTGCTGGTTCTGCCCTCGGGGTTCGAGGGGCTGCCCCTGGCGGTCCTCGAGGCCATGGCCATCGGCCTGCCGGTCGTCGCCACCGATGTTCCCGGCACCGCCGAGGCTCTGGGACCGGATCACCCCTGGCTTGTGCCGCCCCGCCGGTCACGCGCCCTGGCCGATGCCCTGGCACAGGCCCTGACCGATCCCGCGCGCCGCGCCGCTGTGGCCCGGAACAGCCGCGAACGCTGGGCCGCCACTTTCACCGCCGCGCGCATGGCGGCAGACACCCTGGACATCTATCGCCGCGTGTCGCGGCAACGAAGCGAGGACGGAATGACCAAGACAAGGCTGGGCTTCATCGGCGCGGGCGGCATCGCGCATCGCCATTTCGGCGTGCTGCGCACCATGGAGGACGTGCAGATCGCCGCCGTCTGCGACCCGGACAGGGACCGCGCCCGGCAGGCAGCCGAGGCAACCGGGGCCGTCGCCTATCCCGATCACAACGCCATGCTGGCGGCCGGGGATCTTGACGCCGTCTATATCTGCGTGCCGCCCTTTGCCCATGGCGCGCCCGAACGCGCCTGCATCGCCAAGGGCCTGCCGTTCTTCGTCGAAAAGCCCATCTCGCTGGACATCGCCCTGGCCGAGGAGATCGCGGCCGAGGTCGAGGCCGCGGGCCTGATCACCGCCGTCGGATACCACTGGCGATACCTGGACACGATGGACGAGGCGCGCGGCCATCTGGCGCAAAACGCCCCGCATCTGATCCAGGGATTCTGGCTGGACCAGACCCCGCCTCCGCAATGGTGGTGGGATCATGATCGCAGCGGCGGGCAGGTGGTCGAACAGGCGACCCATGTGATCGACGCCGCCCGGTTCCTGGCCGGCGACGTGACCGAGGTGTTCGGCATGTCCGCCCGCCGCGACCGCGCCGATTTCCAGGGCCTGACCGTGCCCACGGCGACGGCCGCCACGTTGCGCTTCGCCAGCGGCGCCATCGCCAACCTTTCGGCCACCTGCCTGCTGCGTTGGAACCACCGCGTCGGGCTGCATGTCTTTGCCGATGGCATGGCGTTGGAGATCACCGACCACGACCTGATGGTGGATGTGGGACGCGGCCGTCCCGTGCGTCCCGCCCAGGGCGATCCGGTCTGGCGCGAGGACCGCGATTTCATCGAGGCCGTGCAGGGCCGCGAAAACCGCATCCGCTGCCCCTATGCCGAGGCGCTGATGACCCATCGCGTGGCCCTCGCGGTCGCGCAATCCGCCCGCGACGGCGCCCTTGTGAAGATGGAGGGGCTGCGGGCTGACCCGCAGCCCATCTTTCGTCCGTCCGCTGCGCAAGGTGCCCCTGATGCCGCATGAGCATCGCCATATCCGGTCCCTGGGCATCGAACGGCCGGGCGAGCCGTATTTCTTCGGCTATGACGAAGGCCCGGCGGGCGACGGGCAGGTGCGGCTGGATCTGATGTATACCGGCCTGTCGGCGGGGACCGAGCTGACCTTCCTGAAGGGCACGAACCCTTATCTGCACAGCCGCTGGGACGACTGGCAGGGGCTGTTCATCCCCGGAGAGCCGTCGGCGCATTTCCCGGTGAATTTCCTGGGCTACATGGAGGTCGCGCGTGTCGTCGATGCCCGCGCGCCGGGTTTCGCCAAGGGCGATGTCGTGGCCACCACCTTCGGCCACAAGACCGGGCACACCGCGAACCCCGCCCATGACCTGCTGCTGAAGATGCCCGACGGCATGGACCCGATGCTGGGCATCTTCGTGGCGCAGATGGGTCCGATCGCGGCGAACGGCATTCTGCACGCCGATGCCGACCAGTTCGGCGCGAATGTCCCGAACCTCGGGGCAGGGGTCGAGGGTCGCCCGGTCCTGGTCTGGGGCGGCGGCACGGTGGGCCTGTTCTGCGCATTGTTTGCCAGGGCTGGCGGGGCCTCGGAAATCGTCGTGGTGGACCCCTCGCCCTTCCGTCAGGACATCGCCCGCAGGATGGGATTCACCGCCATGGCCGAGGACGAGGCCGTGCGATACGCCAAATCCGCCTGGCATCACAAGGTCGGCGGGCGGGGTGCGGAATACGTGTTCCAGACGCGCGCGCGGTCCGACAGCCTCAACCGTTGCCTTCAGGCTTTGCGCCCGCAGGGAACGGTGATCGACCTGGCCTTTTATCAGGGCGGCATGGACGGTGCCCGTCTGGGCGAGGAATTCCACCACAACGGGTTGGCGATCCGCTGCGCGCAGATCAACCGGATGCCGCGTCCGGTGGCCCATGCCTGGGACCAGCGGCGGCTGGCGCGGGAAACGCTGCGCCTGCTGGCGGCCGAGGGCGACCTGATCCGCCAGCACATGATCACCCATGTGGTGCCCTATGGCGACGCGCCCGATTTCCTGCGCCGCCTGGTGGCCGAACGCCCAGACTTCCTCCAGATCGTGTTCGAGGCATGAGCATGGACGGCCCGCAGGTCTGGGGCTTCGTTCCCCCCGAAACCTTTCCCGCGCCCCATGACGGGCACAGGGTGATCCGCATCACCTTCGTGATGGCCTGGTTGGTCGTGGGGGGAGAGGAGACGGAAATCCGTCTGCTGGCCCGCAACCTGCCGCGCGAGCGATACCGCATCACGGTCATCCCCTGTTTCCGCAAGGAGGGGATGCCCGACCAAACGCATCAGCAACTGATCGATTTGGGCGTGGAGGTGGACACCACCCCCTATGGCCTGGGGTTCGAGGACACCATCGACTATCTGCGCCGCAGGCTGGCGGACGCTGATGTGGTCGTGTCCTGCCAGAACGTCGCCGACATCTATCCGGCGCTGGAACGCATGGCGCTGCGTCCGCCGCTGATCGAACATGGCGGTCTGGTGTCCGAGGCCCTGGCCGGACCGAAGCATTTCACCGCCCGCTATGTCGGGGTCTGCGACAGCATCCGGGCGGCGGCGGCGGGCCGGATGTCCGATCGGCCGAGGGACGCCCTGGAAATCCCGTCGATGGTCGATCTGGACGAATTCCACCCCGACCGGCGCAACGGGGTCCGCGCGTCCCTGGGCGTGGCGCCTGATGAGATCCTGATCGGCTGGGTCGGGCGGCTGGACCGCAAGAAGCGGGTCGAGGATCTTGTCGCCGCCGCCCTGAGCATCGCGCCGGTCCATCCCAAGGCGCGCTTTCTGATCGTCGGCGGGCCGGATGCCTTCATGCCGGAATACGCGGATGACTTGCGCCGGATGGCCGAACCGCTGGGCAGGCGTGCCATCTTTACCGGCGACCGCAAGGACGTGCCCGACCTGCTGGCCGCCATGGACATCTTCTGCTGGCTGTCGCGCGGCGAGGGGATGCCCCATGTCATCGCCGAGGCCGGGGCGGCGGGCCTGCCCGTGATCGCCACCCCCGACAACGGCGCCCTCCAGCAGATCGCCGATGGCATCAGCGGCATCTTCGTGCCGCACGAAGACCCCGCCGCCGTGGCCGATGCCATCACGCGGCTGCTGGACGACGCCCCCCTGCGCCAGCGGCTGGGAACCGCCCTGCGGGATCATGTCCATGCCGCCTATTCCGCGCAGGTCGTGGTGCCGCAATGGCAGGCGCTGATCGACACGGTTCTGGCCGAACGGCAACCCGCCCCGCCGCCCGCGACATTCGCCAGCTTCGTGCTGGGGGGATGGGAGGCATCGTCCCACCGGCTGCGCAATGGCCGGCGGCTGGACCTGATCGACGCCATCGGGCACGGCGCCCACGCCGCCCAGGATTACCGGCAACTCGCAGATCTGGGCATCCGCGCCTGCCGCGACGGCGTGCGGTGGCACCGGATCGAAACCGCCCCCGGACGATACGACTTTGCCAGCCTCACGCCGATGATGCGGGCCGCGCGGGACACCGGCACGCAGGTGATCTGGGATCTGCTGCATTACGGCTGGCCCGACGGCCTGGACATCTGGACCCCGGCCTTTGTGGACCGTTTCGCGGCCTTCTCGCGCGCGGTGGCCCGGCATCACCGGGAGATCACCGACGCCGTGCCCTTCTGGTGCCCGGTGAACGAGATCAGCTTTTTCGCCTGGGCCGGGGGCGACGCGCAGTATCTGAATCCCTTCGCCTGCCGGCGCGGATACGAACTGAAGTGCCAGCTCGCCCGCGCGTCCATCGCCGCCATGCACGAACTGCGCGGGGTCGATCCGCGGGCGCGATTTGTCCATGCCGAACCGCTGCTGGCGATCCACCATGACCCGCAAAACGGCCGTCCCCTCTGGGAGGCGCAGGGCCATCACGACGCGCAGTTCCAGGCGTTCGAGCTGATCGCGGGCCGGATGTGGCCGCAGCTTGGCGGCGATCCGTCCCTGCTGGATATCGTCGGGGTCAATTACTACTGGAACAACCAGTGGGTCCACGGCGGCCCGCCCATCGACATGGACCACCCCCGGTATCGGCCCCTGTCCGACCTGCTGGTCGAGGTCGCGGCGCGTTACAGCCGCCCGCTGATGATCGCCGAAACGGGGACCGAGGGCGCGCGGCGCGCGTCCTGGTTCGGCTATGTCAGCGATCAGGTGCGCCGCGCGCGGGAACGCGGCGTCCGGGTCGAGGGGATCTGCCTCTATCCCATCGCCAACCATCCCGGCTGGGACGACGACCGTCTGTGCCCGAACGGGCTGCTGGGCCATGACCCGTCAGACGGCGCGCGCACCGTCGAGGAACCGCTGGCCCGCGAAATCCTGTCTCAGAACACGTCGATGCGATAATCGGCGTGGTCCGTGGTGGCAGGCTGACCGATCGCCCCGGCCAGCAGCGCCACGGCGCGGGGTCCGTCCAGTTCCTCGTCCGTGGGGCCGGTCCAGTTCACGGCGACGATGCGGCCCGCGGCATGGCCGCGCAGCCAATGGCCCAGCAGGGAAATATCGTCGGGGGTCAGGAAATACAGGACCTCGGACAGCAGGATCAGATCGAAGGAACCGTCCGGCAGGTCGCGGGGCGCCATGCCGTGGACCACGGCGACATGCGGCAGATCCGCCAGATGGCGCCGGGCTGCCTCGACCGCGGCGGGGGTCACGTCCATTGCCGTCAGGCGGCGGCAGCGGGGGGCAAGCCTGCGGGACAGCGTGCCATTGCCGCAGCCGATCTCCAGGGCATTGCCAAAGGGGCCGGGGCCGATGGTGTCCAGCGTGGCCGCATATTTCCTGGCCTCATAGGGACTGGTGCGATGGTTCCAGGGATCGTCGCTGCGGCCATACAGCCGGGCCAGGTGATCGAGAACGGATTTACGGGGCAAGGATCACCTCGGGATGGATCAGGAAATGACTTTGCCGCCACGGCTCCATGACAAAGCCGCCGGGATCGTCGTCGATCAGCCGGGTCATCTGGGTGCCGTGGCAGGCCAGGGCGCGCGCCTTGGCCGTGCGCGCGGCAGCGGATGCCAGAACCAGCCGGGCCGGAGCGCTATGGTTGGTGAAGCGCCCCCAGATGGGATAAAAGCCCAGGTCCAGATCGGGCCTTTCGGCGACAACACGCCGGGTCAGGGCCGCCACCCGTTGGTGGTCGATATGCGGGTCCATTCCCCAGCTTGCGAAAGCGAATGCCCCGTGCGGGATCAGCCGGGTCAGGGCCTGGGCTGACGCGGTATCGTCCGGCGCCGCGCAGTCGGGATGGCCCAGCCAATGCGTGACCGCGCCGGGGGCCAGGATCGCCACCGCCCGGTTGAATTCGGCGCGCCGTTCGGCGGCCAGCCGGGCAGGGGGCCAGGCGCGCGATCCCGGATGGGACCGGCTGCCGTCGGTCACGCAGATGACGTGGCAGGGATTGCCCCGCGCATGGGCATCGAACAGCAGCGCACCGCAGCCCAGGGTTTCATCGTCGGGATGCGGCGCGATCACCACCAGGGGACGGTCGCCCAGCAGGTCGGCCACGCTGATCCACGGCGCATCGGTCAGGGCATCCAGAAAACCGCTCATCCGATCCAGCGGGCGCGCAGGGCCTGATCGGCCAGGGTCCGGGCCAGCGATCCCATCGCCAGCCCGTCCGGATCGGCCTGACGCAGATAGAAGTTCAGGTCGCGCCGGATCCGGTCGGCGGGATGGCGCGTGGCAAAGGACGCCGCGCCAAGCGCCTGATCGGCCAGCGACAGGACCGTTGCCGCCTCCTCGGCCGTCTTCAGCCGGGCCAGGATCGCGGTTTCCGCATCCGCCGCCGTGGCCTCGGGCCGCTCTACCGCGCAGGCCGCCTGTTCCAGCCACAGCCGCGCGGTTTCGCAGGCCGTCACCATCCGGTGCAGGCGCATGGCCTGCAGGGGCGCGTCGGCCTGACCGCGGACCTGCAACTGCTCGGCGGTGATCGACATCAGCGCCCGCATCCCGCCCAGATGCACGGCGGCATAGCGCCAGACGCCGCCATGGAAATGCGGCTCGGTCAGATAGTCGCCCGGCTGGCCCAGGGGAACCGCATCGGCCACGGCGAGGCCGTCCAGATCGCAGCGCCCCGACGCCGTGGCCCGCATCCCGGATACCTGCCATTCGTCCGGGAACAGCCGGTCTGCCAATTGGTCGCGCGTAAACAACAAAAGCTGCGGGCGGTCGCCCTGCCGTGCGGTGACGATGATCCGGTCCAGAACGTCGGAGCCGCTGCAAAACAACTTTTGCCCACGCAGGACGCCGTTTTCGATGCGCACCGGCGCCGGACCATCGGCGCCCCAGATGCCGTGCAGCTTGCCGTCGCGGATCGGCTCCAGCGGGCCGCCATGCAGGTGCAGCAGCTTGACCGCGTTCACATGCCCCTCAAGAATTCGGCCCGCCGACAGGCTGGCCCGGCCGATGACGGCCAGGGCATGAACCAAGTCGCGCGGATCGGCGGGGTGATGGGCCAGAGCCTCGCAATCCGCCAGCAGGCCGGTATCGCGCAGCGCGGCGGCCAGAGCGTGACCGGACGGCCCGTCCGGTCCGTCCGGCGGTGCCCCGGCAATGCGGCGGGCGGCCCGTTCGGCCGCTGTCATGCGACCGCCATGGCGGGGGCGCCGTTCATCCAGCGGGCAAATTCGGGCCGGACCCGCCGTTCCACGAAATCCTTCAGACCCGGCAGGCGCCGTTCCAGGTCCGAGGCATGCAGCCGCGGTCCGCAGCACACCGCCCGGTCGGGAAACAGCGGCGCCTGGCTCGCCACGGCCTGCGCCCACAATCGGCGCAGGACGGACAGGGGCAGCATCGCCTGATCGGCCAGGGGGTCGGGGTCCGTCATGCGGCGGCGCAGGCATTCGGCCATGCCGCCCCTGGCGCGGCCGAACAGCCGGGCTGAGACATGGGCGTGCATGTCGGGGGCATAGCGGATCCGCAGCCGATGCCGCTCAGCCTGGTGGATCAGGGCGCGATCCTCGCTTGAGGCGATCGGGGGCAGGCCGCCGATGGCCGCATAGGCATCGCCCCGGATGGCGATCGCGGCGCCCGATTCCGTGTAATGGGGGCGGTCGCCGTCCGCCCGTTGCCGCCCCGCCATCCGGTCGATGCAATGGCGGATCTCGTGGACGAGGGCGCCATAGGCGCCTTCGGCGGCCGCGATGCGCGCGCCCGATGGGGTTGCCAGCACATGCCGGGCATCGGTGCCGATGGTGCCGCAGACCAGATCGGCCCCCTGCGCGACATGGCGCAGTGCCGCCGCCACGAAACCGGGCGCGGGGGTCGCGTCACCGTCGGTGGTCATCAGCAGCGCATCGGCCCGCCAGGCCAGATCCATCGCCAGACGCCTGGCCCGTCCGGCATTGGCCTGCCCGGGGGGAAAGACGGTTTCGACCGTCTCGACGGCCAGGGCGGGATGACGAAAGGCACGCGCCACGCGGGCGGTATCGTCGGTGCAGTTGTTGGCAAGAACCAAGGCGCTGACAGGGCAGGAACCGAATTCTGCCGCAGCCGCCAAGGCCGACAACAGGCGGGGCAGGCGGGCCTGTTCGTTGCGCGCCGGAACGGCAATGGCGATGCGACCGGGCAGGGGGTGGCGGGCCGGGACGTCGCTTGGTGGCCCTGCCGTCAGATCGAATGCCCCATCCATGCCCGGCCCCCTGTTCCTCACGGGTCAACCGCCCCGCATGACCTTCCGTTCCGGCAACAAATGTCAGTCCGGTGATGGCCCTGCGGAGCTGCCCTGCCCCTTGGCCGTTCCGCCGACAGGCAGGGTCGGAGGCGGTCATGGCACCCAGGGCGAACTGGAAAGGCTTCCTGAAAATCGGAAAGGTCAGTCGCCCCGTGGCGCTGTACGCCGCCACACCGACATCCGAGCGGATCGGCTTTCACACCCTGAGCCGCAAGCCCCGGCGCAGCGCGGGCGCCAAGGGGCGCGGGGGCCGTGCCGTGGCAACCTGAGCATCGACAGCCCCGCGGTGCGCGCCCATCGCTCGGCACATGGCGGAAAAGAGGGGACGAAAATTCGGGCCATCGGACGCTCGCGTGGTGGTCCGTCCGCCAAAATCCAGGCTCTGGCAGAGGGTTTCGGGCGAGCGGTGGCGGTCACCCTCAGCCCGGGGAACCCACGCCGACCTATCCAAAGCCCCGGCGCTTTTGGACACATGCCCCGCTTCCGTCCGCCTGCTGGCCGACAAGGGCTGTGACGCAAACAGCCTGCGCGTCCGCCTCGCGGTGTCCGGAACAGGGGCCGTCATCCCCTCGACCAGATCGCGCAAAGCAGCCCATCCCCCACGATGCTGATCCCGACCGCGACAGAAACCGGATCGAGCGCGCCTTCGTCGCCTGAAGGGCACTCAACGCGTCGCCACCCGTTATGACAAGCCGGCCATCAACGTCGCTTCAGCCCTCGCCATCGATACGATCATCGTCTCGTGGACTTGAGTGTGTCCGGAGCCTAGGGCTGCCCCCGTCAGGCGTCCTTTTTGGGAATGATGCTGATGCCGCCGCTGATTTCCAGAACGGCGGCGTCGATCTCGTCCAGTGACTTCAGTCCATTCTGCTCTCGGGCGGTCATCAGGATTTCGTCCGTGCTGACCCGCGACCGGCGCAGGGCGTGATGGTCGATCCGGCCGTTGCTGATCAGGACGGTGGGATGTCCGTCCAGCCATGATGCAATGCGGAACGACCGGGTCTTAAGAAAGGCCAGCAGGACATCCGTTGCAAACAGCGTCACGATCAGCACCAGGGCATTGGTGATCGAGAAATCGTCCCCCAGCAGGGCCTGCTGGGTCGTTTCGGCGATGATCAGCAGCAGCACAAGGTCGAAGGGCGTCATCTGCGCCAGGGTCCGACGCCCCGTCAGCCGCGTCGCCGCCAGAAGAACGACATAGATGGCGATGCCGCGAATGACCGAATCCATCAGGAACCTCAGGGCAGAACGATCAGGGAGATGCGCCGGGTCTGGTCGCCGATGGTCATGTCGAATGCCGTCCAGCCGAAATGCCCCGCGCGCAGGTCGATCCTGACAGTATGCGGCGGATCGCCGGCCGATGGAAAGACCAGAGATTGCGCACCCGGCAAAAGCACGTTCTCCAAGGGCTCGGGCTGGATGCGCTCGATCGAGAAGCGGTCGAAAAAGGGCTGGCCGATACGAATCTCGTGACGGTCGGCGGCGTCGTGAAAGGTCACGGTCAGCTCGTCCGAGCCTTCCCACCGGGTCACCCGCGGCAGTTCCACCGTTGCCGTTCCAAAGCCTATGGTCCGGGTCTGGAACACCCCCCCGCTGCCCGTCAGCCCCAGCACCGCCAGCAGCACGATGATCCCGAACCCCCACCATGCCGCGCGCTGCACGCGCCAGTACCGTTCCTGCCGGTCGCGATGTTCGTCGAGTTGCAGTCCATCGGCGCGAATCGGAGGAGAGGGGGTCGGTGCAGGCTGCATCAAGGAGAAACCCTCTTTCTACGGAGCCTGCCGGAGTTCGGGCAGGGGTTCGTCCACGCCACTGGAATGCAAGGTGTTGTGTCCGATGACCATGGCTATCACAAATGCGCCACTATGACCATTACGGCCACACCGCACGGCCCCCTGCGCGGTGGTGTTGGCCTTGATGGTCGGCTGCCGGTTATCGTGACAAGGCCCAGATCGCCCCCGCCACGATCAGCAGCACCATGCCCAACGGCCAGATCAGCACCTGCCAGGCCAGCCGGCTGCGCACCGGCGACGTGGCGCGGACATAATCGACATCCGTGGATTCCCCGGCCGATCCGGCGGAACGGTCCACCGGTCCGGGGTCATTGTCCCTGACGCCGTCCTTGTCAGGCATCGCGGGCCTCTTGACGGGCTGCGCCGGGCTTCAGAACCACCTTTGTCCAGTCGTTCTGCTGGCCATAGAAGTTCTTGTATCCCGTCGGGGCATCCTCGAGCGACAGGCGGTGCGAGATCAGGAAGGTCGTGTCGATTTCACCCTCCAGGATGCGGTCCAACAATTGCTGGGTGTATTTCTGCACATGGGTCTGGCCGGTGCGCACCTGAAGCCCCTTTTCCATCAGCGCGCCCATCGGAAACTTGTCGGCCATGCCGCCATAGACGCCGGGGATCGACACCCGCCCTCCCTTGCGCACGGCCATCAGCGCCATGCGCAGCGCATGGATGCGGTCGGCGCCGATGCCGACCTTCTGCTTGACGGTGTCAAGCATGTTGTCGGGCGAAAAGCCGTGGCTTTCCATGCCCACCGCGTCGATGACGGCATCCGGCCCGATGCCGCCGGTCATCTCCATCAACGCCTCCAGGACATGGGTCTGGCGAAAGTCGATGACCTTGGCGCCCAGCTTGCGGGCCAGGTCCAGGCGGCCGGGGTAATGGTCGATGGCGATGACCTGGCCCGCGCCCATCAGCAGGGCCGACTGGATCGCGAACAGCCCCACCGGGCCGCAGCCCCAGACCACTACAGTGTCGCCGTCCCGGATGTCGCAGTTGTCGGCGGCCATCCAGCCGGTGGGCAGGATGTCGGACAAAAACAGCACCTGTTCATCGGGCACCCCGTCGGGGATCACGATCGGGCCCACGTCGGAAAAGGGCACCCGCACGTATTCGGCCTGTCCGCCCGGATAGCCGCCGGTCATGTGCGAAAAGCCGAAGAGGCCGCTGACGGGATGGCCGTAGAGCAGTTCCGAGGCTTCCTGTTTTTCGACCGGGTTCGAGTTGTCGCAGGCCGAGTAGAGCTGCTGCGAACAGAAAAAGCAGCTTCCGCACGAGATGGTGAAGGGCACGACCACCCGGTCGCCCTTCTTCAAGGTGGATTTCGGGCCCACCTCGACGACGCGGCCCATGAATTCATGGCCCAGGATGTCGCCGGGCAGAAGTCCGGGGATCACGGCGTTATACAGGTGCAGGTCCGACCCGCAGATCGCCGTGGCCGTCACCTCGATGATGGCGTCGCGCGGGTTGACGATCTGGGGATCGGGAACCGTCTCCATGCGGACGTCCTGTTTGCCATGCCAGGTCAGTGCGCGCATCAGCCTGCCTTTCTGTCTTGATCGGGCCGGTTGTCCGATGTTGCGATTTCGCCGGTTTCGACCAGCATCTTGAGCCGCTTGAGTTCCTGTCGGCCGCGCATCCCGGGATCGGCGCCGCGCAGGGCCGCAGCCCATTGGCCGACGATGCCCGACTGCGGCTTCCACGCGACATGGGCCTCGACCTCGGTGCCGCGTCCGGCGGGGGCATCGCGCAACTGGACCTTGGCCTCGATGTCGATCTCGGCGCCCTCGACCGACCGCCAGGCCAGGGCCTCGTTCTCGCGGTCCTCGACCAGACGGGTCTCGATGGCATGGCGGCCGGCGGGGGAATCGATCACCCAGGTGATCTGGTCGCCGCTGACCTGAACGGCCGTCAGGTCCTTCATGAACTGCGCCAGACGATCGGGGTCTTTCCACATCCGGTAGATGTCCGACCGGGGGGCATTGATGGTGACGGTGCGACCGGCCACCCGGTAATCACCGAACCGGGACCGGCGTGCGGTGCGGCCCGGCGCGCTGTCGGGCGGTCGCCGGGAATCGGATTTCAGAAGCGCGCCCGCGACAAGGCCCGCCCCCACGGTCAGGGCAAGCGCGGCGGCAACAACGGGCAGGTCGGACTGGCGGCGGGGCATCGAGGCCTCCCTTGATAGGGACGGCCGCCGCGGGGGGCGGCCGTCATGGGTTCAGCGCGACTTCTTGTACAGCTTGGTGGCGATCTCGAACATTTCCTCGGGCGCATAGTCCGGGGTAAAGGCCGAGGGCACGCCGGTCAGGTCGTGGATCTTGCCGCCCGCGGGCAGGCCGTCCACCACCTCGAGTTCGCCGGGCGGATCGTCGGGCAGGGCGGTTTCGCCGCCGCCGCCCCAGATGCCGCGCATTTCCTCGTAGTCGTTGGGGCTGAAGGTATAAAGCCGGCGGTGCGAGCCTTCCTCCAGGTATTTCTGGCATTCGGGGATGTTGCCCAGGGGAATGTTCGGCGTGGGCAGGAACTTGTCCAGATCGACGCCGGTGATCTTTTTCAAGGCCAGGGCATAGGCATGGGCGTGGACGGACCCGCGCACCAGCAGATAGCCGCAGACCTCGCGTCCGGTGGGATCGGTCAGGCTTTCATAGACCCGCAGCTTGTGCAGACGCGCGCCGCATTCCAGATGGAAGTTGTGCAGAAGGTCCACCACCACGTTGCCGGTGGTCGTGACCATATCCGCATTCCACGACATGGAATTCGAATTGACCGGAACCGCCCCGCCCGCATGGCTGAAGAACGAGGCCGCCGAACGGATGTCCTTCATCGCCTCGAAGGGCGCCTTGGAGATGTCCCCGCCGTCGCCCTCGTCCCCGCCCGGCTTGTCGGGACCGTTGGCCAGCATGGCCACGCCGTTGCTGACCAGTTCCACATGGCCCAGTTCCTCGGCCGTGATGGCGGCAACCAGGCTGTAGAAGGGGCGCAGCTTGCTCTTGCTGCGGAAATTGAAGCTCTGGAACATATAGTTCCCCAGCGTGGACATCTCGCCATACTTGCCGCCCAGCAGTTCCTGCAGGGCCGCGGCGGCGTTCGGATCTTGGCGCTTGGGAGCAGGAAGATCGACTTGCAACTTGTCGACACGCAGGAACATGAGAATTCTCCGGGTTGAAATACCTTCGATCCAACACGACTCTGCCGGGAACCGTTCCCTCTCCGTCCTGCAATAAAGGTTAATAGAGACCAAGGGCGCCATGCAGACCCTGCAAAAACCTCATGGGTCGGATCGACGCCTTGCCGGATGGCCCGCGCCGCGCCGCGCGGGGAGCCAGACACCTCGTTGCCGCAGCGAGATCCTGTTTCCCGTCGCACCGTCGAGCCCGATTCCGAGATCGGCGGTGCGACGGGAAAATCCGTCTGGCGCGGCGTGTGACGGCGCGATCCGTGTGAAGGACCAAACAGTTCCTTGACCCGGCGGCCCTTTGACCGCCTATTGCAGCTAGAAATCGCGCCGTGGCAGGCGGCGGCCTGACGCCTTGCTTCGGCGGGCACTTCATAACCCGCAGGCATAGGCGCAGGGGATCATCCAGATGACCGGCGAGCCCGAGGTCGTGCTGAACGACCCCGAGGTGATCCGCAACGTGATCGGAGGCTGACCATGCTTTCCTTGAACCGCGTCGATGCCGCGATCGGCAACATCCCGATCCTGCGCGACATCTCGTTCAGCGTGGGTCCGGCGGAAACCGTTGCCCTGGTCGGCCGCAACGGCGCGGGCAAGACCACGCTGCTGCGCACCATCATGGGCTTTACCGACAGCCGCGGAGAAATGCGCTTTGACGGCCGCGACCTTCAGGCCGTTGCACCCCATCTGCGCCCCGGAATGGGCATCGGCTATGCCCCCGAGGACCGGCGCCTGTTTTCGCGCTTCACGATCACCGAGAACATCCTGCTGCCCGCCCAGGTGGCCGGGCTGGATCAGGCCGAAACCAGCCGCCGGCTGGAACGCATCCACCTGGTTCTGCCGGAACTGCGCGACCTGGGGCCGCGCCCGGCCGGGTCGGTGTCGGGCGGACAGGGAAAGATGGTCGCGCTAGGCCGCGCGCTGATCCTGTCCACGCGGCTTTTGCTGCTGGACGAGCCCTTCCAGGGCCTCGCCCCGGTGCTGGCCAACCGCTATGCCGAGGCGCTTGGAAAGCTGCGCGAGATCGACCCGACGCTGGCCATCGTCATCACCGAATCCAACCCCCATCTGCTGCGCAGCTTCGCCTCGCGCACGATCACCGTCGAACGCGGCCAGATCGACAGCGATGTGGTTCACGACAGGCTGTCCGCATGAATCCGGGCCTGACCCCCGGCATGGCCGCAAAAAGGGCCCAGAGTCCTGCGCGGACATGCGGCGCAAACCCCCATGACACTCAACCACCAGCGAGGAAATGCAGATGACGCAAGGACGGCTGCACGGAAAGACGGCCATTGTCACGGGTGCGGGTGGCGGGTTCGGCGAAGGCATCGCGCGGCTGTTCGCCCAGGAGGGCGCGCAGGTCGGCGTGCTGGATCTGCGCGCCGATGCCGCCGAACGGGTCGCGGCCGACATCGGCGGCCAGGCCATCGCGTTGGCGGCCGATGTGACATCGGCTTCGCAGATGCGGCAGGCGGTGGAACAGGTTCTGGCCCGGTTCGGAACCCCCGATATCCTGGTCAACAATGCCGGGTGGACCCATCGGAACAAGCCCATGCTGGAGGTCACGGAAGAAGAATTCGACCGTGTTTACGCGATCAACGTCAAGTCGATCTTTCACATCAGCAACATCATCGTGCCGTTGATGCGCGGCAACGGGGGCGGTTCGATCATCAATATCGGTTCCGTCGCGGGCATCCGGCCCCGGCCCGGCTTGACCTGGTACAACTCGACCAAAGGTGCCGTGAACATCCTGTCGCAATCCATGGCGGTGGAACTGGCGCCTGATCGCATCCGCGTCAACGCCATCTGCCCGGTGATGGGGGAAACCGGCCTGCTGGAATCGTTCATGGGCCTTCCCGACACGCCCGAAAACCGCGCAAAGTTCGTGGCCACCATCCCCTTGGGACGAATGTCCCGCCCCGAGGATGTCGCGCGGGCGACGCTGTATCTAGCATCTGACGACGCAGAATTCATCACGGGCGTTCTGTTGCCGGTCGATGGCGGGCGCACGATCTGATCCGCACTACTGTGCCCGCATTCCGCCATCATAAGGACGTCCGATGAAAACCCGCGCCGCCGTTCTGAAATCCTCGCCCGCTTCGGCCCCTTTCGCCGACAGCCGGCCCCTGGTCATCGAGACTGTCGAACTGGACCCTCCAGGACCCGATGAGGTTCTGGTGAAGATCGGCGCGGCGGGCCTGTGCCATTCCGACCTGTCGGTCATCAATGGCAACCGTCCCCGCCCCGTGCCCATGGTCCTGGGCCATGAGGCGGCGGGAACCATCGTCCGGATCGGTTCGGCAATCCGCGATCTGCGGCCGGGCGACCGCGTCGTCATGACCTTTCAGCCGACCTGCGGAAGCTGCCTGCCCTGTGCCGAGGGACGCCCGGCCCTTTGCATTCCGGGGGCCGAGGCCAACGGCCGGGGGGTTCTGATGTCGGGCGCCATCAGGCTGCACGATTGTCACGATCACCACGCGATCCACCATCACTGCGGCGTCTCCGGCTATGCCGAATACGCGGTGATCTCGCGCCATTCGCTGGTCAGGGTGGATGCCGATGACATCCCGTTCGAGGAACTGGCCCTGTTCGGCTGCGCGGTGCAGACGGGGGTCGGCGCCATTCTGAACACATGCCGCGTGCAGCCGGGTCAGAGCGTCGCCATCGTCGGCCTTGGCGGCGTCGGCCTGGCCGCGCTGCTGGGGGCTGTCGCGGCGGGCGCCACCGATATCCTTGCCATCGACCTGTCTGACGACAAGCTGTCGGTGGCGCGCGATCTGGGCGCGACCCGCATCTACAACGCCGCCGAACCCGGTCTGGTCGAAACGATCCGAGCAGACAGCGGCGGCGGGGTCGATCACGCCGTCGAACTGGCCGGTGCGGTTCCCGCCTTTGAACTGGCCTATGCGATCACCCGGCGGGGCGGGCAGACCGTGACGGCCGGACTGGCCGCGCCCACCGCCGAATTTCGCATCCCGGCAGTGAATGTCGTGGCTGACGAACGGACCGTGAAAGGCAGCTATATGGGGTCATGCGTTCCGCAGCGCGACATTCCCCGGTTCATCCGCCTGTACCGGGCCGGAAAGCTGCCGGTGAACAGGCTGCTGACCGGGCGTCTGCGGCTGGAAGACATCAACGAAGGCTTCGATCTGCTGGACCAGGGCAAGGCGATCCGTCAGGTCGTCGTCTTCGACTGACAGATCAGGATTCACCAGAAATTGCACAGGCTTGCCGGCCACAAGGCTTTTCGGAAAAGCCTTTCGACCCCAAAAGGGATACATTAAAGTTATAGCCATTAGATACATCATATATTTGAAATATCCGTCCCCGTTGGACAGGTGTTGACACGGGAAGGCAGAACCTGCGGGATGCGGTTCTGTGGCAATAGGGGGACGCTTGGTGTCGTGCCGTTTCGGGCATGACGATCACTTGCCAGCGTCTGCAATCGTGACCGGCAGAAACCGGCAAGAGGGAGGATATCATGTTCAATCTGGGAAACGCCGCCAAGGCCACGGGCATCGCTGCCGTAATGGCGGTGCTGACGGTCGTGCCATCGCTGGCGCAGGAACCGATCACGATCAAGTTCAGCCATGTCGTTGCGCCTGACACGCCAAAGGGCAAGGGCGCCGAGAAGTTCAAGGAACTGGCCGAGCAATATACCGATGGCCGCGTAACGGTCGAGATCTATCCCAACAGCCAGCTCTATAAGGACAAGGAGGAACTTGAAGCCCTGCAGATGGGAGCCGTCCAGATGCTGGCCCCGTCGCTGGCCAAGTTCGGACCGCTTGGCGTCCCCGAGTTCGAGCTGTTCGACCTGCCGATGCTGTTCAAGGACCGCGCCGATCTGGTCAAGATCACCGACGGCGAGGTGGGCGAAAGCCTGATGGCCAAGCTTGAGGACAAGGGCGTCACGGGCCTGGCCTATTGGGACAACGGCTTCAAGATCATGACGGCGAATTCGCCGGTCGTCACGCCCGACGATTTCCTGGGCCTGAAGATGCGCATCCAGTCCTCGAAGATCCTCGAGGCGCAGTTCGAGGCCCTGGGCGCCGTGCCGCAGGTGATGGCATTTTCCGAAGTTTATCAGGCCTTGCAAACCGGCGTCGTGGACGGCACCGAAAACACCCCCTCAAACACCTACACGCAGCGCGTGAACGAGGTGCAGAGCCACGCCACCGTGTCGAACCATGGCTACATCGGTTATGCGGTGATCGTGAACAAGCCGTTCTGGGACGGGCTGCCGGACGACGTGCGGGCCAATCTGGAAAAGGCGATGGCCGAGGCCACCACCTATGCCAACGACATTGCCGAGGATGAAAACGCCACCGCCCTGCAAGCTATGCGCGATGCCGGCACGACCGAGTTTCACGACCTGACCGAGGAGGAGCGTGCCGAATGGTTCGAGGTGCTGCGCCCGGTCCATGAGGAAATGGCGGACCGCATCGGTGCCGACCTGCTTCAGCAGACCTATGCCACGCTTGGGATCGAATAACGGTCGCACGGGCTTCCGGGGGTGCGGATGCACCCCCTTTCCTTTCCTTGAACGAGGCTTGCCATGGTTCTGCGCATCCTCGACCGTTTCGAAGAAATCCTGATTTCCACGCTGATGGCCCTGGCGGTCGCGCTGATCTTCGTTGCAGTCGTTCACCGATTTTCCCTGGGGGTTGCCGCCGATCTGGTCGGCTGGGCCCGTGCCAACGACATGACCGCCGTCCAGGATTTTGCCCGCGGAACCTTCAGATGGATCAATTCGCTCAAGCTGACCTGGGCGCAAGAGGCCTGTATCTACCTGTTTGTCTGGATGGCCAAGTTCGGCGCGGCATACGGCGTCAGGATCGGCATCCATGTCGGGGTCGATCTGCTGGTGCAGGGCCTTGAGGGCACGGCAAAGAAGGTCATGACCGTGATCGCCATGTCGGGGGGCATCGTCTTTACCGCAATCGTGGCCTGGATCGGCGCCGAATTCGTATGGCACAGCTATCAGGGGGGCCAGATCTCGCCTGATCTGGAGATCAAGATGTGGATCGTCTATCTGGCCGTGCCTTTGGGATCCGCGCTGATGTGCTTTCGCTTTGTCCAGGCGCTGTACTGGTATCTGACCACCGGCTATGTGGCGCATCACGACATCGGCGAGGTGGATGGCATCGACGAGAACGCGGACACGGCCGCCGAGGGCAAGGCATGACCGCGATCATCATCTTTCTTATTCTTGCCGCGCTGCTGATCACCGGAATGCCGGTTTCCATCGCGCTGGGTCTGACCGTCTTCACCTTTCTGTTCGGCTTTACCGACATCCCGCTGGACAGCATCGCGCTGAAGCTGTTCACCGGCATCGAGAAGTTCGAGATCATGGCGATCCCGTTCTTCATCCTGGCCGGAAACTTTCTGACCCATGGCGGCGTGGCGCGGCGGATGATCCGATTTGCGACATCGCTGGTGGGGCATTGGCATGGCGGAATGGCCCTGGCGTCGGTCCTGGCCTGCGCGTTGTTTGCGGCGATCTCGGGATCGTCGCCGGCAACCGTGATGGCGGTGGGGTCGATCATGGTCCCGGCGATGGTGAAGATGGGCTATCCCCGGGAATTCGCCGTGGCCCCCGTTGCCACCGCAGGCGGCCTTGGCATCCTGATCCCGCCGTCGATCGTCATGGTGATGTATTCGGTCGCGACCTCGGGCATGATCGTCACCGGACCGGACGGCGAAAGCATTGCCGCCGCCTCTATCGGCGAGATGTTCATCGCAGGTGTCGTGCCGGGGCTGATCCTGGCGGCCATGCTGGGCGTCACGACCTATTGGCGGGCTCGGCGGAACAACTATCCCCGCCTGCCGCGCGCGTCGCTGCGCGAACGCTGGAACGCATTCCGCGAGTCGATTTGGGGCCTGATGCTGATCGTCATCATCATGGGCGGCATTTACGGCGGCATCTTCACGCCGACCGAAGCCGCGGGCGTCAGCGCGGTCTATGCCTTCTTCATCGCGGTCTTTGTCTACAAGGACATCAGGTTGCGCGACGTGCCGCGCGTGCTGCTGAGTTCGGCCGCGATGTCGGCGATGCTGCTTTATATCATCACCAATGCGGTGATGTTCGCCTTTATCCTGACATCCGAGCAGATCCCGCAGGCCATGTCCGCATGGATCGTGGATCTGGGCCTTGGATGGGTCGGTTTCCTGCTGGTCGTGAACATTCTTCTTTTGCTGGTCGGCATGGTGATGGAGCCTTCGGCCATCGTTCTGATCATGGCGCCGATCCTGTTTCCGGTCGCGGCAAAGCTGGGCATCGATCCGGTGCATTTCGGCATCATGATGGTCGTCAACATGGAAATCGGGCTGTGCACCCCGCCCGTGGGCCTGAACCTTTATGTCGGATCCGCCATATCGCGGCTGGGGCTGACGGCCATGTCGGTGGCCGTCGTGCCATGGCTGATTACTGCCTTGGTGTTCCTGGCGCTGATCACCTATGTGCCGGCAATCACGATGGCCCTGCCGAACCTGCTGGGATTCTGACAGGCAAAGCGGCGTTCAAGTGTTGGGGATGCGCCGCTTTTTCGGATCGCGTCCCCAGGAAAAATCCGGTCCCGCATCCTGTCCTTGCGGCGTAGTCACGCGCCGTCGGCGATGCGGGCGCCGACCCAGTGGCCGGTGCGGGCCAGATCGCGCAGGGTCTCGCGCGTCAGGGCCAGGACAACGGTGACGGCATTGGTCATCGGACGGCTGGCGGAATACGCCAGATGGATGCCGCGGCTGACGGGCGGATTGTCGATGCGCCAGCTTTGCAGCCGGCCTTCGGCGACCTCGGCGGCGATGGCGTTTTCGGGCAGGATCGAATAGCCCAGGCCCTCGGCTACCAGAGCTTTGATGTTGTTGTATGAATCCACATCGATCACGATATTCAGAGCGTGCCTGCCTTTGTCGGCGGCATCGTCCAGCAGGTCGCGCAATCCATGGCCCTTGCCCGGCAGGATCAGCGGCATGGACGCGACTTCGGCAAGGCTCAGGACCGTCCCCGTCGCCGCCAGCGGCTCGGGCCGGATGCCGTCTGCCGGGCCGAAGAACTGCAGATCCTCCTCCAGCAGGTGCTGGGTCCGAATGCCGTGGTCGTCGGCCTGACCGTACAGGACGGCCAGGTCGATCCGTTCCTCGCGCATCCATTCCAGGATAAAGCCGCTCATCGCCTCGGCGATGCGGAGCCTGATCTTGGGATAGCGCTGATGGACCGCCGTGATCAGCGGAACGGCCAGAATCTGGCCGATGGTTCCCGGTATGCCCAGGCGCACCTCGCCGGACGGATCGTTCTGGTGGCCGCGGATTTCCTCTTCGGCGACGGTCATCTGATCCAGCACGATGCGCGCATGGCGCAGCAGGATCGCGCCCGCCTCGGTCGGTTCGACGCCGCGCGGGCTTCGGAACAGCAGCGCCGTTCCCAGATCGGCTTCCATGTTGCGGACGTGCAGCGACAGGGCAGGCTGCGCCACATGCAAAAACTGCGCGGCCCGCGAAAACGAGCCCTGCTCGACGATCGCCACGAAATAGCGAAGCTGGCGGATGTCCATCATGTCGGCAAGATCGTCGCTGTTCAAAGAGGGCCGAGTTTGGCCCGACGGCGGGGGCGGGTCAATGTCCGGCCCATCACCGATTGCACCGGAACGACCTGCCCGCACGGGCTTTGGAATGCAGTCGCGCCATGCGCGGCCCGGTCGTCAGCCAGCACTGCAAGGATCAGCGGAATGCAAAGGCCATACCGCATTGTTATGGCAGGCACGCCAAAGCCCTATTGGACAGGGCAGGGACCGGGCGTCCATCCTTTCGCCGCGACCGAGGAGGGGACGATCATGGAAATCACGCAGACGCTGGCCCGGTTCGGCACCGAAACGCAGACCGACGCCATTCCGTCCGAGGTCACGGACCGCGCGCTGTCGCTGATGACCGACCTTGCCGGTTCCGCGATCCGCGCCGCCCAGGATTCCGAATCCAGCCCGGCGATTCTGGCGATGCTGGACCGGCTTGGTGTTCTGGGCGCGGGGCCGTGCACCGTCTTTGGCCTGACGCGGCGCTATGGCGGGGCGGCTGCCGCCTTGCTGAACGGTGCCTTTGGCCATTCGCTGGACTTCGACGACACCCATGCCGACAGTTCCCTGCACCCAAGCGCGCCGGTGGTGCCCGCCGCCCTGGCCGCGGCGGAGCTGACCGACGCCAGTGGCCCCGATCTTCTGGCCGCGATCGTGGTGGGATTCGAGATATGCTGCCGACTGGGCATGGCCCTTGACCCGTCCGCCCATTACGCGCGTGGCTTTCACCCGACCGCCACGGCCGGCACGTTCGGCGCGGCGGCGGCGGCCGGACGGTTGCTGGGCCTGGATGCGGCCCGCATGGCTTCGGCGTTCGGCATCGCGGCCAGCCAGGCCTCGGGATCGCTGCAATTCCTGGAAAACGGGGCCTGGAACAAGCGTTACCAGGTGGGCGAGGCGGCGATGAAGGGATTGATGGCCGCCACACTGGCATCCGAAGGTTTTCTGGGCGCGGCCAATGCCCTGGAGGGCAAGCACGGCTTTCTGAAAGGCTACAGCGACGGTGTGCGGGCGGAACGCGCGACGGCCGGGCTGGGCACGGTCTGGGAAACCCTGCGGATCGGGGTCAAGCCCTATCCGGCCTGTCGCTATACCCATGCGGCGGTTGACGGCCTGTTGCAGATGAAGCGAACCCATGGCTGGGAGCCCGAGGACATCGCGGCCATCACCGTCGGCCTGCATCGGAACGGCATCGCCCTGGTCGGGGCGCCGCTGCCCGACAAGCAGCGTGCCCGCAGCGTCGTCGAGGGCCAGTTCTCGATGCCCTTTGCGGCCTCGGTCGCCCTGCTTCGCGACGGATTCGGCTGGGACGATTACGACCTGCTGGGCGATCCCCGCGCGGAAGCCCTGGCATCGCGCGTCGCGGTCGTTCGCGACCCAAGCCTGGAAGGGCTGCGCCATCCCTTTGGCGCCACCCTGCGCGTCCAGGCGGCAGGGGCGACCCATGATCTGCGCATCTGCGATCCCTCGGGGGAGCCCGAAACCTTTCCCGATGCCCAGGCCATTGCCCGCAAGTTCACCGCGCTGACCGGCCCGGTCAGCAATGCCGGGGGCGATGACTGGCTGATGCGTCTGTCGGGCCTGCGAACCGCGGCATCGGTCAGGGCCCAGTTCGCCGGATGATCGACCGACTGGATCATCTGGTCCTGACGACCGCCGACGAGGAGGCCTGCATCGCCTTTTATGTGGATCTGCTGGGGATGCGGCTGGAACGCTTTGGCGATAACCGCAAGGCCCTGTGTTTCGGGCGGCAGAAAATCAACATCCATGTCAGGGGACAGGAGGTCGAGCCGAAGGCGCATCGGCCCGTGCCGGGCGCGCCGGACTTGTGCTTTATCGCAGATCGTCCGCTGAACGAGGTGATGGCCCGTCTGGCTGCATTAGGCGTGCATCCCATCGAAGGCCCGGTCGGGCGAACCGGGGCTACCGGGCCGATCCGGTCGATCTACCTTCGCGATCCCGACCTCAATCTGATCGAACTGTCAGAAATCGACGGGCAATAACAAAAGGGCATGGCGACTATCGGCATCATATATTTGATGTATCCGTAAGATCGCGCAATGCTGCGGTCACTTGCAGGGAGAGGAAGCCATGTTGCAGAACGTCACCGACGCGTTTCAGGACATCCGCGATGCCGTGCGCGCCCTGTGCGCCGAGTTCCCGGACGAATATCACCGCAAGGTCGATGAGGCGCGCGCCTATCCCGAGGAATTCGTCGATGCGCTGACCAAGGCGGGCTGGATGGCCGCGCTGATCCCCGAGGAATACGGCGGATCGGGACTGGGGCTGACCGAGGCCAGTGTCATCATGGAGGAGATCAACCGCTCGGGCGGCAATTCGGGGGCCTGCCACGGCCAGATGTACAACATGAACACGCTGATCCGGCACGGCTCCGAGGATCAGCGCCGGACCTATTTGCCCAGGATCGCCACGGGTGAACTGCGTCTGCAATCCATGGGTGTCACCGAACCCACGACCGGCACCGACACGACCCGGATCAAGACAACCGCCGTCCGAAAGGGCGACCGCTACGTCATCAACGGACAGAAGGTCTGGATCAGCCGTGTCCAGCATTCCGACCTGATGATCCTGCTGGCCCGCACCACGCCGCTGGCCGAGGTGACGAAAAAGACCGAAGGCCTGTCGATCTTCCTGGTGGACGTGAAGCAGGCGATGGCCAAGGGGATGACGATCCGTCCGATCCTGAACATGGTCAACCATGAAACCAACGAGCTGTTCTTCGACAATCTGGAAATTCCGGCCGAGAACCTGATCGGCGAAGAGGGGCAGGGCTTCAGGTACATTCTGACCGGCCTGAATGCCGAGCGCGCGCTGATCGCGGCGGAATGCATCGGCGATGGATACTGGTTCATCGACCGGGTCACCCGGTATGTCGGCGAACGCATCGTCTTTGGCCGCCCGATCGGCCAGAACCAGGGCGTGCAGTTCCCGATCGCTGAAGCCTATATCGAAGTCCAGGCAGCCGATCTGATGCGCTACGAGGCCTGCCGCCTGTTCGATGCCGGAAAGCCCTGCGGCGCCCAGGCCAACATGGCGAAATACCTTGCGGCCAAGGCGTCGTGGGAGGCTGCGAATGCCTGCATCCAGTTCCATGGCGGTTTCGGCTTTGCCTGCGAATACGATGTGGAACGCAAGTTCCGCGAAACCCGCCTGTATCAGGTCGCACCGATTTCCACCAACCTGATCCTGTCCTATGTCGCCGAGCATGTGCTGGGTCTGCCGAGGAGCTTCTGATGACCACGCTGCCATTGGAAGGGCTGACGGTTATTGCCATCGAACAGGCGGTCGCGGCCCCCTTTGCGACCTCTCGCCTGGCCGATGCGGGCGCGCGCGTCATCAAGATCGAACGTCCCGAGGGTGATTTCGCGCGTGGCTATGATGATGTGGCCAAGGGGCAGGCCAGCTATTTCGTCTGGCTGAACCGGGGCAAGGAAAGCATCGCCCTGGACCTGGCCCGGCCCGACCACAAGGCCGAGCTGGCCCGCCTGCTGGAGGGTGCCGATGTGCTGGTCCAGAACCTGAAGCCCGGTGCCCTGGGCCGCCTAGGCTTTGGCTTCGATTCGCTGGCGGCGCGGTATCCGCGGCTGATCGTCTGCTCGATCTCGGGTTATGGCGAAACCGGCCCCTTGGCCGACCGCAAGGCCTATGACCTGCTGATCCAGGCGGAATCCGGCCTGTGTTCGATCACCGGCGGCCCCGACGAGCCGTCGCGCGTGGGCGTGTCGCTGGTCGACATCGCCACGGGCGCCACTGCCCATGCCGCCATCCTCGAAGCCCTGGTCCGGCGGGGGATCGATGGCAGGGGCGCGAATATCCAGGTCTCGATGTTCGACGTGATGGCCGACTGGCTGACGGTTCCCCTGATGAACCATGAGGGAGGCAAGTCTCCGCGGCGTCTCGGCCTCGCGCATCCCTCGATCTCGCCCTACAGTGTGTTCACCTGCAAGGACGGCAACCAGATTCTGATCTCGATCCAGAGCGACCGGGAATTCACCAAGTTCGCGGCTGTCTTCATGGACCGGCCCGAGATGGCCCGCGACCCGCGTTTCGCGACCAATGTGGCGCGCGTGCAGAACCGCCCGGAAACGGATGCGGCCGTCGCGATGGCCTTTGCGTCCAAGACCGTTGACGAGGCGACCGAGCGCCTGATCGCGGCGGACGTGGCCTTTGCCTCGGTCAACGACATGGCGGGACTGTCGGGCCATTCGCAACTGCGCCGGATCACTGTGGATACCCCCAACGGCCCGGTCAGCTATCCTGCGCCGGGTGCCGTCTTTGTCGGCGAGCCGCGTCGCTATGGCCCTGTTCCGAACCTGCCCCGGGTAAGGGAAAGCGCATGAGCGGCCTTGATCTTGCCCATCTGCGGCAGTGGATCGGCCGCAGCGAAACCAGATCCGAACAGGTCACCGACGCAATGGTGGACCGCTTCAAGGCCACGTTCGACGAGCCCGGCGAAACCCGGGACGGCGATCCCGCGCCCGCCATGATCCACCTTTGCGTCGCCCCCCCGGCGGCGCCGACCAGCGGATTGGGCGGGGATGGCCACCCGGCACGCGGCGGCTTTCTGCCGCCGGTGCCGCTGCCGCGTCGGATGTGGGCGGGCGGCGCCTTGACCTTTCACGACGACATCCGCGTGGGCGAGCGTGTCACCCGCGTCTCGACCATCCGCGACGTCACCGTCAAGGAGGGCCGGACCGGCACGCTGTGCTTTGTCACCGTCGATCATCGCATCGACAGCGCCGGGCGTCTGGCGGCCGAGGAACGGCAGGACATCGTTTACCGCGGCATCGAGGCGCCGGCCGGGTCCGGGAAAGCCCCCCCGGCGGCTGCGCGCGGCGCGCAGCAGATGACGGTCAGGCCGTCGGCCGTGCTGCTGTTTCGCTATTCGGCGCTGACCTTCAATGGCCATCGCATCCATTACGACGCGCCCTATGCCGCATCGGTCGAGGGCTATCCCGGACTGATCGTCCACGGGCCCATGCAGGCCACGATGCTGCTCCGGTTTGCCGAACGGCTGCGCGGCGCGCGACCCGTGCGGTTCGATTTCCGCTCGCTGTCGCCGTTGTTCGATACGGCGGACTTCACCCTCAATGCTGAAAACGATGGCGAGGGCCTGCGGCTGTGGACCTGTCGCGCCGACGGCCCGGTCGCCATGGAGGCATTCGCATCGTGGTAGCCCATATCCGCACCCCCCTGTTCGTCCCCGCCAACCGGCCCGAGCGTTTCGCCAAGGCCG
The DNA here is from genome assembly GCF_004310345.1 of Paracoccus subflavus. GTDB lineage: Bacteria > Pseudomonadota > Alphaproteobacteria > Rhodobacterales > Rhodobacteraceae > Paracoccus > Paracoccus subflavus. The sequence continues at coordinate 48,265 of NZ_SISK01000008.1, read as the reverse complement.
CCGCATCGGGCGCGGATGCCGTGATCCTGGATCTCGAGGATGCCGTGGCCCTGGACGCCAAGGACGCCGCGCGCGCCGCCCTGGCTGTCGATTTCACCGACCTGCCGGTGCTGGTCCGTATCAATGCGCAGGGCACGCCATGGCATGATGCCGACGTGGCGGCCGTGGCGGCACTGTCCGTTGCCGCCGTGATCCTGCCCAAGGCCGAGGATCCGGCCGCCTGCGCCGCCGTCGCCGCCGCGACCGGCAGGCCGGTGGTCGCGCTGATCGAATCCGCCCCTGGCCTGGCGCGGGCACGCGCCATTGCCGCGGCGGAGGGCGTAGAGCGGCTGGCCTTCGGGTCCATCGACTTCTGCGCCGATCTGGGTTGCGAACATCGGCGCGACGTGCTGCTGCCGGCGCGTTCGGAACTGGTCCTGGCGTCGCGGCTGGCGGGCATCGCCGCGCCGCTTGACGGGGTGACGGCGCAGCTTGACGACCTGTCGGCCAGTCATGACGATGCGGCCCATGCCCGTGCGCTTGGCATGACGGGCAAGCTGTGCATCCATCCCCGGCAGATCGCCGAGGTCGCGCGGGCCTTTGCGCCGACGCCGGCGCAGGTCGAATGGGCGCAGCGTGTTCTGGCGTCGGGCGACGGCGCGGTGTCGGTCGATGGCGCGATGGTGGACGAGCCGGTGCGCATCCGGGCGCGGGCGATCCTGGCCCAGGCCGGATGACCGGCGCCTGTCCGACGCGCATCGGGGGCTGAGCGGGCGACGGCCTCAGCCCGCCGCAAAGCGGTCCAGCCGCAGGGCCAGGCGCGACACGACCGCCTTGAAGGCGATCGCGATCAGGATCGTGACAGTCAGCGCGGCGAACATCTGGTCGATCTTCATCCGGCCGCTTGACTGGATCATGAGCGCCCCGAGGCCCCGCGATCCGCCCACCCATTCGCCGACAATAGCCGCCGCCGGGGCATACACGGCGGCGATCCGCAATCCACTGGCAAGGCCGGGCAGGGCGGCGGGAATACGGACGACGCGCATCGCCTCAAGCGGCGTGGCGCCCATGCTGTCGGCCAGTTCGCGAAACACCTTGGGCGTCCGCGACAACCCGTCCCCAAAGGCCGAGGCGACCGGAAAGAACACCATCAGCGCGACAATGGCGATCTTCGGGGCAATGCCATAGCCCAGCCACAGGGTCAGAAGCGGGGCAAAGGCAAAGATCGGCACGGTCTGGCTGAAGGTCATCAGCGGCGTCAGCGCGCGGCCAAGGGGCGGCAGCAATCCCATGGCAAGCGCCAGAACGATGCCCAGGCCGGCACCGACGACAAAGCCTGCCGACACCTCGGCCAGGGTGGTCAGGGCCGCGCGGGCCAGAAGGGCGCGGGTGTCGATCATCGCCTGCGCGACCACCAGCGGACCAGGCAGCAGGAAACGCGGAATCTGCATGGCCGTGACAGCAAGCTGCCACAGCAGCACAAAGATCACCGCCAGTCGGATCACCCGGCCAGCGTCCAGAACGCGGCTTCCAGCCGGGTCGCGGTCGAGAAGCGGTTCTGCAGTTCGCGCCATCGCGGCAGGGCATGAGCCTGCGGTCCCAGCCGGCTTGCAACCGCGCCGTCGATCAGGGCGGCTGTGTCACGGCACAGCGCCTGATAGTCCGGCCCGCCATAGGTTTCGATCCATTCCGCATGGGCAGGATCGTGGCTGCCGGCCAGCAGCCGCGCACCGATCTCTCCATAGCCCAGCACGCAGGGCGCCAGGGCCGCCAGCAGGTCAAGAAAATCGCCGCTGTAGCCGGCCTCGAGGACATAGCGGGTATAGGCCAGGTTCTGGGGCGCCTCGGCGGTGGCGGCCAGCTCTGCCTCGGTGATGCCGGCGCGGCCGCAAAGGTCCACATGCAGCCGCGTTTCGGTTTCCAGCAGCGCATGAACCGTGGCCGAGCAGGCGCGCATCTCGGCCAGCGACCCGGCCTTGGTCACGGCCAGGGACCAGGCGCGCGCGAAATGGATCAGGAACAGATAATCCTGAGCCAGATAGGTCAGAAAGGCGCGGCGAGGCAGACTGCCATCGGCCAGCGATTGCAGGAACGGCGCGCGGACATAGGCGTCCCAGTCCGGCGCGTCCGCCCGCCACCGCGGAAAGCAGATGCCATAGCTCATGCGCCGGGATCGGTCGCCAGGGCCGACACCGGCAGGATGCTGTCGATCAGCCCGGCATCGCGCAGGAACGACTCGAACCGGGCATAGCGGCCGTGATCGACAGCGCCGGGGCTTTGCGAAAAGCGGGGCAGGGTCGCAGCCCAGGCCTGCCGGTTCAGTTCGTCGTCCAGTTCGGGATAGGCGTCGCGGAACAGGGCCCAGGCCTCGTCCGGGTGGTTGAGGATATACTGCGCCCCGCGTTCCATGGCGGCGACGAAACGCGCGATCGCGCCGGGGTCCATCGTCTTGGGATTGGCCAGCACAATCAGTTCGTCATAGGCGGGAATGCCGTGTTCCTCGACAAACAGGCAGCGGCCCTCGGCGCCTTCCAGCCGCATCTGCGTCATCTCGAAGTTGCGGAACCCGCCAAGCGTGGCATCGACCTGACCGGTCATCAGCGCGGGCGACAACGACCAGCCGACATTGACCAGTTCCACATCGTCGATGGTCAGGCCCGCCTTGTCCAGCATCGCCCCCATCAGCGCGGTTTCCATGCCCGGCACCGAATAGCCGACCTTGCGGCCTTTCAGATCCGCGATCGATTGCACCGGCCCGTCGGCCAGAACCGTCAGACAGTTCAGGGGGGTCGCGACCAGGGTGGCGACGCGGATCAGCGGCAGCCCTTCATGGACCTGAAGGTGCAGTTGCGGCTGATAGCCCACGGCCAGATCGACCTGGCCCGAGGCCAGCATCCGCGGCGGATCGGCGGGATCGGCGGGCGCCGCGATCTCGACCCTCAGACCGGCTTCGGCGAAAAAGCCCTTTTCCTGGGCCACGATGATCGGCGCGTGGTCGGGGTTCACGAACCAGTCCAGCATCAGGGACAGATCCTGTGCGGCGGCGGGTGTGGCAGTCAGCAGGGCAAGGACAAGGGCAGCAGGCTTCATGATGGGTCTCCGATGGCGACAAGGGCAATCTCGCCCGGCCAGTCGCGGCGCAGGCGGTCGGCGGCGGCCCAGGCGCGCAGGCCCGAGCGGCAGGCAAGGACGACCCGCTGGTCCTGTGCAGGATGCAGCGTTTCGGGTTGGCGCAAAGCGTGGGGCAGAAAGGGCAGGGGGGCCTCGTCCGGTCCGCGCAGATCCACGGCCAGATCCTCTGGGCGAACCTGGCTGGCGGCGATGAAACGGTGACCGATGTCGGGCTCGGGCACGCCGTCGAAGCGGAAACTGGCGGGCCGCAGCCCGTCGAAGCGGATCATCTGGCCCAGCGGCGACGGCGTCAGCCCCAGCAGGACCGCCATCGCCATCTGCGCCTGCAACGCGCCGAACAGGCCGGCCATCGGCCCCATCACGCCCGCCGTGGCGCAACTGCCCGCCTGTGACGGCAATTCGGGAAACACCGCCCGGACCGAAGGCGCGCCGCCGCAAAAGCCCCCCGCAAAGCCCTCGGTCCCCAGCACAGAGGCGGCGATCAGCGGTCGCCCCAGGGCAAGACAGGCGTCCGACAGCGCATAGGTGGCGGCAAAGCTGTCGGCGCAATCCAGAACCAGGTCGGCCCGCGCCACCAGATCCGGCGCATTGGCCGGGTCCAGCCGCGCCACCAGGGGCGTGACGGTAACGTCAAGGTTCAATTCCGCCATTTCCAGCATTGCGGCCAGGGCCTTGGGTTCCCCGACATGGCGGCCATAGATGGGCTGGCGATGCAGGTTCGAGGTTTCGACCCGGTCGGGGTCGATCAGGGTGATCCGGCCCAGACCGGCACCGGTCAGGTATTGCAGCACCGGAACGCCCAGGGCGCCCGCGCCGACAACCAGCACATGGGCCCCTGCAAGGCGGGCCTGGCCTGCATCGCCGATCCGGGGCAGGATGGTCTGGCGGGCATATCTCATGCAGCGGTCCTCAGCCATTCGCGGATGCGTGCCTCGGGGTCGGGGTTCAGCGTGATATCGGTCACGGCGGCGGCGATGTCCGCACCGGCGGCAAAGGCCAACCGCGCCCGTTCCGGCGTCAGCCCGCCGATGGCGCACAGAGGAATGTCGCCGATCCGCGTCTTCCACTCGGTCAGCTTTTCGACGCCCTGCTGATGCCATCTCATCCGCTTCAGGATCGTCGGCCAGACCGGCCCGAGCGCCACGTAATCGGGGCCGCAGGCCAGGGCGCGGTCCAGTTCCGCGTCGTCATGGGTGGACAGGCCCAGCCGCAGCCCCGCCGCGCGGATCGCTGGCAGGTCGGCGCTGTCCAGATCCTCCTGCCCCAGATGCACGAAGCCGCAGCCCAACTCGATTGCCAGCCGCCAATGGTCGTTGACCACCAGGATCGCGCCATGCTGGCGGCACAGGTCGCGGGCGCGGGCGATTTCGGCGCGCAGGGCATCCTCGGGCCGGTCCTTCACGCGCAACTGCACCAGCCGCACGCCCACCGGCAGGGCGCGGGCGATCCACTCGGCGCTGTCGAAGATCGGATAAAAGCGCGGCAGGGTCACAGGAAGGCCCGCCCGATCACCGGGGTCGAGGGGACGGCCATGTCGGTCCGCTCCATCGGGTCGGCAAGATAGGCGGCGCGCCCGGCGCGGACGGCGTCCGCCATGGCCGCCGCCATCGCGGCCGGATCGCCCGCCCGCGCGACAGCACTGTTCAGCAGAACCGCGTCGTAGCCCATCTCCATCGCCGCCGCCGCATGGCTGGGCAGGCCGATGCCGGCATCCACGACCAGCGGCACGTCGGGAAAGGCCGCCCTCAGCGCCCGCAACCCATGCGGATTGTTCAGTCCCAGGCCCGATCCGATGGGGGCGCCCCAGGGCATCAGAACATGGCAGCCCGCGTCCAGCAGCCGCTCGCAGACGACCAGATCCTCGGTGCAATAGGGAAAGACGCTGAAGCCCTCGGCCGACAGGATACGGGCGGCCTCGACCAGTTCGAACACATCGGGCTGCAGCGTGTCGGCATGGCCGATCACCTCGAGCTTGATCCAGTCGGTGTCAAAGACCTCGCGTGCCATATGGGCGGTGGTGACGGCGTCGCGGGCGCTGTGGCAGCCGGCGGTGTTGGGCAGCAGCCGAACCTCAAGAGACTGGATCAGCGCCCAGAAATCCTGCCCGCCCCCCGCCTCGCGCCGCAGGGATACGGTGGCGATGCCCGCCCCCGACCGGGCAAAGGCATCGGTCAGGATCTTGGGCGAAGGATAGCCCGCGGTGCCCAGCATCAGCGCGCTGTCGATGGTGGTTCCATAAAAGACCGGCATCGCTCAGCCCCCCTGCATGGGCGAAAGCGCCTCGATCGTGTCACCCTCGCGGATGGGCGTGGTCCCGCGCAGGGCGGCGGGCACGAAACTGCCGTTCAGCGCCGTGGCGATGCGGCCGGTCAATTCCGCCTCGGCCAAGGCACCGGCCAGGGTCGTCGCGACGACATCGCGGGGGGCGCCGTTAATCGTGATCCGCATCCATGAACTCCGGTCTGGTCTGGTGCTGAAGATGATCGGCCACCATGCGGGCGACGGCCGGTGCCAAAAGAAAGCCGTGGCGGTAAAGCCCGTTGGCATAGAGGGTGCCGCCCACCCGGCGGATGCGCGGCAGGTTGTCGGGAAAGGCCGGGCGCGCATCGGCGCCCAGTTCCAGCACCTCGGCCTCGGCAAAGGCGGGGTGCAGGGCAAAGGCCGCGGACAGCAGTTCCAGCACGGCGCGCGCGGTCGGCGGGCCGCGCCCGTCGCTTTCCACCATGGTCGCGCCCAGCATGAACACGCCGCCGCCGCGCGGAACGACGTAAAGCGGCATCCGGGGATGCAACAGGCGGACCGGGCGGGACAGGCTCAGATCCGGGCAGCGGATCACGACCATCTCGCCCCGGACGCCGCGCAGGTCGCGCAGCGCGTCGCGGGCCGACAGGCCCCGACAGTCGATGACCTGCCCGGATGCGGCCTCGGACCGGGGCAGGCGCCCGGACAGGATCGCCAGGGCCTGCCGGGGGTCCAGATGCGATTCGGATTCGAAGAAAAGGGCGCGGCTGAACCGGGTGCCAAGGTCGGGCTCGAGGGCGGCGACACCGGGGGCGTCCAGCATCCGATGGCCCTGGCTGCGCCGGGCAAAGCGCGTCAACGCCCCCCCGTCGCGCGACAAGCTGACCACCAACGTTCCGTTGCGCGTGACGGGGACCCCCTGGTCCTGCCACCAGTCGGCGGCACCCAGGCCGTGCCGCGTCACCGCCGGATCGGCAGTCTCGCCCTCGCACCAGGGGGCCAGCATACCCCCCGCCCACCAGGAACAGGCGTTCGGGCCGGGCAGGGTGTCACGGACGGCGGCGGGAATGCCGCGACGGGTCAGTTCGGTCGCCACGCACAGTCCCATCACGCCGCCGCCCAGCACGGTCACGGTTCCGGTCATGCCGCAGCCCCGGCGCGTCGGGACCACAGCGCATGGAAATGATGCACCGGACCGTGGCCGCGCCCCACCGCCAGATCGTCGGCCGCAAGGATCGCGCCGTGCAGCCAGCCATGCGCGCGGCCGACCGCCTCGGACACCTCCAGCCCCTGCGCCAGCCCCGCCGCGATGGCCGACGACAGCGTGCATCCCGTCCCATGCGTGTTGCGGGTGCGGATGCGGGGCGAGGAAAAGCGCATGGTGCCGCGTGGGCCGGCCAGGATATCGGTGCATTGCGCGCCCCCGGCATGCCCGCCCTTCATCAGCACATGGCGGGGCCCGAGGGCGCGGAGGCGTGCCGCCTGTGAAACCGCCTCGGCGTCATCGCGGGCAGGGGCGGTATCCAGCAGTTTCGCGGCCTCGGGCAGATTCGGCGTCAGCACATGGGCCAGAGGCAGCAGGTCGCGCAGCAGGGCACCGATGGCGTCATCTTCCAGCAGCAGATCGCCTGATTTGGCGACCATCACCGGGTCCAGCACGATGGGGATCGGGCAGTCGCGCAGCGATGCGGCCACCGCGGCGGCGGCGGCGGCCGAACCGACCATGCCGATCTTGATCGCATGAACCGTGATGTCTTGCAAAACCGCATCCACCTGCGCACGGATCAGATCCGGCGGCACAAGATGGACAGCCGAAACGGTGCAGGTATTCTGTGCAGTCACCGCCGTCACGACGCTGGCGCCATAGCAGCCCAAGGCCGAGACCGTTTTCAAATCCGCCTGAATCCCGGCGCCCCCGCCGCTGTCGGATCCCGCAATGGTCAGAACGGTTCTTGTCATCAGCCCCTTCCTCTGGCGTGTCGGGGCATGACGAGGGGGGGCGGGCGACAGACGGATGCGGCGTCGGGCAGCGCGTCTGCCTATCCGTTCCCTCCGCCGGCATGACCCGGATCAGGTTCGATGGGTCGGTGCGCCATGCACCTCTCAGCCCCGCGACGGGACGCCCCAACGGACAGTGTTCGGGCCCTTTTACCCGGCCGTTGGCGTTTCGTCCAGCGGTTTAGACAGATCGGCGCACCGCCTGAGGGACAGCCTTGTCACTGTTGAGTGAGGCATTCCGGAAGGGACCGCGCTGCCCAGGCCATCAGTCGGGAATAAGCCGTCTTATGGAACGGCTGGCTGTGCGATGTCATAGCCGCGCTGAAGCTTGCGGCGCAGCCAAGCCGCCTGTTCCCGGCGGGCGCCTTGCAGGTCGGGAAACCAGTGCAGGCGCTGCTGGCCACGATGACCGATGCGGCCCCAGTTGCGCACCAAGGTCACGCCCCCGAACAGGTCGGGCGCGATGTCCAGGCGATAGAACCGCGCCATGTTGCGGTCGGGGTCGCTTCGGTTCAAAAGCAGGCTGTCGGGATCGCGGTTCATGATCCCCATCCTGCCGGGGTGTTCGCGTTTCGTCCAATGACAAATCGGAATCGGTCCATCCCGGCCGATTCCGCGGCGTGATGGATCGAAACGATCCTGCTCGTCGCCCGGCCTTATGGCTCGATCCTGACCGGAGCCCCCTTGTAAGCGGGCGTTTTCGAGGCGAGGTCGTGATAATTTAGCGGCACCAGGGGATTGGCCTCGGGATAATAGGCGGCGATGCAGCCCGGAGGCAGGTCATAGGGCACGATGCTGAAGCCCTCGACGCGGCGGATTTCGCCGTCTTCGATGGCAGATGACAAGGCGACGCGCTGCCCCTCGACCAAGCCCGCCTGGAACATGTCGGACCGGCTGACCAGAACGATCATCCGGTCGCCTTCCAGCCCGCGCAACCGGTCGTGATAGCCATAGACGGTGGTGTTGAACTGATCGTTCGATCGGATGGTGATCAGCGTGAAGGCCCCCTTGGCAGGCTGCACCCCCAGGGCCGACAAGCCGGGCGGCACGGTGAATTCGGCGCGTCCGCTGTCGGTTTTCCAGACCCGCCGGCGGGCGGAATTGCCCTTGTAGAACCCGCCGGGCTGGAACAGGCGGGCGTTGAAATCGGCGAATTCCTCGGGATAGGTTTCGGCGATCAGGTCGCGGATGCGGCTGTAATCGGCGATCCATTCGTCCCACGTCACGTTCGGGTTGGGCGGCAGCGCGGCCTTGGCGATGCCCGCGACGATGGCCGGTTCCGACAACAGGTGACGCGAGGCCGGAGTTCGCCTGCCCATCGACCCGTGGATATGGCTGAGGCTGTCCTCCATCGACACGGCCTGCGGGCCTGACGCCTGTTCGTCGCGCTCGGCGCGCACCAGGCAGGGCAGAAGCCAGCTTTCCCTGCCCACCAGCAGGTGCGACCGGTTCAGCTTGGTGGCGATCTGGACGTTCAGCGCCAGGTTCTTCCAGGCGGGCTCGACGCGGGCCAGGTCGGGAATGGCGCGGGCGAAATTGCCCCCCAGGCTGACAAAGCCGGTGATCGTGCCGTCCAGAACACCCTGGACCGCCTCGACCGTGGTGGTGCCCTTGTCCTGCGGAGGATCAAAGCCGAACATCCTGGCCAGCTTGTCCAGGGGCACCAGTTCGGGCTTTTCGGAAATGCCGACCGTGCGTTGGCCCTGGACATTGGAATGGCCGCGAACCGGGCAGATGCCCGCGCCCGGCTTGCCCAGATTGCCGCGCAGCAGCAGCAGGTTGACCAGCATTCCCACGCTGTCCGCGCCATGGACATGCTGCGTCAGGCCCATGCCGTAAACGCCGATGCAGCGTTCCGACCGGGCATAAAGCTCGGCCACTTCGATGAGGTCGGCTTGCATCAGTCCCGAGGCGGCCTCGATCCCGTCCCAGGGCTGCGCATCGGTCCAGGCCCTGAAGGCATCGAAATCATGGCCGTGCCGGTCGATGAAGTCCCGGTCCACGGCATCCATGGCGAACAGGTGCTTGCAGATGCCCGCGATGGCGGCGATGTCGCCGCCGGGGCGCAGTTGCAGATAGATGTCGGAAATCGGCGTCGAACGTCCGGTCAGCATTTCCGCGGGACTTTGCGGGTTGATGAACTCGACCAGGCCGCGTTCGCGGATCGGGTTGAAGGTCACGATCTTGCAGCCGCGCCTGACGGCCTGTTGCAGGGGGTGCAGAAAGCGCGGGCTGTTGCTGCCGGTGTTCTGGCCGAAGAACAGCAGCAGGTCGCAATGCTCGAAATCCTCCAGCACGCAGGTGCCGACCGGTGCGCCGATCTTCTGTTTCAGCGCCACGCTGGTCGTCTCGTGGCACATGTTCGAACTGTCGGGCAGGTTGTTGTTGCCGTAAAGCCGCGCCAGCAGCGCCCACAGATAGGACGTCTCGAGGCTGGCCCTGCCCGAGGCGTAAAAGACCACGCTCTTGCGGTCCAGCGATTGCAGCCGGGCGCCGATGGCCGAGAAAGCCTGATCCCAGGTCGCCTCGACATAACGGTCGCTGGCAGGGTCGTATCGCATCGGATGGGTCAGGCGGCCCACGGCCTCGAGGTCATGGTCGGGCCATGACAGCAGTTCGGTCACGGTATGGCGGGCAAAGAAGTCCGGCGTGCACCGCGCCGCGGTCAGATCCCAGATCGTGGCCTTGGCGCCGTTCTCGCAGAATTCGGCCAGATGCGGCGAGGGCGGCTTGGCCCAGGCGCAAGAGGTGCACATATGGCCGCCCGGCTTGTTCTGCCGGCGCAGCGTGTCAAGAACGCCCAGCCGGATGCCATCCTGGTGGGCCTGCCCCAGAACCCCCTTGAGCGATCCCCAACCGCCGGTCGGATTGTCGTAGAACGGGGTGGTCGGGTCCTGGTCGCGCTGGCTGGTCATGGGGTCTCTCCGCTGGCTTCCGCCGTCTGCTTGCCATGGGGCACAACCGCCCCGGCCATGATGCGTTCCGAAGGCGGTCCGGGCGGCCTGCCCGCTCAGGCTCCGGGTACCGGCGCGGCGGGATCGAAGACGAAGCCGTCGAAAAACCCGTCGGCACGCAGGATCATTCCGCCCCGTTCCGCCGCAACCGTGCGATCCTCGGCCAAGGCCCCCTCGACGCGCGACGAAGCCCCGGGCAAGGGGGTGCCCGCCGGGCGCAGATGCTGGCGATACAGATCGGTGCGGAAATGGCGGGTGGCGCAGGCCATGGCATCCTGCGGATCCAGGCCGTGCCGGCCCGCGATGCGGCGTGCGAACAGCGCGGCCAGGCTTTTCCAGGGAAAGCTGGCCGCGCCCGCGTTGAAGGCGACAAAGCGCGGCGCATCGCGCATCTCGCCCCGGGCCGAGATGGTCAGGCGCCCCGTCAGCCCGCGTTCGGCCAGTTCCGGCGGCAGGTTCAGATAGATGACGCGCGACAGGATTTCGGCCGCTGTCCCCCGGTGGTCGGGGTCGTCCAGCCAGCGGCCCGCCCGCCAGACGGCCCGCATCAGGGCGCCGGTTTCCACCGGACGGGCATCGGTGAAATCGCGCAGCAGCACCAGGCCCTTTTCGGGCGGCGCCGCCCAGATCGCGGTGCCCGGCAGCAGCAGGGCCGCCACGCCCCGGTCCACGGCAAAGCTGGCCCAGGGTTCGCCCACGCAAAAGGCATCGACCTCGCCGCGCGCCATGGCCTCGGCCATCATCGGCGGCGGCACGGTGACAAGATCCAGATCGTCCTGCACGAAACCGCAGGCGGGCAGCCAGTGGCGCATCAACTCGGCCTGGGTGGAAAAATGGAACGGCACCCCTACCCGCAGCCTGCCCGCCGCGACCCCGCGAAGCGCGGTTCCTGCCGCGCGGGCGTCGTCAAAGGCGAAATCGTGGCCGGCCCGGCGCAGGCGATCTTCCAGATTGCGGTTGACCGCCACCGCCTGCCCGCCCTGGGACAGCACCATCACCAGGTCCATCCCCGGCAGCGCCGGGCCAAGCCCAAGCGCCTGGCCCACCGGCATCGGCACCAGCATATGCGCCGCGTCGATCAGCCCCGCGCCCAGCATGTCGCGCGCCTGGGCCCATGCCCCCAGGCGGACCAGATCCAGGGTCAGCCCCTCCTCGGCCGCGAAACCCAGTTCCTGCGCGACGATCAGGGGGGCGGCGTCGATCAGCGGCACATAGCCCAGGCGCAGCACCGTCATCGGCCCAGCAGCCCTGCCGCCATGACAAGCTGCTGAGCGATGTCGGCCACGCGCTTGCCCCCGTCCATGGCGGTCTTGCGCAAAAGGGCATAGGCCGCTTCCTCGTCGATGCCGCGCGCCTTCATCAGCACCGCCTTGGCACGGTCGATGATCTTGCGTTCCTCAAGCGCGGCGCGGGTCGCAGCCAGTTCGGCGCGCATCTGCTGAAAGATGTGGAACCGGGCAATCGCGGCGTCCAGGATCGGCTTCAGCCTTTCGGGCCGCAGCCCGTCCACGACATAGGCGGAAATCCCGGCCTCGATGGCGGCCCGGGTCAAGCCCTCGTCCGATCGGTCCACGAACATCGCAACCGGCCGTTCCGCAGGCCCCGAGGCCAGGGCCAGTTCCTCAAGCACGTCCCGGGACGGGTTGGCGATGTCGATCAGAACCACGTCGGGGCGCAGATCCGCCACCTGCCGGGCCAGGCCGGATTGTTCGGCGATGATGCGGATGTCGTGGTCGCCCGCCTCGCGCAGACCGTCGGCAATGGGCTGCGCGCGGGCGCTGTCGGGTTCGACGACGACGATCAAAAGGCGCTTCGACATGGGTTCTGGTTGCACGGGCAGGGCATCGTGCGCAATGCCCAGCAGCCGATCGCGCGGTGGGGTGCCCAGGAAACGGGCAGTCCTAGCCGAACACCTCCCCCGCCCTGCCCGCCTGCCCCGCAGCGATCAAGGCCGCCAGCAGCACCCGCGCCTGTCCGGGACGCAGCACGGGGGACAGGACGGCCCCCGCGGCGACCAGATCATGACCGCCCCCGCCCCCGCCATAGCTTGCGGCCAGCCGTCCCATGGGCACGCGGCTGGACAGGACGACAGGCACCCCCCTGTCCCGGCATCGCCCGACCGCCGCGACAACCGCTGCCGTCGCGTTCCCCGATCCGAGCGCGGCCAGAACGATCCCCTGCGCGCCGGTCTCCAGGCTGGCATCCAGGTGGACGGCCTCCGCGCCGGGATGGACCGCCACCACATCGACGCGGACCCGGTCCACGGGGGCCTCCAACCGGATGTCTGGCATGGGTGTCTCGACTGCCAGACGAAAGGCATCGGCGTTGTCGGTGGCGTTCTTGATCAGGCCCCAGGCCGGCAGCAGGCGCCCGCCGAACGCCACCCGCACGCCGCCACCCGGCCCGTCCAGAACCGCGCGGATCGCGGCGGCCATGTTGGCCGGACCGTCGGCCAGGGGATGATCGTCGGTGAACTGCGCGCCCGTCAGCATCACCGGCGCCGGACCGTGCTGCAAGGCCAGCAGCAGGGCGGTTTCCTCCATCGAATCGGTGCCGTGCAGGACCACGACACCCGCCACCCGGGGATCGGCCAGTTCCGCCCCCACCGCATCGCTGATCGCCTGCATGTCGGCCAGGGTCAGGGTCGATGAATCCCGCGCCATCAGATCGACGGCCCGCAGCCGGACCGGCGGCAGCGAACCCAGCCGCGCCAGCAGCGCCCGCCCGTCCAGGCTGGGCGTGCTGGATCCGTCTGACGCCGTTCGGCTGGCAATGGTGCCGCCGGTGGCGATGATGCTGAAAAGGGGTCCGTCCGGCATGGTATCCTATCCCCCGGCCTGCACCCCGGCCTGCCCGGCCAGGCGCTGCGCGATGATGGCGCAGACCGCCAGTTGCAACAGGTGAAAGACCATCAGGGGCAAGATGATCAGGGAAATGTCCTGCCCCGCAAACAGGATGCCCGCCATGGGCAGGCCGGACGCCAGGCTTTTCGTCGACCCGCAATACAGCGTTGCCAGGATGTCGCCCCGGTTCATTCCCGTAGCCCGTCCCGTCAGCAGCGCAGCGCCCATCACCACCGCCAGCAGCACCAGGCACAGCATCCCCAGGACCAGCAGCGCACCGGCCCCGATCACCTGCCAGATCCCGTTGACCACACCCGCCGAAAAGGCCGCATAGACGATCAGCAGGATCGAACCGCGGTCCACGACAACGGTGGCCCGGCGATGACGCATCAGCAGGTTCCCCAGCAGCGGGCGGCAAAGCTGTCCCACGGCAAAGGGCAGCAGGACCTGCTGCACGATCTTCCAGATGGCCGAGGGATCGACCCCATAGCCCGTTTCCTGCGGAATCAGCAGCGCGAACAGCGCAGGCGACAGCACCACCCCGACCAGGTTCGAGATCGAGGCCGCGCAAACCGCCCCCGCCACATTGCCCCCCGACACCGCCGTGAAGGCGATCGAGCTTTGCACCGTCGAGGGCAGGCAGCCGATATACAGGAACCCCGCCCCGGCGGCCGCAGGCAGCCAGATCAGCGACAGGGGCTTCAGCACCAGGGCAAACAGCGGAAACAGCAGAAATGTCAGCGCCAGGACGGCCAGTTGCAGCCGCCCGTTCCTCAGCCCCGCCAGAATCGTCGCCGTGGTCAGCCGCGCGCCATAAAGAAAGAACAGCAGCGCAATGACCCAATAGGTCAGATGCGACAGGACCGACGCGGCCACCCCGCGCGCGGGCAGGATCGTCGCCAGAACGACAGTCCCCACCAGCATCAGCATGTATCGGTCAAGGCCGAAGCGGGCCAGCAGGGCCTCGGCCCGCAGCAGGGACATGGCGGGTTCCTTTGTCGCGCACCTGTCCGGGGGATAGCCCCTGCATCATCCCGATCCAAGAGGAAATGGCAGGTTGGCGACAACCGGGGCTTGCAAAAACACGCAAATGATGGTGCACGATACAGGCAATGGTTGCGCGCGGGCGTGATGCTGGCGGCTTGAACGGGGAAACCGAATGGCCGGACTGGCACGGATCGGATCGCTGTGGATCGACGGGCCGCTGTCCTGGATCGAACGGGCCTCGATCGCCAGCTTTCTGGATCTGGGACACGACTATGTCCTTTATACCTATGGCCAGATTGAAAACGCGCCGCCCGGCACCCGGATCGAGGATGCGCGCAGCGTCTGGCCCAATGACGACATCATCCTCCATTCCAGGGCACAAAGCCCCGCCATCCATGCCGACGTGTTCCGCGCCGTCATGGTCCGGCAGACCGGCCGGGTCTGGACCGATACCGACATCATCGCCCTGAGGCCCTTTCCAGCCGCCCTGGACTGGTTCATCGGCCATGAACGGATGGACCGGCCCTTTCTGGGCAATGCGGTGATGGGCTTTCCGCGACAGTCCCGGACCATGCAGGATCTGTGGGCCTTTCTGACCGGCGACTATCCCATTCCGCCCTGGTTCAACGCCCGCGGCCGCCACGCGCTCGAGGAAAATCGGGCAAACGGCATTCCGGTCAATCTGGGAGACTATCCCTGGGGCACCACGGGTCCGGTGGCGCTGACCCATTTCGCCCAGGCCACGGGGGAATTCCATCTGGCCCAGCCGCAGGCCACCTTTTTTCCCGTCACCTTCCAGCAGCGCAAGGCCCTGACCCATCCTGCCCTGGCCGATACGCTGGACGACCTGCTGGACCGCGAGCAGAGCCTCTGCCTGCACCTGTATTCGCGCTGGCTGCGCAAATATACGGGCGGCGGGCTGCCCGCCCGGACCAGCTGGCTGGGCAGCCACCTTCGTCGGCAGGGCCTTGCGGATTACCCCGCAGGCGATGCGGGGGTGCGCAGGAAAAGGCCGAAGCCCCCACCCGATCCGGCCCCCGAAAACGGCGATGCCGTTCTGGCCGATCTGGCCGAGCGCAAGGCCGCGGCCCCCGATCTGATCCGGTCCTCGCCGCATGGGCGGGTCGTCCTTGTGACCATGGCCAAGGACGAAGGCCCTTATGTCCTGGAATGGGTGGCCTATCACCACCTGATGGGGTTCACCGACATCCTGGCCTTTACCAACGACTGCACGGACGGCACGGACCTGATGCTGGACGCCCTGGCCGGGATCGGCCTTGTGACGCATCTGGACAATCCGGCCCTGCGCGACCTGCCGCCGCAGTCCCGCGCCTTGAAGCGGGCGAACGATCACCCCCTGATCCGCGCCGCCGACTGGGTCATGGTGATGGATCTGGACGAATTCCTTGCGGTCCGAACGGGCGCCGGACAGGTGGGCGACCTGATCGGGCGGATCGAGGCCGAGGGTGCCGCCGCCATGCCCCTGACCTGGCGATTTTTCGGCAGCGGCGCGCAGGACCGCCCCGACGACCGCCCGGTGATCGAGCGTCTGACCCGTGCGGCGGGCGACGATTTCGTCAAGGGCTTCGGGGTCAAGACGCTGTTCCGGCAGATGGACTATCTGCGCCTTGCCATCCATCGCCCCCGCATCATCCGCAAGCGGGAACGGCAGGGCCCTCTCGACCTGAACTGGATCAACGGATCGGGCGAGCCCATCGACGGCAAGGTCATGAGCTGGCGCCAGACCCGGCAGACGGCAGGCTATATCCTGGGTCAGGTCAACCATTACGGCGTCAAAAGCGCCGAAGAATACCTGCTGCGCGGCCTGCGCGGCGATGTCCTGAACAACCACGGCAAATACGACAAGGATTACTTCGGCCGCTTCGACCGCAACGAGGTGACGGACCTGACCGCAGCCGCCATGGCGCCCAGGGTCAAGGCGCTGACGCGGCGCCTGCTGCAGGAACCGGCAGTGGCACAGGCGGCCCGGATCATCGCCGACCGATCTGCCGACCGGCTGGCGCGGCTGCGGGCTGCGCCCGGCTATGCCCGGATGATGGCCGACCTGCGTGGTACGGGGGCCTGATGGACCACCCGCCCGGCAGGAACGGCACGGCGGACCGGATCTGGCATCTGGCCGATGCCCGCATCGACCCGGAACACGGGGCGGTCTTTTCGGAGGGACGCCTGCGGATCGAGGCGGCCTTGCAGCGGGGCAACGGCTATTACCGGGGCTGGCGGGGAACCGCCTCTGCGAACCCCCGGCGCCTTGCGGGCCGTCATGTTTATGGCGGCACGCTGTTCTTTCATTTCGGACATTTCCTGACCGAGTCGCTGTCGCGCCTTTGGGCCGTGGCGGACAGTGGGGCGCAATCGATCCTGTTCACGCCGAAATCCTTGCGCGGCAGGCAGCCCCCAGGCCTGACCGGATGGCAGGCCGAAATCCTCGACCGGCTGGGCATCCGCCTGCCCGTGTGCATCCTTTACGAACCCCTCGAGGTCGAGGATCTGGTGGTGCCTGCCCAAGGGTTCGGCCTGGGGCCTTTGTCGCAGGGTAGCCCCGCCTTTCGCGCCTTTGCGCGCCGATTGCGCCCGGCCGATGCGGGCCGGGTCATGCCGGAGGGGGCCAAGGTGTATCTGTCGCGGTCCCGCCTGCCGCGCAAGACCGGCAGCATTCTGGGCGAGGCACGGCTGGAACAGGCGCTTGCGGATCAGGGATTCACGATCTTTCATCCCCAGGACCATCCGATCGACGATCAATTGCAGGTCTTTTCCGCCGCGCGCCATCTTGTGGGCCCCGAAGGATCGGCCTTTCACCTGGCCGGCCTGATCGCCGCCCCGTGGCAGGAATTCACCCCGATCCGACGCCGCAGCGCCCCGGATCACCTCAATATCTGCAACCAGATCAGGGGCATGGGCGCAAGGGTGAATGTCGTTGACGCGCTTGTCGCCGAATGGCTGCGCCCGGGAAAGTCGCGGGCCGACGACATGAGCTGGGGTGAACCCGACCATGCGGCCCTGTCGGCCGGCCTGATGGATCTGGGTCTGATCGCGCGTCCGCTTGGTCTTGGCGCCGGCGGACATGCCGCCGAACTGGACCTGATCGGCCAGGCCCACAAGGGTCAGCCGCTGCAACGGGCAGCGGTTCCTGCCAGGGCCTGACAGCAATCGCAGGCTGCCCGCCCGGCGCCTGCACAAAAACGCGAACACCTTTCCCCCCGGACGCAGGGACGCTAGAAGCCTCCAATGCCTGACAGATTCGCTTTCGGGCAGGCAGGCGAAACGACAAGGGGGCCGGATGCCCGCAGATCAGCGCCCCGCGCTCTGGCTTGACCGGATTTCGCGCCGCTTCGGCAGCCGTGCCGTGCTTGAGGACATCTCGCTTGCGGTGCCCTCGGGGCGGATCACCTGCCTTCTGGGGGAATCGGGCTGCGGCAAATCCACGCTGCTGCGGCTGATCGCCGGGGTCGATCGTCCCGATGGCGGAACGATCGACCTTGGCGGCACGCGGATCGTCGGGCCGGACCGGTTCACGGAACCGGAACTGCGGCGGATCGGCTTCATCTTTCAGGACTATGCCCTGTTTCCCCATCTCAGCGTGGCCGACAACCTTGCCTTCGGCCTGCAAGGGCTGGATCGGCGCGAACGGCGCAGCCGGGTGGCCGAGATCGCCGACCGCATCGGCATCACCCACCTGCTGAACCGGTATCCCCATTCGCTGTCGGGCGGCGAACAGCAGCGCACCGCGCTTGCCCGCGCCCTGGCGCCGCGACCCGAGGTTCTGCTGATGGACGAGCCGTTCTCGAACCTCGACCAGGGGCTCCGCGAACGGGTGCGGCGCGAAACGCTGGAGATCCTGCGCCAGTTCGGGACCACGGCGGTCCTGGTGACGCATGATCCGCAAGAGGCCCTGGCGGTGGCTGACCTGATCGTGCTGATGCGCAACGGCCGGATCGAACAGACGGGCAGCCCCTTCGATATCTATGATCGGCCTGCATCCAGCTATGCCGCCGAATTCATGGGCCCCTGCAACCGGCTGGCAGGCATCTGGACTCGCGGCAGCATCGAAACCCCGATCGGCCGCTTTGCCGCCGGTCTGGACCTGCCGAACGGCAGCGCGGCGCTTGTCTGCATCCGGCCGCAGGCCCTGTCGATCGCCCCCGACGGCAGCGGCATCTCGGCCCGGATCCTGTCCAAAACCTTTACCGGCGAAAGCGAGCAGATCGAGATCAGCGTCCATCCGCTGTTCCAGCCGCTGCGGATGCACAGCCACGAACGCATCCGGATGGCCGTGGGCGACAAGGTCGGGCTGCACCTGAACGGCGCGCAGATCCATGTCTTTGCCGAGCCGGTGCCGCTTGAACAGCTCTCGTCCCTGGGTGGCGAAATCATCCATGGCGAAATATTGACAGAAACCGTCAGTTAATTGTATGGGGGTCGCCAAAGGCAATCCGCCCGGCATTCGCCGGCACGAATCTGAGGAGTTTCCATGGCCTATCCGATCCATCTGGCGCGTGCCGTTCTGGCGGGCGTGACGCTGTGCGCGGGCGCCGCTTCGGCGCAGGAGCTGAACCTCTACACCTCGCGCGAGCCGGGTCTGGTCGAGCCGCTGCTGCAGGCCTTTACCGAATCCACGGGGATCGCGGTCAATACGGTATTTCTCAAGGACGGCATCGCCGAGCGGGTCGAGGCCGAGGGCGCGGCCTCGCCCGCCGACGTGCTGATGGCGGTGGACGTGGGCAACCTGGCCGATCTGGTGGACAAGGGTCTGACCCAGCCGGTCGACTCCGAGGTTCTGACAACGGCGATCCCCGAAAACCTGCGCGACCCGGATAACCACTGGTTCGCCCTGTCGATGCGCGCCCGCGTGGTCTATGCCGATGCCGACATGGATCTGGACGCCATCACCTATGAAGAACTGGCCGATCCGAAATGGCAGGGCAAGCTGTGCATCCGGTCGGGCCAGCATCCCTACAACACGGGGCTGTTCTCGGCCTATCTGGCCCATCACGGCGCCGAAGCGACCGAAGCCTGGCTGGACGGCATCAAGGCCAATCTGGCCCGGCAGGCCGGCGGCAGCGACCGCGACGGGGCCAAGGACATTCTGGGCGGGATCTGCGACATCGCGGTGGCCAATTCCTATTACGTCGGCCTGATGCGCACCGGCGCGGGTGGCGAGGAACAGAAGGCCTGGGGCGAGGCGATCAAGGTGATCCTGCCCACCTTCGAGGATGGCGGCACCCATGTGAACATCAGCGGCGCCGCCGTTGCCAAGAACGCCCCCAACCGCGACGAGGCGGTGCAACTGCTGGAATTCCTGGTGTCGGACGAGGCTCAGCAAATCTATGCGCGGGCGAATTTCGAACATCCCGTCAAGCCCGGCACGGCGCTTGATCCGGTGGTCGAATCCTTCGGCCCCCTGACCCCGGATACCATCCCGCTGACCCAGATCGTGACCCACCGCGCCGAAGCCAGCCGTCTGGTCGACAAGGTCGGCTTCGACAATTGACCGGTCCGGTCCCCTTGCGTCCGGGCGTGCGTGGCAGGTATCCATGACCCTTGCCAACAGCCCCGACGGCATCCAGTCCAGGCACCTTCGCGCCCGCGGAGGGGCCTGGATCGTGGCAAGCTGCGTGATAGCCGGGCTTGTGCTGCTGCCGGTTCTGGCGCTGTTGTGGCAGGCGATGCGCGGATCGGACGGGCTGTGGTCACATCTGGCCGCCAACGTGCTGCCCCATGCGATCACCCAGACCGCGATCCTGCTTGCCGGGGTCGGGCTGCTGGTGGCGGTGATCGGCACGCTGTCGGCCTGGCTGGTCACGGCCTATGACTTTCCGGGACGGCGGATGCTGGAATGGGCGCTGCTGCTGCCCCTGGCGGTCCCCACCTATATCGTGGCCTATGCCTATCTGGACCTGCTGCATCCGCTGGGTCCGGTGCAGGGGGTGATCCGCGCCATCCTGGGCTACGACAGCCCGCGTGATTTCCGCCTGCCCGACATCCGGTCGATGACCGGGGCGATCCTGCTGCTCAGCCTGGTTCTGTATCCTTATGTCTATCTGCCCACGCGGGCGATGTTCCTGACCCAGGCCGCCAGTCTGGTCGAGGTGTCGCGCGCCCTTGGCACCACCCGCGCCCAGGTGTTTCACCGGGTCGCACTGCCCCTGGCGCGGCCGGCCATCGCCGTGGGCATGAGCCTGGCGCTGATGGAGACGCTGAACGACATCGGCGCATCCGAATTCCTGGGGGTGCGGTCCCTAACCATTGCGGTCTATACGACCTGGGTGACGCGCTATGACCTGCCGGGGGCCGCGCAGATCGCATTGGCGATGCTGGCCCTGGTGATCGCGCTCGTGTCGCTGGAACGCTGGGCGAGGCGTCGGCAACGCTTTTCCACAAGCGCGCAGCGCGGGCGCAGCTTTGCCCCCCGCGTCTTGACCGGTCGCGCCGCCGGGTTTGCCCTGGGATTGGGCCTTCTGCCGGTGGTGCTGGGCTTTCTGATCCCGGCTTCCTATCTGGCGGTCGAGGCCTGGGAACGGTTCCGCCTCGCCGGCTTCTCGGCCGGCCTTGTGACCGAGGCGCGCAACACCTTTCTGCTGTCGGCGATCGCCACCGCTGCCGTCGTGGCCTGCGGCGTCGTCGTGTCCTATGGGGCGCGGGCGCGGCCGGGTCGGCTTTCGGCAGCTGCGCTGCGCGTGGCCTCGATGGGCTATGCCATGCCGGGAACGGTGCTGGCGCTTGGCATCCTGACGGTGGTGGCGGGTCTGGACCGCTGGATCGACGCCACGGCGCGGGATTGGCTGGGGGTGTCCACCGGCCTTGTCCTGATCGGGTCCGGCATGGCGCTTGGCTATGCCTATCTGGCGCGGTTCCTTGCCATCTCGACAGGCTCGGTCGAGGCCGGGTTCAGCCGCATCCCCCGCAGTTACGACCACGCCGCCCGGACCCTCGGGCGGGGTCCTGGCGAAACGCTGTGGCAGGTCCACCTGCCCCTGTCGCGGGGCGCCATGGCGGCGGCGGGACTGCTGGTCTTTGTGGATTGCATGAAGGAACTGTCGGCCACGCTGCTGCTGCGTCCGCTGAACTTCGAGACGCTGGCCACCCGTATCTATGCCGAGGCGGCGCGGGGCACCTATGAGAATGCGGCCTATGCCGCCCTGGCGATCGTTCTGGTGGGCCTGCTGCCGGTGATCCTGCTGGCACGGATCGGCAGGATGGGCCAGAAACCCTGAGCGGATCAGCCGTCCGGACCGGCGGCGGCGTTGCGCCAGGGTTCCAGGATCGCGCGGGCGGTGGCGCGGCCCTTGGGGGTCAGCACCAGCAGATCGCCCTGCCGGGCGATCAGGTCGCGGGTGATCCCCTGGGCAAGCACTTCGCGGGCGCGCAGGGCCGGCCAGCCCAGATGCGTTTCCAGCGCAAGGGCCACGTTTTCGGCCTGCTGTCCCGGCGTTCCTTCGTGCGAATAAAGATGGATCGCGACGGTGCGCAGGGCATTGGTTTCCCGTTCCTGACGCCGGCGATGGCTGCGGGCGATGATGCCATAGCGCGGGCCGAACAGATAGGCGAGCATCAGGAACAGGCCCGTCACCATCGCCATCATGCCGCCGATCGACACGTCCAGCATCACCGCGGCGGCATAGCCCCCGATGCTGGAGGCGATCGCGATCAGGACGCCAAGAACCAGCATCACCCACAGCCGGTCGGTCAGCAGATAGGCCGCGGACGGGGGCACGATAACAAAGGCGATGAACAGCACCGCCCCCACCGCGTCAAAGGCCGCCACCGCCGTGGCGCTTGTCAGAAACAGCAGCGCATAGAACAGGACCGTCGGCGCGAACCCCAGGGCTGCGGCCAAGGCAGGATCGAATGTGGTGATCTTCAGTTCCTTGAAGAACAGCGTGACGAACAGCAGGTTCAGAACCGTCATCACGGTCATCCACAGCACGGCCCGCGGTATCTCGACCCCCATCAGGACCAGGGTGTCCAGCCAGACGAAACCGATTTCCCCCAGCAGCACCGTATGCTGATCGATATGGATGTCGCGCGCATACAGGTTCAACAGCAGCACGCCGACGGAAAACAGCGCCGGAAACACCAAGCCGATGGCGGCGTCGTGTTTGACCCGTCTGGTCCCCGACAGCAGTTCCGTCAGAAAGACGGTCAGCACCCCGGTCAGCGCGGCGCCGGCGATCTGCAGGGGACCGGCCTGCGCGCCCGTCACCAGCCAGACGGTCACGATGCCCAGGATGATCGAATGGCTGATGGAATCCGACAACATGCTGTTGCCGCGCAGCACCAGAAAGGTGCCGACCAGGGCCGAGGCACAGCCGACCAGCATTCCCGTCAGCACGATCATGAACGTGGTGTTGGCAAAGAACGCCTGGATCACGACATCTCCTCCCCGTCCCTATCGCCGCCCGTGTCGGTCAGCAGCCGACGCGCCTGGGCAAGCCCCTGGGGCGTCAGTTCCCAATGCGGGGTCCGTTCGGGTTCGTGACGGACCGGGCGGACCAGGCCCTGACGCTCCAGTCGCGACAGCGCGCGGCGGGTCGGGGTGCCATGGAAGGTGTCAAGCGTCCCCAGCTCGACCGGGTGGCGGCGGTCGCCGTGTTCCGCCGCCATGCGATACAGCGTGGCCAGAACCTGCTGCGACTCCAGATTGCGACGGTTCCGCCAGTGCCGCAGGGCGGCCCAGGCCAGACCGCGGCCGGGCGCGGCCAGCAGCGACAGAAAGACGATGGCGGAAATCGCCAGCACGATCAGCGGCCCCGTGGACAGCCCCCGGCTGGCCGCGCTGATCACCGCCCCCGTCACCCCGGCCAGCGTTCCGAACAGCGCCGACAGCACCACCATGGCCCCCAGGCTGCGCGTCCACTGCCGTGCGGCGGTGGCGGGGGCGATGATCATGGCGGTCATCAGCACGACCCCCACCATCTGCAATCCCACCACGACCGCCAGGGCCACCATGGCCGTCATCGCCGCCTCGAGCGCCAGAACCGGCAGACCCAGCGAGGCCGCGAAGCCCGGATCGAAGGACGCCAGCTTGAATTCCTTCCAGAAAATCGCCACCAGGGCCAGAGCCGCCGCGGTGATCGCGCCCATGATCCACAGATCGCTGCGCAGCATGGCCGCGGCCTGCCCGAACAGAAAAGAGTCCAGGCCTCCCTGTGCGCTATTTCCCCGGCCCTGGATAAAGGTCAGCAGAACGACGCCAAGCGCGAAAAACAGGCTGAGCGCGATGCCCAGGGCGGCATCGGTCTTGAGCCGGCTGGTCCGGGTCAGAAGCAGCACCGCCAGGGCGGCGGCGGCGCCGGTCGCCAGGGCGCCCAGCATGATGCTGCCAAGATCGCGCGATCCCGCAATCAGGAACCCCAGGCAGACGCCCGGCAGCGCCGCATGGGCCAGCGTGTCGCCCAGCAGGCTTTGCCGCCGCAGCACGGCGAAACAGCCCAGCACGCCGCTGGAGATTCCCAGCAGCGCCGCGCCCAGGGCGACCGTGCGGATGGTCGAATCGGCCAGCAGCGCCAGCATCTTCAGCCCCCGCCAAGGGTCTGGGCCGTCGCGCCGGACCCGCCAAAGGATTCATGTTCGATCAGGGCGATCTGGCCGCCATAGGCCTTGCGCAGGTTTTCGGCGGTATAGACCTGGGACACCGGCCCCTGCGCGATGGCGCGGATGTTCAGAATGACCATCCAGTCGAAATAGGACCGCACGGTTTGCAGGTCATGATGCACCACGACCAGCGTCTTGCCCTGGGCGCGCAGGCGGTGGAGGATGTCCACGATGGCCCGTTCGGTCGTGGCATCCACCCCGGCCATGGGTTCGTCCAGGAAATACAGGTCCGCCTGCTGGACCAGTGCGCGGGCCAGAAAAACCCGCTGCTGCTGGCCGCCCGAAAGCTGGCTGATCTGGCGGTGGGCGAAATCCTGCATCCCCACCTGTTCCAGGGCGTGCCGCGCCTCGTCGCGTTCGCGCCGACCGGGGCGGCGCAGCCATCCCAGCCGCCCGTAAAGCCCCATGCCGACCACATCCAGGGCCGTGGTCGGGAAATCCCAATCGACCGAGGACCGCTGCGGCACATAGCCGACACGCCGCCGCTGCATGCCGTACGGCCGCCCGAAGATCCGGACATGCCCCGCCGTGGGCCGGACAAGACCCAGGACCGACTTGATGAAGGTGCTCTTGCCCGCACCGTTCGGTCCCACCACTGCGGCCATGACGCCCGGCGGAATGTCGATGTCGATGTCCCACAGGACCGGCTTGCTGTCATAGCTGACGGTCAGATCCTCGACATGCAGGGCAAGCTGCGGCTCGTGCAGGCGGTCGGGCACGGCGGCCCCTTTCCGATCGGCCACGGCCGGGACAAACGGTGCGGCGGTCATCCCTCGGCCCCCGCCAGGCTCCATTGCGCCGCCCATCCGGCAAGCGCCGGGGGCAAGTCGGGCACGGTTCCGCCAAGCGCCTGGACGATGGTGCGGGTATTTCCGACGATCATGCCCACATAGGTACCGCCGGCCGTGCCTTCTTCGCCCATGGCATCGGAAAACAGTTCGCCGCCGATCTCGACCTCGGCCCCGCGCTGTCGGACGGCATCGATGACAGCCTGGATGGTCCGGGGATTGACGGTGCTTTCCACAAAGACCGCGGGCACGCCCTTGGTCGCGATCAGGTCGGCGGTGGCGCGGATGTCGGCAATGCTGGCCTCGGCCTGGGTGCTGATGCCCTGGATGCCGGCGACCTCGATCCCGTAGGCGCGGCCGTAATAGGCAAAGGCGTCATGGGCCGTGACCAGCGTGCGCTGCCCTTCCGGGATCGAGGCGACGGCCTCGCGGACCCAGCCGTCCAGGGCCAGCAACTGTTCGCGATAAGCCTGGGCATTGGTCCTGAACCGGGCCTCGCAGTCAGGGCGCGCCTGGGCCAGAACCTCGGCGGTCGTCGGCACGATCCGAGACCACAGCCCGACATCCATCCAAAGATGCGGATCGACGCCATAGGAATCCTGCGTCGCGATCAGATCCTCGCGGGGGATCGACGCGGGCGACACGGCAACGGTGGGTTTCTGCTCGCCGAACTTGTCCAGCACCTCGCCCAGGCGGCCTTCCAGGAAATAGCCCGAATACAGGATCACGTCGGCCGTCTGAAGACTGCGGACATCGGCGGGTCGGGCCTGATAAAGATGCGGGTCGACGCCGGGGCCCATGATGGTGGTCAGGTCGACGCAGTCCCCGCCGACATTTTCGACCGCATCCCCGATCATGCCGATGGTCGTAACAACCCTGACAGGCTCTGATTGGGCAAACGACGGAGCGGACAGGGCAGACAACATTCCCAAGACAAGGACAGCAGACATTCCAGGCTTCACTGCAACGGTCCTTTTTGCAATTGCGACGAGACTAACGAACATAGCATGGGCTAAGATAGACGGCCATCCTTTGTCAGGCAAGGGCCAGCAGCGGCCTTTTCTCAATTCACTTGCGCTGCGACATGACGGGCAAAGGCGTCCAGCGTTTCCTGGCTGACGTGATGCTCGATCCCCTCGGCATCGTGACGGGCGACCGCATCGCTGACGCCGATGGCGCGCAGAAAGGCCTCGACGATCTCGTGGCGGCTGTGACAGGCCTCGGCCAGCCGGTGCCCGGCTTCGGTCAGAAAGATCCCGCGATAGGGCCGTTGATGCACCAGGCCGTCCTCGGACAACCGTTTCAGCATCTTGGCCACGGTCGGCTGGGCCACCCCCAGTCGGCGGGCGATCTCGACCTGGCGGGCCTCGCCATCGCGGTCGATCAGTTCGGCGATCAGTTCGACGTAATCCTCGACCAGTTCGGTGCGACGGGCTTCGCGCGTCTTGTGATGCGCCTCGGCATGGATTTCGGCATCGACGCCTTCGTCAGGGCGATGGGCGGCAGGCGGGCGGGTCATGGGGCGGTCCTGCAAGGAGGGAAGATGTTTTCTTGTCGTTCACACATATAGCACAGGCTATAAAATCGGGCAAGCCGAGGGTGGCGGACCGGCGGCTGCCGCGCGGGCCCGATTTTCGTCACCCTGATGGACAGGAGCCTTTGCCAGCGGATGATACCAGCGTATCGGGGGCGGCAGAAAATACTGCAGACACATAGCCCGCAGGGTTCCCGCGTTGTTGTCGGCCCTGCGGCCAGTCAGACGAAAGGTACGGCATGAACTGGCTTTCCCCCGTCGATGCCTATTGCGAACGCACCGGCCCCGATTACTGGTCCGAGCCGTTGAATGCCCTGACCAACCTGGCCTTCATCCTGGCTGCGGTGTGGATCGGGCTGCGCCACCGTCCCCACGCTCTGCCCACCGGGCGGCTGCTGACAGCGGTGCTGTTCGTGATCGGCATCGGGTCGTGGCTGTTCCACACCCATGCCAATCCGCTGACAAGCCTGATGGACGTGCTGCCCATCGTGGCTTTCATCCTGATCTACGTCTTTGCCGCATCGCGGGATTTCCTGCACCTGCGGCCCTTGCTGGCGGGGGTCGTGACGGCGGGGTTCATTCCCTATGCCATGCTGACGGTGCCGCTGTTCGCCACCATCCCCGGCATCGGCTCCTCGGCCAGCTATGCCCCGGTGCCGCTGCTGATCCTGATCTATGCGGGGCTGCTGCACGGACGGGCGCCAGAAACCGCCCGGGGCCTGGCCGTCGGGGCCGCCATCCTGATCCTGTCGCTGATCTTTCGCACGCTGGACGAACCCTTGTGCGAGACGATCCCCACGGGCACGCATTTCCTGTGGCATCTGCTGAATGCCGCCATGCTGGCCTGGATGATCGAGGTCTGGTATCGCCATGTCCTGTCCCGGCAGACCGCCGGGGTCAGTCGGCCGGCGCCCTGACCTCCTCCAGCCATCCGGCCACGGCCGGTCCCATCGCCTCGACGATGGCGGTAACGCCTGCCGCGCTCGGGTGCAGGCGGTCCTCCTGCATCAGGTCTGCATAGTCCTGGCCGGTGGCGTATTTGCGGGCAATCGGGGCCAGCAGGTCGGGATACAGGGCGGCATCATGCGTTTCCGCCAGTTCGGGATACATGGCCTGGAAATCGCGCTGAAATTCGGGGCCGTAATTGCCCGGCGCGGGCAGGCCGACCAGCATGGCGGGCACGCCCTCGGCATCCAGCCGGGTCAGGATCGCGTCCAGGTTGGCGCGGCTTACGGCCGGGTCGATCCCGCGCAACAGGTCATTGCCGCCAAGCGCCACGATCATCGCGTCGGGCCTGTCGGCCAAAGTCCAGTCCAGCCGCGACAATCCCCCCGCCGTGGTGTCGCCGCTGACGCCTGCGTTGATCACGATGACGTCATGGCCCGCCTTTCGCAGCCAGTCCTGCAACTGCGGCACAAGGCCCTGATCCTGCGGCAGGCCATAGCCCTGTGTCAGCGAATCCCCAAGCGCCACAAGCCTCAGCGGTTCTTCGGCGCAAGCCGCGGCAGGGGCGGCGGCCAGAACCGCGACGGTGAAAATGTCGCGCCATCGCGGGTTGTTCGCGCGGCGCCAGGGCCTAGATGCCAATGAACGCAGGTTTTCGGGGACGATGTTCATGACCGATCCGGTTTTGTCGCTGAGTGATGTGGACCTGACCCTGCACGGCAATGCCGGGCCGGTGGCGATCTTGAGGGGCATTTCCCTGGATGTCCACCGGGGCGAGACGCTGGGGCTGGTCGGACCTTCGGGATCGGGGAAATCCTCGTTGCTGATGCTGATGGGCGGGCTGGAACAGGCAACGGGCGGCACCGTCCGGGCGCTTGGCCACGACCTGACCAATCTGGACGAGGATGCCCTGGCCAGGTTCCGCCGGGGCCGCATGGGGGTGGTGTTCCAGTCCTTTCACCTGATCCCTACCATGACCGCCCTGGAAAACGTCGCCACCCCGCTGGAACTGGCCGGGCAGGATGACGTATTCGACCGCGCCGCCACCGAATTGCGCGCCGTGGGCCTGGGCGCGCGGATGGATCATTACCCCGCGCAGATGTCCGGGGGCGAACAGCAGCGCGTGGCCCTGGCCCGTGCCGCCGCGCCCCGGCCCGCGATCCTTTTGGCGGACGAACCCACCGGCAACCTGGACGGGGCCAGCGGCAAAGCGATCATGGACCTGATGTTCGGCCTGCGCGACCGGCACGGCACCACGCTGGTTCTTGTCACCCATGCCGCGGATCTGGCCGCGCGCTGCGACCGGGTGCTGCGCCTGCGCGATGGCCGCATCGAGGGCGAGGACCGCCTGCGCCGGGCCGCATCATGACCGCCGCCTGGCGCATGGCCCGGCGCGAGCTGCGCGGCGGGCTGGCAGGCTTCTGGATCTTTCTTTTGTGCCTGGCCCTGGGGGTGGGCGCCATCGCCGCCGTCGGCTCGGTCCGGGCGGCGATCGAGACGGGCCTGTCCCGCGAGGGCGCGGCCCTGCTGGGCGGCGATGCAGATCTGCGGCTGACCTATCGTTTTGCCACCGATGACGAACGGGCCTGGATCGACGCCCGCGCGGAACAGGTGTCCGAGGTGGTCGATTTCCGGTCCATGGCCGTGGCAGGCGGCGGAGAGGATGCCGAACGTGCCCTGACGCAGGTCAAGGGCGTGGACGGCAACTGGCCGCTGTATGGTCAGGCCGTGTTCGACCCGCCGATGCCGGTGACCGAGGTTCTGGCCGGGCAGGACGGCCTGCCGGGCGCCGCCATGGACCCGGTGCTGATGGACCGGCTGGGTCTTGCGCCCGGCGACCGGTTCCGGCTGGGCATACAGGATTTCGTGCTGATGGCGGCGCTGACCCGCGAACCCGACGCGGTGGGCGGCACCTTCGGCCTGGGGCCGCGCACGCTTGTTGCCACGCAGGGCCTGGCCAATTCCGGGCTGTTGGCCGAGGGGACGCTCTATGAAACCAGCTATCGGGTGACGCTGCGGCCCGGAGACAGCCTGGACGACATGCGCGTGGCCGCAACCGCCGCCTTCGAGGATGCCGGGATGCGCTGGCGCGACAGCCGCCGCGGCGCCCCGGGGGTCGAAGTCTTTGTGGACCGGCTGGGATCGTTTCTGGTGCTGGTGGGTCTTGCGGGCCTTGCCGTCGGCGGGGTGGGCGTGTCGGCGGCCGTGCGCAGCTATCTGGAAGGCAAGACCCCGGTGATCGCCACCCTCAAGACCCTTGGGGCCGAAGGGGGGACGATCTTTGCAATCTATTTCCTTCAGGTCGGCATCCTGACCCTGCTGGGGGTGGCGGCGGGGCTGTTGCTGGGGGGCCTGGTTCCGCTGGCCGCCGCGCCGCTTTTGCAGGCCCGCCTGCCGATCCCCGCGGAATTCGGCCTTTATCCCGCCCCCTTGGCCGAAGCCGCGCTCTATGGCCTGCTGACCGCGCTGATCTTTACCTTGCTGCCCTTGGCCCAGGTGGAACGCGTCCGGGCGGCGGCGCTGTATCGCGGCATCGGGGCCGGGTCGCGTGCCAGGCCGCGGGGGGTCTATCTGGCGGTGCTGATCGTGTCGCTGGCGACGCTGGTGGGGGCGGCCGCGGGGCTCGCCTCGGTCCCCCGGCTGGCCCTGTGGACCACGGCGGGGGTGATGCTTGCCCTGGGAGCGTTGTGGCTGGCGGCGATTGGCCTGCGCCGGCTGGCAAGGCGGCTGGCCCGTCATCCGGCATTGCGCGGCCGAACCGCGCTGCGGCTGGCCGTTGCGGCGGTGGGCAACCCGCGCGAAGGCGTGACGGCCGTGGTGCTGTCGCTGGGCTTGGGACTGTCCGTTCTGGCCTCGGTCGGCCAGATCGACACCAACCTGCGCCGCGCCATCGCCGCCGAATTGCCCGAACGCGCGCCTGCCTTCTTTTTCATCGACATCCAGCCGGACCAGTTGCCTGGATTTCTTGACGAAATGGCGTCCGATCCGGGGGTCGGCCAGGTGGAAACCGCCCCCTCTCTGCGGGGCATCATCACGGCGATCAACGACGTTCCGGCGCGGGAATGGGGGGATCACTGGGTGCTGCACGGCGATCGCGGCGTCAGCTATGCCGCCGCCCCGCCGGACGGCACCGTTCTGACCGCAGGCGACTGGTGGGCGCCCGACCATGCGGGCGAGCCGCAGATCAGCTTTGGCGCCGAGGAGGCGGCCGAACTGGGCCTGAGCCTGGGCGACCGGATCACCGTCAACATCCTGGGCCGCGACATCACCGGCACCATCGCCAATTTCCGGCAGCTCGATTTCCGCAGCGGCGGCATCGGCTTCGTGATGATCTTCGACGCAGCCAGCCTGCAATCGGCCCCCCATACCTATATTGCCACCGTCCATGCCGACCCCGAGTCCGAGGGGCGGATCATGCGCGCGGTGTCGAACGCCTTTCCCAATGTCACGGCGGTCGGCGTGCGCGAGGTGGCCGCGCGGGTGGCCGAGGCCATGGCCGCGCTTGCCTCGGCCACCCGCGTGGCGGCCCTGGCGACGCTGGCAACGGGATTTGTCGTGCTGATCGGCGCGGCGGCGGCGGGGGAACGTGCCCGCGTCTTCGAGGCCGCGGTGCTGAAGACCCTGGGGGCCACGCGGGGCCGGGTGCTGGCCAGCTTTGCCCTGCGGTCCGCGCTGATGGGGGCGGCGGCGGGGCTTGTGGCCGTGGCCGTCGCAGCACTTGCCGGCTGGGCCGTGCTGACGCAGGTGATGGAACTGGATTACCGCTTTGCCCCCGGATCAGCCCTGCTGATCGTCCTGGGCGGGACGCTGGCAACGCTTGCCGCAGGCCTGGCATTCGCCCTGCGCCCGCTGTCGGCGCGGCCTGCCCGCGTGCTTCGGGCTCAGGATTGACGGCGGGGGTTGTCCTCGTCGCGCTGTGATTTTCCGATCCTGTCCAGCGTCCGGGGACAGCGCCGCCCGCCATAAAACTGATCGAGAATCCGGTCGAAAACCGGCGGCGCCCCCTCGATGGCGGCAAACAGCGTCATCGAGGACCGCAGCTTGCCCGCATCGACCGACCCCATGATCGCCTCGGCAGGCGTGCCCGCATGGGCCAGAACCGCCGCCCCGCATTCGGCCAGCCGGGGGCCAAGCACGGGATGGGCCAGATACGAGCGGGCCTCGTCCAGGTCGGCGATGCCGTAGTGCCATGACATTTCCGACCGTCCAAGGCCGCGAAGCTGTGGAAAGACGTACCACATCCAGTGGCTCTGCTTCCGGCCCCCCCGCAGTTCGGTCAGCGCCGTGTCATAGCTGCGCCGCTGGGCAAAGACAAAACGCTCAAGCGAAGCGGGATCGTCGGACGGCTCCATGGCCCCCCCCTTTTTCAGGACACAAGCCTGCGGCGCCGGCGCGTCGCGATGCCGCGTGCGATGGCCTCGGCGATGTCTGCGCAGGCGGTGATGCCCTGCACGAAGGGCCGGTCGTGCATCAGATAGGGGATCGAGGCCAGCGTCACCCGCCCGCGAAAGGCATCGGGCGCGAGCAGGCTGTAATCCTCGGCCACCTCGGGAATGTCCAGACCCTCGGCCAGCAGGGCGTCGCGCAGGGTGGGAAAGGTCAGATCCGCGCTGCCAAGCGCCTTTTGTCCCCGCGCGTCGATGAACACGTCAAAGACATGCTGGCGGTCGGCGGTCCGGATCACCGTCCGGTCAGGCTCGCGGATCAGCTCGTAATCCTCGCCCAGGGCCAGGACCGACAGCACGCCCGCATCGCGCAGGGCCAGAAGGCGGCGGATCGATTTCGACGGCACGGCGGCATAATTGTCCACAAAGACCTTTTTCAGCCCCTTCTCGAACCGCTCGCGGTCCTGATCTGGCAGGTCGGCCACCATGTCCTCGACCTTTTCGTGCATGCGCAGGATGGCATAGCGCCAGGGCACGGTGATGCGATGGGTCTTGTTGTATTCGACCTCGTCCAGATTTTTCCTGGCCCATCGGAACGGGTCGGCGGTTTTCCGGTCGGCGAAATAGGCTTGGGCGAAGCTGTCGGCATCAAGACCTCCCAGTCCGATGCGCAGGGCGAAGGCGGGATCGGCGCCCATGATCTCGGCCCGGAACAGGTCGAACAGGGCATCCAGAGGGCGGTCGGCCCGCGCACAGGCCGCCACGGCGGCGTCGGTCATCACCGCCAGCGGCTCGTAGGGAATCGGGCAATAGAAGTCGGCCTCCGGCAGGATGCCCGTGCGCGACATCAGGGTGACATGCAGGCCGGTGGCTCCCGTCTCGAACAGCAGTTCGTCCCCCTTGCGACGGAACCGGCCGTGCTGGATCGCCACCGCCATGGCCGCGTCGATGGAACTGAGAGAGGTGCCCATGATGCCCACCGTCGCGGCTGGAATCTCGGTCTTGATCAGGCCCGACCACGGACTTGGGAAATAGGTGACATCGCCGTCCTCATCGGGGAAATCATGTCCCGTAGCCAGGATCACCCGGTCGAACTCGGCGTCGTTGCCGGCGCCCGAGGCCTTGACCCGCAGCCCGCCCGGTCCCGGAACAATGTCCAGAACCTCGGTGCTTTCCAGAATGTCAATGCGGTGGCCCGCCGCGCGGCCGCGGTCCACCATCAGCATCAACTGGTCGCGGAAATATTCGCCCAGCAGCAGACGGGGGGTGAACTGGCGTTCGTCCAGATCGTCGGGGTCGAGGCCATAGCCGCGCAGCCTGTCCTGCGGCTGGCCCTCCATCCAGTCCAGATAGGGTTCGACAAGCGGCGGAATCTCGATGCTGGCGATGTTGGCCAGCATCGACCGGCTGGCCGTTTCGGGCGAATAGGGCATCCCGTAGCCCGCCTTTTCGCCCTTTTCGAACAGGATCACGGCCAAAGGCTCGCCGATCTTCAAAAGCTGTTGCAGGGTATAGATGCCCGTGGGGCCTGTGCCGATAATGGCGATCCGCTTGGTCATTGATCGTTCCAGAAATGCTTTCGGGAAAAAAACGCCGTCCCGTCCGGGCAGTTCCTGCGGCAGGGCAGCGCATGTCATAGACAAATGTATATCAGGGTAGCGCGGCGCAGCCTGGCGGGCGAAGGCCCGTTCACCGTCTTTGCCCCCGTCGATGCCGCCTTCGAGGCCCTGCCGGACGGCACGCTCGACACCCTGTTGCGGCCGGGTAACAAGGCGATGATGACCTTTATCCTGTCCTGCCATGTGGTCGAAGGCGCGGTGATGCGGGATGCCGTCGCCGACGGTGGCGGCCCGACCGAGGTCGAAACGATGGGCGGCCGCACCTTGGCCGCGCCGGCGGATGGCGGAACATTGCCACGTCATCCGGGGTTGCAGAGGGCCCGTTCCCGGCAGAAAGCCCATCACCCCATGACAAGCTCCGCCCCCAAGACTGCCCCCCCGACCGCTCCGCTGGACGAGACTTGGGTCTGCCTGTCGGGCGGCAATGCCCTGGGCGCCTTTCATGTCGGCGCCTGGCAGGCCATCGAGGACGCAGGGTTGCGCGTCACCCGCCTGTCCGGCGCCTCGATCGGGTCGTTGGTCGCCGCCCTGATCGCGGGCAGTGCGCCGGGCAGGCGGATCGAGACGCTGCAACGGTTCCTGTCACGCGTGGGCGAACCCCGCGCCATGATCGGCCGCAAGTCCGCCGTGGCGCGCACCCTGGCCTGGGGCCACCGGGCGCTGTTCGCCCCGGCCTGGCCGGGGATGTGGGAAATCCTGCCCGGAATGCCGCCCGACCGCGCGCTGTTCCGCCGTCAGCGCATGGCCGACCTGATCGACGAGATGGTCGATTTTACCCGGCTGAACGATGCCGCGATCGAGGTGACGGTAACGGCGCTCAACGCCGAGACGGGGCTGATCGAGGCGTTCCGCAACACCCAGACCGCGCTGAGCATGGATCACTTGATGGCAAGTTCGGCCCTGCCGGTTCTGTTCACCCCCGTCAGGATCGGCGAGGCAACCTATTTCGATGCGGGCCTGGCCCAGAATCTGCCGCTGCCACCTCTGCTGGACCGGCCGGGCAACGCCCTGATTTTGGCGCTCGACCTGTTTGAATTGCAAAAGCCGCTGCGCCAGACGGTGGACGGCATCGCCTGCCGCGCGCAGGAACTGGCTTTTGCGGCACAATCGGCGCAGGTGATTGACCGGTGCGATCTGGAAAACCGCCGGTTTCGGCATGTGATCCTGTCCGATCCGCGCGACGATTTCGCCGGCAAGGCCTTTGACTATGGGCGCGGCGTGTTGCAGCACCGCGTCACGCTGGGACGCCGGATCATGCGCGATGCCCTGCACGACCTGGGGGCCAAGCCGCCGGCGCAGACCGTATCCTGACCGGGCGGCGCTACAGCAGCCCCGGCTCTCCGGGTGCGGCGGGGCGGATCGTGCAGCCCAGACGTTCCAGCGTCTTGCGTGCCGCTGTCTGGAACAGCGATCCGTCTTCGCGCAGCCAGTCGATGAACAGCCGCACGATCCGGCGATTCATGTGTCGCGCAGGGCAGACCACCCAATAGGCCGGGAACTCGACCGCCGCAAAGGCGGTGGACAACGGGACAAGCGTCCCTCGCTGCAATTCGTCATGGGCCAGCGTGACCGAATCCAGCACGACGCCCGCCCCATCCCGGGCAAGCTGGATGGCCATGGAGGATCGGTCTAACCTCAGGGGCGCGTGCTGCTCGGGCAAGTCGATGCCTTGCACGGCCAGCCACAGATCCCATTGATAGCGCGCCTTGACCGAATGGATCAGCCGGCCGGCTGCAATCTGTGCCGCCGGGTCGTCCGACAGATCGCGCGTCCTGTTGCGGTAATCCGGACTGCACAGCGGGATGACGTAATCGTTGAGAATGCATTCCGTGTATAGCCCCGGCCAGTTGCCCGACCCATAGCGCAAATCCAGATCCATCGCCTCGGTTTCGAAATCCGAAAAGTCGGGCGAAGCGTCGATGCGCACGCCCCATTCGGGGTTGAGGTCCAGAAAATTCTTGAGCCGGGGAGTCAGCCAGCGGACCGCCAGGCTGGGGCTGCACCTCATCGACAATTGGCGGTTGTCGCTTTGGCGCAGCACGGCCGACCGGGCGCCTCGGATCATGCGGAATGCGGCGGTGGTGGTCTGGAACAGCATCTCGCCGTCCAGGGTCAGGGATAGGCGGCGGTCCTGGCGGCGGAACAACCGGACGCCCCATTGTTCCTCGAGCTGCTTCAACTGCTGGCTGACGGCAGCGGTGGACACCCCCAGTTCGGCGGCGGCATCCGTGACGCGGCCGGTGCGGGCCACCGCCTCGAAATAAGCCAGCGAATTGAGGTTCGGGTTCAGGGGCATCGGGCTCTCCGATTCCCACAGGACGCCGCCCCGGCCCATGCGTCAAGCCGTTCCGGGGGTCAGCCGATCCCGTTCAGGCGGCGATAGGCAGCGATGACCTGGCTGTCGTCGGCCAGCCCGTTGCCCGACCCGCTTTCGGCCAGAAACATCTGGTGCGCCGCTGCCGCCAGCGGCAGCGCCATGCCCGCCCCGCGCCCGGCGGCAAGCGCAATGCCCAGATCCTTGACGAAGATGTCCACCGCGCTTGTCACGGGCGGATCGTCCCGCACCATGCGCGGCCCGCGATCCCGCAGCATCCAACTGGACGCCGCAGAACCCGACACGATTTCCAGCAGGGTCCCGGCATCGACCCCTGCCTTCTGGCCCAGGGCAAGCGCCTCGGCGGCGGCGGCCAGGTGGACGCCGCACAAAAGCTGGTTGATCGCCTTGACGGTGGCCCCCTGCCCCGGTGTCTCGCCCACGTGATGCAGCTTGTTGCCCATCGTCCGCAGCACCGGGGCCACCGCGTCGAAGCTGGCGCGGGGGGCGGCGGCCATGATGGTCAGCGTACCCGCCTGCGCGCCCACCACCCCGCCGGACACGGGGCAGTCGATCAACTCGCGGCCCCCCTCCGCCACGTCGGCGGCAAGGCGGGCCACCGCGTCGGGCGGGCAGGTCGCCATCAGGCAGATCCGCGCCCCCCGGGGCAGCGCCGATAGCGCCCCTGCCCCGAACAGCACCGACCGCGCCTGGTCGGCATTGACCACCATCAGCACCAGCAGGTCGGCGCCATCGCAGGCTCCGGCCAGATCGGCGGGGCGGATGCCGCCCTGCGTCGCAAGCGCGTCCATCGCCGCGTCCCGCATGTCGAAACCGCGCACGTCGTGCCCCGCCCGGACCAGGTTCCCCGCCATCGGCAGGCCCATGGACCCAAGTCCCACAAAGGCAATCGTCTTTGGGTCGGTCATCATCGCCTCAGTAGATGGTGAAGGCAGGAATATAGGACATCAGGATCAGCACCACGAACGCCACCAGATAAAAGGGCCACAGCTCGCGGACCACCGCGCCGATGGGCACGCGGGCGATGGCCGCGCCGATGAACAGGGTGGTGCCGATGGGCGGCGTGAACAACCCGATGGACAGGTTGATGCAGATCATCACCCCCAACTGGATCGGGTCCATGCCGATGGCCGCGCCGATGGCCACAAAGGTCGGCCCCAGCAGCAGGATCGCGGCGGGCAGGTCCAGAAACATGCCGATCACCAGCATGATGACGTTCATCATCAGGATGATCAGGACGGCCGTGCCCAGCGTACCCTGAGCCCATTGGGCGACCATGGTCGGAATGCGTTCGGTGATCAGCACGTGCCCCACCAGGCTGGACGCGGTGATGACCAGCATGACGACGCCCGTGGTGATGACGGTGCCGACAAGCGCGTCCTTAATCCGCGCCAGCGTCAGGTCGCGATACAGCAGCGCGCTGACCATCAGGGCGTAAAAGACGGCGATCACGCTGACCTCGGTCGGCGTGGCGATGCCCGCGCGCAGCAGCACGACGATGAAGAACGGCATCAGCAGCGCCGGGGCCGCCGACAGCAGCAGCCGGCCAAAGCCCGCGTATTGCGAACGGTCGGTCAGCCGGGGAAAATTGCGTATCCGCCCTGAAACATAGCACACCACCATGAAGCCCGCGGCAAGCATCAGCCCCGGCAACACCGCGGCCGAGAACAAGGACGCGATAGAAGCGTTCGACACCGTGGAATACAGGATCAGCGGGATCGACGGCGGAATCAGCCCCGCGATGGTCGAGGACGACGCCGTGACGGCGGCCGCGAACCCGCCCGGATAACCCTCGCGCTTCTGCCAGGGGATCAGCATGGACCCCAGGGCCGAGGCCTCGGCCACGGCAGAGCCTGACACGCCGCCGAAAATGGTCGATCCCACCACCGTCACCTGCCCCATGCCGCCGTGAAAGCGGCCGACCATGGCGGCGGCGAAATTGACCAGCTTCTGTCCCAGCGTGCCCGACATCATCAGCGACCCGGACAGGATGAAGAACGGGATCGCCAGCAGGGGGAAACTCTGTGTGGGCTGGAACAGCTTGACCACGGCCAGGACCGTGGGCGTGCCGCCTTGCCACAGGATCGCGCTGCCGGCGGCGACGATCAGGGCGTATCCGACCGGCACCGACAGCACCAGCATGATCGCGAAAAGTCCGGTCATGACGGCGGTCATGTCATGTGCTCCGTATCGGTGTGGTGAATACTGCCGGGATTGGCAGCAAAGGCGGTGCGCACGGCGTTCACCACGGATGCGAGGGCAATGCCTCCGAAACCGAACAGCATCGAGCCATAGGCCCAGGCCTGGCCGATCCCGGTGATGGGAAAGACCTGCGTCCTGGTGATCCCGATCACGCCCAGGGACAGCCAGGCCAGGGCAGCAAAGACCCCCGCCACCAGCAGGTTGATGCCCATCATCAGCACCCGCAATTGGCCGGTCGACAGATGCCCGCGAATGAATTCCGCCGCGATATGGGCGCCGCGATGGGCGCCGATCACGATGCCGCCCATGATCAGCCAGGGAAACAGCAGGTTCGGCACCTCGTTGGGCCAGCCAAGCCCGGCGGTGGTGAGATAGCGCACCACCACCTCGGCCATCAGGGCCAGGAAGATCAGCACGACCGCCGATGTGGCAATCAGCACGGCGACGCTGTCCAGCACCAGCCCGACCGCGTTGGCTGCGCGCAAGACGGCGGGGTCCGCCTTGCCGTGACCCGTGGGGACACCCGCCGCCTGCATCACTGGCCCGCCGCCTGGGCTGCGGCGACGATCTCGTCCACCAGATCGGGATACTGCTCGCGCCACTTGTCATAGACCGGCTGCGTCGCCTCGACAAAGGGGGCGGGATCGACCTCGTTGAACCGGGTTCCAAAGGCTTCCAGTTCGTCCCTCAGCGACTCGGTCTGGTCCGCGACCATCTGCCGGTTCAGCTCGCCCGCCTCATGGGCGGCGTCGCGGATGATCTGCTGATCCTCGGGCGACAGCGTGTCCATGATCATCTTGGACGCCAGGAACGGCGTCGCCTCGTATTTGTGGTTGGTCAGCGAGATATAGGGCTGGACCTCGTGCAGCTTGGACGAATGGATGTTGATGAGCGGGTTTTCCTGGCCGTCCACCACGCCCTGCTGCAACGCGATGTACAGTTCCGAAAAAGCCATAGGTGTAGGCGACGCGCCAAGCGCGGTAAAGATGTCGATGGTGATCGGGTCGGGCGGCGTGCGGATCTTCATCCCGGCCAGATCGGCGGGCGTGGTGATCGGACCCTTGGAATTGGACACCTGGCGGATGCCGTTGTTCCACCAGCCCAGAACGACCAGGCCCTGCGCCTCGGCCGCAGCCTCCAGCCTGTCGCCGACGGGACCGTCCATCACCGCCTCGGCCTGATCCAGGCTCTGGAACAGGAAGGGCAGGCCCAAGAGCGCCATTTCAGGAACCACGGCCGAGGTCGTCCCCTGTGAATTGGCCGAAAACGCGATGGTGCCCAGGCGCATGTTGGTGATCGTTTCGGCGTCGTCGCCGAACTGCGCGGCGCCGCCTACGTCCACCT
Source organism: Paracoccus subflavus (assembly GCF_004310345.1). Taxonomy (GTDB): domain Bacteria; phylum Pseudomonadota; class Alphaproteobacteria; order Rhodobacterales; family Rhodobacteraceae; genus Paracoccus; species Paracoccus subflavus. The sequence goes on along the minus strand of NZ_SISK01000008.1, from coordinate 9,367 downwards.
TGAGACGGCCCCCGGATTTTTCCGCGACCAGTTCGGCGAATTTCAGGGATGCGGCATCCTTGGGATTGCCGGCCGCCGCATTGTGCGACAACTGGAAATTCTGGGCCGCCGCAGGCAGCGCGCAAAAGGCAAAAACGGTGGCGGCTAAGATTTGGCGAAGTGTCATATGGCCCCTCCCAGAGCATCGGTTGTCCGGCATGAGGGGATGCCCCGGCAGCGACCGGCGATCCGTGCCGGCGACCTTTGGCAAGTTCGCGGCATCATACCGGTTGGCATGTCACGTGGGGCAGAGCGTCCTCCCCGCTCGGCTAGGAAAACCCTGTCCGATTCCTGCGCGCGCGTCACCTAAGCTGTGCTTAGCAAACCCACAGGAAAACTTAATTGCACCGAGGTCGTTTTGACGCCCAGTTAAAAAGACGCCGTGGGTGCCGCCGCATCCGCTGCCCAAGGGAGGAACCATGCAACATGAACGCTCGGCAGCGGTGCTGTCGAATACCAGTCTTGCGCGCCGCGCCTGGGACATCCGCCGCAAGGCCGTGCGCATGGGCAAGGTTCAGGGACAAGGCTATGTCGGACAGGCGCTTGGCGTCGCGGACGTGCTGGCGGTGTCCTATTTCCACGCGCTGAACCACCGCCCCGCCGATCCGGAATGGGAAGGCCGCGACCGCTTCCTGCTGTCTATCGGCCATTACGCTATCGCGCTTTATGCCGCGCTGATCGAGGCGGGGATCCTGCCCGAGGCCGAGCTGGAAACCTATGGCGCCGACGACTCGCGCCTGCCGATGTCCGGCATGGCCGCCTATACGCCGGGGATGGAGATCACCGGCGGATCCCTGGGCCAGGGCCTGGGCATCGCGGTCGGCATGGCGCTTGGCCTCAGGGCCAAGGGAAATCCCGCTTTCGTCTACAACCTGATGTCGGACGGCGAACTGGGCGAGGGGTCCACGTGGGAGGCGGCGATGGCCGCCGCCCATCACCGGCTGGGAAACCTGATCTGCATCGTCGATTTCAACGACCAGCAGGCTGACGGCAAGTCCACGGAAACCCTGTCCGCCGAACCCTTGCCCGACAAGTGGGCGGCCTTCGGCTGGCATGTGCAGCGGGTGGACGGCAACGACCTCGACGCCCTGGTCGCGGCTTTCAACACGGCCCGCAACCTGGAGGGCGACCGGCCCCGCGCCATCGTCTGCGACACGGTGATGTGCAAGGGCGTGCCGTTCCTAGAAAGCCGCGAAATCACCCATTTCGTCCGGGTCGAGGCCGACGAATGGCAAAAGGCGCTGAGCGTCCTTGACGAAACCCGGCCGGAGTGACCCTCATGACCATCCAGCATCGCTATGACCCGCACCGCAAATATGAACCCCGGCAGCCCGGCACCGGCGGGGCCAAGACCTCGGCCATGATCGCCTCGCTGGCGGCGGAAGGCTATGATTCCGTCTCCGCGCCCTTCGGCCATGCGCTTGTGGACACCGCCCGGAACGATCCGCGCATCGTCGGCCTGACCGCGGATCTGGCCAAGTACACCGACCTGCACGTCTTTGCCGAGGCGTTCCCCGACCGCTTCTACCAGATGGGCATGGCCGAACAGGTGATGGTGTCCGCCGCCGCCGGCATGGCGCGCGAAGGCTTTGTCCCCTTTGCCACCACCTACGCGGTGTTCGCGTCCCGCCGGGCCTATGACTTCATCGCCATGGCCATCGCCGAGGAATACCTGCCCGTCAAAATCGTCTGCGCCCTGCCCGGCCTGACCACCGGATACGGTCCAAGCCACCAGGCGACCGAGGATCTGGCGATCTTCCGGGGCCTGCCCAACCTGACCATCGTGGACCCCTGCGACGCCATCGATGTGGCCGAGGCCGTGCCCGCGATCATCGACCACCCCGGCCCGGTCTATATGCGGCTGCTGCGCGGCAAGGTGCCCTCGGTCCTCCGCCAGCACTGCCCCCACTACAAATTCGAACTGGGCAAGGCAAAACTGTTGCGCGACGGCGGCGACGCCCTGGTCATCTCGTCCGGGTTCATGACCATGCGCGCGCTCGATGCTGCGGTGCAGATGGAACGGGAGGGCATCTCGGTCGCGGTGCTGCATTGCCCGACCATCAAGCCGCTGGACACCGACACCATCCTGGCCGAGGCCGGGCGCGGCACCCGCCTGGTCGTCACCGCCGAAAACCACACCGTCATCGGTGGTCTGGGCGAAGCCGTTGCAGGCACCCTGCTGACACACGGCGTCACGCCGCCGTTCCGCATGATCGGCCTGCCCGACCGGTTCCTGGACGCGGGGGCGCTGCCGACGCTGCACGACCGCTACGGCATCTCGACCGACGCGATGATCCGCCAGATCCGCGGCTGGCTTTGACGTTTTCCAAGGGAGGAAACCCGTGACCACTGCACTTCTGACCGGCAAATACGCCGTCATCACCGGCGCCGCATCGAAACGCGGCTTGGGCCTGGCCACCGCGCGGCTGTTCGCGCAGCACGGCGCCACCGTCGCCATCCTGGACCTGGACGGGGCCGCCGCGAAAGAGGCAGCCGCGACCCTGGGCGAAGGCCATGTCGGCCTGACCTGCAACGTCACCGACCAGAACAGCGTCAAGGCCGCCTTCGATGGGCTGATCGCCCAGTGGGGCCGCATCGACGTTCTGGTGAATAATGCGGGCATCACCCAGCCGCTGAAGATCATGGACATCGCGCCCGGCAACTATGACGCGGTGCTGGACGTGAACCTGCGCGGCACGCTGTATTGCAGCCAGGCGGTGATCCCGCAGATGCGCGCGCAGAAATCGGGCGCCATCGTCAACATGTCGTCAGTCAGCGCGCAGCGCGGCGGCGGCATCTTCGGCGGGCCGCATTATTCGGCGGCCAAGGCGGGCGTGCTGGGCCTGACCAAGGCCATGGCCCGCGAACTGGCCCCCGACAACGTGCGCGCCAATGCCATCTGCCCCGGCTTCATCGCAACCGACATTACCGCGGGCAAGCTGACCGACGACATGCGCGTGACGATCAACGCGGGCATCCCCATGGGCCGCCCCGGCACCGCCGAGGAGGTCGCGGGCTGCGCGCTGTTCCTGGCGTCGGACATTGCGTCCTATGTTACCGGGTCCGAGGTCGATGTGAACGGCGGGTCTCTAATCCACTGAACCTTGCGGCGCCGGGTCGGCCGGCGCCCTTTCACGGGGAAAAAGCATGAAACTCGGCTTGGGCTCCTATGCCTTTCGCTGGAACATCGGCATCAAGGACCAACAGCCGCCCACGCCCATGGCGGCGATGCAGGTGCTGGAAATCGCGCATGGCCATGGGTTGTCGGTCGTGCAATATGCCGACAACCTGCCGCTGGACCGGCTGTCCGCCGACGACCACCGGGCGCTGAAAGTGCGGGCCGACGCATACGGCATGACGCTGGAACTGGGCACCCAAGGCTTCAACGCCGACGAACTGGCCCGCTATATCCCCATAGGCCAGCGCATCGGGTCCCACATCCTGCGCGTGGCTCTGGATGCCGAAGACGCGGCGATCCCCGTCCCGGATCTGGCCGCGCAACTGCGCGACCTGCTGCCGGGCGGCAAGGCGGCGGGCCTGCGCTTTGCCATCGAGAACCACTTCAACTACCCCTCGCCCCGGATGGTCGAACTGCTGGACACGGTGGCGGACGATGCATTGGGCGTCTGCCTGGATGTCGCCAATTCCATCTGCGCGGGCGAATGGCCGATGGACACGGTGCGGATGCTGGCGCCCTATGCCATCAATCTGCATTTCAAGGACTATCAGATCACCCCCGACCCCTATGGCGTGGGTTTCCGCATCCATGGTACGCCTCTGGGCGACGGCCGGGCCGAACTGGCGCAGATCCTGGACATGCTGTCGGATCGCGACCCCGACATGAGCGTGATCCTGGAACACTGGCTGCCGCAATCAGACGACATGGAGGCCACCCGCGCGCTGGAACACGTCTGGCTGGACCGCACGGTCGCCGCCGCAAAACGTCTTGTGCCGCTGACGTGACGGCGCATGACCCAGCCTTTGCGCAAGGGCGGGCTGCGTCAGCGCCAACCGGGATGCAGCGGCCGGTGATTGCCGAAAATGGCCCCCATCCCGGCCATCATCTTATTTTACTTCACCCTTTGCCCATGCAAACTCTTGGGGACTGGCGCGGAAAGCCGGAGGGGGAGAACGCATGCGCACACAGGTCGCAATCATCGGCGGCGGACCAGCAGGCCTCTTGCTGGGCCAGCTTCTGCACCGCTGCGGCATCGACGCCGTGGTAATCGAACGCAAGACCCGCGACCATGTCCTGTCGCGCATCCGCGCCGGGGTTCTGGAAACGGGCTTCGTCCGGCTGATGGAGGAGGCGGGCGTTGCCGACCGGCTGCACGAGCGGGGGCTTGTCCATCACGGCACCCGGATCGCCGCCCACGGCCGGTCGTTCCGCGTGGATTTCAGCGACCTGACTGGAATGCCCGTCGTCGTCTATGGGCAGACCGAGGTGACGCGCGACCTGTATGATGCGCGCGAGGCTGCCGGCCTGGCCACCGAGTTCCGGGCCGAAGGCGTAGCAATCCATGGCGCCGATACCGGCAACCCCCATGTCACCTTCTCGCGCGACGGCACCGAATTCCGGGTGGACTGCGATTTCGTTGCGGGCTGCGACGGCTTTCACGGCATCAGCCGCCAGACCATCCCCCTATCGGCCCGGACGGAATACGAAAAGACCTATCCCTTTGGATGGCTGGGCATCCTGTCGCGCACCCCGCCGGTGGATCACGAACTGATCTACGCCGCATCCGACCGGGGCTTTGCCCTGTGTTCGATGCGCAACGCGAACCTGTCGCGCTATTACATCCAGTGCGCCCTGTCGGACCACCCCGAGGACTGGTCGGACGCGGCCTTCTGGGACGAACTGAAGCGCCGCCTGCCCGAGGACGTGGCCGACCGGATGGTCACCGGTCCCAGCATCGAGAAATCCATCGCCCCCCTGCGGTCCTTGGTGACCGAGCCGATGCAATGGGGGCGGCTATTTTTGTGCGGCGACGCGGCCCATATCGTGCCGCCCACCGGGGCCAAGGGCCTGAACCTGGCCGCCAGCGACGTGCATTACCTGCATCGCGGGCTTGCCCGATTCTATGAAACCGGCGATGCCGAGGGGATCGACCGCTATTCCGAGCAGGCCCTGCTGCAGGTCTGGAAGGCCGAGCGGTTCAGTTGGTGGTTCAGCGGGCTGTTGCACCGCTATCCCGACATGGCACCCTTCGATCTGAAGATGCAGCAGGCCGAGATCGCGTTTCTGCGCGACAACCGGGCGCAGCAGCGCGCCTTCGCCGAAAACTATGTGGGTCTGCCCTATTGACGCGGCCGCCCTGTGCGGCACGGTTGACACCAAACACGATCATCTGGGAGGGAACAAGGATCATGGGAAAAACGACATTGCTGGCTACGGTCGCAGCGATCTGCCTGGGAACTCCCGCCCCGGCACAAGAGGTGACGCTGCGCGTCCACCATTTCCTGTCGGCGGATGCGCCCATCCAGAAGGGCGTGCTTGAGCCATGGGATAAGATGGTCGAGGACCAGTCGGGCGGGCGCATCGACGTGCAGATCTATCCGTCGATGCAACTGGGCGGACGCCCGCCGCAGCTGTTCGACCAAGCCCGCGACGGGGTGGTGGACATCGCCTGGACGCTGCTGGGCTATACCCCCGGCCGGTTCCCCCTGTCCGAGGTGTTCGAACTGCCCTTCCTGTCGGGCAGCGCCGCCGAAACCACCGCCGCGCTTCAGGAATACCAGAAGAAATACATGGCCGACGAACTGGCGGGCGTCCACCCGCTGCTGATCCATGCCCCCGCCGCCTACAAGCTGCATACCAAGGACAAGGCGGTGGCAGGCGTCGCCGACCTGGCGGGACTGAAGGTCCGTGCGCCGTCGCGCACCATGACCGACGGGCTGAACGCCCTGGGCGCGACGGCCGTGGGGATGCCCGTCCCCGAGGTGCCCCAGGCGCTGACCAGCGGCGTCATCGACGGCGCCGTCATCCCGTGGGAGGTGTTCGGAAGCCTGCGCATCGAATCCGTCACCCGCAACCACACCGAATTCGGGTCCGAGAACGGCGGGCTGTCCTCGGCCGTGATGGCATTGGTGATGAACCAGGCGGCCTATAACGCGCTGCCCGACGATCTGAAGCAGGTGATCGACGCCAATTCCGGCGCGGCCCTTGCCGACCTGGCCGGCACCGCCTTTGACAAGGCCGAGGCGGCCGAACGCCAGAAGGCCATCGACGCGGGCAACACCGTCACCGTCATCCCCGAGGAAAACCTGGACGAATGGCGTCAGGCCAGCCAGCCGGTGATCGACACCTGGGTCAAGGCCATGACCGATGCGGGCCATGACGGGCAGGCGATGCTGGACGACGCCCGCGCCATGCTGGACCGGGCAAGGGCCGAATGACGGGCCAGGAGGGGGGCGAGGCCGGGGATGCGGCGCTGACCGAACACGCGCTGCCGGTGTCGGTGCCCGGCTGGATCGCCGCCCTGTGCAGATTCTTTGCCGCCCTGGGCGGGGCGGTGCTGCTGGCGATGATGTTGATGACGGTCGCCAGCGTTCTGCGGCGCAGCTTTCTGGGGGCGCCGATCCCCGGCGATTTCGAACTGGTCGAACTGGGCAGCGCGGTGGCGATCTTCTGCTTTCTGCCCTGGTGTCAGGTCACGGGCGGCAACGTGCTGGTGGATTTCTTCACGTCGAAATCCACCCCGCGCAGCAACCACCTGCTCGAGGCGGCGGGCGATCTGCTGTATCTTCTGATCGCCGCCCTGCTGGCCTGGCGGCTGTTCCATGGCGGGGCCGAGATGCGCGAATACGGCGAACAGACCATGGTGCTGCGCATTCCGCTGTGGTGGACCTTTCCGATCATCCTTCCCGCCATGCTGCTGCTGGTCGCGACCTGCGCCGCCACCACCATCGGGCATCTGCGAAAGGCGCGGGCATGACGGGCATCGCCGCCGGGCTGAGCGCGTTCGCGGTTCTTCTGGCGCTGATGGCCGTGCGCGTGCCGATCGGCGTGTCGATGCTGGCCGTGGGCCTGGGCGGCTATGCGTTGTGGACGGGGACCACGCCGCTGCTGGCCTTTCTCAAGACCTCGACCTATTACCAGTTCTCGACCTATTCGCTGTCGGTCATTCCCCTGTTCGTGCTAATGGGAGAGTTCGCCACCAAGGCGGGGATGAGCCGGGCGCTCTACCGCACGGCGGCGGCCTTTCTGGGTCACCGGCGCGGGGGGCTTGCGATGGCCTCGATCGGGGGATGCGCGGCATTCGGGGCGATCTGCGGATCGTCGCTGGCCACCGCCGCCACCATGGGCCAGGTCGCCCTGCCGGAAATGCGGCGATACAATTACAGCGGTGCGCTGGCCACGGGTTCGCTGGCGGCGGGGGGCACGCTGGGCATCCTGATCCCGCCTTCGGTGATCCTGGTCCTGTATGCGCTGATGGCGGAAATGAGCATCGCCACGATGTTCGTGGCCGCCATGATCCCCGGCATCCTGGCCGCCCTGGGATACATGCTGGCCGTGGCGGTCTTTGTGCGCCGCTATCCCGAGGACGGCCCTGCAGGCCCCCGAGCCACCTGGCCCGAACGGCTGGCCGCCCTGCAGGAAACCTGGTCGTTGATCCTAATCTTTGTTCTGGTGATCGTGGGCATGTATCGGGGCTGGTTCACTCCGACCGAGGCGGCCTCTGTCGGCGCCTTCTGTACCGGCCTTCTGGCGGTGCTGTACGGCGGGATGCGGCTGCGGGGCATCGCCGACTGTCTGCGCGGCACTGCCGTCACGTCGGCCATGATCTTTCTGATCCTGCTGGGTGCGGAAATCTTCAACGCCTTTCTGGCCCAGACCCGGACGCCGATGCTGCTGGCTGCGGCCATCCAGGATTCCGGCCTGTCGCCGATGATGATCCTGCTGGCCATTCTGGCCCTGTATCTGGCCCTGGGCTGCGTCATGGATTCCATGTCCATGCTGCTGCTGACCATCCCGATCTTTTATCCGATCATCGCCGGGCTCGATTTCGGCATGTCGCGCGAGGAGACGCTGATCTGGTTCGGCATCCTGGCCGTGGTCGTGGTCGAGGTCGGGCTGATCACCCCGCCGGTCGGCATGAACGTATTCATCATCAACGGCATGGCCCGCGATGTGCCGATGATCGAAAGCTTCCGTGGCGTGCTGCCGTTCCTGATCAGCGACATCATCCGCATCGCGCTGCTGGTCGCCTTTCCAGCCATCACGCTGGGGCTGGTGCGCCTGCTGGGCTGATCAGGGGGCGTCCATGCGGGGTGCACCCTTGCGGCCGAGATCCGGCTTGGCCGGATCGGGATAGCCTTCGTGTTCGTCCTGCGGAACCGTATAGTTCACGTCGCGCGTCGTTCCGCGAACGCCATCGGGCAAGGCCCCTGAACTGTCGCGGGGCGTCCGCCGCGTCTGGTCGGTCTTGGGATTGTGCTGCATCCGATCCTCCATCGCCGCAAGGCTCATCTGTGGAGGAACAGATGGACCGGCGGATTGTTCCCGGTCGGGCGTCCCCTTGGGATTCCCTGTCACCCGGACAAAAATCCGCAATTGACGGATTTGTGAACAATTTACATCAACAGAAATTTTCTGTGAATTTATTTACAAAAAAATCCTTTCTGAAAAAAGGATTAGCCTTTTATCTTCTTCTTCTTTAACTTCTGCTGCCGGGGATATTCCGACAGGACCAGGGCAGCGCGACGGGGCAGGACGACGGCTGCCACCTATGCACGAGGAGGGGACGATGACCAGCGAAGCAATTGAAAAACATCCGATTCCGGCAGGATTCGAGGATGCCCTGTGCACCCCTTCGGATTATGCCCGTCTTTATGCGGAATCGATCAGCGATCCCGAATCGTTCTGGGGCCGGGAAGGCAGGCGCCTGGACTGGATCACGCCCTTCACCAAGGTGAAGAACACCGATTTCACCTTTGGCAATGTCGATATCCGCTGGTACGAGGACGGCATCCTGAATGCCTGCGTGAACTGCGTGGACCGCCACCTGCCCGCACGCGCCGGTCAGACCGCGATCATCTTCGAACCCGACGATCCCCAGACCCCGGCGCAACACATCACCTATGCCGAACTGTCCGACAAGGTGAACCGCTTTGCCAATGTGCTGCTGTCCCAGGGCGTCATGCGCGGCGACCGAGTGGTCATCTATCTGCCGATGATCCCCGAGGCGGCCTATGCCATGCTGGCCTGCGCACGGATCGGCGCCATCCACTCCATCGTCTTTGCGGGCTTTTCACCCGATGCGCTGGCGAACCGCATCAACGACTCGGGCGCCAAGGTCGTGATCACGGCCGATACCGCGCCCCGCGG
>NZ_SISK01000007.1 GCF_004310345.1 Paracoccus subflavus | reverse complement strand
CCTCGCGCGAGGCGATCTGGACGTGGGGGACGCGCGGTTCCTCGGTGCCGATGGCCGGGCCGCCCTCGGCCACGCGCCGCGCAGCATCCGCCATCAGCCTGCGAAATTCGACAATCGCCAGGTCGGACGCCCCCAGCAAGTCGGACGATCGATCCACCCGTGCGCCCATCGACACCCACATCACCAGATCCTGGTTCGGGATGCCCTCGACGCCGGCGAAATGGCCCAGCTTCATCGCCTGGCGGTCCTGAAGGAAGTCGTTCTCCAGCGTCCGCACCGGACGCCACATGTGGTCCACATCGATGCCGGGCAGGGTATGGGTGAACTTGCGCCACTCGACGATCGAAGGACAGGCCCGACCGCCCCAGGCGATGAAATGGAAATGCGACGTCTCGTCGTCGATCGGCACGATCACCGTGGCGACATTGTAGTTGTTGTTCGGCGGGATCAGCGAGGTGAAGGGCGCGATATATTCCGTGATGCGCAGATAGTTGTGCGTCGCCGCGTTGTGGATCGGCTTGCGGATCGCTGCGTAATGGAACCCGTAGGGCGTGGTTTCCGTCTGCATCCGGGGCGAACGGTCCGTCGAGGGCCTGTACCAGGACTTGTCGTCCGAAGCTGCCCCCGCCACCCGTGCCGGTTTCATGTCCGAAGAATGCAGCGACGACGAATGCGCCGAATCGATCTGCCCCTCGGTGATCTGCGCCCAGTTGGCGGGAACCCGCATCTTCAGGATCGCCACGGGCGTGTTGTCGGTCGGGGCGAAGGCGGGCGGCTCGAACTCGGGCGCCTCCCGTTCGGTGTCCAGCCAGCCCCACACGAACCCGCCCCATTCCTGCACCGGATAGGCCCTGTGCTTGACCTTGCTATGCAGCGGCGAATTCTCGGGTTCCGAGGCCATCGCCACGCAGTTTCCATCGACGTCGAATTTCCAGCCGTGATACAGGCATCGCAGGCCGCATTCCTCGTTGCGTCCATAGACCAGTGACGCCTTGCGGTGCGGGCAAAGTTCGTCCAGCAGGCCCAGCCGGCCGTCAGTGTCGCGGAAGCAGACGTATTTGCGGCCGATCGCCTCGACGCGCAACGGCTTGCCGTCAGGCTCCTCGACCTCCTCGATCAGGCAGACGGGTACCCAGTGGCGGCGCATCAGAGCACCCATGGGAGCGTCCCCCTGGACCTTGGTCATAAGGTCGTTTTCCTCCCTCGTCAGCATAGACAGTCCTCCTTCGTTGGATCAGGCCGGCTCAACTGCATCATGATGTCCACCCACGCATGGACAGCAGATTTTCTCACTGATTAAAATACCCGCACATTGACACAGCCTTATTCTAACCATCAAAGTCGGCCCTGAACAGATTGCGTCTGGAGAAAGTTCTTGGATAGTGAAAGAATCAGACTTCTCATGGTGGTCTCCTCTTGCTGTCCCGTGGCCCGCGACATCCGGGAAATTACCCTGCGGCCTGCCGATCCTGCCGCCGGCCCGCTGCCGGCCTTCGAGCCGGGCGCGCACATCACCGTGCAGACCCCCAGCGGCGCGATGCGGCGCTATTCCCTGGTCAATGACGGCACCGAACCGCATGAGTATGTTATCGCCGTCAAGCGGGAGCAGGCTTCGCGGGGTGGTTCCGCCTCGATGCACGATGCGGTCGAGGTGGGAACGGAACTGCTGATCGAACCGCCCGAGAACGAATTCCAACTGGTTCCCTCCCCGCGCTATCTTCTGATCGCCGGCGGCATCGGCGTCACCCCGATCCTGTCCATGGCCGAACATCTGCACCGCGCGGGCAGCCCCTTCAACCTGATCTACTGCACCCGGACGGCAGATGAAGCCGCCTATCTGGACAGGCTGCGGGCATTTCCCGGCGCCGTGATCCATCACGACGAGGGCAAACCCGAAGGATTTTATGATTTCTGGGACCATTTCGAGACCCCCCCCTCCAACATGCATGTCTATTGCTGCGGCCCAGAACCGCTGATGGAGGAGATCAAGGCGCTGAGCGGCCACTGGCCCGAGGGCCGGGTGCATTTCGAGGATTTCGCGGGCGTCGCCGCGGTGCGGGCCGACGATCGCCCGTTCCATGTCACAGCCAGGCGGTCGGGCCTTGAATTCGCCGTGCCCGCCGACCGGTCGCTGCTGGAAGCCGCGCGCGAAGCTGGCATCCCGACGGTCAGTTCCTGCGAAAGCGGCACCTGCGGAGCCTGCAAGACGCGGCTGATCGCGGGCACCGTCGATCACCGCGACATGGTGCTGCGCGACGACGAGAAGGACGACTATATCATGATCTGCGTCTCGCGCTCGGCCGAGGGGGATCTCGTTGTCGATCTCTGACGCAGCCCCGCCTTCCGGCGGCGCCGTCATCGACCCCATCCGCCTGGGCGTTGCCGGTCTGGGGCGGGGCTTCATGCTGACCCTGCCCAGTCTCAGGGCCGATCCCCATGTCCGCCTCGTGGCCTGCGCCGCGCCCCGCCGCGCAAGCCGGGATGCCTTCGTCGCGGAGTTCGGCGGCACCGCCCATGAGGAGGTCGAGGCCCTGGCGGCGGATCCAGCCGTGGAGGCGGTCTATGTCGCCACCCCCCACCAGATGCACCGTGCCCACGCCGAGGCGGTGGCGCGGGCAGGCAAGCACCTTCTGGTCGAAAAGCCCCTGGCGATCGCGCTTGACGATGCGCGCGCCATCGTCGCCAGCGCGCATCGGGCGGGGGTCCACCTGATCACCGGCCCCAGCCACAGCTTCGACCAGCCGGTTCAGCGCGCCTGCGAGATCATCGCGTCGGGCCGGCTGGGGCGCGTGCGCATGATGCATGCGCTGAACTTCACCGATTTCCTCTATCGCCCCCGCCGCCCCGAGGAACTGCGGACCGAGGAGGGTGGCGGGGTGATCTTCAGCCAGGCCGTGCATCAGATCGACATGCTGCGCCTGCTGGCCCAAGCCCCGGCGCGCAGCGTATATGCAATGACGGGCGCCTGGGACGCCTCGCGCCCGACGGAAGGTGCCTATGGCGCTATGATCGGCTTTAAGGGGGGGGGCTTTGCCAATGTGACCTATTCCGGTTACGCCCATTACCTCACGGACATGATGCAGGACGGCATCGGGGAACTAGGCTGGCCGGTCGATCCAGGAACATACGGTGCGGGGCGGCGCGCTCTGGCCTCCCTGGGGAGGCCCGAGGACGAAGCGGCGCTGAAGGGCGACCGCACCTATGGCGCCGTCCAAGCGCCCCCGCCGGCGTCTCATGCTGAACATTTCGGGCCCGTGATCGTCTGCTGCGACCGGGCTGACCTGCGCCTGACCCCCAAGGGGGTCGAGATCTGGGGCGATCTGGAGCGCAGCTTCCTTCCCGCGCCGCCCGATCCCGCGCCCCGCAGCCCGGTCCTGCGCGCCCTGTACCGGGCCATCCGCCGGAACGAGCCGCCCGACCAGGCCGCAGGCTGGGGGCTTTCCAGCCTCGAGATTTGCCATGCGATCTTGGCAAGCGCACGTAGCGGGATGCCGATCAGCTTGGATCACCGATGACTTCAGAAAACGCCCATGCCCCCGACCTGCCAATGCCCCTGCGGATTTCTCTCTGGATGGTGAACCGATGACCCGCCTGACGCTTTCCATCGCCATGGGCGATTACGACCGAACCCGCCCGATCCATGATGGCCGTGCCCCCATCGACGGCGTCGAGCCCGTGACCATGCTGCTGTCGCCCGAGGAGATGTTCTTCCGCGCCTTCCGGCACCAGCCCTTCGACGTGTCGGAACTGTCGCTATCCTCCTATTGCGTCAAGTTGGCGCAAGGGGATTGCCCCTATGTCGGCATCCCGGTGTTCCTGTCACGCGCCTTCCGCCATTCCTCGATCTACATCAGGACCGACCGGGGGATCGAGGCTCCGCAGGACCTGCGGGGCAAGCGGATTGGGCTGGCGGAATGGCAGCTGACGGCCAATGTCTGGGTCCGGGGAATCCTTGAGGGCTACGGCGTTGCGCCCTCGGAGATCGACTGGGTCCGGGGTGGGATGCACAAGCCCGGCCGGCCTGAGAAGATCCCCGTCGCCTTGCCCGACGACATCACCCTCAGCCCGGCGCCCGAGGGTGCCACGCTGGACGAGATGCTGCGGGCGGGCGAGATCGACGGCTATATCGGCCCGCGCAGCCTCAGGTGCTTTGACGAGGGGCACCCGAAGGTGCGGCGCCTGTTTTCCGATGGCGTCGCCGCGGCCTCCGAACACTATCGCCGGACCGGCATCTTTCCGATCATGCACCTGCTGGGGATCCGCCGTGACCTGGCCGATTGCCATCCGTGGCTGGCGGGCGCTCTTTTCAAGTCCTTCGAGCGGGCCCGTTCCATGGCCTGCGAAGCCCTGTCGGACACCTCCGCCACCAAGGTGACGATGCCCTTCGTCGAGGACATCCTCGAGACGGGCCGGACCTTGGCCGGCGGCGCCGAGCTGTGGACCTATGGAGTGCCGGGAAACGAGATGGTTCTGGAAACCTTCCTCGACCTGCATCACCGTCAGGGCCTGTCGCCGCGCCGCCTGTCGCTGGGCGAACTGTTCCACCCGTCGGCCTACGAATCCTTTTCGCTATGAAGCAAGGAGCAGCCATGCCTGTCGCCAGAGAAGCCTTGCCTCCCGGATCGGTGCTGGAACTGGACACGCCGTCCGGCCCGCGTCACATGCAGGTCCTCTACCGCCGCCCGCCCTACCCCGAGGTGGTGCGGCTGATCCGGCCCTCGGCCGAGGGGGGTGACTGCCTCGAGTCGATCGCCCGTCAGGGGGCGGCCCGCATCGCCATGATCGAGGCAAGCGCGCATCTGCAGCAGCACCGCTTGCGCTTTCTCGGCGTGGCCCCGATCCCCGGGGAGTTCCGGTCGGACCACGGCTTTCGGGTTCTGATCCGCGACCGCCACGGCGATGCCGTCTATTCCTGGATCTGGAACTGGGAAGGGCTTCACGTCGCGGATGCGCAGGACGTCGCCGAACTGCCCCTGCGAGAGATCCTGAGCCTCGTTCAGGTCGAAAGGATACTAGCTTCCCTGAACTGAAGGGGCGTCACGGCCGATCGGCGCGCGCGGGATGGTGGCCGCGCTCCTTGGCGCCATCCAGGCTGGCGGCGCGAGGCATGCCACCAATACCAAGCTGCATCCTCGGCGATGGCTTCCGCCGCACCGGCTGCTATGAAGCCGTCGTAGAGTTCGGCCCCCTGCGAACTGTCGTCCCAAGTGACACCATAGGACTGCGACCAGTCCTTGTTCCGCGTCGGATGGTTCGAGCCGTCGTAGTCCACAAGATACGGCGGATCGGTCGCGAACAGCACGGCGCGCTCGCCATTCATCACGCGGCGCACGTCGGCAGGGCTGGTGCTGTCCCCGCAGAGCAGTCGGGGGTCACCGAGGATCCACAGATCGCCGGTCCGCAACGCCGGGTTGCGCGGCGGTTTGGGAATGGTCAGCGGCCGTCGAGGCTATCGGTCTCGGTGAGGTGTAGCGCTTGACCAGCTGAAAGGTCGCGGCCGCACCGTCGCCGGTGCCTATCGACTGATGAGGGGGCGACAGTGTGCCGGATGGAGGCCGCAATAGCCCGATACCACACGAACGCGATCAGCGCCGTTGAGGTGTTGCAGGAACTTGTCGGTCTCGCCAAGGGAGTCCGAGCCGTCCGAAGGCGGGGTCAAGATGAAGGCCTGTCGCAAGATGAGATCGCCTTCTGTGACGCCCTAGCCAAAAAACGAGAGCGCCGTCGAACTGATGGACGCCGATTCCCTTAAGGCTAT
This sequence comes from Paracoccus subflavus, assembly GCF_004310345.1. Taxonomy (GTDB): domain Bacteria; phylum Pseudomonadota; class Alphaproteobacteria; order Rhodobacterales; family Rhodobacteraceae; genus Paracoccus; species Paracoccus subflavus. The sequence continues at coordinate 182,655 of NZ_SISK01000007.1, read as the reverse complement.
CGCGCACGAGCTCTTGGTCAGCCTCAAAGGCAGCGTTTCCGTGGATTGGTCACACCGCGAGAGTGCTAGGGCACGAATGCGCGTGCTCGTGAAACGCATATTGCGCAACCACGGTTTCCCGCCAGACCTACAAGATGCCGCTGTGCAAACTGTCCTGCGGCAGGCCGAAGCATTCTCGTTGCAGCGGGCAGTGTGATCCATTCATTGGCTGAGGGTATTTCGATCCAGATTCCGGCCGCCCCCCGGTTGAATTCTCGAAATACGACATGCTATGCACGGAAAAAATCATTACCTTTCAGACTACTGCGCGAAAACCACCAAATCGCTGCAGGCAACAGGTCGGATGCGCTGTCCACCAGCTCTCTGTCAAGATCGAAGATGATGGACCGCATGTCAGGCACTTTCCATGGCGAGAGCGACGCGTGGTTGCAGGGCGCGACCGTCCATGCCGTCGACTGGCAAGCCCAAATGCGCCATGACCGTCGGGGCGATGTCGGTGATCGATGTTTGCCCCTTGTGGATCGAGCCAGCCTCAAAGGCCCCGCCGACGGCTAGCAGTACGGGACGACTTTCGTAATAGCCTCGGCCACCATGCATGCCGCAATGCGTACGCACAGCGTCCTCGTCCTCGTTGAATCGGGTGGCCATCGCGGAAAGGCCACGCACGCCTTTTATATTGGTATCATCGATCTTGGCCATGTCGATGGCGATGACGTCGGCTCCGGGGATCTGGCCGAGTTTGGGCAAATCCTCGCCCTCTATCACCTCTTCAACCCAGTCTCGCTCTCGCAGCCAGTCACCGACCTCGGCCTTGCGGGCAAGTGCGGGACCGGCGAAGTGGATGAAGGCCGAGCAGCCCTGCGGCACCACTATCAGTTCGGGGCTGTCCAAGTCGGCCTTGAACCCGGCCTCGAACAGACGCCGCTCTACCGGCACCACCTCGGTCACGGATTCATGGCCATGATCAGAACCGAGCATGAACAGCACGTCGTGCCCCGCGTCGCGCAAGCGGCCCACCGCTTCGGCAACCTGCGCTACAAGCGTATCCGCCTGCGCCAGCGCCTGAAGGTGCAGATCCGATCCCAGCGGCGCTGCGTGCATCGACACATCCGGCTCGGACAGCCAGAGCGTGGCCACGGGGGGACGACGCTCTAGCAGGACGGCGATGAATGCCTCGGTCACAACACGGTCCCCGGCATGGCCCGGTGTCGCGGGCAAGGGGGGCATCGCGCTACGACCGGGCGCATAGCTTTCGTGGCGGTGCAGCATTTGGGCGTGGCTATAGCTGTCATGGAAGAACGCCGCCCCCGGCGAGACGTTCGAGGCAATCAGCGCGGTCCCTAGCCCCGCCACCCGCTCAGACATCGCAGGACGGGACAGCATGCGGCCGTAGTGAGCGCGATAGGTGTCAAAGAACTCGGGCTTGCCGGCATTGTGGTATTCGAACCCGCCCGGCACCGGCAGGGCGACCGCATTGCCGCGCAGGCCGTGTGCCAACGGAAAGCTGCCCGTGGCGATCGAGGCCGAGGAGGCGCGGGTGGCCGAGGGAAAGATGCCGCGGTGATTGTCGTGCCAGGCGCCTGCACGGCGCAGCGCGGCCATCGTGGGCGTGGTCGCATCGGTGATGAAATCGGGACGATTGCCATCGCAGATCACGATGACGGCTATCGGATGGGTCATGGGGTCGGTCCTCAGAACAGGGCCGCGGCAAGGGGGCGCGGCGGAAGGGTTGTGGTGGTGCGGTCAGCCTCGGTCCAGTTGCTGGCGTCGGTCGACAGGAACAGGCGCGGTCGGATCACGCTGTGACGCAGATTGATCCCATCATAGCTCCAGAGCAGATAGCCGGTGCGCAAGGGGCGCATGGCAGACACGGGACCGTCGGGCACGTTGACGAACGAGGTGGCGGGCGCGGTCACGACCGCCATCCCGTCCCATTCAGCCACGCTGTGTCGATGAATATGGCCGGCCGCGATTGCCAGCACGCCGCCCGTCCTGCAGCAATTCAGAAGCCAGCGGCGGCGATCGAACATCAGGCACTGTGTTGTGATGGCCCGATCCTCGGGATCCGCGGTAAATGGCGGCAGATGCAGGAAGACCAGCACCGGTCGGCCGGCGCGATCGGCCAACACCGCCTCGACGAACGCGGCCTGCCGGGCCTCATCCGGATGGCCCGAGCCCATCAGCGCGGTATCAAGCCCGATCAGGCGCAGGCCCAGACTGTCGCGTTCAAGGTCATGGACCCACCAAGACGGCCCGACATGGGTGCGCCAGGCCGCAAGGCGACGGTCATCGACCTGCTGGTTCAGGCGCGAGGCACCCGGCGCCTCGCCCACGTCGTGATTGCCCGCAACGGCGCGCCAAGGCGCGGGCAGGGCGTCATGCGCCGCCCGCGCGAAGGACAGATCCTCGGGGTTGTCCGGCCCGTTGAACGACAGATCCCCCGAGTTGACGATCAGATCGGGTGTCTGCGCCCGCATCTCGTCAAGGAACACCGGCCAGTTCGCCGTGAACCAAGCATGGCTCTGAGACAGGTGCGTATCGGATACCTGAACGATCTCAAGCGGACGCTGCGAACTGGCCGATGCCACTGTCAGGCCCCAAAAGTCAGATTGTCGGGACGCAGGTCCATGAAGTAGAAGGTGGTTGGCCGCCACTGGATCGACCGGCGGATCGCATAGGCCTCGAAGGGCTGGTAGAGGATCGTGCCGGGCACTTCCTTTTCCCATTCGTCCAGCATGGTCACGAACAGCGCCTTGCGCTTGGCCGGATCGGTTTCGGCCTCAAGCGCCATACCGGCGGCATTGAAGGCTTCGCGCGATTCGGGCGACCAGATGTCCGTCGACTGGACCTCGCCGCCCGGCCCCCAGGACACCCAGAGCGCGCCTAGCGGGTCGGGCAGGCGGGTCGAATTCGACCAGTTGGAGATCTGCGAATTTCCTTCCTCGCGCATCTGGGCGCTGGTCTCGACCACTTGAAGCGAGGCGTTGAGGCCGACGGCCTTCCACATCTCGATCATCACCTGCGCCGCTTCGAGGGCGTTGGTGTAATAGGCCGGCTGGCTGCGATAGATGATTGGCTGGCCAGCATAGCCCGCCTCCTGCAGCAGCATCTTGGCTTTTTCGGGATCGAAGGGCAGTGAGCGGCCCTCGACATACATCTGGCCGAATTCGGGGTAATTGTGGCTGGCGGGAACCTTGGCCAAGCCCAGCCAAAGAGTATCGACCAGCTTCTGGCGGTCGATGGCGAAGGACAGGGCCTGCCGGATGCGTCGGTCAGCCAGGACCGGATCGCGGTTGTCGAAGATCAGGGTGTGGCTGTTGGCCAGCCCGCGCGCATAGGGATGCGCGGGATCGCGGAACAGCGCGGCGGACGAGGCGACCTCGACGACACGCCCCGCATACATGACGGCGACGCGCCGGCAGGTCTGCGAAATGACGCCAAGGTCATGGCTGATCAGCACCATCGCCATGCCAGTGTCGCGCTGAACCTGAGCCAGTAGGTCCAGTATCTGCGCCTGGATCGTCACGTCCAGTGCCGTCGTCGGTTCATCGGCGATCAGCAGATCGGGCTCGCCTGCCAAGGCGATAGCGATCATCAGGCGCTGTTTCTGGCCGCCCGAGAATTCGAAGGGATAGCGGTTCAGCCGGTTCGCGGCATCGGGAATTCCCACCTGATCCAGCAAACGCCGCGCTGCGGCCCGCGCCGCCTGGCCCGCCAGACCGCGGTGCAGCCGCAGGGCCTCAGCGATCTGGGTGCCCACCCGCATCATCGGGTTCAATGCGCTACCGGGGTCCTGCGGAATCAAACCGATGCGCCCGCCCCGGATCTTCTTCATCTGCGCGTCCGGGGTTTGAAGCAGGTCCTGACCCGAGAACAGGACCCGCCCCGTAAGGCTGTCTACCTGGGACATTGAGGATCGATCATGCTTGAGGCGAAAAACCTGTATTCCTACTATGGGAAGAGTCCGGTCCTGCAAGATATCAGCTTCTTGCTTGAGAAGGGCCAGCTCCTAACTGTCTTGGGGCGCAACGGCGTAGGCAAGACCACGCTTATGCGCAGCTTCATGGGGCTAACCGACCGTCTCGATGGCAGCCTGACCATCGAAGGAACCGAAATCGCACGGATGCGGACGCCCGACCGTGCGATGCTGGGTATCGGCTATATCCCACAGGGGCGCCATATCATCCCCCGGCTGACGGTGCGCGAGAATATCATAATGGGGACCTATGCCCGTCGCGACGGCAAGCGTGGCATGCCCGATCTGGTGTTCGAACTGTTTCCAATCCTGCGAGACTTTTTGGACCGTCGAGGCGGCGATTTGTCAGGTGGCCAGCAGCAGCAGCTTGCCATTGCCCGAGCCTTGGCTATGGACCCTAAGATCCTGATCCTGGACGAACCTACCGAAGGAATCCAGCCCAATATCGTCAAGCAAATCCACGACATCATCGTGCGGCTGAATCGAGAACTCGGCTTGACTGTGATCCTCGTCGAACAAAACGTGCCATTCGCACGCGAGGTATCGGACCGGTTCCTGGTGATCGATAAGGGCCGGGTCGTGATTGCAGGCGCCGGTGCCGACCTGACCGACGATATCGCAGAACGCTACCTGACTTTCTAAGCAGAGGGGTCACTCTACCTGCCCTAATCCAACCAGAGAGGAGAAAGCCGAATGAGACACGGAGACATTTCATCCAGCCCGAGCACCGTCGGTGTTGCGGTTGTCAACTACAAGATGCCCCGTCTGCACACCAAGGACGAGGTTCTGGCGAACGCCAACAAGATTTCGGACATGGTGGTTGGCATGAAGCAGGGCTTGCCGGGGATGGATTTGGTGGTATTCCCCGAATACTCGCTCCAGGGCATCATGTATGACGAGAAGGAAATGTATGATACGGCCGTCAGTATACCCGGTGAAGAAACCGAAGTATTGGCGCGCGCCTGCCGCAAAGCGAATGTCTGGGGCATCTTCTCGCTCACCGGCGAACGGCACGAGGACCATCCCCGCAAGCCGCCCTACAACACTCTGATCCTAATGAACAACAAGGGCGAGATTGTCTCGACCTATCGCAAAATTCTGCCTTGGTGTCCGATCGAGGGCTGGTATCCCGGCGGATCCACTAGCGTTGCCGAAGGGCCATATGCTCGCGGCGGCACTTGAGAAGGTGCGCTGTTTAGACATTGTACAGCTGCGCGAAGCCCTGCTGGGCGCAACCTTTAACGCACCGCAGGGGCAGGTGAAAATCGATCCTGACAACAACCATACCTATCTGCATTCTCGGATCGGCAGGGTCGATGAAGCCGGCGACTTCGTTGTACTGCGCGAGGTGGTCCGACCGATAAAGCCTGACCCCTATCTCGTCCTTCCTGATTTGAACGACCGGATATTTAGGCTACGAAAGATAGAGATCAAAAAGCGCAGGGGGTAGGAACATTTCTCACGTCACGCGCAGGAAAGCCATCAGATGACGGATCTGATTGGCAGTCTCCGCAACCTAAACGTCCTTGTGCTGCATCCCCGGGATGCCGACGCAGACGACTTGATCCAGCAGATCAACCGCATCGGCTGCAATGTCGAAACTCTTTGGCCACCTCCTGAAGTGCAACTCCCTCCCTTGGATGTCATCTTCGTTGAGATCAAAGAGTCGATCTCTCCTGCGCTGGCAAAGATATTGTCTTCTCGTCCCGAACAGAAACCTACACTTGTTGGCATTATCGCCTATGAAAACCCGTCGGTGCTGGCAGGAATTCTGGAACTCGACGTGCACGCTGTGCTGAGCAAGCCGTTGCGCGCCTTTGGGGTTTTGAGCAACTTGTTGATGGCTCGGCGCACATGGCAGATGCGGCAAGAGGCGCTCAAGACGGAGGAAAAGCTGCGTCAGAAGCTGGAGCAGATTCAGACCATCACTGAAGCTAAGTTCATTCTGATGCGTCATCACGGTATCGACGAACAGGAAGCCTACAAAGTTATCCGAAGCCACGCAATGACGCGGCGGTCCTCTACCGTTGAGATTGCAACTGCAATTATCTATGCGGACGGTCTCCTGAACAATCTCAAAGTCCGAAAGTGAGAACTTGGCCGCGCACAACGCCAATCTGGCACGTGGAAAATAAGGTCCTCCGCTCTCTATCATTCAACACGTCTAGTTAACCTTCTTTCTGTGCTATTCATGGAAAGGAGGATCTAGCCAAGGTCGCATCGAAGGCGCCAACTCCGTTATGATCATGCGGCAGGAGGTCATTGACCCGTCGCTTCGGATGCTTGTTGCGCAACGGAAAGCCCATCTCGTTGTAAATTCTGCGGGTTTTCTTGATGTTCACCCGCCAACCTTCCCGTCGCAGCAAGACGTGAATGCGCCGGTATCCGTATCGCACCCGCGTTTGGTAGATCTCCCTAATCCTCAGTACTAAAGAGGCCTGCCCGGTTCGGCAGGATTTGTAATGGTAGCTCGACGGATCAAAATGCAGGGCCCCACACGCCTGGCGGACCCTGTGCGACGAGCTTTTGAACGAGGCCCTGTTCCCGTCCCTGAACCACGTCCGCGCCACGCTCGCGGCCTGGCGGAAAGACGACAACACCGAACGCCTGCACTCGCGCCTCGGCTGGCAGAGGCCTTCCGAGTTCGGCCAGACCTTCACCCCGCAACGGGGCCTGACGCTGCGCAACCCAAAAAGCTCCGCGCCAACCCCCTCCGCGGAAGCCCCCGTTGCCCAACCCCCCAAACAGGCAAAACTCAAACCCGGAGTCTCGCTCACGCTGGATAAAAGTTGGGGGCAACGTCACTGTGAGACGCGCGAACCACCCTTTGAGCACAACGCGATTCAATTTGACCTGCCACCTAGCGGGCCAGAGCTATCCCAAGGCACTCGGCGCTGACGTCATAGAACCTTTCGAATGGCGCCAAGCCCGTCAGATACAGGACTCAGATGAGAGACCGCGTCAGACATTGGCGTCAGCGTCCCTCCGTCAGTCCCAGGGCCATGGCGGTGATGGTGCCTGCGTCGATGCCAAAATGGGCGTAGAGATCGGCGATCGTTCCGGTTTGCCCGAAATGATCCACGCCCAGCGGGATGGTGCGATGGCCGGCCACGCTGCCCAGCCATGACAGCGTCGCGGGATGACCGTCTATCACGGTGATCAGGGCGCAATGCGCAGGCAATGGTCGCAGAAGCGTCTCGATATGGGCTTCGGCCGCGCGATTGCCGCGCGCCCTCGCCCGCTGTGCGGCCGTCCAGCCCGCGTTGAGCCTGTCCGCCGAGGTCACCGCCAGAACGCCCACGTCGCGCCGGTTTTGCGACAGCGCTCCTGCGGCGCGAATGGCCTCGGGTGCGACAGCGCCTTGGTATGCTATCACCACATCGCAATTCGGGCCTGGCCGGCGCAGCCAGTAGGCGCCGTCGACCGCCCCCTGTCGGAACGCGTCGTCGACGCGGCGGCCCGGCTGCTCGATCGGGTTCGTACTCAGGCGCAGATAAACCGAACCGCCGGCCTCGTCGCGCAGCCATGTCCGTTCGTCCGGGGTGCCATCGCCGCTGCGCTGCAGATAGTCGAAGGCCCAGGTCATGATCACCGCCAGCTCGTCCGCGAAGGCGGGTTCGAAAGCGGCAAGACCGTCTTGGGCCAGTCCGATCAGCGGCGTGCCGATCGACTGGTGCGCGCCCCCCTCGGGGGCGAGCGTGATCCCGGAGGGCGTCCCGACAATCATGAACCGTGCATCTTGGTAACAGGCATAGTTGAGCGCATCGAGGCCGCGCGCGACGAAGGGATCGTAGACCGTCCCGATCGGGAAAAGGCGTTTTCCGAACAGGCTGTGGCTTAGCCCCGCCGCGCCCAGCAGCAGGAACAGGTTCATTTCGGCGATGCCCAGTTCGATATGCTGCCCCTCCGGCGCGAAGTCCCAGCGGGCGGTCGAGGGGATGCGGTGTTCAATGAACGCATCCGCCTGTGCTTGGCGGGCAAACAGCTTGCGGCGGTTCACCCAAGGCCCAAGGCTTGTCGTGCCGGTCACGTCGGGCGACGTGGTGAGGATGCGGGCGGACAGATCGCTGCTTCCCTTTGCAAGCGAATCGAGAATTTTCCCAAAGGCCGCCTGGGTCGAGATCTCCTGCTCCGGCGGGGCCGGCAGGTCGGGCACGGCGATCCGATCGTCGTGATAAAGCCGCTTGCCGCGGGAAAAGAAGGGCACCTTGTCCAGGAATTCCTGCAGTCCGGCCGGATCCGTGACGGCTGCAAGGCGATCCCATTCCTGCCCCGGCGGGACGCCCATCCGGGTTTGCCAGTCCTGCATCTGCGCCTTGGTCATCAGGCCGCCATGGTTGTCCTTGTGCCCGGCGATCGGCGTCCCCCAGCCCTTGATCGTGTAGGCCAGAAAACAGGTCGGCCGGTCGTGATCGACGGCGGCAAAGGCTTCGGCCATCGTCTGCACGCAGTTGCCGCCAAGGTTTTCCATCAGCGCCGCCAGGGCAGGATCGTCGCGCCGGTCGATGAGCGCCGACACCTCGCCCTGATCGCCCAGATCCTGCATCAGTCGGGCGCGCCACCTGGCCCCGCCCATATAGGTCAGCGCCGCATATTCCTGGTTCGGACAGCGGTCGATCCAGTCGCGCAGCGCCGCACCGCCCGGTTCGGCAAACGCGGCGCGCTGGAGGGCGCCGTACTTGACCCGCACGACATCCCATCCGAACGCATCGAAGATCTTCTCGATCCGCCCGAACAGGCCCTCGCGCACGATGCCGTCCAGCGACTGCCGGTTGTAATCGATGATCCACCAGGTGTTGCGCAGGTCGTTCTTCCAGCCTTCCTGCAGGGCCTCATAGATATTACCCTCGTCAAGTTCGGCATCGCCCACCAGCGCCACCATCCGCCCCAACGGCCGACCGGCGCCCCACGGCTTGGCCGCCACGTAATCCTGCACGATCGAGGCAAAGGACGTGATTGCCACGCCCAACCCCACGGAGCCGGTGGAAAAGTCGACGTCGTCAATGTCCTTGGTACGGGAGGGATAGCTTTGCGCGCCCCCCAAGCCGCGGAAGTTCTGCAGGTTCTCGCGGGTCTGGTTCCCCATCAGGTAGTGGATCGCGTGGAACACGGGCGAGGCATGGGGTTTGACGGCCACCCGGTCCTCGGGGCGCAGCGCGGAAAAGTAGAGGGCCGTCATGATCGACACCATCGACGCCGAGGACGCCTGGTGGCCGCCGATCTTGATCCCGTCAACCTTGGGCCTGAGATGATTGGCATTGTGAATCGTCCAGTGCGACAACCACAGCAGGCGCTGCTCGACGGTCTTCAGATGCGATGCGGACATGCGACTCCCCGGATTTAAATGTTCACGCCAGACTAGCACCGACGCCAAGGCGTTTCATTGCGACTTGCTATCGTGAAAGGAGGGGCTATAGCGGAAGTCTCTCAGGGATCGGGCTTTGGCGATGGAAAACCCTACGATCGACGAATTCGACCTGCGAATCCTCCGCGCCCTTTCGCGCGACGGGCGGATGTCCATCCATGCGCTCAGCGTCGAGTCCAGGCTTAGCCCGACGCCGGTCGCCCGCAGGCTGAAGCGCCTCGAATCCAGCGGTATCGTTACCGGCTTCGCCGCGCTGATAGACGAGGAAAAGCTGGGTTTTGGCGTGTCCGTCTTCGTATCCGTCCGGCTCGACCGGCAGATCGACGAGGCCCTTGCGGTTTTCGAGGCTGCAATCGAAACCCTGCCGGAGGTCGTGGATTGCTGGCTCATGACCGGCAACCGCGACTATCTCCTGCGGGTCGTGACGCGCAGCATGCGCGAATTCGAGATCTTCCTGGTGCAGCAACTGACCCGGATCAAGGTCGTCGCAGCCATTGAATCGTCAATCCCGCTGCGAAGGGTCAAGGCCGGGCGGTCTCGGATGCTGTAGGACCGGCGGCCGAGGCCGCTATGCTTGCTTGCGTCATCCGAGTCTGTTTGTCTGGCGACAATCCTGTTCTGGTTATTCAGGCAAGCATGGCTTGGCGAAGTGCCACACCGCGTCGTGCCGGGTCGAGAGCAACGTCGGCCATGTGAAGCACCTCTCCCGCAGCGATGTCGCGCAATAGCAGGACATCATGCGCCAGCCCGATGGGCAGCAGCGCCTCGGCCCGGCTGCGTGCGGCTGGCACGGCCTGTCCGTAGACGGTCCAGCCTCCCTCGCCATCAAGCCTCTCGCCTTTGCGCAGCGGGCGTTTGGCCACCGCGACGGCGTCGCCGCGCCATTCCCGGGTCTGCCCCGTGGCTTCGCCGCGCAGGGCGACCGAAAGGACCGAAATCGACAATTCCAGACCGATCAGGTGGAAGGGCTTGTACATCGCCGCATAGCGTCCGCTGCTGTCCGTAGGCAGGCCGTATTGGCGGAAGCACCCAGCGGCATAGTCATTGGGTGCGCGCAGCACCACGTAGACTCCCCAACGCAGATCCCGGAAGACCGCGCGCCCGTCGCGTTCGAGCGAGGAGACAACTTCCACCATGCCATCGCCGTCGAGATGGCCCCCCACATCGCGAGGGCGCAGCACATGCGCCAGATCGTCCACGCCGCACGGGGGAAAGGCCAGGCCCTTGTCGGACAAGTTGAGCCCGCAGGCATTGGATATGGCCGCAGCCTCGATGGCGGATTTGGTGCCATCGAGAAACGAGTTGAACATTTGCGGGTTCATCCCCGCCGCGTGTGCCTCTGCAGAGGTCAGGCCGTAATGCTGCCAGACATCGTCAGGCGTGACCTGATGGTAGCCGGGCAGATATTTGGTGCCCTTGCCGGCGGCGGCGACCTCGAAGCCCGCGGCGCGGGCCCAGTCCACCATCTCGCTGACCAGTGCGGGCTGGTCACCATAGGCCATCGAACAGACCACATTCGCCGCGCGCGCCTGCGCAGCCAACTCCGGCCCGGCCAGCACATCGGCCTCGACATTGACAAGCACGACATGCCGGCGCGCCGCAATGGCCGCTTCCGCATGCTGGATTCCCGCTTCGGGATTGCCTGTCGCCTCGATCACCACATCGACTTCGGCCCGCGCGGCGTCGCTCCCGTCATCGGTGAACCGCGTGGCGCTGATCCGCTCATCGTCCCAGCCGACGGCACGGCACGCCGCACGCGCGTTGTCGGGGTTCAGATCCGCGATCACCGCGACCTCAAGCCCGGCAACCGTGGGAACCTGCGACAGGAACATCGAGCCAAACTTCCCGGCTCCGATAAGCGCCACGCGGACAGGGCGTCCTGCGGCCGCACGTTCGGCGGCCAGTCGTGAGAGATTCATGTCTGTCCGCTCCGTTCCTGCAGAACTGTTCCTTCCATTGATGCTATGCGCCAATAACAAGAGCAAGTGCGCACCGGCATTTGCCCTTGCCAGAACACCCTCAGCTTCAGGCGCTTTCGCGGCCTCCCGCCTAGGCAGCGCCGGATCCATCTGCCACGCTGACTTTCCCTGTAAAGGAGCATCCCGTGAACACTCCAAGTCTATCATCATTACCGGCGCGGACAGTGGTATTGGTCGTGCCACCGCCCGTCGCTTCCTGAACGCAGGCTGGCGCGGAGGGCTTCTTGGCCGCTGACAGGACAAGTTGGCAGCGCGCGCGGCAGGTGCGGCAGCAGTACTGGTCCTGTCCTGTGACGGGACAGATGCCGCAGCGGTTGATCTAGCCTTCGACCGCGCAGTCGCAGCTTGGGGACGGATCAACGCGCTTTTTTAATAATGCTGGCGGGGCCTCTCCTCGGCGACGCTGGACGAAATCAACCCTGACGAATTTCGCGCGGTCATAAACGTCAATGTTATCGGCGTATTCAACTTTGCCCGCGCTGCCTTCGCGCGGATGAGAACTCCGCGCCCCGCAGGCCGGTCGGATTATCAACAACGGCTCGATATCGGTCTATGCTCCACGGCCCGGATCGATCGCCTATACCGCTTCTAAACACGCAGTCACCGGTATCACCCGGACAATCTCACTGGACGGGCGACCTTTCAACATTGCTTGCGGACAAATCGATATCGGAAACGCCCTCACTAAGTGGACCGCGAGCCTGAAGCAGGGGGTCATGCAGGCCGACAGGTCGATCAGACCCGAACCAGTGATGGGTGTTTCGGTCGTGGCCGACACGGTACTTCAAATGGCCCAGCCTGCCCGTTGGGGCGAATATGCAGTTCGTTACCGTAATCCGCGACGATCAGGTCGTTCTCTTCATCCGTCCACGCCCTGTTCGACATTGCGCCAGGCTATGGGCACGAAGTCTGTTTGTCATCAGAGACTTTCCGCAGGGTCTTGGTTCGCTTCGAACGCTGCCGCCTGACGTGGGGGTCGGCCGCCACGAAGCCGCCCTTCTGACTGCCCTGCGCCTTCGTGTCGGTCTCTGTCACCGGATTTTTTCGCGAACGGGCCGAATCCGTGAACACGGCAACCCAATGGAATTACAAGGATGTTTCTCGCCGTCCCGTGACCATCAACGGGCCCTCGACGAGAGAGGCGGGCTATTCGGAGACCCATTCTGCGTCAAGCGCCCAGTCTCCGAAGGGCAGATAGCCCTGCCAACGCCCGTTGGAAAAAAAAGAAAAAATGGTCCAATCAGGGCCGATGGACGGATTCAGTATCTGAGTGTGGCGGAGAGGGTGGGATTCGAACCCACGGAACCCTTGCAGGCTCAACGGTTTTCGAGACCGCCCCGTTCGACCACTCCGGCACCTCTCCGCGCTTGGGTGGTGAGGCGGGGATTTAGAGGGGCGGGGCTTGAAGCGCAAGTGGTTTTGGCGAAAAAAGGCCGGCGTGACGACTAGGATGGATGCCCGATGCTGCGCCTGCTCTGCCTTTGCCTGATGATTGGTCTGTGCGGACCCGTGGCCGCGCAACCCCGGATGCCGTTTCCGCAGGTTGCGCGACTGGTCTGGGATACCATGCGGCTGGATGATCTGGCGCCGCTTATCCGGGACGAGGCCGTGGCCGAAGGCGCCCTTATGGGTGAAACCCTGTTTCCAGGCGGGGAAACGGACCGGTGGGCAGAGATCGTGGCGGCGATTCATGATCCGGCGCGTCTCAGGGTTCTGTTTGTCGCGGGAATGACGGCTGCGCTTGCCGGGACAGACCTGCGTGACCTCCAGGCGGGACTTGATTTCTATCGCGGCGATCTGGGGCAGCGGCTGCTGGAGCTGGAAATCGTCGCCCGCCGCGCGATGCTGAACGAAGCGGTCGAGGATGCGGCGCGGGCTGCCTTTGCCAGGGCACAGCAGGACGGCACCCACAGGGCCGAACTGATCGCGCGACTGATCGACACTGCCGATCTGGTCGAACCGAACGTGGCCAGCGGATTGAACGCCGCGATTGCGTTCGCGCAGGCTTTTCAAGGCGCCGGGGGGCTGCCCATGCCGATGACGCAAGAGGAAATCCTGACCGATGCCTGGGCGCGCGAACCGCAGTTGCGGGCCGATGCGCAGGACTGGATCGGAGCGTATCTGTTCCTGGCCTATGCGCCCCTGACGGATGCGCAGCTTGAAACGGCCATTGCCTTTGCCGGATCGCCGGGCGGACGGGCCATCGCGCGGCTGATGCTGGCGGGTTTCGATACGGCGTTCCTGCAGGTGTCCCGCGACATGGGGGTGGCCGCGGCCATCGAAATCAGGGCGCGTCCGTTGTGAACGGCACCTGGCTGCTGGTCGGCGTTCTGGCCGAAGATTCGATGCTGGACGCTTTGGGTCTGACCGGGGATGCGGTCGCCTTGGCGGGCCGCCTTGCCGGGGGCGCCAGGGCCGGCATCGACCGCGATGGCTGGCCCCGCTTGACGATGGGGCAGGGGATCATCGCTGCCCGCCGCGTCGTTCCCAACAAGGCACTGGACCGCTATGCCCGCGTCATGGGTCTGACACCGCAGCCCTTTGGATCGGACCTGATCCTGGGGCTGGGATCGGGCGGCGCGGAGGGGTCGCCGTCTCCTGATCTGGCTGCCGAGATCGCCCGGCAGATCCTTGCGGCGCCGGCCATGCTGTCGCCCGATCGCCTTGCCGCGCGGCTGCCGATGATCGGCGTCTGGGCGGCATCGGTTCTCAGGGGAAGGAGCAGCCCGCCGTCGGGCGGCGGTCTGGTCGCCCTGCGCGGGCCGGACGCTGTGCGGGTCGAGGCAGCCGAGGAGCCTTTCGCCGGATATTTCGCGGTGCAGGTATCGCATCTGCGTCATCGCACCCATGCGGGGGGCATGTCGCCCGTGATGCGCCGGGAAACCTTCGTGTCGGGCGATGCGGTGGTCGTGCTGCCATGGGACCCTCGGCGCGACCGGGTTCTGCTGATCGAACAGTTCCGCATGCCGCCGTTCCTGCGGGGCGATCCCCAGCCATGGCTGCTGGAGACGGTCGCCGGTCGGGTTGACGCGGGCGAAACGGTAGAACAGGCCGCCCGGCGCGAAGCGCAGGAGGAGGCCGGTCTGACCCTGACCCGGCTGTTTCCCGCCATCAACTGCTATCCCAGTCCCGGCGCCTTTGGCGAATACCTGTACCTGTTTGCAGGGGTCGCCGATCTGCCCGACGGCATTGCGGGAATCCATGGCCTGGAAAGCGAGGCCGAGGACATTCGCGGCCATGTGATCGACCGGGCCGACCTGACCCGGATGGCTTTGGAAGGCCAGCTCTCCAACGGCCCGCTGGCCACCCTGGCCCTGTGGCTGGAACTGCGCATCGGCACGCTGAGGGCGCAGTTGGACAACCCCTGACCCTTGGGCGGGGTTGTGCCGTGGCAGACCCGTTGTGTAGGTATCGCGGAACTGATCCAAGACCGGAAGGTTGCCTGACCATGCGCATCTGCTCTGACCTGGCCGACATGATCGGCAATACCCCCCTGATCCGCCTGCGAAAGGCAAGCGAGGCGACCGGCTGCGAGATCCTGGGCAAGGCCGAGTTCCTGAACCCGGGTCAATCGGTCAAGGACCGCGCCGCGCTGTATATCATCCGCGACGCCGTGGCCCGGGGCGACCTGCGTCCTGGCGGCACCATCGTCGAAGGCACCGCCGGCAACACCGGTATCGGGCTGGCGCTTGTGGGCGCATCGATGGGATTTCGTTCGGTAATCGTGATCCCCGAAACCCAGAGCCAGGAAAAAAAGGACATGCTCCGCCTTGCCGGCGCCACGCTGGTCGAGGTTCCTGCGGCCCCGTACAAGAATCCCAACAACTATGTCCGCTATTCAGGGCGGCTGGCCGAGGCCCTGGCGCGCACCGAACCCAATGGTGCGATCTGGGCCAACCAGTTCGACAACATCGCCAACCGACAGGCGCATCTGGAAACCACCGGCCCCGAGATCTGGGAGCAGACCGGCGGCAAGGTCGATGGCTTCATCTGCGCAGTCGGATCGGGCGGCACGTTGGCGGGTGTTGCCATGGCCCTGCAAGCCAAGGGCGTGAAGATGGGTCTGGCCGATCCCGAGGGCGCGGCGCTGCATTCATTCTATACCACCGGGGAATTCGACTCGCCCGGAAGCTCGATCACCGAAGGAATCGGACAGGGGCGCATCACCGCCAACCTGGAAGGCTTTACCCCCGATTTCAGCTATCGCATCCCGGACGCCGAGGCCCTGCCAGTGGTCTTCGACCTGATGGAACACGAGGGGCTCTGCCTGGGCGGGTCGTCCGGGATCAACGTCGCGGGCGCCATCCGCATGGCGCGCGACATGGGGCCGGGCCATACCATCGTCACGATCCTGTGCGATTACGGCAACCGGTATCAGACCAAGCTGTTCAACCCGGACTTCCTGCGCGCCAAGGGGCTGCCCGTGCCGGGCTGGCTGACGCGGGACGCACCGGCCATTCCCGAAGTCTACGAAGGCTGAGAGCCATGATCCGCGCGTTCCTGGCCGTTGTCTTGGCGGTCATCGTCCTGGCCATGTCGTCCGCACTGGCCCAGCAAGCGGGCGGCCCCGATTACGATGCATGGGACCGGATGGCCGCGCAAAGCGAGCGGTTGATCGCCAATGATGACACCACGGCGGCGCAACTGAATCAGATCAGGGGCAATCTCGTGGACTGGCGGCGCCGGTTCGAGGAAGGCCGGA
Source organism: Paracoccus subflavus (assembly GCF_004310345.1). Classification (GTDB taxonomy): domain Bacteria; phylum Pseudomonadota; class Alphaproteobacteria; order Rhodobacterales; family Rhodobacteraceae; genus Paracoccus; species Paracoccus subflavus. The sequence goes on along the minus strand of NZ_SISK01000007.1, from coordinate 166,633 downwards.
ACGTCAACGCCGACCAGATCGCCGCCGTCCAGTCTCAGCTTGATGCCCTGGGCCCCGCCCCCGAGGAAGGCGCCACCGAACCGGACGACATCGCCGCGCGCCGCTCTGATCTCCAGGAGGAACTGAGCGAATTGCAGGCCCCGCGCGCCACCGCGACCGCCGCATTCGAACGGGCTGACGCGCTGATCCGCAGCATCGATCAGGAACTGACCGAACGTCAGGTCAATGAACTGGCACGGCTGTCGACATCTCCTCTGCTGCCGCAGAACTGGGCCCTTGCGGCGTCCGAGTCCAAGCGGCTTTTCGACGGGATCGTGGAAAACACCCGGTCGCGCATTGCGCAGCAGGCGAACTGGACCCAGTTGCGGCCGCGCCTGCCCGAAGTCCTGGGCTATCTGGTCACGGCGCTGCTGCTGCTGACCTTGGGTCGGCATTGGGTGGATCACCTTCCCTCGCGCCTGTCGGCACGGGCGCATGACTATTCGCGGGCCGTCGTCGCCTTTATCGTTTCGCTGGCGCAGATCGTGCTGCCGATGATCGGCATCTATCTGCTGATCAGCGCCCTTATGGCCACCAATGTGTTCGGTCCCTGGACGCGGCCCTTCCTGTTCGCGCTGCCGGTCGCGGGCGTGATCCTGTTCGGAAGCGCCTGGCTGGTCAGGCAATTGTTTCCAACCAGGGCGATCGCTTACGACACGCTGAACATGTCCCCCCAGGATCGCACCAAGGCGCGCTGGCTGACCGCCACGCTGGGCATTGTCTTTGCGGTCCATCATGTCGCCTCGGCTGCCTTCCTGCCCCTGTCCGGACTGGTCGAACGCAATCAGCACTTGCAGCGCGTCCCGATGGATTTCGCCGAAGGCGCGGCGGTGGTCTGGCATTTCGTGCTGATCGTCGTCGCGGCGGTCCTGCTGTTCAGGCTGGGCTCGATCCTGCGCAAGCTGAAGGCCGAGGGCGACCGGGCAGGGGGCTATCGCCATCGCGTGCTGTCCCTGGCCGGAATGGCAACGCGCATCATCAGCATCGTGGCGGTGGCGGCTGCGGCCATCGGCTATGTCAACATCGGCAATCTGGCGATCTGGCCTTGGATCAACACGCTGGCGATGCTGGGCGTGCTGATCCTGTTGCAGGATTTCATCGCCGATGTGTTCAACATGCTCAAGCGTGGCCAGGAAGGCGCGCGGGACGGGCTTGCGCCGCTGTTGATCGGCTTTGCCCTGGTATTGCTGTCGATCCCGGTGTTCCTGCTGATCTGGGGGGCCTCGCTTACCGAGCTTGCCGAATACTGGAACCGCTTCCGCCAAGGGACCACCCTGGGCGGGATACGATTGTCACCGGGCGCGGTGCTGACCTTTCTGGTGGTCTTTGCCGTCGGTTATTCGCTGACACGCGCCGTGCAGGGGGCAATGCGCAATTCCGTGCTGCCCAAGACCAGGCTGGATGCGGGCGCGCAGAATGCGGTTGTGTCGGGCCTGGGCTATGTCGGCATCTTTCTGGCCGCGATGCTGGCGATCACCTCGGCAGGCATCGACCTGTCGTCGCTGGCCATCGTCGCGGGCGCCCTGTCGGTCGGTATCGGCTTTGGGTTGCAGAACATCGTGTCGAACTTTGTTTCGGGAATCATCCTGCTGATCGAACGACCGGTCAGCGTGGGCGACTGGATCAGCGCGGGCGGCCAGCAGGGCATCGTCAAGCGCATCTCGGTCCGCTCGACGCAGGTCGAAACCTTCGACAAGCAGCAGGTGATCGTTCCGAACAGCGACCTGATCAGCCAGCCGGTGACGAACTGGACCCGGCAAAGCAGGACGGGCCGGATCATCATCCCGATCGGCGTCAGCTATGGTTCCGACACCCGCAAGGTCGCCCGCATCCTGACCGAGATCATCGAGGACCAGCCGCTTGTCACCATCGACCCCGCGCCGCTGGTCCTGTTCCGGGGCGTCACCGTGGACAGCCTGAATTTCGAGATCCGGGCAGTCATCTCGGACATCGGATCGGGCCTTGGGGTCACGTCCGAGGTGTATCACCAGATCGTCGAGCGATTTCTGGCCGAAGGCATCGGGATGCCCTTCACCACGCGCGACACCTGGCGTCTGGGGGGCGACGAGCCGGACCGGACATCCCCCACGGACCCGCAGATTCCTCTGCCGCTGCCCGAGATTCCTGACGGAAACGAGATCCGTGACGGAAAGCGAGGCTGATCCCGGTCAGCGGGCAGGGGCGGTGTCGATATCCGCCAGCCCTTCGCGCGACAGCAGGATCGCCACGGGCCGCAACCATGGCACATGCCAGCAGACGATCATCACGGCAACCATGATCGGCACTGCCAGAAAAGCCCCGGCAATGCCCCAGATCGCCCCCCAGAAGGCCAAGGACAGGATGATCCCGAAACTGGACAGTTGCAGCGTCTGGCCGGTCAGCATGGGATCGAGAATGTTGCCGATCACGAAATGCACCGCCATGCAGGCAATGCCGACGACGATGGTGGTCGTCGGATCGCCGGTCAGAACAAATGCCAGGGCCACCGTAATGGCCCAGGCGATGACCGACCCGACATTGGGAATGAAGTTCAGAACAAAGGTCAGCCAAGCCACCGCACCGGCCAGTTCCAGCCTGCCCAGCAGAAAGATCGCCCAGACGGCCAGGGCGGTCAGGGCACTGACGAATGTCTTGACCACCAGATAACGGTTCACCCGCCGCATGATCGAGGCGCCGATCAGCCGCAACCGTGCCGCCTGCGCCGGATCGCCCGTCAGCCGCTCGACCTTGACCGGCAGCCAGGCCCGCTCGGCGAACATGAAGCCTACGAACAGGATTACCAGCAGGCTGCCCGACAGCAGTCCCGATGCCTGTCCCGCCAGCGACTGCAGCCAGCCAGTGATGTTGAATTCGGTCAGCGCGGCCAGCAGGCGGGTCTGCGCTTCGGGCCCGAACCGCTCGATCAGCCCGGTCAGGGCGATCTGGACGCTTTCGGTATAGGCGATGGCGCGGCCTACCACCTCGTTGATCTGGGACATGATGGTGGTGGACAGCCAGATCAGGCCCAGCGTGATGCCGATCAGGGCCAATGTCGTCGCCAGCCAGTTCGGCACCCGCAGCCGGATGGAAATCGCGTTGATCGCGTCCGATGTCAGGGAAAACAGGATGATCGCGATGGCCAGGCAGATCAAGACGAAGCGCGCCTGGAACAGCAGGAACAGGATCAGCGAAAAGGCGATGATGCCCAGGAACCCGGTTTGCAGCCTTTGGCGCAGCACGTCTTCGCTGGATGGAGTCACGCTGGTTCCTCGTGGTCGCGAAAGGGCCCGAATGGATGCCCGAGCCCGCCGTTGTCAATTGTCGGCTGCGCCCTCGGGTTCGGCCTGTTCGGCAATGCGGGCGACCGACACGACCTCCTCGTCCGGTGCGGTGCTGAAGACGCGGACCCCACCTGCGCTGCGCGAGCGGAAGCTGATGCCCTCGACCGGAACCCGGATCGACTGCCCGGTCGAGGTCGCCAGCATGATCTGGTCGTCCAGATCCACCGGGAAACTGGCCACCAGGCCGCCGCCCCGCATGGCCTTGTCCATCGCCATCACTCCTTGGCCGCCGCGTCCGCGCACCGGATAGTCGTGGCTGGAACTGATCTTGCCCGCGCCCTTTGCGGTAATGGTCAGGATCAGATCCTCGGCCGCCGACATCTGGACATAGCGTTCCTGGGTGATGCTGCCCTCGGCCACGGTCTCCTCGTCCTCGTCGGCCTCGGCCCCGTCGTCCAGGGCGCCGGCGACCGCGCGGCGCATCTTCAGATAGGCAGCGCGCTCGGCGGGATCGGCCTCGAAATGACGGATCACGGACATGCTGACCACATAGTCGCTCTTGGCCAGCCGGATGCCGCGCACGCCGGTCGAATCGCGGCCCTTGAACACCCGGACATCGGTGGTGGGGAACCGGATCGCCCGGCCCAAGGCGGTGACCAGCATTACGTCATCCCCTTCGGTCGCCATGCGCACGCCGACCAGTTGCACCCCCTCGGGCAGCTTCATGGCAATCTTGCCGTTGGCTCGGACATTGGCGAAATCCGACAGCGCATTGCGCCGCACGTCCCCGTCAGAGGTCGCAAAAACGACCTGATAGCCATCCCATTCCGCTTCGGGCGCATCGACGGGCATCAGGGCCGCGATGGATACACCGGGTTCGATCGGCAGGATATTGACGATGGCCTTGCCCTTGGCCGTCCGTCCGCCCAGCGGCAGCCGCCAGGTCTTGAGGCGATAGACCATGCCATCGGTCGTGAAGAACAGCAGTTCCGTATGGGTGTTGGCGACGAACAGGGTGGTGACGACATCGTCTTCCTTGGTCGCCATCCCCGACAGGCCCTTGCCGCCGCGCCGCTGGCTGCGGAATTCGGCCAGGGCCGTGCGCTTGATATACCCGCCCGAGGTGATGGTGACGACCATGTCCTCGCGCTCGATCAGATCCTCGTCCTCCATGTCGCCGGACCATTCGGTGATGGCGGTGCGGCGGGGCACGGCGAACAGGTCGCGCACTTCGCGCAACTCATTGCTGATGATGCCCATGATCCGGTCGCGCGATCCCAGGATCGCCAGGTAATCGCGGATGGCATCGGCCAGGGATTTCAGTTCTTCCGTCACCTCCTGCACACCCAACTGAGTCAGGCGTTGCAGGCGCAATTCCAGGATGGCGCGGGCCTGGGTTTCGGACAGGTTGTAGGTGCCGTCGTCGTTGACCGGATGCAGCGGATCGTCGATCAGGCGCAGGTATTCCAGGATCTCGTGCGCGGGCCAGCGGCGTTCCATCAGCCGTTCGCGCGCCTCGGCGGCGTCGGCCGACGACCGGATCGTGGCCACCACCTCATCAACGTTGCTGACCGCCACGGCCAGGCCGCACAGCACATGGCTGCGTTCGCGGGCACGGCGCAATTCATAGGCGGTACGCCTGGCGACGATTTCCTCGCGGAAGCTGATGAAGCAGGTCAGGAAATCGCGCAGCGTCAGTTGCTCGGGCCGCCCGCCGTTCAGCGCCAGCATGTTGCAGCCAAAGCTGGTCTGCAGCGACGTAAAGCGGAACAACTGGTTCAGCACCACGTCGGGCGTCGCGTCGCGCTTCAGTTCGACCACGACCCGGACGCCCTGCCGATCGGATTCGTCCTGGACCGAGGCGATCCCCTCGACCCGTTTTTCCTTGGCAAGTTCGGCAATCCGTTCGATCAGGCTGGCCTTGTTCACCTGATAGGGGATTTCGTCCACGACAATGGCGAAACGGTCCTTGCGCGGTTCTTCGATATGCGTCTTGGCGCGGATGATGACGCTGCCACGGCCTTCCAGATAGGCCTTGCGCGCGCCCGACCGGCCCAGGATCAGGCCGCCGGTCGGAAAGTCGGGGCCCGGCACCATCTCCAGCAGGCGCTCGGTCGGCAGGTCGGGATTTTCGATCAGGGCCAGGGTGGCGTCCACGATCTCGCCCAGGTTGTGCGGTGGAATGTTGGTCGCCATGCCGACGGCAATGCCGCCTGCTCCGTTGACCAGCATGTTGGGAAAACGCGCGGGCAGGACCGTCGGCTCGCGGTCCTTGCCGTCATAGTTGTCCTGGAAATCGACGGTATCCTTGTCGATGTCCATCAGCAGGTAATTCGCGGGCCGGTCCATGCGAACTTCGGTATAGCGCATGGCGGCGGGGGGATCGCCGTCCATGGACCCGAAATTGCCCTGGCCGTCCAGAAGCGGCAGGGACATGGAAAAATCCTGCGCCATCCGCACCAGGGCGTCATAGATCGCCGCATCGCCGTGCGGGTGATACTTGCCCATCACGTCGCCCACCGGGCGCGCGGACTTGCGATAGGCCTTGTCGGGCGTGTTGCCGGATTCGTCCATCGCGTAAAGGATGCGCCGGTGCACCGGCTTCAACCCGTCGCGCAGATCCGGGATCGCCCGGCTGACGATCACCGACATCGCGTAATCCAGATAGGACGTCCGCATCTCGGCGCTGATGTCGATGACAGGGCCTTCGTGGTGCATCACCTGGCGCGTCACGGCGGCGCTTTCGTTATCCGTATCGGGGGTGTCGGGCAGGTCGTCGTCAGAGGTGTCGGCCACGGAATTTCCTCAACATCGTGTTGGGTTATATATAGGCGACATGTCCTGTGGGGGCAATGTTCGGGGCCTGGATTTGCCGGGGAAAACCCCCTTCTACCCCCGCCGCGCGGCGATGCCCCAGACCATTGCCAGCCCTGCCGAAAGGACTGCATTCCAACCCGCCATCGACAGGCCGAGAAAACGCCACGCCACCTCGTCGCAGCGCACCACGGGGGCGGATTGCAGCCGCTCCATCAGTTCGGCGGGGGACATGGTTGCAAGGCTACCGATCGTTCCCGAACACTGCGAAGGGCCGGCCCACAGCTTCATTTCCACCCCGGTATGATAAATCGCCAGTCCCATGGCAACGCCTGCGGCGATCATGCCCAGGACAGCCAGCACCCGCGTGCGGCCCGTCAGCCAGATCAGTCCGGCGATGGCCACCGCTGCCACATGCGGCCAGCGTTGCAGGATGCACAGTTCGCACGGGGCATATCCCACCGCCTGAAAGCCAAGCGCCGCGATCAGCAGTCCCGCCGATCCGGCCCCCGCAAACAGGGCCAGCGTCCGTCCGTCCATGATGTCCCCCTTGTGTTCGGTTGGCCGTGCATCCCCCCGCAGGGCGCCTGCGTCAAGCCCGTCGCGCACAGGTCGCGGTGCCGTGAACCTGCGCGGCCGCTCGGTCGCGGGAACCTGTGTGGGTATAGCGTGTTCTCGTCCAAGGCCCGGCTTGGGTTTTTACGGAGGTCATGCACATGCAATGGCGGGGACGACGCGGCAGCAGCAACATCGAGGATCGCCGCGGCATGGGCGCCGCCGGGGCAGGGGGGCTTGGCATCGTCGGCACCCTGGCCGTGCTGGCCATCGGCTATTTCTTCGGCATCGACGTCAGCCCCATCGTGCGGGAACTGGATCAGGGCCAGCCGGGCCAGTCCCAGCCCATGACGGCCGAAGACGAAGAATGGCGCGAATTCGTATCGGTCGTGCTGGCCGATACCGAGGAGGTCTGGGCGCCGGTACTGCCCCAGCAGGCAGGCATCACCTATGCCGAACCGCGCCTTGTGCTGTTCCGGGGCGCGGTGCAGTCGGCCTGTGGCGGCGCATCCTCGGCCATGGGTCCGTTCTATTGCCCCGGCGACCAGCGGGTGTATCTGGACACCGATTTCTTTGACATGATGGCCAGCCGCATGGGGGCCGGCGGCGATTTTGCCTATGCCTACGTGATCGCACACGAGGTCGGACACCATATCCAGAACCTGACCGGCACACTGGGAGAGGTGAACCGCCTGCGCGGCCAGATGGACCAGCAGCAATCCAACCAGCTTTCCGTGCTGACCGAATTGCAGGCCGACTGCTATGCGGGGATTTGGGCGCGTCAGGCACAGGAGCGTTTTGGCGTGCTGGAAGAGGGCGATCTGGAAGAAGCCATGCGCGCGGCCGAGGCCGTGGGCGACGACGTGATCCAGGCGAATGCCGGGCGGACCCCGGTCCCTGACAGCTTTACCCATGGCAGTGCCGAACAGCGGCGGGAATGGCTGATGCGCGGCTTTGATTCGGGCGACATGGCCCAGTGCGACACCTTCCGGGCGTCCGGTCTCTAGGCGCCCCCCAGCGAAAGGAAGAACGATGCTGTTGATTTTGTCCGGTCTGATTCTGGGCGCCGCGGCCTTGGCGGCGGCCAGGCCCCGCCCTCAGCCCCGCCCTGTCAGGGTTCGCCGTCGTCAGTAAGGCGGCTTGGGCGGGCGCGCATTCTCCAGCCGCGCCCAGCCGGGCCACAGGTTCAGCCATTCCAGCACGGCGATGGACAGACCTGCCGCCATGATCAGAAGAACCAGCCTGACCTTGCGCGCGCCGGGCGGGTTTCGTGCCCATCGCGAGGCGCGAAGCAGCCAGATCAGGTTGTTCATCGACGCTGCCTTTTGCTAGATCGGACCGACTCGATCATGAACCGGGTTGCCTGACAGATCCAACCCACGAGATTTCCGTGCCCCATCACCAGGATACCCGCGACCTTCCCTATACCGCCCGGCAGATGTTCGATCTGGTGGCCGATATCGAAAGCTATCCGCAATTCCTGCCGTGGAACAGCGCGGCCCGCATCCGGTCGCGCGAAACCCGCCCCGACGGAACCGAGGAGATCGCCGCCGATTTGGTCGTCAGCTTCAAGGTGTTCCGCGAACGCTTCGGCAGCCGGGTGGTACTGTGGCCCGCCGATCCCGAAACGGGGGCGCTGCGGATCGACACCGAATATCTGGACGGCCCCTTTCGTCATATGCGCAGCGGCTGGACCTTCACCGACCGCCCCGAAGGCGGCTGCCGGGTCGAGTTCTTCGTCGATTTCGAATTCAAGAACATGATCCTGCAAAAGCTGATCGGGGTCGTATTCCACGAGGCAATGATGCGGATCGTCCGCGCGTTCGAGGCGCGGGCCAAGGTGCTCTACGGCAATCGCTGATTTCTGAAGACCGCCTATGTTTTACCTTCAGCCCGGCCCTGTCGACCTGGAGCGACCTTTTCAGCGCTATCGACACGGGCACCGCAATCGCGTCGCTGAACGGGAACGGCACAAAGCAGGGCCGGTTCGTCGAGTTCGAGATCACCCAAACCGATCCTGCGCCGATACCCGTGCCCGCCAGCGCGGTTCTGGTGTTGACGGGTTTGTTGGGCCGTGCGTCCCTGCGGCGCCGAACGCCCTCGGCCCAGGTCCGGCGATGAGGCCGCGCGCCCGGCCTGTTCCGGCCTAGCTCAGTGCGCTTTTCAGCGCCTCGGCCCGGTCCGTCCGTTCCCAACTGAAGGCCGTGCCGCGGTTCAACTGATAGGGCTGGCGCCCGAAGTGCCCATAGGTCGCGGTTGGCCGATAGATCGGGTGCAGCAGGTCCAAATCGCGGATGATGGCAAAAGGCCGCAGGTCGAACACCTCGCGCACCGCCGCGACGATCCGGTCATGGGCCACCGTTTCGGTGCCGAAGGTATTGAGGCTGATCGAGGTGGGCTGCGCCTCGCCGATGGCATAGCTCACCTGGATCTCGCAGCGGCTGGCAAGCCCGGCAGCGACGATGTTCTTGGCAACCCAACGGCCCGCATAGGCGGCCGAGCGGTCCACCTTGGACGGATCCTTGCCCGAAAACGCCCCCCCGCCATGGCGGGCCATGCCGCCATAGCTGTCCACAATGATCTTGCGCCCCGTCAGCCCGCAGTCGCCGACAGGTCCGCCGATCACGAACTTGCCGGTCGGGTTGATGAAATACTTGGTTCGGTCCGACAGCCAGTTGGCAGGCAGGACCGGCTTGATGATTTCCTCGATCACCGCCTCGCGCAGGTCGGACAGGGTGATTTCAGGATTGTGCTGGGTGGACAGAACCACGGCGTCGATGGCCTGCGGACGGCCGTCATCACCATATCGCAGCGTCACTTGCGATTTCGCATCGGGGCGCAGCCATTTCAGCGTTCCGTCGCGGCGGACCTTGGCCTGCCGTTCCACCAGGCGGTGCGCATAGGTGATGGGCGCGGGCATCAGCACGTCGGTTTCGTCGGACGCATAGCCGAACATCAACCCCTGGTCGCCCGCGCCCTGGTCTTCCAGATTGACGCGGTCCACGCCCTGGTTGATCTCGGGCGACTGCTTGCCGATGATGTTGATGACCGAACAGGTCGATCCGTCAAATCCCACGTCCGACGACGTATAGCCGATGTCGTTGATCACGCCGCGTACGATCGATTCCAGATCGACCCAGGCATTGGTCGAGATCTCGCCCGAGATGATGGCGACCCCGGTCTTGACCATCGTCTCGCAGGCGACACGCGCACGCGGATCTTCGGCCAGGATCGCATCCAGGATCGCATCGCTGATCTGGTCGGCAATCTTGTCGGGATGGCCCTCGGACACGGATTCCGAGGTGAACAGCGAATATTCCATGGCTCAGTACCGGTAATGATCGGATTTGAAGGGGCCTTCGGGCGAGACGCCGATATAGTCGGCCTGTTCGGGCAAAAGCTGCGTCAGCTTGGCGCCCACCTTGTCCAGATGCAGCCGCGCGACCTTTTCGTCCAGGGCCTTGGGCAGGATATAGACCCCCGGCGCGTAGTCGTCGCCCCTGGTCCACAGCTCGATCTGCGCCAGCACCTGGTTGGTGAAGCTGGCGGACATGACAAAGGACGGATGGCCGGTGGCGTTGCCCAGGTTCAGCAGGCGGCCTTGGGACAGCAGGATGATGCGGTTGCCCGAAGGCATCTCGATCATGTCGACCTGGTCCTTGATGTTCGTCCACTTGTGGTTGCGCAGGCTGGCCACCTGAATTTCGTTGTCGAAATGGCCGATATTGCCGACGATGGCCATGTCCTTCATCATCCGCATGTGTTCCAGCCGGATTACGTCGCGGTTGCCGGTGGTGGTGACAAAGATGTCGGCCGTGGCCGCCACGTCCTCCAGCAGGACGACCTCGAATCCGTCCATGGCGGCTTGCAGCGCGCAGATCGGATCGACCTCCGTGACCTTCACCCGCGCACCTGCCCCGTGCAGGCTGGCGGCCGATCCCTTGCCCACGTCGCCATAACCGCAGACAACCGCGACCTTGCCTGCCATCATCACGTCGGTGGCGCGGCGGATGCCGTCCACAAGTGATTCCCTGCAGCCGTACTTGTTGTCGAATTTCGACTTGGTGACGCTGTCGTTGACGTTGATCGCCGGAAAGGGCAGCAGGCCGCGTTTATGGAGGTCGTACAGGCGGTGAACGCCGGTCGTGGTTTCCTCGGACACGCCCCTGATGGCGTCGCGTTGCTTGGCAAACCAGCCCGGCGTTTCCGCGATCCGCTTGCGGATCTGGGCGAACAGGGCCTCTTCCTCCTCGCTGGTGGGGGTTTCGATCAGGCCGGTCTCGCCCGCCTCGACCCGTGCGCCCAGCAGGACATACATCGTGGCGTCGCCGCCGTCGTCCAGGATCATGTTCGCCGTCCCGTCGGGGAACTGGAAAATACGGTCCGTATAGGCCCAGTATTCGGCCAGCGTCTCACCCTTGACGGCAAAGACCGGCACGCCGGACGCCGCAATGGCCGCCGCCGCATGGTCCTGGGTCGAGTAGATGTTGCAGGACGCCCAGCGGACCTTGGCGCCCAGTTCGACCAGCGTCTCGATCAGCACCCCCGTCTGGATCGTCATGTGCAGGCTGCCTGCGATGCGCGCGCCTGCAAGCGGCTTGGCCGGACCATATTCCGCGCGCAGCGCCATCAGACCGGGCATTTCGGTTTCGGCAATGTCCAGTTCCTTGCGGCCGTAATCGGCCAGGGCGATGTCGCGGATGATATGGTCGGTCACGGCAGTCGTCTTTCGTTGCGTCGGTCGGGCATTCGATAGCCGATGCCCGACAGGATCGAAAGCGGAAATCCGGCACGGGAATAAGGGTGGCTGCGGCGGAACCCCAGATCCGCCGCAGCCCGGAGGACGGCAGTGCGCTGCCCGGCCCTCCTTTCGCAAGGCGGGCGCGCGCGACGGATCTGTGCCCGGCAGCACGCGGGACCGGCCTAACTGAACGGATCAGGAAGATGCTGAAATGAGCGATAGAATAGATGCCACGTCACCGCCGGGCCGTCATCCCCCTGCGACCGCCGACCGCCGGGCGGCTGTTCGCGCAAAACGCTTGACGAAATCGACCATGGCCAGCTCGGCAGTTTCGACCGGATCGCCCGAGACGGACCATTCCTTCATCTGGCCGTCCACCACCATATGCGCAAGCCCGTAGGCAAAGGTTTGCGACGACAGAACGATCATGCGGATGTCCTCGTCCTCGCGCAGCCGCCCCGCAGCACGCGCCCGTTCCAGCATCCGGGTCATCAGGTCGATGATGGCATCCAGATAACGGCGCAGCCTGGGGTCCTGCCGGGCATTCAGCGTCGGATGGCCGCTGATCAACCGGAACTGCATCCGGTGGTCCGCCGCCCAGCGGACATAGGCCTTGCCCAAAGCCAGGAACTGGCCCACCGCATCGTCAGGATCGACCTGAACCACGGCCTTGGTACAGGAATCCATCAGACGGATCAGGGCCTGTTCGGCCACAGCGACCAAAAGGTCCTGATGCTGCGGGAAGATCAGCCGCAACTCGTCGGGGCATATTCCCATGCGCCGGGCAATGTTGGCAAGATCGGGATCGGTGCGCCGAAGATCGGCCATCATCTCGATCGTGGTGGCAATGGCCCTGCCGTGCAGCCCCATTCCTCTCATGTCCTCGTGTCTGCTCATGTCGCGTTCCGATCAGGGCAGGGCCCGGCAACGGGCCGGGCCATCGTCACGTCCTTCTGGAAATCAACCGGCTGGTGAATGCCCGGTTCCCAATACCATCATAAGTGATCCTCAGCACGACCTTTCCGATCGTCTTCGGAAAAACAAGGTTAACACGGCAAGAATGGCTTGCGAACCTCGCCAATTCGACAGGTCGGGCGGGCGCGTCCTCAGCCTTCGGCGCGGGCCTGCCGCTTGCGTTCGTGGGGGTCCAGATGGCGTTTGCGCAGGCGGATGTTCTTGGGCGTGACCTCGACCAGTTCGTCGTCGTTGACATAGGCGATGGCCTCTTCCAGCGACATGCGCACCGGCGGCGTCAGGCGCACAGCCTCGTCCGTGCCCGACGCGCGCACGTTGGTCAGCTTCTTGCCCTTGAGCGGGTTCACCTCGAGGTCGTTGTCGCGCGAATGCTCGCCGATGATCATGCCGGTATAGAGCAGCTCCTGCGCGCCGATGAACATCTTGCCGCGTTCTTCCAGGTTCCACAGCGCATAAGCGACGCTGACCCCGTTTTCCATCGAGATCAGCACACCCTGCCGGCGCCCCTGGATCGCGCCCTTATAGGGGGTCCAGCCGTGAAAGATGCGGTTCAACACACCGTTGCCCCGCGTATCGGTCATGAATTCGCCGTGGTATCCGATCAGCCCGCGGGATGGTACATGCGCCACGATCCGCGTCTTGCCGACGCCCGCAGGCCGCATGTCCACCATGTCGCCCTTGCGGTCGCCCGTCAGCTTTTCGATGACGACGCCGGTATAGTCGTCGTCCACGTCGATGATGACCTCCTCGACCGGCTCAAGCCGCTGGCCGTCCTCCTCGCGGAAGATCACGCGGGGGCGGCTGATCGACAGTTCGAACCCCTCGCGGCGCATGTTCTCGATCAGCACGCCCATCTGCAATTCGCCACGGCCCGACACCACGAAGGCATCGCCGCCGGGCGTGTCCTCGACCTTGATGGCCACGTTGACCTCGGCCTCGCGCATCAGACGCTCGCGGATGACGCGGGACTGGACCTTTTTGCCGTCCTGGCCCGCCAGAGGGCTGTCGTTGATGCCGAATGTCACGCTGATGGTGGGCGGGTCGATGGGCTGGGCGGGCAGGGCAGTATCCACCTCGAGCGCACAGATCGTGTCGGCGACCGTGGCCTTGGACATGCCGGCGAGCGTCACGATGTCCCCCGCCTGCGCCTCGTCGATGGGGGTCTGGTTCAGGCCGCGGAACGCCAGGACCTTGCTGATGCGGAACTGCTCGATCCGCTCGCCGTCGCGGGACAGGGCCTTGACGGTGTCGCCTGCCTTGGCACGGCCCGCCTCGACCCGGCCCGTCAGCAGGCGCCCCAGGAAGGGATCGGCGGACAGCGTGGTCGCCAGCATCTGGAACGGCTCGGCCGCGCGCGCGATCTGCCTGGGCGGTTGGACATGCGACAGGATCAGGTCGAACAGCGCCGACATGTCCTTGCGCGGTCCGTCCAGCGTCGCATCGGCCCAGCCGCCGATCCCCGAGGCATAGACATGCGGAAAGTCCAGTTGTTCGTCGCTGGCACCCAGGTTCGCGAACAGGTCGAAGACGTCGTTCAGCGCGTTGTCGGGTTCGGCCGCGGGCTTGTCCACCTTGTTCAGCACCACGATGGGACGCAGCCCCAGGGCCAGCGCCTTCGAGGTCACGAACTTGGTCTGCGGCATCGGTCCTTCGGCGGCATCGACCAGCAGGCAGACGCCATCGACCATGGACAGGATCCGCTCGACCTCGCCGCCGAAATCGGCATGGCCTGGCGTGTCCACGATGTTGATGCGGGTGCCCTTCCATTCCACGCTTGTCGCCTTGGCCAGAATGGTGATGCCGCGTTCGCGTTCGATGTCGTTGCTGTCCATGGCACGCTCCGCCACGGCCTGGTTCTCGCGGAATGACCCGGACTGCCGCAGCAACTGGTCCACCAGCGTCGTCTTGCCGTGGTCAACGTGAGCGATGATGGCGATGTTGCGGATATCCATGAGCGACCCTTGTGATTTGGCGCCGCCCTAAACAATCGCCGGTCAAAAGGCCAGACGGAATATGGACGGCTGGCAAGACCAAAGGTCACGAAAAACCCCGCCGCTTCTCAGCGGCGGGGTTGGCAGACAAGGCGATGTCCCGGGGATCAGCCGTTGCGGATGCCGCGATGCAGGCCCGACCAGACCCGGCCATCATCCCGGTCCCGGCCGCCGCGGATGGCGGCAAGAAAGGCCACCGCGCCTGCGATCAGGGTCGATGCGGCCAGCAGGAAGGCTGACCAGACGGCGGCGCTGCGGGCGGATTCGGCCGCGTCGATGGCGGACTGCCGGGCCTCTTCCAGCCGCTGCTGGGCTTCGTCCTGCAGGCGCTGGGCTTCGGCCTGAGCGGTGTCGATGGCCTCCTGTGCCTGGGCGCGGGCCTCCTCAAGCCGCTGTTCGGCCTCGGCGCGCAGGTCTTGGACCTGGGTCACGGCTTCATCGACGCGGGCCTCCACCTCGGGCTGGGTCAGTTGGGTACGAGCAGCCAGCGCGCGGACCAGATAGTCTCGGTCCTCCTGGGGCAGTTCGCCGGTGCGCAGCACCGTGCCCATCATGCCTGCGATCTCGTTGCGGATCGCTTCGTCCGAAAAGGCGTTCGATGCGGTTTCTTCCGGGCGCAGCAGACGATTGGTGATGTAATCCATCGGATTCTGCTGCATTCCTTCGGGCAGCATGTCCTGCAGCGTGCCCTCGCCCGCGGCCTGACCGGCCCCTTGCAGGGCGCCGCCCGCCGCCTGTCCAGCGCCGCTGATCACGCCGCCCGCAACCTGGCCGACGCCGCCGACGACGCCTCCCGCCAACTGGCCCGCGCCCTGCAAGGCGCCGCCGACAGCCGAACCCCCGGCCTCGACCACGGTGCCCGCGGCCGATCCGACGGCGCGGACGCCGCCCGACAGGATGCCCAAGGTGAGGATGGCGCTGACCAGGGTGCCGACCGCCCAGACCGTAAGGCCATGCACGCCGTCGCGGGCGCGGGTTTCGTCGGCTCCGATGCCGGTCGTGGGGGTGCGCATCCGCCCTGCGACATAGCCGCCCAGGGCATAAGCTGCCAAGGTGCTGAGAAAGGCGAAAAGGCCGACCAGAATGGCGGCAAAGGTTCCCAGCCCTTCATCGGGTTCGGCGGAGACGGACCCGAGACCGATGGCGGCGGTGAAGCCTGTAAAGACGACCATGGCGCCTGCGGCGATGGCGGCACCGGACAGGATCGCAGGCCAGTCCATGATCCTACGCGGCGGTGTCATATTGGGATCAATACTCATTCCGGCGGCTTATCTCAGGCCGAGGAAAGACAGGATGAACAGGACCACGACTACAAGGCCGACGATGTAGATGATGGAATTCATGGGGATTTTCTCCGCTGATGACTGCGCCCGAAAGCGGGTCTTCCGCAAGGCGTCGGCAAAATAACGCAACCGTGTAATCACGGTTCCCCCTTTATCCCGACCTGCGTGGCAGCCATCCCAGTCCCTGCGCCGTAAGTCCCGCGGGATTGTATTCCGCGCTGACCCAGCCGCGATAGCCCGATTGATCCAGATCCGCGAAGAGCGCCGGATAGTCGATCGTTCCTTCCAGCGGCTCATGGCGTTCCGGCACGCCGGCGATCTGGATATGGCGGATGATGCCCTTATGCCGGTGCCAGACCGCGACCGCATCGCCCGTGATCAGATGCGCGTGATAGCTGTCGTACTGCAGCCCCAGGTTCGGGGCGCCGACCTCGGCGATCAGTTCCGCCGCCAGATCGAAGTCGGCCAGGAAATAGCCCGGCTGGTCGGCGGGGTTCAGCGGCTCGATCGTCAGGCTGGCGTGAGACGCGCGTTCGGCAGCCCAGCGCAGGTTCGCGATAAAGGTGTCGCGCGCAGAGGGTCCCTGGGCATATCCGGCCATGACGTGGATATGGCGGGCACGCAGCGCCTCGGCAAAGCGCAGCGCGCGGTCGAAGTCGCTGCGGAACCGTTCTTCCCGCCCCGGCTCGGCGGCGAACCCGCGCGGTCCGCCCGCCCAGTTCGGCGGCGGGGTGTTCAGCAGCACGAAATCCAGCCCGGCGGCAATGGCCGCGCGCGACAGGTCGCGGGCCGGGAGGTCATAGGGGAACAGGATCTCGACCCCGGTGAACCCGGCCTCGGCTGCGGCCGCGAATCGGTCCAGCATCGGCAGTTCGGTGAACAGCATCGTGAGGTTGGCAGCAAAGCGGGGCATCAGGGCTCCAGCGGAAAGAATACGCCGGCCGAACGGATGCCCATGCGGCCCCCGTCTTCGGTCGCCGCCGCGGCAAGGCGGTAAAAGGTCTTGCGGTCGATCAACGCCTCCAGCCCGGCGCGGACATGGACATAGGGACGCGGTTCGTCAGCGGTCCCGCGCAGGATGACCAGATTGTCAGGCCCCGCCGTCACCCGGTCGCCGACATTGGTGGTGAATGTCACGGCGTCGGGTTCTATGTCTGCGTCCACCGCCACGAAGGGCGCGTCCACCACGCGGATGCCGACCTTCTCAGCCGGGGTGACCAGGAAGAACCGGCCTTCCTCGCGCTTCAGGATGGTCGAAAACAGCCGCACCATGGCGGGCCTGCCGATAGGCGTGCCCTGGTAGAACCAGCTTCCGTCAGCGCGGATTTCCATGTCCAGATCCCCGCAAAAGGGCGGGTTCCACAAATGCACCGGCGGCAGCCCTTTTTTGGCTGCCCTGCTGGCTGCGGCGGCAAGACCCTCGACGCTCACAGCTTTGTCACCGCGATCTGCCATTCCTTGTGGTCGCCTTTCGCTTATCCTCGTATGGTCCGATGTAGAGCAGCAAGGGAACATTGTCATGGCTTCCGATGACGTTCTGGTGGAACAGGTTGAACGGCTTGCCGAAAACCTGACCGATGCGCGCACCAGCATCGAGCGGCGCTTTGTCGGACAGCATCAGGTGGTCGAACAGGTTCTGGCCGCGATCCTGTCGGGAGGGCACGCGCTTTTGGTGGGCCAGCCAGGCCTGGGCAAGACCATGCTGGTCGATACGCTGGCGACCGTCCTGGGCCTGGGCAGCCAGCGCATCCAGTTCACCCCCGACCTGATGCCCGCCGACATCCTGGGGTCCGAGGTTCTGGACGTGCTGCCCGACGGGTCCCGGGCCTTCCGGTTCATCGAAGGGCCGGTCTTTACCCAATTGCTGATGGCCGATGAGATCAACCGGGCCAGCCCGCGCACCCAATCCGCGCTGCTGCAGGCCATGCAGGAGCGCGAGGTGACGATCAGCGGCCAGCACCGCCCGCTGGGCCGCCCGTTCCATGTGCTCGCCACCCAGAACCCCATCGAGCAGGAAGGCACCTATCCCCTGCCCGAGGCGCAGCTTGACCGTTTCCTGCTGCAGATCGACGTGGATTATCCCGACCGCGACACCGAGCGCGACATCCTGATGGCCACCACCGGAATCGAGGATGCCCGCGCTCATGCCGCATTCGACGCAGACACCCTGATCGGGGCTCAGCGCCTGATCCGCCGGATGCCTGTCGGCGAAGGCGTGGTGGAACGCATTCTGGATCTGGTCCGGGGCTGCCGGCCCGGAACGGCAGAACAGGCCGGTTTTCTGGGGGACAGCCTGATCTGGGGGCCGGGGCCGCGCGCGGCGCAGGCGCTGATGCTGGTGACGCGGGCGCGCGCCGTGCTCAACGGCCGCTTTGCCCCCACCCTCGAGGATGTCGAGGCGATGGCCGCCCCCGTCATGCGGCATCGCATGGCGCTGTCCTTTGCCGCCCGCGCGCGGGGCGAGACGGTCGATGACGTGATCGCGCGGCTTCTGGACGACCGCCCCGGCGCAAGCCGTGCGGCATGAGGCGGCCTTGACCCAGGGTTCTTCGGCAGTTCCCCGCGCCTCCATTGCCCTGCGCGCACGGGCGCAGACGACCAGCGCCCATCTGCCGGCACTGATCATTTCGGCCCAGCGGCTTGCCGCCATGGTGGCGCCCGGCGCCCACGGCCTGCGCCGCAATGGTCCGGGCGAGGATTTCTGGCAGTACCGCCCCGCCAGCCAGGGCGACAGCGCCCGCGCCATCGACTGGCGGCGGTCGGCGCGGTCGGATGCCCAGTATGTTCGCGACCGCGAGGCGCAGTCGGCGCAGGTCGTGGGTCTGTGGGTTTCGTCAGGGCAGGGCATGGATTACGCAGGTGCGGCCAGTCGTCCCACCAAGGCCGACCGGGCGCATCTTCTGGCGCTGGCCCTGGCGATGGTGCTGCTGCGCGGTGGCGAAAAGGTGGGCCTGCTGGGTCAGCCCGCCCGCGCGGGACGGGCGCAGGCCGACCGTCTGGCCGAACAGATCGTGGCCTTGCGTCCGGCAGGCGCCGATGGCGACGCTCCTCCGGACGATGCCTTGCGCCCCAACCAGCGGCTGGTGATCCTGTCGGATTTCATGGACGATCCCGCCTGGGCGGATCGGCTGCTGACCCGTGCGGCGGGCATGGGGGTCACCGGCGTCCTGATGCAGGTGCTGGACCCCGACGAGGAAACCTTTCCCTATCACGGCGCCGTGCTGTTTCGGTCCCTGTCGGGCGCCATCCGCCATGACAGCCGCGACGCGGGCGGCCTGCGCGACGCCTATCTGGCGCGCCTCGCGGAACGGCGCGACTGGCTGCGCAGCCGGACGACCGGGGCGGGCTGGCATTTCGGGCACCATTCCACCGACCAGTCCCCCGCCGTCGCGCTAAGCTGGCTTTATCAGGTGCTTGCAGGCTGATGCTGATGCTGGGGCCCATAGGCTTTGCGGCCCCCTGGGTGCTGGTGGCGCTGATCGCCCTGCCGGTGCTGTGGGTGATCCTGCGCGCCATGCCACCCGCGCCGCGGCAGGTGTCATTCCCGGGTGTCGCGCTGTTGCGGGGATTGATCGACCGCGTGCCAATCGCCCGGCGCACGCCGTGGTGGCTGTTGCTGTTGCGCCTGGCTGCGGTGGCTGCGATGATCCTGGCCTTTGCCGGTCCGCAATGGCGCCCGACCGTGGCGGCGGGTCAGGACGGCCCCCTGCTGGTGGTGCTGGATGCCGGATGGGCCGCCGCACCCGACTGGCCCGCCCGGCTGACGCGGGCCGAGGCCGCGATGAACGATGCCGCCGCGACGGGACGTCCGGCGGCATTGATGCTGGCAGACGGGCGGCCCGTCGCCGGGGCGCTGGCCTTTGCCCCGGCCGATACGCTGCTGGCCAGGCTGCGCGCGGCGCAGCCTGCCCCTTGGCCCACGGGCCTGCCCGATGATCCCGCCCCGGCCCTGGAGGCCGTGCCCGAGGGTCAGCTTCAGACCCTGTGGATCAGCGACGGGCTGGATCATCCGAACCGTGCTGCCTGGCTGGCGGCGCTGGCCGAACGCGGCTCGGTCACGGTGGTCCCCCCCTCCCGTTCCCTGCGGTCGCTGTCGCTGCGGGCGGGCGATACGCCTTCCCTGACGCTGGCTGCCACGGATGACGCCGCTTACACCGTTCTTGCCATCGGTCCCGACCCCCAGGGGGTCGAACGCGAACTGGCCCGCCTGACCCCCGGAGATCCGGCCACGGCTGACGGCATCAGCACCCGGCCTGTC
This sequence comes from Paracoccus subflavus, assembly GCF_004310345.1. Taxonomy (GTDB): domain Bacteria; phylum Pseudomonadota; class Alphaproteobacteria; order Rhodobacterales; family Rhodobacteraceae; genus Paracoccus; species Paracoccus subflavus. Next base: position 146,717 of record NZ_SISK01000007.1, on the reverse strand, counting down.
GCCATCGACCTGCCGCCCGAACTGCGCAACCGCATCACCCGTTTCCAGATCGAGGGCGATTCCCATGCCGGCGCCGTCGTTCTGGCCGATGATCGCGTCAAGCGGCGCAAGGTCGGTCTGGTGGGCGACGCCGACCACCAGGCCGAGGGTCAGGAACTGCTGTCGCAACTGCATTACCTGCGCCGCGCCCTGAACCCGACCACCGATCTGGTCGAGGGCAGCCTGGGCGATGTCCTCAACACCGCCCCCGATGTGATCGTGCTGGCCGATCGGGTCGATCTGGCCGAAGCGGACGACCTGACGGCCTGGGTCGAGGAGGGCGGCTTGCTGGTCCGATTCGCGGGGCCGCGCATGGCGGCTTATGAGAACCTGCACCTCGAACCCTTGATCCCGGTGGCTCTGCGCCAGGGTGGCCGCGACATCGGCGGCGCCCTGTCCTGGGGCGATCCGCGCGCCATCGCGCCCTTTGCCCCCGACGGGATCTTCGCGGGCCTGACCCCCCCAGACGAGGTTGCGGTCCGCGCCCAGTTGATGGCCCAGCCCGCACCCGATCTGGCCGACCGCACGCTGGCCGCGCTGTCGGACAACACGCCGCTGGTGACACGGGCCCGCATCGGGCAGGGGCAGGTGGTGCTGTTCCATGTCACGGCCAATGCGGAATGGTCCAATCTGCCAATCTCGGGCCTGTTCGTGGAAATGCTGGACCGGCTGGTTGAAACCGCCCGTGTCAGCCCCGCCGAACAGGCGGCCGACGACCGCGAACAGCCTTTCTGGACGGCCGAGACGGTTCTGGACGGCTTCGGCCGCGCCTCGCCAGCCGAGGGGCTGGCCCCGGTTGCGGCTGCGGATCTGGCGCTTGGTCCCGGACCGGAACGCCCGGCCGGAATCTATGCCGCGGGCGAACGCCGGGTGGCCCTGAATGCGGGCGCTCCGATGGCACTGGCCGACTGGCCCGGCGCCACGGTCGAGGCCGTCGGAGGCGCCGCCGGACGCGACCTGCGGGGGCCATTGCTGGCGCTGGCGGCGCTGCTGCTGGCGCTGGACGCGCTGGGTTCGGCGCTGATCGCCCGGGGCGGGCGGGCGGGCATTGCTGCGGCACTGGCGCTGCTCTTGGTCCAGCCCGTGCCGCCTGCCGGCGCGCAGGATTTGAACCCCGACCTGATCCGCGCCGCGAACGATGTGGCGCTGGCCTATGTGATTACCGGCGACGACCGCGTGGACGAGGCGTCGGGCGAAGGCCTGCGCGGTCTCTCGGCCGTGCTGCGTCAGCGCACCTCGGTCGAGCCGGGAGAGCCGGTGGCCATCGATCTCGACCGCGACGACCTGTCGGTTCTGACCTTTCTCTATTGGCCCATCACCGAGGCGCAACCGCTGCCCTCGCCCCAGGCCTATGTGCGGCTGAACGCCTTCATGCGGTCGGGGGGGATGATCCTGTTCGATACCCGTGACGGCGACATCGCCGGGATAGGCGGCCCGGACATGTCGCAGACCTTGCAGACGCTGGCCGCGCCGCTGGACATTCCGCCCCTGGCGCCCGTGCCGGACGATCACGTCCTGACCCGCAGCTTTTACCTGTTGTCGGATTTCCCCGGCCGCTGGCAGGGCAATCCCGTCTGGCTGGAGGCGCCCCCCGCCGGGGCGGAGGCTGCCGAGGGCGTGCCGTTCCGCCAGTTGAACGACGGTGTCAGCCCGGTGGTGATCGGCGGCAACAACTGGGCCGAGGCCTGGGCCGTCGATGACACCGGTTTTGCCGCCTATCCCATCGGACGCGGCTGGGAGGGCGAGCAGCAGCGCGAGCTGGCCTTCCGGTTCGGCGTGAATCTCATGATGTATGTGCTGACCGGCAATTACAAATCCGACCAGGTTCATGTGCCCGCGCTGCTGGACCGGATGCGGACCGAGGAGACGCTTGGTCCATGACCCAGATCCGGTTTGACCCCATGCTGCCCTGGTGGGCGATCGCGGCGCTTGCGGCTCTGGCCCTGCTGGTCGGCGGCTTTGCCCTGTGGCGGGGCCTGCGCGGCTGGGCGTGGCGCGGGCTGGCCGGGCTTGCGGCGGCGCTTGCCCTTGCCGGTCCGGCCCTGGAGATCGGCAGCCGGGCGGGCCTTTCGGACATCGTGATCCTGATCGACGACCGGTCCGCCAGCCAGACCCTGCCAGAGCGCGGCCCGCAGACCGACGGGGCCGTCGAGGCGATGACCCGCCGGATCGCGGCCCTGCCCGACACCGAACTGCGCCGCATCACGGTGGGCGACGACGACGACGGCACCCTGCTGGCCACCGAGCTGGCCCGCGCCATCGCTGCCGAACCCGAGACCCGGCTGGCCGGGGTGATCGCCGTCACCGACGGCCGCCTGCACGACCCCTCCATGTTGCCGGCGTCCGTGCCCGCGCCCGTCCATGTGCTGCTGACCGGACGCCCGCAGGACTGGGACCGCCGGCTGGTGATCGAAGAGGCCCCCGCCTTCGGCCTGATCGACCAAGAGGTGACGATCCGCCTGAGAATCGAGGATCAGGGCGCTGTCCCGCCCGAGGTCGAGGCGGGTTCCGTGAACCTGCGCCTGTCCATCGACGGCGAGGCCGAGCAAACCCTTGCCGTGCCGCTGAACACCTCGATCACGCTGCCCCTGATGCTGGACCATGCCGGCCAGAACGTCGTGCAGATCGGCTTTGACGCGCCCGCCGTTGACACCCCCGAGGGCGGCGAACTGACCGACCGCAACAACAGCACCGCCATCAGCATCACCGGCGTGCGCGACCGGCTGCGGGTGCTGCTGGTGTCTGGCGAACCGCACGCGGGCGAACGGACCTGGCGCAACCTGCTGAAATCCGACGCGGCGGTCGATTTGATTCACTTCACCATCCTGCGCCCGCCCGACAAGTCCGACGGCGTGCCGGTCAACGAACTGTCGCTGATCGCCTTTCCGACCCAGGAACTGTTCATGGAACGGATCAGCGATTTCGACCTGATCATCTTCGACCGCTACAGCGTGCGGGGCATCCTGCCGCCCGACTACTATCTCAACATTGCCCGCTATGTCGAGGAAGGGGGCGCGATCCTGGTGTCGGCGGGACCGGAAATGGCGGGGGTGGAAAGCCTGTATCTGTCGCCGTTGGGCCAGATCCTGCCCGCTCGCCCCACGGGCCAGGTGCTTGAGGAACCCTATCTGCCGCGGCTGACCGACGAGGGACGCCGCCACCCTGTCACCGCCGGCCTGCCGGGGGGCGAAGGGGACGAGCCGACCTGGGGCCGCTGGCTGCGCATGGGAACGGTTATGCCGGACCCCGGCGCGCAGGTGGCCATGACCGGGGTTGATGACCAGCCGCTTCTGATCCTCGACCGCGTGGGCGAGGGGCGGGTGGCGCTGCTCACCTCGGATCAGGTCTGGCTCTGGGGGCGGGGCTTCGAGGGCGGCGGGCCGCAACTGGAACTGCTGCGCCGCATCGCCCACTGGTCGATGAAGGAGCCGGAGCTTGAGGAGGAGGCGCTGCTGGCCGATGTGCGGGACGATCTGTCCGTCCGCTTCACCCGTCGCACCATGGCCGACAGCGCCGGACCGCTGATCGTGACCCGTCCCGACGGCGGAACCGACGAGATCGCGCTTGCCCCTGCCGGGCCGGGCCGGTTCATTGCCGACTGGACCGCGCCGGAACCGGGTCTTTACCGTCTGGAGGATGGCGACCTGCGCCGTGTTCTGGCGCTGGGTCCGGCAGCCCCGCGCGAGTTCGAGCAAACCGTGGCGGACGCGGCCACGCTGGCAAACCTTGTCACCGAGACAGGCGGCGGGGTGGTCCGCCTGTCCGATGGCGTGCCCGACCTGCGCACGGTGGCCCCAGGTCGCAACGCCCATGGCAGCGCAGCCTTGGGGGACTGGATCGCGGTCACGCCGCGCGAGGCGGCCACGGTAACCGGACTGGAGCGCCGGCCGCTGCTGCCGGGTTGGGCATGGCTGCTGCTGATCGCGGGTCTGATCCTGGCCGGATGGCTGCGCGAGGGCCGCCGGGGACAGGCTGGCGGGCAGGCGCCGAGCGCAGGGGCAGGGCCCGCCTGACTGGCTTGCCAAGGCCCGGCGCCGTTGCTAACCCGGCTAAAACCCGCGAGGAACGATGATGGCCGACGAAACGCCTGCACCTGCCGCCCATACCGAGGCCGATCTGTCGCTGATCAAGCGCATCATTCCCCACCGCTATCCCTTTCTGTTCATCGACAAGGTCCGCGACATCGTTCCCCACGAAGGCGGCGTGGGCATCAAGATGGTGACCTGCAACGAGCCGCATTTCCAGGGCCATTTCCCAGACGAGCCGGTCATGCCCGGCGTCACCATCGTCGAGGCGATGGCCCAGACATCCGCCGTGATCGTCGGCATCAGCATGAACATCATCGACCGGCCGCTGGCGACCTATTTCATGGGCATCGACAAATGCAAGTTCCGCCGCATGGTCGTGCCCGGCGACGTGCTGGAGCTGCATTGCAAGGCCCTGCGCGGCGGCGGCAAGATCTGGAAATTCGAAGGCCGCGCCCTGGTCGATGGCCAGCTTTGCGCCTCGGCCGAATTCACGGCGATGATGGCGCTCAAGGCCGATGACTGACGGTCATATCCACCCTTCGGCGGTGGTCGAGGACGGCGCGCGGATCGGGGCGGGCGTTCGGATCGGGCCATTCTGCGTGATCGGTCCCCAGGTCCGGCTGGGTGACGGGGTGGTCCTGAAATCCCACGTCGCCATCGCGGGCGACACGGCCGTCGGCGAAGGCACGGTGATCTTTCCCTTCGCCTCGATCGGCGAGGTGCCGCAGGATCTGAAATTTCGCGGCGAGGACGTGCGGCTGGAAATCGGCGCGCGCAACCGCATCCGCGAATACGTCACCATGAATCCGGGCACCAAAGGCGGCGGCGGCGTTACCCGGGTGGGCGACGACGGCCTGTTCATGGCGGGCTGCCATGTCGGCCACGACTGCCAGTTGGGAAACCGGGTGATCCTGGTCAACAACGCCTCGCTGGCCGGGCATTGCCACTTGGACGACGACGTGATCGTCGGCGGGCTGTCGGGCGTGCATCAATGGGTGCGCATCGGGCGGGGCGCGATGATCGGCGCCGTGACGATGGTGACGGCCGACGTGATCCCTTATGGCCTGGTCCAAGGGCCGCGCGGGCATCTGGACGGGCTGAACCTGGTCGGGTTGAGGCGCCGGGGCGCCAGCCGGGCCGATATCCACGAATTGCGCGACATGCTGGACAAGCTGGGCGCCGGCAGTTTCCGCGACACCGCCCGGCATCTGGCGGAAGGACAGTCGGGACCGATGGCCCGCGATGTGCTGGATTTCATTCTTGGCCCCTCGGGCCGCAGCTTTCTGACCCCGAAACCCGCATGAGCCGCCCGGAATGACCCGCATCGCCGTTATCGCAGGCCAGGGCGCGCTTGCCCCCGCCGTCATTGCCGCTCTGGACGCGCCGCTGGTCTATGCTCTGGACGGTTTTGCGCCCGATGGGGTGGACGCCGCGCCTTTCCGGCTGGAGCGGCTGGTGCCGTTCCTGGACAGCCTGCTGGACCGGGACGTGTCGCGCGTGGTCTTTGCGGGCGCGATCCGCCGCCCGCGCCTGGACCCCGAACTGTTCGACAACCGCACCGCGCAACTGGTGCCGCGCATCATGATGGCAATGCAGGCGGGCGACGACGGCGCCTTGCGGGCGGTTCTGGACGTGTTCGGGGAACACGGGCTGGAGGTCGTCTCGGTCGCGGATGTCGCGCCGGATCTGATCCCCGGCGAGGGTGTCCTGGCGGGCGAGCCGTCCGCCGCCGACCGGCGCGACGCGGAACGGGCAGCACTGATCCTGGCGACGCTGGGTCCGCTGGACGTGGGGCAGGGCGCGGTCGTGGCGCAGGGCCAGTGCCTCGCCATCGAAACTCTGCCCGGAACGGCGGCGATGCTGGATTTCGCGGCCCGCCATGTCGGGTTGCGGCCCAACCCGAACGGGGCCAGGGGCGTTTTCTTCAAGGCGCCGAAGCCCGGTCAGGACATGCGCATCGACCTGCCGACCCTTGGTCCCGACAGCGTGACCCAGGCCGCCGCCGCCGGTCTGGGCGGCATTGCCTGGGCAGCGGGCGGGGTGATCCTGCTGGACCGCGACGAATCCATCCGCCGTGCGCAATCCGCAGGGTTGTTCTTGTGGGCCATGCCGCCCGCCTGACATGCATATGCAGGAGATAGGCGCATGAAGTTCTTCCTGATCGCGGGCGAGCCATCGGGCGACCAACTGGGCGCGGCGCTGATGGCGGGCCTGCGCGAACTGGCGCCGGACGTGGAATTCATGGGCATCGGCGGGCAGGCGATGGCCGCGCAGGGTCTGGACAGCCTGTTCCCCATGGCGGAACTGAGCCTGATGGGCATCTGGGAGGTTCTGCCCAAATACCGCCACCTCAAACGCCGCATCGCCGAGACGGCTGGCCGGGTGGTCGCGGAAAGCCCGGATGCCTTGATCACCATCGACAGCCCGGATTTCTGCCTGCGGGTGGCCCGTGCTGCGCGTGACCAGCGGCCCGGCCTGCGCACGATCCATTACGTTGCGCCGTCTGTCTGGGCCTGGCGTCCGGGCCGCGCGCTGAAGATGGCCGAGGTGGTCGATCATGTGCTGGCGATCCTGCCCTTCGAGCCGCCCCTGATGCAGGCCGCAGGGATGACCTGCGACTTCGTGGGCCATCCGATCGCCACCGCGCCGGTTGCCGGCCCCGACCACGCGGCGCTGTTCCGCGCAGGCCACGGCATCGCGCCCGAGGTCCCGGTGGTCCTGTGCCTGCCCGGATCGCGCGGGGGCGAGGTCGGCCGCCTGCTGCCCCGTTTCGGCGAGACACTGACGGACCTGCGCCACCATGTCCCCGAGATGCAGGTCGTGCTGCCCACCGTGACGGGCGTGGCTGCCCAGGTACGGCAGATGACCGCGGCATGGAGGGTTCGCCCCCTGATCGTCGAAGACCCCGATGCGCGGCGCGGGGCCTTCGCGGCGGCCGATCTGGCGCTGGCGGCATCGGGCACGGTCAGTCTGGATCTGGCGGCGAACCGGGTGCCGATGGTGATCGGCTACGACATGGCGCCGCTCAGCCGGATGCTGGTGGGGATGCTGCTGAAAACCGACACGGTAACGCTGGTGAACCTGGTCAGCGACACCCGCGCGGTGCCCGAATTCCTAGGGCGCGACTGCCGGTCCGGGCCGATGGCCGAGGCCCTGCGCCGCCTGCTGGACGATCCGGCGGCGCGCCAGGCCCAGATGGACGCCATGGACCTGACGGTGGACCGGCTGGGCAGGGGGGGCGAGGCGCCGGGCCTGCGCGCCGCCCGGTCGGTGCTGCGCGCGGTTACAGAACCGCGGTGACGATCACCTCGACCTTGTAGTCGGGGGTGGCCAGCTTCGCCTGGCCGGTGGCCCGCGCCGGGGTATGGCCCTGGGGCGCCCACTGGTCCCAGACCGCGTTCATCTCTGCGAAATCCGCCATGTCGGCCAGCCAGATCTGGGCCGACACGATGCGGGTCTTGTCAGTCCCGGCCGCTGCCAGCAGGCGGTCCACCTGTTCCAGAACGGCGCGCGTCTGGTTGGCTATGGGGGCGCCGGGCGCGCCGACCTGACCGGCCAGCCAGACGATGCCGTTCGCGACCACCGCCTGGCTCATGCGCGGGCCGGTCTCGATACGATTGATGTCGCTCATGTTCATGCTCCTTGGATGAGACGCCAGAAAAAGATCGCGGTCATGCCGAAGCCGATTACCGCGATCAGCAGCCGCAGGGCGTCGCGCGGAATGCGCCGCGCCACGGGGGCACCGGCATAGCCGCCCGTGATGGTGCCCGCCGCCATGATCGCGCAAGGCCCCCATGCAACCGCCCCCCCGACCGCGAAGACGACAAAAGCCACCAGCGACAGCGCAAAGCTGAGCCAGCATTTCAGCCCGTTCATCTGGTGCAGATCCACCATGCCCCACATCGCGCACATCGCCAGGATCACGATGCCCAAGCCCCCGTTGAAATAGCCGCCATAGATCGCCACCGGCATCAGGATGCCAAGGCCAAAGGGCCTGACCACCGATTGCCAGCGCGAGGCGATGCGCCGAACTTCGGTCGCAAAGGTAAACACCAGCGTCGCCGCCAACAGCAGGAACGGCACCAAGACCGAAAAGGCCTCGTTCGAACTGACCAGCAGCAAGCCGCTGCCGAGGGCGCCGCCGATCATGGTCCAGATCGTCAGCCGCACCATCGGTGCCGCGTCGATCCGGCGGATGTCGTGCCGGAACGCGATGGCCGAGGACAGATAGCCTGGCAGCGCGGCTACGGTGGTGGTGGCATTTGCCGCGACCGGGGGGATGCCGATAAAGACCAGGGTTGGAAAGGTGATGAACGTGCCGCCGCCCGCGACGGCGTTCAGCATTCCGCCCATCAGCCCGGCGGCAAACAGCAGGGCAGCTTCCAGCATGGGCGGCCTTTGGACGGTGGCGGAACGGCACGGCGCCGACCGGGATTCGGATCGGCCCGAGGCTAGCGCCGCTGTCATGGGTGCACAACCCCCCGGCCCGGCCGCGCTTGCCGGCACGACGACCGGGTTCCGGGCAAGGCCGGGTTCGGCATGTTTGCGACCTTTCGGCCCTAGGAAATGTCGCAATCGGTGTTGCGTGTCCCCTGCGACGCGGCTTAACGTTTGTCAGCGCCGAAAAGCAGACCAAAAACAGGGAGAGCGCTTTGCTGGACAATCGCCGGGGCGACGCTTTCGTCGCCTTTGAACATGTGCAAAAAAGCTATGACGGTCAGACACTTGTCGTCAAGGATCTGAACCTGTCGATCGGCAAGGGCGAATTCCTGACCATGCTTGGCCCCTCGGGTTCAGGCAAGACGACCTGTCTGATGATGCTGGCCGGCTTTGAAACCGCGACTCATGGCGAGATCCGGCTGGCGGGGCGGCCGATCAACCAGGTGCCGCCGCACAAGCGCGGCATCGGCATGGTGTTCCAGAACTATGCCCTGTTCCCCCACATGACCGTGGGCGAGAACCTGTCCTTTCCGCTGGAAGTCCGCGGCATGTCCAGGGCCGAACGCGAAACCCGCGTCGCGCGGGCGCTGGACATGGTGCAGATGGGCCAGTTCGCCAACCGCCGCCCGTCGCAACTGTCGGGCGGCCAGCAGCAGCGGATCGCGCTGGCCCGCGCGCTGGTGTTCGACCCCGAACTGGTGCTGATGGACGAACCGCTGGGCGCGCTGGACAAGCAGTTGCGCGAACACATGCAGTTCGAGATCAAGCACCTGCACGAAGACCTTGGCATCACCGTGGTTTACGTCACCCACGACCAGGGCGAGGCCCTGACCATGTCCGACCGCGTGGCGGTCTTCAACGACGGCCGCATCCAGCAGCTTGCCGCGCCTGCCGATCTCTACGAGCGTCCCGAAAACAGTTTCGTGGCCCAGTTCATCGGCGAGAACAATAAGCTGCCGGGCACTATCGAGCAGTTGTCGGGCGACCATGCCCTTGTCCGCCTGGCCACGGGCGAGGTCATCGACGCCACCCCGGTCAATGTTCACGAAAAGGGTCAGCAGACGCTGGTGTCGATCCGCCCAGAACGGGTCGAGTTCAAACCCGAGATGATGCCCCCCGGCGCCCATATGATCGGTGCCACCGTGCTGGAGGTGATCTATATGGGCGACATCCTGCGGGCGCGGTTGAAGGTGGCGGGCAGCGACGATTTCGTCATGAAGATGCGCAACACCATCGGCCAGACCAGACTGGAACCCGGCCAGCAGATCAGGGTAGGCTGGCACCCGGCGGATGCACGCGCGCTGGACCCCGTATAGGCCGGCGCCCGCATCTGCGACCAAGAATGACGGCGAACGCCGCTTGTCCCTGCAGTTGGAGTGATTGATGAAAAAGATGCTCGCCCTGTCCACCGCGCTTGGCATGATCGCCACGCCCGTGCTGGCGGACCTGAACGTGCTGTCCTGGGGTGGCGCCTATGGCAACAGCCACCTGGAAGCCTATGCCAAACCCTTCGAGGCCGAGACCGGCATCAAGGTGACGATGTCTGATGCCGACAACCCGGCCACGCCCATCAAGGCCATGGTCGAGGCCGGCAACGTGTCCGTGGACGTGGCTTCGGTCGAATATGCCGATGCCGTGCGCCTGTGCGACGAAGGGCTGCTGGAGGAGATCGACCCCGCGATCCTGGTTACGGCCGAGGACGGCACGCCGGCCGCCGAGGATTTCATCGAGGGCGCGGTCACCGAATGCTTTGTCGCGACGGACGTGTATTCGATGGTGCTGGCCTATGACGCCAGCAAGTTTCCCGATGCCAAACCATCGACCCCCGCCGATTTCTTTGACCTTGAACGGTTTCCGGGCAAGCGCACCATGCGAAAGGGCGCCAAGTTCAATCTGGAACTGGCCCTGATGGCCGATGGCGTTCCAGCGGCCGAGGTTTACGAGGTGCTGTCCACCCCCGAAGGCGTGGACCGGGCCTTTGCCAAGCTGGAAACCATCAAGGACGACGTGATCTGGTGGGAAGCCGGCGCGCAGCCGCCGCAACTGCTGGCCGATGGCGAGGTCACGATGGCCTATGCCTTCAATGGTCGCATCTTCAACGCGGCCCAAGGCGAGGGCAAGCCCTTCGAGATCATCTGGGACGGCCAGATCTACGAGATGGAAGGCTGGGTCATCCCGAAGGGCGCCCAGAACCTCGAGGAGGCCAAGCAGTTTGTGGCTTGGACGACCTCGCCCGCGCCCCAGGCCCGCGCGGCGGAATTCATCAGCTATGGTCCCCCCCGCCAGTCGGCGGCCGCCATGGTCGGCAATATCGAGGGCATGGACCAGCCGATGGCCCCCAACCTGCCCACGACCGAGGCGAACATGACGAATGCGCTTGGGTCGGATCTGGACTTTTGGGTGGATCGGGATGCCGAACTGAACGAACGATTCAATAGCTGGCTGGCAAGCTGACGCCATTGCGGCGGGCAGCCTGATGCCCGCCGCCTTGCCCCGCAGGGGCCACTGACAAGGGGCGAAACGCCCCGACATCCAACGGGAGTCTGAAAACGTGAAAACCACTTTGGTTCTGTCAACCGCCCTTGCCGGCATGGCCTTTGCGGCCGCCGCGCAAGAGGTCAACGTCGTGTCCTGGGGCGGCGCCTACGAGGTCAGCCAGGTCGAGGCCTATAACAAGCCCTTCACCGCCGAAACGGGCATCACCGTCAACATGATCGCCGCCGACAACCCGGCCACGCCGCTCAAGGCGCAGATCGAGGCCCGCAACGTCACCGGCGATGTGTTCGACATCGAGGTCAGCGACGCCATCCGCCTGTGCGACGAAGGCGCGCTGATGGAGATCAATCCCGACGACCTGCCGGCGGCGCCGGACGGCACGCCCGCGTCCGAGGATTTCATCGAGGGCGCCTTGCAGGACTGCGCGGTCGCCAACATCTTCTGGGGCACGGTCATCGCCTTCGACGGCAGCAAGTTCGAGGGCGAAAAGCCGACCAGCGCGGCGGATTTCTTTGATACCGAGAAGTTTCCCGGCAAGCGCGGATTGCCCAAGAACCCCAAGCGGACGCTGTATCTGGCGCTGATCGCCGACGGCGCGTCGCCCGACGAGATCTATGATCTGCTGGGCACCCCCGAGGGCGTGGACCGGGCCTTTGCCAAACTGGACAGCATCAAGAACGATGTGGTCTGGTGGGAAGCGGGCGCGCAGCCGGTGCAGCTTCTGGCCGATGGCGAGGTGGTGATGACCACCGGCTATAACGGGCGTTTCTTCGATGCCATGGTGGGCGAGAAAAAACCCTTCGAAATCATCTGGGACGGGCAATACATGGACATGGACATGTTCGTGATCCCGAAGGACGCCCCCAATCCCGAGGCGGCGATGGAATACCTGAAATTCGCGACCGACACGCAGCGGCTGGCCGATCAGGCGAAATACATCGCCTATGGTCCGTCGCGCCAGTCCTCGGCCGCGCTTGTCGGGATGTATCAGGACGGGACCACCGAAATGGCCCCGCACATGCCCACCAATCCCGAACACATGACGACCGCCGTCATGGACGATCCCGAATTCTGGGCCGACCATGACGCCGAACTGACCGAGCGTTTCAACGCCTGGCTGGCCGGTTCCTGATCCAAAGGCAGGGCTGCCGTCCGCAAGGCCGTGCGGCAGCCCCCGAATTCCTGGGAAAGACATGGCGAACGCCCTTGATCCGCACGCCGCCATCGCAACGACCGCAACCGGGCTGGCCGACGGCAGGCTGCGGACGGCCGATGGCAAGCCCTTGGCCCGCGCTCTGGCCCGGTCGCAGTCCCGTGCCCGCCGCAGGGCCTTTCTGCTGGTGCTGCCGCTGCTGGCCTTCATCCTGATCACCTTCGTGGTGCCGATCGGGCAGATGCTGCAACGATCCTTCTATAACGACGGCTTTTCGGCCCACATGCCCGCACTGGGGCAATGGTTCGACGAAAACCCCCGCGGCACCGATCCCGACGAGGCCGCCTGGACCGCGCTGGCAACCGACCTTGAGGCCGCGGCCGAGGCGCGCACGATCGGCATCGTCGGCACGCGGATCAACTATGACGTGCCCGGCACGCGGTCGCTGTTCACCTCGACCGGGCGGCAGGTACGGCGGGGGATCGAGCCGCCCTATCGCGAGGCCCTGCTGGAAATCGACGAAGGCTGGGCCGAGCCGCGGCTATGGAGCGCGATGCGAAACGCATCCACCCCGCTGACCGGAAACTTCTATCTGGCGGCGGTGGACCGCACGCGCGCCGATGACGGCAGCGTGGTCCAGGTCGAGGAACGGCAGCGCGTCTATGTGATGCTGTTCATGCGCACCTTCTGGCTGTCGCTGGTCATCACCGTCATCACCTTCGCTCTGGGCTTTCCCATCGCGCATCTGCTGGCGACGCTGCCGATGCGGAAATCGAACCTGCTGATGATCCTGGTGCTGTTGCCGTTCTGGACCTCGCTTCTGGTCAGGACCACAAGCTGGATGGTGCTGTTGCAGCAGCAGGGGGTGATCAACGACATCCTGGTGTGGCTTGGCGTGATCGGGGGCGGCCAGCGGTTGCAGATGATCTATAACCAGACCGGCACGATCATTGCCATGACCCATATCCTGCTGCCCTTCATGATCCTGCCGCTGTATTCCGTGATGCGCACGATCAACCCGTCCTATGTCCGCGCCGCGCGGTCGCTGGGCGCAACAAGCTGGACCGCGTTCCGCCGCATCTATTTCCCGCAGACGCTGCCGGGGCTGGGGGCAGGGGCACTGCTGGTCTTCATCCTGGCGGTTGGATACTACATCACGCCCGCGCTGGTCGGCGGATCGTCGGGGCAACTGATTTCCAACATGATCGCGATGCACATGACCGACACGCTGAACTGGTCGATGGCCGCCGCGCTTGCCGCGCTGCTGCTGGGCGCAGTCCTGCTGCTGTACTGGGTCTATGACCGGATGGTCGGCATCGACAACCTGAAGCTGGGGTGAACCATGGCCGTGCCCACCTATGCAACCCCGCTGGAGCGCATCTGGCACTATGCCTATCTGGTGATCTGCGGGTTGATCTTCTTCTTCCTGATCGCGCCCATCGTGGTCATCATCCCCCTGTCCTTCAACGCCGAGCCGTATTTCACCTTTACCGACCGGATGCTGTCTTTCGACCCCGAAGGCTATAGCACCCGGTGGTATGAAAGCCTGCTGACCTTCGGGATGCAGAATCCCGATGCAACCGGCTGGGCCTTCTGGTCGGACGCCTGGAACAACGCCAGCTGGGTGAAGGCCGCAAAGAACTCGATCATCATCGGGGTGTTCTCGACCCTTCTGGCAACCGTCCTGGGCACACTGGCCGCGCTTGGCCTTTCACGCCCCGAGATGCCGTTCCGCCGGGCGATCATGGCGATCCTGATTTCGCCCATGATCGTGCCGCTGATCATCACGGCGACCGGGATGTTCTTTTTCTATTCGAATCCCTGCGAGCTTTTGGGAATCCTCGGCCTGCCTACGGAGTGCGGGCGACTGGCGGGCACCTATCTGGGCGTGATCCTGGCCCATGCGACGCTGGGCATTCCCTTTGTCATCATCACCGTGACGGCAACGCTGGTGGGGTTCGACCAGTCGCTGAATCGGGCGGCCGCGTCGCTGGGGGCCAACCCCCGGACGACCTTCTTTCGCGTGACCATGCCGCTGATCCTGCCGGGGGTGATCTCGGGCGCGCTGTTTGCGTTCGTGACCTCGTTCGACGAGGTGGTCGCGGTGCTGTTCATCGCCGGACCCGACCAGCAGACCATCCCGCGCCAGATGTGGAACGGCATCCGCGAACAGATCAGCCCGGCGATCCTGGCGGTGGCCACGCTGCTGGTGATCTTTTCCATCGCGCTGCTGACCACGGTGGAACTGCTGCGCCGCAGGTCGGAACGGATCCGGGGCGTGACGCCGCATTAGGTCACGGCAGGATCGCCAGCCACATCCAGATCGACAGGACCGATACGGCGGTGCCGACCAGCACCGTCGTTGCCGCGACGCGTTTGGCGACGCCATACAGGTTGGCGAACAGATAGGCGTTCACCCCCGGCGCCATCGCCGCCGTCATCACGGCCGACCGCAGGCCCGCGTCGTCCAGCCCGGTGATCCGGCCAAGGCCATAGGCCAGCCCCGGATGAACCAGCAGCGAACAGGCGCAGCACATGACGATTGTCCCGGTGTCGCCTTCGGGTCGGTAGCGATACAGGACGCCGCCCAGTCCGAACAGCGCGGCCGGCAGGGCGGATCCGGCGATCATGTCCACGGCGGCCCAGAAGCCTTCGGGCATGGCCAGTCCTGCCTGTTGCAGCACGTTGACGGCCATGCCCGCCAGAATGCCGATCACCAGGGGCGTGCGCAGAACGCCGGTCATGGCCCGCAACGCGACGCGGCCCATGGACAGGCCGCTGCCATGCGCGCGCGTGAATTCCATCACCGTGATGCCGAAGGTATAAAGCAGCGGCGAATGGATCGCGATAATGGCCCAGTTGCCCGACAGCGAATCCGGACCATAGGCGCGTTCCATGATCGGGATGCCCAGCAGCAGGCTGTTCGAGAACAGGCAGACAAAGCCGATCGCCACGCAGTCCATCCGCGGGCGGTGGAACAGAAAGCGGGCACCTGCCCAGCCAATGAAATAGCTGGAAAAGGCGCCGACATAGAAGGGCAGCAGCAGGCCGGGGCGGAACTCGGCCCCCAGGTCCAGGCGGGACATGGACACGAACAGCAGCGTCGGCGCGGCAAAGTTCTGGGCATAGGTCATCAGCCCGTCCACGGCGCCTTCGCGAAACATGCCGCGCCACGCCACCAGATAGCCGAAGCCCACGATCAGGAAGACCGGGACGATGATGTTGAACAGCGCGGTCACAGTGCGGCCTGGTGGTCGGGGCTGTCCGATGTGGTTTCGATCACCATGCCGTCGAAGGCCGGCTGGACATGGTCGGGCGTGGTGGCTGCGACCGTGGCGTAATCCATGTCGATATGCATGTTCGTCAGCACCGCGCGCGGCGTCCCCGCATGGCCGATCCAGTCCAGCGCCTGCGCCAGATGGGCATGGCTGGGATGGGGCTGGGGGCGCAGGGCATCGCAGACGAAAACCTCGGCCCCATGGATCAGCGGCCAGGCGGCATGGGGAATGTCCGACACGTCGGGCAGATAGACCAGCCCGCCGATGCGCAGGCCAAGGGCGGTGATTTCACCATGCTGGACGCGAAAGGGGATCAGCGTCACAGGTCCGCCGGGGCCTGCGACCATGATCGGCCCGTCGATCAGATGCAGATCGCAGATCGGCGGGTAATAGCTGCCGGGCGGGGTTTCGAAGATATAGCCGAACCGCTCCAGCAGCGCCTCGGACGTGGGCATGTCTGCCCAGGCGGGGATGCGCCTTCCGGCGTTGTAGGCCAGTTGCCGCAGGTCGTCGATGCCGTGGATGTGGTCGGCATGGGCGTGGGTATAGACCACCGCGTCCAGCGTGCCGACATTCGCGTCAAGCAGTTGCGGCACCAGATCGGGGCCGGTGTCGATCAGCACCCGCGTCACACCGTCGGGGCCGGGGCGTTCGACCAGCAGCGAACAGCGGCGGCGGCGGTTTTTCGGGTTGGCTGGATCGCAGGCCCCCCAGTGGTTCCCCAGGCGCGGCACGCCCCCCGACGATCCGCAGCCCAGGATCGTCGCGCGGATCATGCGGCGGCCTTGGAAAACAGCCGGTCGAAGTTGGCCGAGGTCTGGGCGGCGAACCGCGGATAGTCCATGCCAAAGACCTCGGCCATGATGGCGGCGGTTTTGGCGACATAGGCCGGTTCGTTGCGCCTGCCGCGATGCGGAGGCGGGGCCAGATAGGGGCTGTCGGTTTCGACCAGGATACGGTCCAGGGGGGCGGCGGCAAAGATCGCGCGCAGGTCGGAGGATCGCGGAAAGGCCGCGATGCCCGACATCGACAGGTAAAACCCCAGATCAAGCGCCGTCCGGGCCAGATCCGCGCCCGAGGTGAAGCAATGCATCACGCAGGAAAAGCCACCCGCGCGGTGTTCGTCCGTCAAGATCCGCGCCATGTCACCGTCGGCGTCGCGGGAATGGATGATCAGCGGCAGGCCGGTCTGGCGCGCGGCCTCGATATGGATGCGCAGGCTTTCGCCCTGACGGGCGGCGCTGTCGGCGGTATAATGGTAATCCAGCCCCGTTTCCCCGATGCCCACGAATTTCGGATGCGCCGACAGGGCGACAAGCTGATCCACGGTGACCATGGGTTCTTCGGCCGCGCTCATCGGGTGGGTTCCGGCGGCATAGAAGACCCCGTCATATCGTTCGGCCAGGGCGCGAACCTGCGGTTCCTGACGCAGGCGGGTGCAGATCGTCACCATGCGCGTAACGCCAGCGGCGCGGGCCCGGTCGATCAGGGCATCGTGTTCGCCGTCGAAATCGGCGAAATCCAGATGGCAATGGCTATCGACGATCGGCGTTGGTGGTGCCGCGTGGGACATGGATCAACCTTTGGCTGGCAGGGCGGATCGCGCGGGCGGCAGATGCGCCAGTTCCAGAAGCATATCCATCACCAGTGCGGCAGGGTCAAGATTGACCGCCCGGCCTGTCCGCGCCCTGGCCGACAGCCGCGCCTGAGCATCCGCCCAGGCGCGCGCGGCCCTGTCGTCGGGCGAGATGCGGGCCAGCAACGCGCCTTCACCCCGCGCGGCCTGGGGCAGGGGCGGTCCCATCAGACCGGCGCGGGCGGTGCGCGACAGGAACCGGTCCAGGACCGTCATCGTCAGGTCGAACGGGTCGCCATCGGCCCCCACCCGGCCCGCGGCGCCATCGGCAAAGCTGGCGGCGCGCGGTCGATCCAGCCGGGGCAGGGTGCCCATCAGATCGACAAGCTGCTGGTAGCGGTCAAGCCCGCCTTGCCCGGCCAGACGCAACGCCTCGCCCACCGAACCGTCGGACAGGGCGGCCAGGGCCTCTGCGTCGTCATCGACGCCCAGATGGGCCAGGACATCGCCCAACCGATTTGGCTCCAGCGGCGACAGGCGCAGGGTGCGGCAGCGCGACCGGATGGTGGGCAGCAGACCCGCAGGCTGGTGCGCGACGATCAGGATCAGCGCCTCGGGCGGCGGTTCCTCCAGCACCTTCAGCAACGCGTTGGCGGCGGCGGGGTTCATGTCGTCGGCCGCGTCGATGATGGCGATGCGGCGCCCGCCTTCGGCCGCCGACAGATGAAAGAACGACAGCAGGCGCCGGATTTCGTCCACGGTGATCTGCGCGGACAGGCGGCCCGCCTTGTCGTCCCACGGGCGGCGGACCAGATGCAGACGGGGTTCGGACAGGGCTTTGACACGCCGCGCCTCGGGGGTGTCGGTCGCTCCGAATGGGCCGGTCGCGCCCGCCAGCATCCAGCGCGCGATAGCCCAGGCCAGCGTCGCCTTGCCCACGCCGCGCGGGCCGGTCAGAAGCCAGGCATGGTGCAGCCGCCCGCCCTGGGCGGCATCGGTGAAATCGGCGATGGCGCTGTCCTGCCCGATCACACGGTCTGTGTGACGCGGATGGGGGGCGCCGGGAACGCGGTCGGGTTCGGGAATGTCGTCGAGGTCGGTCTTCACAGCGCGGCCCGGACGCGGGCGGCGACCTGATCGAGGCTGCCGGTGCCGTCGATCAGGCGGACGCGGGCAGGAAATTCCTCGGCAAGCCCACGGAATCCCTGCGCCAGACGCATTTGAAAGCCAAGCCCTAGGCTTTCGAACCGATCCTCGTCCCCGCCGCGCGCATTGCCCCGGCCAAGCGCCGTTTCAGGGTCCAGGTCGATCACGAAGGTCCGGTCGGGTTCGATGCCGATCGCCATGTCATGCAGGCGGTTCACAAAGGCACGCAGATCGCCGCGCGCGGCACCCTGATAGACGCGGGTGCTGTCGGCAAAGCGGTCGGTGATGACGGTCTGCCCGGCAGCCAGGGCGGGCCGGATGGTGCGTTCCAGGTGATCGCGGCGGGCGGCGGTGAACAGCAGGCATTCGGTTTCCGCAGACCAGCGTTCGCCCGCGCCCTCGACCAGCAGGCGGCGGATCTCCTCGGCCCCCGGGCTGCCGCCGGGTTCGCGGGTCAGGACGACCTGGCGCCCCTCGGCCCGCAGGGCCTCGGCCAGCATCCGCGCCTGCGTGGACTTGCCGCAGCCGTCGATCCCTTCGAAGCTGATGAACATCAAAGTCCCGTGGCCGCGATGGCCTTGTGGCCCAGCCGCATCACGGCGCCCTTCATGCGGCCCGCAAAGCCCGCCTCGGCCACGTCTTCTGCGGCCAGCAGAGGGGTGATCGCATCCTGCGCGCCTGGCACGGTGACGACAAGGCGGCCGATCTGGTCGCCCTTGGCGATAGGGGCGGGGATGGGCCCGTCATAAACCGCCTCGACCCTGACCTGATCCTGGGAACCGGCGGGGATCAGCACGTTCACCCCGTTCTGCGTGGTCAGGCCCACGCGCGCCTTGGTGCCCAGCCAGACCGGCGCCTCGAGGACGGTCTCACCGGCGGGGACCAGCGTTTCCATGCTGAACTGGCGAAAGGCCCAGTTGACGATGCGTTCCGATTCCTCGGCGCGGGCATTTTCGCTTTGCAGCCCGCTGACGACAAAGATCACCCGGCGACCATCCTGGACGGCCGACCCGACCAGACCATAACCGGCCTCCTGCGTATGCCCGGTTTTCAGGCCGTCGGCGCCGATACCCAGGGTCAGGATCGGATTGCGGTTGAAGCGGTTGGATGGCACCCGGTCCATATAGCGGAATTCGGTCAGGGCAAAATCGCCGTAATACTGCGGGAAATCCTGGATCAGATGCATCGCCAGCATCCCCAGATCCTCGGCCGACATGACATGGCCGTCGGCGGGCCATCCGGTCGAGTTCTTGAAGACGGAATGCTTCAAGCCAAGCGTCTTGCCGCGTTCGGTCATCTGGCGGGCAAAGGCTTCCTCGGTTCCCGCCAGACCCTCGGCCAGAACCACGCAGGCGTCGTTGCCCGACAGCACGATCACACCCTTGATTAACTGGTCCACGGTAGGGGTGTCCCGCGGTTCCACGAACATCTTGGACCCGCCCATCTGCCAGGCCTTCGTGGATACCGGCAGGGTGTCGGTCAGCTTCAGGCGACCGTTCTCCAGCGCCTCGAAAACCATGTAAAGCGTCATCAGCTTGGACATGGACGCCGGAGGCAGGGGCGTTTGGGCGTTCTTGGACATCAGCACCGTGCTGGTGTTCACATCATAGACCCAGGCCGAGGTCGCCGTCGTCTCGAATGCCCGGGCCGGGGCGGCAAGACACAGGATGGCAAGAAGCCGCAGCAGGAACACGCGCATGGAAGATCCTTTGCCTGTTTTGGCTGATGGTTACAGCAAGCCCCTGCCTGTCGCAACGCGGGCCATACATCTTCCGCGAGAATTGATGGTCAGTTTCCCGTCGCCTCGCGCCAGTGCCTCCGGCACAGCGAGACATAGGTTTCGTTGCCGCCCACCTGAACCTGCGCGCCCTCGGTGATCGCGCGGCCCTGTTCGTCGCGGCGGATGACCATGGTGGCCTTCTTGCCGCAATGACAGATGGTGCGCACCTCGCGCAGGTCGTCGGCAACGGCCAGCAGGGCGGCCGATCCGGGGAACAGTTCGCCCCGGAAATCGGTGCGCAGGCCATAGCACATGACCGGAATGCGGAAATCGTCGGCCACGCGGGTCAGTTGCCAGACCTGCGCGGACGACAGGAACTGTGCCTCGTCCACAAAGATGCAGGCGCAACCGGCGCCATGCTGGCGAATCAGGGCCATCATGTCGGTAGTGTCATCAAAGGTCAGTGCGCCGTCGCCGATGCCGATGCGGCTGGCGATGCGGCCATGACCCGCGCGGCTGTCGATTGCCGCGGTCAGCAGCAGCGTCTGCATCCCCTGCTCGCGATAGTTGTAGGACGCCTGCAGCAGCAGCGTGCTTTTGCCCGCGTTCATTGTCGAATAATGGAAATACAGCTTGGCCATGCCGCCGGATAGCGTCGGGACCAAACTGCATCAAGAGTTGCTGAAAAGCCGCAGGGACGATCCCTGCGGCTTTTCACGGAAATATCCAAAGGGACAACGTGCCCCGGCTTAGGCCTGCCGGCTTTTCGGCTGACGCGAGGGGCGGCGGGCCGGACGCTTGTTCGCACCCGCGCCCATCGGCTTGCCCATCCCCTGGCCCCGTCCGCCCTGCGGCCGGGCCGACGGGATCGGGCCCACCGGAACCTCGCCCCCGATCACCGGGATCACGGCCTTCATGGCCTTTTCGATGGCACGCAACTCGCCCACCTCGGCGGGCGCGCACAGCGCCACGGCGCGGCCGTCGCGGCCCGCCCGCGCGGTGCGGCCGATCCGGTGGACATAGTTTTCCGGCACGTTCGGCAGGTCGTAGTTATAGACATGCGCAACCTCGGGGATGTCCAGGCCGCGGGCGGCCACATCGGTCGCCACCAGCACCTGCGTCTGCCCCTTGCGGAAAGCGTCCAGCGCCCGTTCGCGCTGGCCCTGCGACTTGTTGCCATGGATCGCGGCGACGGCAAAGCCCCACTTTTCCAGCAGCTTGGCCAGCTTTTCCGACCCGTGCTTGGTGCGGCCAAAGACCATCGCCAATTCGCCCGGATGCTTGGACAGATACTCGGCCAGCAGCGTCGCCTTGTCGCCCTGGGTCACGAAATGCACGCCCTGTTCGATCTGCTTGGCCGCCTGGCCCGGAGGGTTCACGGCCACGCGCACCGGATCGGTCAGATAGGTGTCGGCCAGTTCCTCCATCAGCTTGGGCATGGTGGCGGAAAACAGCAGGGTCTGGCGGTCCTTGGGCAGCATCCGCGCGATCTTGCGCAGCGTGTGGATGAAGCCGATGTCCAGCATCTGGTCAGCCTCGTCCAGCACCAGATAGGTGGTGGCCTCGAGGCTGATCGCGCGGCGTTCGATCAGGTCCATCAGGCGGCCCGGCGTGGCGATCAGCACGTCCACCCCGCGCGACAGCCGTTCGGTCTGCACGTTGATGGATGCGCCGCCCACGACGCGGAACGACCGGATGGGCGTGCCTTCGGCATAGGCGTCAAGGTTGGTGGCGATCTGGGTGGCCAGTTCGCGGGTCGGCGCCAGGATCAGCGCCCGGCAGGTCCTGGGGTCGGGCTTCTTGCCGAAATTGATCAGCCGGGTCAGCATCGGCAGGCCGAAAGCCGCCGTCTTGCCGGTGCCGGTCTGCGCCAGGCCCAGCACGTCCCGGCCCTTGACGACCGCCGGGATCGCCTCGGTCTGGATCGGGGTGGGTGTGGTCAGGCCAAGCGCGGCGACATTGGCGTTGATGCGGTGGTCGATGCCCATGTCGGCAAAGGGGCCGGTCGGCAGCGGATCGCGGGCGGGGGCCCGGCGGCCTTCGTTTGCATCGAAATGCGGTGCGGTGCGCGGTTTCTGGCCGCGCGCGGGGCGGTGGGTATTCTTGTGGTCCATCAAAACTCTCGTCCCCGTGTCCCCCCGTATCGGACGCGCGGCAATGACCGCGTCGATGCGCGGCGTTCAGCAGGGATGCGGGCGCGATACAGGGGTGCCCGCAAGCCTCCCCGCGTGAATGGGAAACTGGATGAGTGCCGGGCCCTGGCGAAAATCGCGGCTGCTCACGCGGCAGCGGGCGGCGACCTGGTTCAAATGGAGCATCCTGACGCACAAGTCAAGCGTTGCGCGCGCCCGCCCTGGGCGGGCTGGTCGTGCAGATGCCGGAACGCCAGATCTAACCTCATGACTTCCTGATCCTAGCCAGCAGATGACGATGGCTGCGATGGCTGACATGAAGGTGTGGGGGCAGCGGTCGTAGCGTGTGGCGATGCGGCGCCCGTCCTTGAGCTTGATTTTCCTGTTTTTTTTCGGTGGGATGCAGGCTTCGGTCTTCCGGTCTGCAAGGGCCTCGCGCAGCCCGTCGGCATCGTGGCCCCTGTCGGCCAGCAGCGCCTTCGCCGGGGGCAGCGACACGACAGGGCGGCCTGCCGGTATGATCGCTGACCTGGCCTGCCGTCAGAAACAGGTCGCGGGGGCGGACCTCGTTGCCGCAGGCGGCGTGCAGTTTCGAGTTCAGCCCGCCCTTGGTGCGCCCGACATTCCGGGGGTCAGCCCCCCGTCCCTCACGCCCTCACCAGCCGCTCATAATCCTCGGCCACCTTGCGCGTCACTTGGCCGACCTGGAAATGCCAGTCGCCGATTTGGCCGACCGGGGTCACCTCGGCCGCCGTTCCGGTCAGGAAGCATTCCTGGAAATCCTCCAGTTCCTCGGGGCGGATGCGGCGTTCGTGGACGGTCGTGCCGTTGTCCCTGAGCATCTGGATGATCGTCTGGCGGGTGATGCCGTTCAGAAAGCGGTCGGCCAGGGGGGTGTGGACCTCTCCGTCGCGGACGAAGAAGATGTTGGCGCCGGTCGCCTCGGCCACGTAACCCTCCCAGTCCATGAACAGCGCGTCGGAACAGCCCTTGGCCTCGGCCGCGTGCTTGGACATCGTGCAGATCATGTAAAGGCCCGCGGCCTTGGCGGCGGTGGGGATGGTTTCGGGCGACGGGCGTTTCCATTTCGCCACATCCAGCTTGGCGCCCTGCCATTTCGCGTCGCCGTAATAGCTGCCCCATTCCCAAACGGCCACCGCCATCCGCACCTTGTTGCGCGCCGCCGATACGCCCATGTCGGGGCCGGATCCGCGCCACATCACCGCGCGGACATAGGCGTTGTGCAACCCGTTGGCCTGCAACACGGCCTCTTTCGCGGCGTCGATGTCCTGCGCGGTATAGGGCGATTCCATATCCAGCAGGCGGGCGGATTCGATCAGCCGCAGCGAATGTTCGTGGCCCTTGAAGATCTTGCCGTCATAGCAACGCTCGCCCTCGAAGACGGAACTGGCATAATGCAGGGCATGGGTCAGGATATGCACATTGGCGTCGCGCCAGTCGACCAGTTCGCCATCCATCCAGATCTTACCGTCACGATCGTCATAGGCCGCCGTCATCATCCTCTCCCTCAGCTATGGGTTTGCGTTTCTTGCGCGGCCCTGCCCGGAACAGACCAATTATTGCGCGAAGTGCTTGACGGGTAGCGGTGTAATCATGGAAAGTCAACATCGCTGTCCTATCACGATAGGAACAGAACCAAGGGGTGACATATGGCCGAGCCGCTGCGCGTTCATGGCATGATGGGCGACGATCTGCTGTTTCTGACCGACGACAAGCTGCGCCGGGGAATCGAGGCGATGTTCTTTGCCTATCGCGCCTTTACCGCCGATCCAGACATGATCCTCGCCGATCTGGACTATGGCCGGGCCCATCACCGGGCGCTGCATTTCATCCATCGCGATCCGGGCCTGACCGTGAACGCCTTGCTGGCGGTCCTGGGGGTGACCAAGCAGTCGCTGAACCGGGTGCTGCGCACCCTAATCGACGACGGACTGGTCGAAAGCCGGGTGGGCCGGCGCGACCGGCGCGAGCGGCTGCTGTATCTGACCGAGGACGGCGCCGCGCTGGAACGCCGCCTGTCCGAGGCGCAGCGGGCGCGGATGCGCCAGGCCTATCGCAAGGCCGGGCCCCAGGCGGTGGCGGGGTTCCGTCAGGTGTTGGAGGCGATGATGGACCCCGAAACCCGGTCGCAGTATCAGTCGATGAAGGACTTGCCAGAGTAAGGGGCGAATATGAGCCAGCCTGACGCCCATCTGCTGATCGTCGATGACGACGAACGCATCCGCGAGCTGCTGGGCCGGTTCCTGCGCAAGAACGGCTTCATGGTCACGCTGGCGCGCGATGCGGCGCAGGCGCGGCGTTTGCTGGCCGGGTTGCAGTTCGACCTGATCGTGCTGGACGTCATGATGCCGGGCGAGGACGGATTTTCCCTGACCCGCAGCCTTCGCGAAAGGCTGACCACTCCGATCCTGCTGCTGACCGCCCGGGGAGAGACCGAGGACCGCATCACCGGGCTGGAGGTGGGCGCCGACGATTATCTGGCCAAGCCCTTCGAGCCGCGCGAACTGCTGCTGCGCATTGCCGCCATCCTGCGCCGCGTTCCCGCCCCCGAAGCCCATCAGCCCAAGTTCCTGACCCTGGGCGGGCTGCGATACGATATCGACAAGGGAGAATTGTGGCAGGGCGAGACGCATCTGCGCCTGACCGGCACCGAACAGTCGCTGCTGCGCCGCCTGGCCGCCAGCCGGGGCGAACCCGTCAGCCGCGCCGACCTGATCGAGGATCTGGGCCGCGGCGGTGGCGGCGACGAGGGCGACAACAGCGAACGCGCCATCGACGTGCAGATCACCCGCCTGCGCCGCAAGATCGAACCTGACCCGCGCGAACCGCGATTTCTTCAGACCGTGCGGGGCACCGGCTATATGCTGGTGGTGGATTGACCGGGGGCGGGCCTGGCTGGCGGGGGGTTCCGCTTGACGCGGAAACGGCGCTGGCGCTGCTGGAATGGCAGGCCGAAATGGGGGCTGACGAGCCCGTCGGGGACAGCCCCGTGGATCGTTTCGCCCTTGTTGCGCGCAGCGAGGTTGCCCCCGTGCAGCCCCCGCCTGCCGCGCCCGCGCTGACATTGCAGGCCGGGAATGATCTGGCCGACCGCGTGACGCAGGCCGAACGACTTGCCGCCTCGGCGGCGACGCTGGACGATCTGGCCGCCGTGCAGGAGGCCTGGGACGGGATCGAATTGAAGAAGGGCGCGCGCAATTTCTGCTTTGCGGATGGCAATCCCAAGGCGCGCGTCCTGATTCTGGGCGAAGCACCCGGGGACGAGGAGGATCGCCAGGGCCGCCCCTTTGTGGGTCGGTCGGGGCAATTGCTGGATCGGATGTTCGGCGCCATCGGCCTTTCGCGTTCCGCAGCCGACGCGGAACGCGCGCTGTACATCACCAATGTCCTGACGTGGCGGCCGCCGGGAAACCGCGACCCGCAGCCCGACGAGATGGCGACGAGCCTGCCTTTCGTGCGCCGCCACATCGACCTGGTGGGCCCAGAGCTGATCGTGCTGATGGGCAATATCGCCTGCGATGCGGGACTGGGCCGACGCGGCATCCTGCGCCTGCGCGGCACCTGGGCCGAGGCTTTCGGCCGGCCGGCCCTGCCCATGACGCATCCGGCCTATCTGCTGCGCAATCCCCCCGCCAAGCGCGAGGCCTGGGCGGATCTTCTGTCGCTCGCGGCCCGGCTGGACGGCCTGGGCTAGCCTGCGCAGCCCCGCATCTCGACCGCGCCGTCTTTGCCGATGGCGGTGAAGACCAGCCGGTCGCGGGGCACATCAAAGGGCGCCGCATCGGGCGGAATCAGATCGGCGCTGAGGATCGTCCTGTCGGGGCCGGCGTCGATTTCCGTGGCCGACACCCAGACATCGCTGTCCGGCAGTTCGACGGCTGCAAGCTCGACCGGCTCGGGAAGGGTGGCGGTGACACGCATCCCGTCCGCGATGGGCTGGATGTCGCAGACCGGGCGCAGCGGGTCGGGACGGGGCACGCGGTCCATGGCCTCGAGGATCGCGGGATCGGGCGCATCGCCCGCGGCCTCGGCCCGCAACGAGACGCGGCCCGGCACGCAGATATCCTGGCACAGTCCGAAATCCACATCCACCGCCAGATCGACGGGCCGGGCCGGGTCCGCAGGGCGTGCGGTAAAGGGCAGGATCAGCCGGTCGTGATAGCCCAGCGTCATGTCGCCGCCCGATGAAATCGGCTCGGGCGCCGGCCAGTGAAGGGTGATCTGGCCAAGGTTCGATGATCCCGTCCAGTCGAACACGGGCGGCAGCCCGCTGTCGCCGGGATTGCGCCAATAGGTCTTCCATCCGGGTTCAAGCTGGAACTCGATGGCGGCCATGCGGCTTCCGTCAGACAGGGTCCATCCGGGCAGGATGCGCGCATCGGCAAGGCCGGGCGACGTCTGGGCCGCCAGCGGAAGGGCCGACAGGGCGAGGCAGGCAAGGGGGAACAGGATGCGGATCATGAAGCAAGCGATAGCCTTTGACGCAGGGGCGATGAAGTCACAAAGCTGCGCGGTTCTTGCAACAGCCTTGTAAAGCACCGATTTCTGTGCGGGAAGGACAGGACATGGCGGGACATTTCGACAACTCCACCCAGACCAATCTGACCGGCAAGGTGCTGATCGCGATGCCGGGCATGGCCGATCCGCGATTCGAACGTTCGGTGGTGCTGATCTGCGCCCACACGGCCGAGGGGGCGATGGGCCTGGTCCTGAACCGGCCCCTGCCCGAAATCGACTTTGGCGACCTGCTGGAACAACTGGGCATCGCCACCGATGGCTCGGCCAGGCGGATCGAGGTGCGTTTCGGGGGGCCTGTGGAACCGGGCCGGGGCTTCGTCCTGCACAGCGTTCCCGAACATGGCGACGATCCCGAGGGGCGCCTGCGCATCGGGCGGACGCTGGCGATGACCACCACGCGCGATATCCTGGAAGATCTGGCCCAAGGGCACGGCCCCGATGCCGCGGTGCTGACCCTGGGCTATGCCGGCTGGGCCCCCGGCCAGCTCGAGGCCGAGATGATGCAGAACGGCTGGCTGACAGGCGAGGGGGCCGATGACCTGATCTTCGGGCCCGCCCATACCGACAAATGGCAAAAGGCGCTGCGCGCCCAGGGCATCGACCCGTCGCTGCTGTCGGCAGCGGCGGGCCGGGCCTGAATAGGGCCTATTCGGCCGCACTGCGTTTCGGCAGCACCCAGTTCGGTCGGGGATAATGGCAGGTATAGCCATTGGGGAACCGTTCCAGGTAATCCTGGTGTTCGGGTTCGGCCTCCCAGAAGTCGCCCACGGGTTCGATCTCGGTCACCACCGGCCCCGGCCACAGGCCCGAGGCATTCACATCGGCCACCGTGTCTTCGGCCACGCGCCGCTGATCGTCGTTCCCGTAATAGATCGCCGATCGATAGCCGGGGCCGATATCGTTGCCCTGGCGGTTCGGCGTCGTGGGGTCGTGGATCTGGAAGAACACCTCCAGCAGCTTGCGATAGGATAGGATGCCGGGGTCAAAGATCACTTCGATCCCCTCGGCATGGTTGCCGTGGTTGCGATATGTGGCATTCGCCACCTCGCCCCCGGTATAGCCGACGCGGGTCGAGATGACGCCGGGCAGTCGCCGGATCAGATCCTGCATTCCCCAGAAGCACCCGCCCGCAAGAACCGCGCGTTCAGCCATGATGCGGCTCCTGGACCTGAGACAGATACTGGCCGTAACCCTCGGCCTCCATCCTGTCGCGCGGGACAAAGCGCAGCGCGGCCGAGTTGATGCAGTAGCGCAGGCCCCCGGCCTCGGGCGGGCCATCGGGAAAGACATGGCCCAGATGACTGTCGCCATGACGGGACCGCACCTCGGTGCGGATCATTCCATGAGAAATGTCGCGGTGTTCGGTCACGTTGCCGTCGATGGGCTTGGTGAAGGCCGGCCAGCCGCAACCCGAATTGTATTTGGCCGAGGATGCGAACAGCGGTTCCCCGGACACCACGTCCACATAGATGCCGGGTTCGAAATGATGGTCGTATTCGCCGGTAAAGGCGCGTTCTGTGCCGTTCTGCTGGGTGACGCGGTATTGCTCCGGCGTCAGCCGGGAAACCGCGTCGGCGGTTTTCTGATAGGCCATGCTTGTCCTCCGCTGGTCCTTGTCCGACCCAATATGGGAGCCCAGGGCAAGATCGCAAAGGTCAGCGGCAAAGCGCCGCGCGCGCCGCCGCGTATTCGGCCGCCAGCCGGTCGATGCGTTCGCCAGCCGTCACGATGTCGCGCACCGCCCCGATGCCCTGACCCGATCCCCAGATCTGGCTCCAGGCCTTGGCCTTGGCCGAACCGGAACCGAAGTTCATGGTCATCGGATCGGCGCTGTCCAGATTGTCGGGGTCCATCCCGGCGGCCCGGATCGAGGGCGCCAGGTAATTGCCTGAAATCCCCGTGAACAGCGATGACGTGACCACATCGCCCGCCGCGCTGTCCACGATCATCTGCTTGTAGTCGGGCGCGGCATTCGCTTCGGTCGTGGCAATGAAAGGGCTGCCGATATAGGCAAGATCGGCGCCCATGGCCTGCGCCGCCAGCACGGCGCGGCCCGTGGCAATGGCGCCCGACAGCAGCAAGGGGCCGTCGAACCAGTCGCGGATTTCCTGGACCAGCGCAAAAGGCGACAGCGGCCCGGCATGGCCGCCCGCGCCGGCGGCCACCGCGATCAGCCCGTCGGCGCCCTTTTCGATGGCCTTTTTCGCGAACACGTTGTTGATCACGTCATGCAGCGCGATGCCGCCGCAGTCATGGGCGGCCTCGTTCACCTCGACCCGCGCGCCAAGGCTGGTGATCCAGACCGGCACCCTGTGGCGATGGCAGATCTCGATGTCGCGTTCCAGCCGGGCATTGCTGCGATGGACGATCTGGTTCACGGCAAAGGGCGCGGCCGGACGGTCCGGGTTGGCTTGGTTGTGGCGGTCCAGTTCCTCGGCAATTCGGGTTAGCCAGACGTCCAGCAGGGGCGCTTCTCCGTCCTTTTCGCGCGCGTTCAGGGCCGGGAAGCTGCCCACGATGCCCGCCTTGCACTGTGCAATAACCAGATCCGGCCCCGAGACGATGAACATGGGCGAGCCGACAACGGGAATGCGCAGGTCGGACAGGATGGCGGGCAGCATGGGTTCCTCCGGGTTTGGGGAAACGATGCCGCGCGGCCGGACCTGCCGCAAGGCTTGACGCCACGGAAAACCGAGGCTGCATGTGAACCCGACGCCGCGTCAGGGGTTGGAACACTGTTCCCGCGCCACAGGAGAATGTCCCGCCGATGCAGCCATCCGTCTTGTCTCCGCCCGTTCTTTCTGCCGATGTCGCCCTGTTTCTGGATTTTGACGGCTGCCTGGTGGACATAGCGCCGCGCCCCGATGCCGTTGAAATTCCCCACGGACTGTTCCAACGGCTGGACCGCCTGCACGACCGGCTGAACGGCGCGCTGGCCCTGGTGTCTGGCCGCGACATCGCGGATCTGAGATCCTGGCTGCCCGATTTTCCCGGCGTGATCGCAGGCAGCCACGGGGCGGAACTGTCGCTGGACGGAACCACGATCCAGAAGGCGCATGACATCGATCTGGATGTGGCGGCCTTGCACGCCGACGCCGCGCAGGCGGTATCGGTTCATCCCTCGATCCTGGTCGAGCCCAAGCCCCACGGCGTCGCGCTGCATTACCGGGCCGATCCGTCCCTGCGCGCCGTGGCAGAGGCCGCGATGCGGCGCCTGGCCCGCGCTCATCCCGGCATGATCCTGCAACCGGCCAAGATGGCGATCGAATTGCGTCCTGCGGGGACCGGCAAGGGCGGAGCGGTGGAGCGGCTGATGGCGACCCCGCCCTTTGGCGGCCGGACCCCCGTCTATGCGGGCGATGACCTGACGGACGAGGAGGCCATGGCGGTTGCGCAGGCCTATGGGGGCTTCGGCGTCAAGATTGGCGAGGGCGAGAGCCTTGCCTTTTACCGGCTGCCCGATCCGTCTGCGCTGGCGCAATGGCTGGATCGCAGTCTGCAAGGGGGCGCGTGATGTCCCGCTTGGTGGCCGTGTCGAACCGGATTCCCCTGGGCGACAATCCGTCCGGGGGGCTGGTCGTCGCCCTGGACGACGCGCTGCGCAGTTCGGGCGGCCTGTGGGTAGGCTTTTCGGGGGAAACGGCGGACGTGCCTGCAGAGGAACTGACTTTCCACGAGGGCGCCGACTTCCGCCGTGCGTCCTTTGACCTGACGCCCGAGGATCACGACAGCTATTATCTGGGCTTCTCCAATTCGGTTCTGTGGCCGGTCTGTCACAGCCGCGCCGATCTGATGCGCATCCAGCCCGAATACCGGGACGGCTATTGTCGGGTGAACGAACGCATCGCGCGCCTGCTGCTGCCGCATCTGCGCCCCGATGACCGGATCTGGGTGCAGGACTATCACCTGTTTCCGCTGGCGCAGGAATTGCGCAAGCTGGGGGTCACGGCACCCATCGGGCATTTCCTGCACATTCCCTTTCCCGGTCCTTCCGATTGCGCCACGCTGCCCGATCCGGACGAACTGTTCGTCTGGCTGTCCCACTATGACCTGATCGGTTTTCAGGCCCAGCGCGATCTGGACAATTTCATCGCCAGCGCACGGAGCCTGTCGGATTTCGAGCCGCTTTCGGACAACCAGTTCCGGATCGCGGGGCAACGGGTGCAGGCCGGGGTGTTTCCCATCGGCATCGACGCCCGGGCCTTTATCGCCGAGGCAGAGGCCGCCCGGGAGGAGGACCGGATGCGCAGCCTGACCCATGCCCAGGTGATGATCGGCGTGGACCGCCTGGATTATTCCAAGGGCATTCCCCAGCGGTTCAGGGCGTTCCAGGCCCTGCTGGACAGCGACCCGTCGCTGACCGAGCGGGTCATGCTGTTGCAGATCGCCCCTCCAACGCGCGAATCCGTGGATGCCTATCAGCAGATCCGCGAGGAAACCGAGCATCTGGCAGGCCGCATCAACGGCCAGTTCGCGACCGTGAACTGGACCCCCATCCGCTTTATCCACCGGCCCATTCCGCGAAACGAACTGGCGGGGCTCTATCGGCAGGCCCGGATCGGTCTGGTGACGCCGCTTGCCGACGGGATGAATCTGGTGGCCAAGGAATATGTCGCGGCCCAGGATCGCGACGATCCCGGCGTGCTGATCCTGTCGCGCTTTGCCGGCGCGGCCGAACAGATGACCGATGCCCTCATCGTCAATCCCCACGATCCCAGCGATGTGGCCCTGGCGATGCGGCAGGCCCTGGACATGCCGCTGCACGAACGCCAGGCACGGCACGAGGCGCTGCTGCGCTGCGTGACGGAAAGGGATGTGGGCTGGTGGTCGGCGACCTACCTGAAAGCCTTAAGGCCGTTGCGGCACTGACGGCGCCCCCATCAGGGGTCGTCGCGGACGCGATGCGATCTGCCCTGGATACGGGCAATGCGGCGAGCCATCAGCAACGACTTGCGCCGATGATAGCGCCGCACGATCGGGATCGTCAGGTAATAGGCGATCGTGGCGGCCACCGCCCCCATGACCGCACCGCCAACGGCATAAGGCACGAAGATGCCGTGCCAGAATTCGGAAAGCCCGCTCCAGCTTGTGGGGCCGGGGCCCAGGGCTGCCATGACGTTGCGCCATGTTTCCGCCGTCGCATGGGCGAATTCGCGAAAGATCACCTGTGGCGACATGTCGCCCGGCATGCCCAGGATGGTGCGGCCCAGGCCCACGGCGCCCAGGGCGATAAACGGCGTGGTCAGCGGATTGCCGGCAAAGGTGCCCAGAAAGGCGGCCAGCACGTTGCCGCGGATGGCCAGCGACACCAGGGCCGCAACGATGAAATGGAACCCGTGCAGGGGCGTGAAGGACAGAAACACCCCCGCCGCCATGCCCCGCGCGATGCGGTGCGGCTGGTCGGGCAGGCGGCGCAGCCGGTGCCACAGATAGGCCGTGGCCCGGCGAAAGCCGCCGGGCGGATAGACCAGTTCGCTGGCCAACTGTCCGTATGTGCGCGGCTTCTTGCGCTTGAACACCGTTTCCCCCCGTGCCGCCGACCGAATGCGCGGGTCATTATCAGGGTTTCATTGCGACATTGCGAATGCGCGCGACCTGGGCCACATCGCTTTCCGCCTCGAGCGCGGTCAGCAGGTTGTGAAGATGCTCTTGATCGCGCAGTTCGACCTCGACCTCGATGCGATAGAAGTCGGGCTTGCGGTCCTTGAATTCAAGGTTCGAGATATTGGCCCCCTGCGCCCCGATCAGTCCGCAGATGCGCCCCAGAACCCCGGCGTCGTGCCGGATCGTCAGCGACAGATGGGTGGAATAGGCGGCCGGATGGCGCCCCGCGCGCCACTGGACATCGACCCAGCGGTCGGGACTGTCCTCGAATTCGGCCAGGACCGGGCAGTCGATGGCGTGGATCACCACCCCCTTGCCACGATAGGTGATGCCCACGATCCGTTCGCCCGGCAAGGGATTGCAACAGGACGCGCGCTTGAAATCGGCGTCGGCCTCGACCCCGGCAAAGGGTCGGGCGCCGTCGATCTCGTCCTGGTGGGCGGCCAGATTCGGATACAGGACCTCCAGAACCTCCTTGGCGGAATTCTCGGCGCTGCCGATCCGGGCCAGCAGTTCGTCCCCGTCGGGCAGTCCCATCTGCCGGGCGGCGGTGCGCAGCGCTTTTTCCGTAACCTTGCGACCGACATGCTCAAAGCTGACGCGCACCAGTTCGCGGCCCAGACGGATATAACGTTCGCGGTCCTCCTCGCGCAGGGAACGACGGATGGCGGCCTTGGCGCGGCCCGTCACGACGATATCCAGCCAGGTCGATTGCGGCCGCTGGCCCGACGCAGCGATGATATCAACCGACTGGCCGTTCTTCAGCCGCGTCCACAGGGGCACGCGAATGCCGTCGACCTTGGCGCCAACGCAGGAATTGCCCAGCCGCGTATGGATCGCGTAGGCGAAATCAATGGGTGTCGCCCCCTTGGGCAGTTGCAGCACATCGCCCTTGGGGGTGAAGCAGAACACCTGGTCCTGATACATCTCCAGCTTGACCGCTTCGAGGAATTCGTCGTGATCCTCGCCCTCGAAACGGTCGGTCAGGCTGTCGATCCATTCCGCGGGATCGACCGCGAAGGGGTTCTTGGTGCGCACCCCGTCGCGATAGGCCCAATGGGCGGCCACGCCCGCCTCGGCCACTTCGTGCATCTGGCGGGTGCGGATCTGCACCTCGACCCGCTTGCCGTCACGGCCCGAGACGGTGGTGTGGATCGACCGGTAGCCGTTCGATTTCGGCTGGCTGATATAGTCCTTGAACCGCCCCGGCACGGCCCGCCAGCGGTGGTGAATCACCCCAAGAGCGCGATAACAGTCCATTTCCGACCGGGTGATGATGCGAAAGCCGTAGATGTCGGACAGTCGCGAAAAGGCCAACTGCTTTTCCTGCATCTTGCGCCAGACCGAAAACGGCTTCTTGGCGCGGCCGAACACGTCCGCCTCGACCCCGGCCTTTTCCATTTCGGCGCGGATGTCGGCGGTGATCTGGCCGATGATGTCGCCGCTGTCGCGTTGCAGGCTGACAAAGCGGCGGATGATGGAGTTGCGCGCCTCGGGATTGATGACCTTGAAGGCCAGATCCTCCAGTTCCTCGCGCATCCACTGCATCCCCATGCGGCCTGCCAGGGGGGCATAGATGTCCATCGTCTCGCGCGCCTTCTTGACCTGCTTTTCCGGGCGCATGGACCGGATGGTGCGCATGTTGTGCAGCCGGTCGGCCAGCTTGACCAGAATCACGCGCAAGTCGCGCGACATGGCCATGAACAGCTTGCGGAAATTCTCGGCCTGCTTGGATTGCGCGCTGGACAGTTGCAGGTTGGTCAGCTTGGTGACGCCGTCGACCAGTTCGGCGATCTCGGCGCCAAAGGTCCGGGCCAGATCCTCCTTGGTGGACCGGGTGTCCTCGACCGTGTCGTGCAGCAGCGCCGTGACGATGGTGGCATCGTCCAGCCGCATCTCGGTCAGGATGGCAGCCACGGCGATCGGATGGGTAAAATAGGGCTCGCCCGAATGGCGGAACTGTCCTTCGTGCATCCGCATGCCGTATTCATAGGCATTGCGGATCAGCGGGACATTGCAGCGGGGATTGTAGTTGCGGACAAGCGCGATAAGGTCTTCGACGTCGATCATGCCTGTCGAAGACCTTGTTCCTGATGCCTCAACGCTGATTGGCTTCCAGCATCATGCGCAGCATCCGCTCCTCGGATTCCTCGTCGGCGGGCTTGGGCCGGTCGATCTCGGCGCCCAGCAACAGGGCCATGGCGTCTTCTTCCGGCTCGTCGACCTCGATCTGGGTCTGGGTCGATTCGATCATCCGCTCACGCAGATCGTCCACGGGCTGCGTTTCCTCGGCGATCTCGCGCAGGGCCACGACCGGGTTCTTGTCGTTGTCGCGGTCCACCGTGACCGGGCTGCCGGCGGTGATCTCTCGCGCGCGATGGGCGGCCAGCATCACCAGATCAAAGCGGTTCGGAACCTTGTCGACGCAGTCTTCGACGGTTACGCGGGCCATGGGTCACCTGTGCAGTTGCGAATCGGACATTCGGGACGAAACCGAGGTTCTGGACAGCATGGGCGCATTTGTCAAGGTTCGCCGGTACCGATTCGGTCCGGCAGGGGCATCATCCCCGACAGGGCAGCAGGGCCCAGTTCCGCCAGCATCTGCGACACCGAAAGACCCGTCAAGGGGTGGTGCCAGTCCGGCGCGATCTCGGCCAGCGGGCCCAGAACAAAGCCGCGGTCCTGCATCCGGGGATGAGGAAGGATCAACCGGTCGGGTGTCTTGACGCGCTGGCGGTCAGGGGCCATGCCGATCCAGTGGCGCAGGGTGGCCGGATCGGGCAGGATCAGGCCGTCCAACGCAATCAGATCCAGGTCCAGAACCCGCGCCGACCAGCGGCCCGTGCTGCGATCGCGGCCATGAGCGGCTTCGATCCCATGCAGCCGGTCCAGCAGCGCACGGGCGTCCAGTGTCGTGCGGATTGTGGCCGCCGCATTGACGTAATCGGGCCCCGATCCGGCGGGAACGGCCGGCGTGCGCCAGACGCGGCTGACATCGGCGATCCACAGGCCCGGCTCGCGGCCCAGGGTTGCGACGGCCGTTGCCAGGGCGTGGACCGGATCGCCTGCCGCCGTCGGCAGATTGGCGCCCAGCGCAACGATACCGAAAGACAAGTTTTCCATTGGCATCATATCGGTTTATGTAGTCGGGGCGACGGGCCCGTTCTGCCGGTGTCCTCATCCCGGCCAGCCCGGAACGCGAACGCGCAGACCCATTGAAGGCAACAGGAATGTTTTACAAGGATGATCGCTTGGCGATCTTCATCGACGGCGCCAATCTTTACGCTTCCGCCAAGGCATTGGGCTTCGACATCGACTACAAGCTGCTGCGGCAGGAATTCGATCGTCGCGGCAAACTGATGCGCGCCTATTACTATACCGCCCTGATGGAGGGCGAGGATTATTCTCCGATCCGCCCGCTTGTCGACTGGCTGCATTACAACGGCTATTGCGTCGTCACCAAGCCCGCCAAGGAATACACCGACGCCCTGGGCCGCCGAAAGGTCAAGGGCAACATGGACATCGAACTGACCATCGACGCCATGCAGCTTGCCCCCCGGCTGGATCATGCCGTTCTGTTTTCCGGCGACGGCGATTTCCGCCCCCTGATCGAGGCCTTGCAGCGCCAGGGCGTGCGGGTGTCCGTGGTCTCCACCATCCGCAGCCAGCCCCCGATGATCGCCGATGACCTGCGCAGGCAGGCGGACAATTTCATCGAACTGGATGCATTGCGGGATATCGTCGGGCGGCCGCCGCGGGAACCGCAGGCAAGCGACAACGGATGAGCCGATCCTGCTGCGGCCGTCCCTGGTGGGCAGCCTCTTTGTCTTGACCAAAATATCCTGCGGGGGTCCGGGGGCGGAAAGCCCCCGGCCTTTGCGGGCGCAGGCCGATCGTTCAGACCAGCCGTCCTTCCTGCATCGCCGCCCGCACAAAGCCTGCAAACAGCGGCGCGGGCGCGAAGGGCTTTGATTTCAGTTCCGGGTGCGATTGCACGCCGATGAACCAGGGGTGGTCGGCGTATTCGACCGCCTCGGGCAGCTTGCCGTCGGGCGACATGCCGGAAAAGCACAGGCCGGCCTGTTCCAGCGCATCCCGATAGGTCGCGTCCACTTCGTAACGGTGGCGGTGACGATCCTCGATCTGGACCGCCCCGCCATAAACCTCGCTGATCCGGGACTCGGGCGTCAGCACGGCGGTATAGGCCCCCAGCCGCATGGTGCCGCCCTTGTCGTCGGTCACCTTGCGCTGCACGGTATAGTTGCCCTGCACCCATTCCTTGAGATGATAGACGACCGGGGTAAAGC
The DNA here is from genome assembly GCF_004310345.1 of Paracoccus subflavus. Taxonomy (GTDB): domain Bacteria; phylum Pseudomonadota; class Alphaproteobacteria; order Rhodobacterales; family Rhodobacteraceae; genus Paracoccus; species Paracoccus subflavus. The sequence goes on along the minus strand of NZ_SISK01000007.1, from coordinate 110,259 downwards.
GGGTCTTGCCCGCCTCGTGATCGAACTCCTCTGACCCGGCATCGGGCATCCCGGCCAGGTTGCGCGCGGCCTCGATCACGGCCATCTGCATCCCCAGGCAGATGCCCAGATAGGGGACCTTCTTCTCTCGCGCGTATTTGGCGGCAGCCAGCATCCCCTCGGTGCCGCGCTCGCCAAAGCCGCCGGGCACGATGATGCCGTGGTATCCGTCCAGCAGATGCGCGCCCTCTCCCTCCAGCTTCTCGCTGTCCACCCAGTCGGCCTTGACGCGGACGCGGTTGGCCATGCCGCCATGGGTCAGCGCCTCGGCGATGGATTTGTAGGCGTCCTCGAGCTGCGTATACTTGCCGACCACGGCGATGTTGACCTGGCCTTCGGCATTCTCCAGCCGGTCGATCACGTCCTCCCATTTCGACAGGTCGGGGCGGGGGGCGGGGCTGATCTGGAAGGCGTCCAAAACCGCGCGGTCCAGTCCCGCGCGGTGATAGGCCAGGGGCGCCTCGTAGATCGATTTCAGGTCATAGGCGGGGATCACGGCGTCGGGGCGCACGTTGCAGAACAGCGCGATCTTGGCGCGCTCCTTTTCCGGAATCGGATGTTCCGACCGGCAGACCAGCACGTCGGGCGCGAGGCCGATCGACTGCAGTTCCTTGACCGAATGCTGGGTCGGCTTGGTCTTCAGTTCGCCCGAGGCGGCCAGATAGGGCAGCAGCGTCAGGTGCATCAGGATGCACTGGCCGCGCGGGCGTTCATGGATGAACTGGCGGATCGCTTCGAAAAAGGGCAGTCCCTCGATGTCGCCCACGGTGCCGCCGATCTCGCACAGCATGAAATCCACCTCGTCGTCGCCGATCGAGATGAAGTCCTTTATCTCGTTGGTGACGTGCGGAATCACCTGAATGGTCTTGCCCAGGTATTCGCCGCGCCGTTCCTTTTCCAGCACGTTGGAATAGATGCGTCCCGAGGACACGCTGTCCGTGCGGCGCGCAGCGACGCCCGTGAATCGTTCGTAATGGCCCAAATCCAGATCGGTTTCCGCACCATCGTCGGTCACGAAGACCTCGCCATGCTCGAACGGCGACATGGTGCCGGGATCGACGTTGAGATAGGGGTCCAGCTTGCGAAGCCGCACGGTGAAACCCCGTGCCTGCAACAGCGCGCCCAGTGCCGCCGAAGCCAGGCCCTTGCCAAGCGAGGATACGACGCCGCCCGTGATGAAGATGTAACGCGCCATGAAGGCCCCCGTGATTTCGCAAAGACTGATGGCTGCGGGCCGCCCTGCGACCGGCATCACGGGACTTGTGGAATAACCGATTCGCCCCGGTGCCGCAAGGAACCGCCGTGAAGGAAAGGCAAGGACAGCGCCCTTGCCGGATGATGTCCGGATCAGTTCGCGGGTGCGGGCGACCCGGGTTCCACCGGGGCAGGCGTCACCGGCTCCGCGGGCGGCGGGGCCACAGCCTCTGCCGCGGGCGCCGGGGATGCCGGTGCCTGGGCAGCCGGCGCCGCTGCGCCGGGGGTATCCCCGGCCCCGGCTGGCGGGGCGGCGGGTTCCGGCGCGGGCGGCGTCAGCGGATCGCCCGCCGTTCCGGTCGAGGGCGGGGGCACATAGGTCGGCGCGGCGGGCAAGTTCGGGTCCTGCTGGCGGCTGGCCGGAACGCCAAGCTGGTCCATGATCGAGCTGTTGGACACCTGCCGGGCGGCGATGATGGTCAGCGCAATCGAGGTCACGAACAACGCGATGCCGAAAATCCAGGTCAGCCGGGTCAGCGCATTGGCGGCCTGCCGGCCGGTCATCACGCCGCCGCCGCCGCCCATGCCCAGCCCGCCGCCTTCGGATCGTTGCAGCAGCACCACCCCGGTGAGCAGCACCGCGAGGATCAGATGGATGGTCAGGACGACGTTTTCCACGGCTTTCGGCCTTTCGCTTTCGGACGCGCCTATCTAGTCATCCGGGCTGATGATGGCAAGCAAGAGAAGTCCCATGCCCGCGCTGATGATCCAGGGTACCGGTTCCAACGTGGGCAAGTCGCTGCTGGTGGCGGGCCTGTGCCGGGCCGCGCGGCGGCGCGGACTGGCGGTCGCGCCGTTCAAGCCGCAGAACATGTCGAACAATGCCGCAGTCACGGCAGACGGAGGAGAGATCGGCCGCGCGCAGGCCCTGCAGGCACGCGCCTGCGGGCTGGAGCCGCTGACCGACATGAACCCGGTGCTGCTGAAACCCGAATCCGATACCGGGGCGCAGGTCATCCTGCACGGCCGGGCCATCGGCCGGGCCGGGGCGAGCGATTATCAGGGGCTGAAGCCGCGCCTGCTGGCGGGGGTTCTGGACAGCTTTTCCCGTTTGTCCGCGCGCCACGATCTGGTGATCGTCGAAGGGGCGGGCAGCCCGGCCGAGGTGAACCTGCGCCCTCGCGACATCGCCAACATGGGCTTCGCGCGTGCGGCCACAGTTCCGGTGATCCTTGTGGGCGACATCGACAGGGGCGGGGTGATCGCCCAGATCGTGGGAACGAAAACCGTTCTGGAACCGGAAGACGCCGCCATGATCCAGGGATTCCTGGTCAACAAGTTCAGGGGCGATCCACGCCTGTTCGACGACGGCTATCGGCTGATCGAACGGCATACAGGCTGGCGCGGGTTCGGAGTGGTGCCCTGGTTTCCCGGTGCGCACCGCCTGCCGGCCGAGGATGCGATGGACCTGCGCGGATCGCGCGGGGCGGGGCTGCATGTCGTCTGCCTGGCGCTGTCGCGCATCGCGAATTTCGACGACCTCGACCCCCTGGCTGCCGAACCGGGGGTGCGGCTGACCATGCTGGGGCCGGGCCGGGCCGTTCCGGGGGATGCCGATCTGGTCCTGATCCCCGGCACGAAGTCCACCCTGGGGGATCTGGGCTTTCTGCGGGACCAGGGCTGGGATGTGGATCTGGCCGCCCATGTCCGGCGCGGCGGGCATGTGCTGGGCATCTGCGGCGGCTACCAGATGCTGGGCCGGACGATCCGCGATCCGTCAGGCAGCGACGGGACGGCAGGAGAGGTCGCAGGCCTGGGACTGCTGGACGTGGACACCGTGATGGCTGCGGACAAGCGCCTGCGACGGATCACCGGCACCGCGCTTGGTCAGCCTGTGGCGGGTTACGAGATCCATATGGGCCGCACCGCCGGTCCCGACTGCGCACGCCCCTTCGCGCATGTCCCGGCCCCCGATGGCGCCGTCAGCGACGATGGCCGGATTGCGGGCACCTATCTGCACGGACTGTTCGCGGGTGATGCATTCCGCGCCGCCTGGCTGGGGCGGCTGGGCGCGCAGTCGCAACCGGGATACGATAAGGGGGTGGAACAGTCCCTGGACGATCTGGCCCAGCATCTGGAACGCCATCTGGACGTGCCAGGGCTGCTGGCGGTTGCCGGTTTGTGACAGTCATGGCGCTGGACGAACCGCTGCCCGCACGCTACCTCGGGCGCATGGAATATCTCAAACCGTCCCTGATGCTGTATCTTGCCGCGCCGCGCGGGTTCTGCGCGGGCGTGGACCGCGCCATCAAGATCGTGGAACTGGCGTTGCAGAAATGGGGCGCCCCCGTCTATGTCCGCCACGAGATCGTCCACAACAAGTTCGTCGTGGACAGCCTGCGCGACCAGGGCGCCGTCTTTGTCGAGGAACTGGACGAGGTGCCCGACGACCGCCCGGTGATCTTTTCCGCCCATGGCGTGCCCAAGGCCGTGCCCGCCGAGGCACAGCGCCGCAACATGATCCATGTGGATGCGACCTGCCCGCTGGTGACCAAGGTCCATAACGAAGCCGCCCGCCATCACGCCGAGGGTTTGCAGATGGTCATGATCGGCCATGCCGGCCACCCCGAGGTTCTGGGGACCATGGGCCAGTTGCCCGAAGGCGAGGTGATCCTGGTCGAGACGGTCGGGGATGTGGCGCGCATCGCCCCCCGCGACCCCCACCGGCTGGCCTTCATCACCCAGACCACCCTGTCGGTGGACGATACCGCCGAGATCGTCGCGGCCCTGACATCGCGCTTTCCGTCCATTGTCGGCCCGGCCAGGGAAGACATCTGCTATGCCACCACCAACCGCCAGGCGGCGGTCAAGGCGATCGCCCACAAGATCGACGCGCTGCTGGTGATCGGCGCGCCGAATTCGTCTAATTCCAAACGGCTGGTCGAGGTGGGCCGGGCGGCGGGCTGCGCCTATGCCCAACTGGTGATGCGCGCGGACCAGATCGACTGGCGCGCCATAAGCGGCGCCCGCGCCGTGGGCGTGACCGCCGGTGCAAGCGCCCCCGAAGTGCTGGTGAACGAGGTCATCGACGCCTTTCGCGACCGCTATGACCTGACGGTCGAGATCGTCGAGACGGCGCAGGAAAACGTCGAATTCAAGGTGCCGCGCGTCTTGCGGGAAACGGGATAAAGGGGCGTTGCGCCAGGCGCGACTCTCCGGGATATGCAAAGCGAGGCATGGCGAATGAGACTGTATTCCATGCCTTCGTCGGGCAACAGCTACAAGGTTCGGCTGCTTCTGGCCCTGCTGGGGCAGGCGGCCGAGGTCGTGGACTGCGAACCGGGATCGGACAGTCTGGACCGGGCCAAGGCAGGTCTGCCCTTTGGCAAGGTGCCGGGGCTGGTCCTGGAAGACGGACGGATCCTGGCCGAATCCGATGCGATCCTGTGGTATCTGGGCGAGGGCTCGCGGTTCATCCCCATGGATTCCGTGACACGCGCGCAGATGCTGTCCTGGATGTTCTGGGAGCAATACACCCACGAACCCGTTATCGCTGTCCGCGCCGCCTTGCGATCCTATCCCGACCGGGCGGCTGCGGCGACGCCCGAACGGCTGTCGGACCTGCTGGATCGGGGCCATGCCGTGTTGCAGGTAATGGAGGATCGCCTGGCGGATCGCGACTGGCTGGTGGGCGATGCGGCCAGTCTGGCCGATATCTGCCTTTACGCCTATACCCACACGGCGGGCGAACGCGGCGGCTTTGACATGGCGCGATTTCCTGCGATCATTCGCTGGCTGGACCGGCTGGCGGGCCTGCCGGGATATGTGGGGATAGACGCATGAGCTGGGATTACATTCTGACGGCATTTATCGTGTGCGTCTCGCCCGGCATCGGGGTCGTCTATACGCTGTCGATGACCTTGGGCGGCGGCTTGCGGGCAGGGTTCTGGGCCGCGATCGGCTGCACCGTCGCGACGGTGGTCCACATGGCCGTGGCCATGGCGGGGCTGGCCACCATCCTGCACGCCAGCGCGGTCCTGTTCCAGACGGTGAAGCTTGCCGGGGTGCTGTATCTGCTGTGGATGGCCTGGGCGGTGCTGCGCGACCGGGGCGGCATGTCGGTCGCGCCCGCCGTCCCGGCCCCGGCGGCCCGGATCGTCCGGCGGGGAATCCTGCTGAACCTGCTCAATCCCAAGCTGCCCTTGTTCTTCATGGCCTTCATTCCGCAATTCATGCCGCAGGGGTCGGGCCTGGGGCTGCTGGTCCAGCTTGGCGCCGCATTCTCGGCGATCACCCTTGCGACGTTTCTGGGCTACGCCCTGCTTGCGGCCTCGGGCCGCGACATGCTGCTGGCGTCCGAACGCGCGATGCGCTGGATGCGCCGGGCCTTTGCGCTGTCCTTTGCCGCGCTGGGGCTGAAGCTGGCCTTGGCGCGGGCATGACGGCGCTTTACGCTTGGACGGATGGCGCATGCAGCGGCAATCCCGGACCCGGCGGCTGGGGCGTGCTGATCCGGGCCATGGACGGCGATACCGTCGTCAAGGAACGCGAACTGGCGGGCGGAGAGGCGCTGACCACCAACAACCGCATGGAACTGATGGCGGCGATTTCCGCGTTGGAGCTGCTGGCCCGGCCAAGCGCCATCACCATCACCACCGACAGCGCCTATGTGAAGAACGGCGTCACCCAATGGATCCACGGCTGGAAGCGCAACGGCTGGCGCACCGCCGACAAGAAACCCGTCAAGAACATCGAGCTGTGGCAGCGCCTGGATGACGCGCAACGCCGCCATCAGGTCACATGGTCCTGGATCAAGGGCCATGCGGGCCATCCCGAAAACGAACGGGCCGACGAACTGGCGCGCGCAGGCATGGCGCCGTTCAAGCCCGCGAAGGCCGCGGGGTGACGCTGGCATCGCTGGTCCCGCTGCTGGATCATGCCAGCGTGCTGGTCTTTGCGCTGACCGGCGCCCTGGTCGCCAGCCGGGCGCAACTGGATCTAGTGGGCTTCATCTTCTTCGCAACCCTGACCGGGATCGGCGGCGGCACGGTGCGGGATCTGGTCCTGGGCCGCGATCCGGTGTTCTGGGTGCACAGGCCGGAACTGATCCTGCTGACGGCGGGCGCGGCGGTTCTGGTATTCTTTACCGCGCATCTGCTTGAAAGCCGCTATCGCCTGATCGTCTGGCTGGATGCCTTTGCCCTGGCGGTGGCCGTGCCCGCGGGCGTCGGGCTGGCGCTCGAGGCGGGGGTCAGCCCGGTCGTGGCGGTGGCGATGGGGGTCGTCACCGGCACCTTTGGCGGCTTGATCCGCGACGTGATCGGCAACGAACTGCCCCTGGTGCTGAAGCAGGGGGAACTGTATGTCACCGCGGCCGTTGGCGGCGCTGTTGTCGCGGTTGCGCTGATCGGGGTCGGAATGCCCCGGCCGGTGGCGCTGATCTTTTGCGGGCTGATCGTGATCGCCCTGCGTGCCGGCAGCCTGGCTCTGGGGTGGAGCCTGCCGACCTATCGGGCGCGGCCGCCGCGGAACTAGCGCAGGACCGGCGGGCCTTCGCGGGGGGGGCGGATGTCCTCGACCCCCATGCGCAACCCCTGGCCGATGCGATGGGCCAGGGCCGACCAGGCGCGGGCCGCGCCGGGGGGCAGGGTGCGGCGCAGGGTTTCGTCGAAGAGCGCCAGCCAGATCGGAAAGTGGTCGGCCCGCACGTCACCCGCCCGCCTATGCGCGCGCATCGGGCTGCCGTCATAGCTGCGTTCGTACAGGATCGCGTTGCGCCAGAAGGCGGCGATCCTGGCTTCGTGCGCAGGCCAGTCGGTCACATGGTTGGCAAAGACCGGACCCAGCACCTCGTGCCGGCGGATGGCGGCGTAGAAAACGGCGACGATCTGGTCGATCTGGTCAGACGTGACGTCAAAGCGGGGCGAAATCATGGCAATCCCCATGTGGCGCCGCCAGCAACCGGGCGCAAGGTGCGATTTGACGCTTGTCACGGCGGCTGCTATCGCGGCACGCCATTCAGAAGGATGCCCCATGCCGCATTATACCGACGCGCTGACCCAGCTTGGCGCCCCGACCGATCTGCCTGCCAGCCCCGACCGGGCGGTGCTGGAGCGCGTGCCGAACCCGCAGGCGGACGAGGTTTACGCTGTCCGCTTCACCCAGCCCGAATTCACCAGCTTGTGTCCGATCACCGGCCAGCCGGACTTTGCGCATCTGGTGATCGACTATGTGCCCGGCGACTGGCTGGTCGAATCGAAATCGCTGAAACTGTTCCTGGGCAGTTTCCGCAACCACGGCGCCTTTCACGAGGATTGCACGGTGGGCATCGGCAAGCGGCTGGTGGAAACCATTGCGCCGCAGTGGCTGCGGATCGGCGGATACTGGTATCCGCGCGGCGGGATGCCCATCGACGTGTTCTGGCAGACCGGCGCCGCGCCTGCCGGGCTGTGGTTGCCGGACCAGGACGTGCCGACCTATCGCGGCAGGGGCTGATTCAAGGGTCAGCGCAGGCTGCGCCACAGCATCAGCAGGGCATCGGACAGATCGCCCGCGCGGGCCAGCAGGTGTTCGCGCTCGATCCCCCCGGCGGCTTCGGCCCGGTCCAGCCGGGCCAGCAGGCGCAGGATGCGGCGGCGGTGGGTGCCGGTCGCGACCTGCACCGGATCGGCGATCAGCCCTGCAAAGGTCGTGACCAGCGACCCGGCCACCGCCAGTCCGATCCCGGTCAGGATCACCTGCCAGGGTGACAACTGCACGGGAAAGGCCCAGTACCAGGCCCGGCCCAGCGTGTCGCCCAACAGGAAATCGTTGACCGCCGTGGCATGGGCGCGCAGTTCCGCCAGCGGTCCGGCCAGCGAGATCACGCCCGGCGTCGTCCGGTCGAACAGCAGCCAGCCCGAAACCAGAACGATCAGCGATGTGGTGATCTCGGCCACAGCGTTGCGGGTTTCGGCCAGGGTGGCGACCTGATGACGCGTGGTTTCGGGCGGGGCGTCCGGGCCGATACCCTGCGCATCGAGGTCCGCGATCAGCCGCGTCAGATCCGCCTGGATCACCCGGCCCATGTCCGAGGGCAGGAACACCCGCCGTGCCGACAGCCACGCGCCCGCACGGGTTGCCCCCAGCCGCGACAACAGCCATCCCGCCAGGCGTGTCAGCAGAAACACCGGCGACAGCATCACATTGACCGGCGCGCGCAGCAGATCCCACCCCAATGCCGCGCGATGCAGCCGCAGCGTGCCGCGCGGGCCGTACCGGTCGCGGACAAATCGTGACACGGCAGCCCGGCGGCGGGCCACGGCGTCATCGGTCAGGGTTGCGGGCACGTGGGCGGCTTTCTATAGAGGGCGGCATGGAATTTCTGGCGTTCGGACCCCGAATTAGCAACCCGGTGGCGTGAGGTTTCGCGCCGCCGGGTCGCCCCCTGTCCGAACCCTCCGCACCAAGGAAGCCCCGATGGCCGCCGATACCCCCGCCGACCCCGTTGCCGCCGACCCCGGCACGGCCCCCGATTACCGCGACACCGTGTTCCTGCCGCAGACCGATTTCCCGATGCGCGCGGGCCTGCCGCAGCGCGAGCCCGAATGGCTGGCCCGCTGGGACCGGATCGGCATCTATGACCGGCTGCGCGAACGCAGCGCAGGCCGGGCGCCCTTTGTGTTGCATGACGGCCCGCCCTATGCCAACGGCCACCTGCATATCGGCCACGCGCTGAACAAGACGATCAAGGACATCGTGGTGCGCAGCCACCAGATGATGGGCCGGGATGCGCGCTATGTCCCCGGCTGGGACTGCCACGGCCTGCCCATCGAATGGAAGATCGAGGAGAAATACCGCGCCGAGGGGCGCGACAAGGACGCCGTCGACGTGGTCGAGTTCCGCCAGGAATGCCGCCGCTTTGCCGACGAATGGATCGACATCCAGCGCCAGGAATTCAAGCGCCTGGGCATCACCGGCACGTGGGACGACCCCTACCTGACGATGGATTTCCACGCCGAGGCGGTGATCGCGGCCGAGTTCATGAAGCTGGTGATGAACGGCGCGCTGTATCAGGGCTCGAAGCCGGTGATGTGGTCGCCGGTGGAAAAGACCGCGCTGGCCGAGGCCGAGGTCGAATACCACGACAAGGAAAGTCCCACAATTTGGGTTCGCTTCCGAGTAGTTGATTACAAAGAAGCGTCACATACGAAAAACGGATATACATCATATAACGATCCGCATGGTTTACTGAGTGCGGACATTGTTGTGTGGACTACCACCCCATGGACCATTCCTTCAAACGCAGGAATCGCTTACAACCCGTCGATTAATTATTCGGTCTTCGAGGTTTTAGAAACTGACGGCGACGCATGGGCTAGGGTCGGTGATAAATTAGTCATTGCAAATGATCTTGCAACAGAGACTTTGACCAAAGCTCGTGTGCGTCGGTGGGCGCAGCGTAATATACCGTCTTCCAGCTTTGAAGGGATGGAAGTGTATCATCCGTGGCACAATCAAACATGGGCAAAATTTAAAGGCACTGATCAGGGAATTTGGGATCACCCTCGGCCCGTGCTGCCAGCCGATTTTGTTACCTCAGATGCTGGCACGGGCTTCGTGCATACAGCGCCATCTCATGGACAAGACGACTACGAGTTGTTTGTCCGCAAAGGTCTTACGTCTGAGATGACACATTGGGTCGATGAAGACTCTGCCTTTTCTATTGGGTTACCTGAATGGCTTGCTGGACAACGTATCATCTTGCCTAACGGAAAAGATGGTCGTGCCAATACTGTCGTAATAGACAAGCTTATTGAAGCTGAGGCACTGCTTGCGAGAGGCAAGGTCAAGCACTCCTACCCCCATAGCTGGCGGTCCAAGGCGCCGCTGATCTATCGCAACACCCCGCAATGGTTCGCGGCCATCGACAAGCCGCTGGCCGACGGTATGAACGATTACGGCCAGACCATCCGCACGCGCGCGCTGACCAGCATCGACACGCTGGTCAAATGGTGGCCGCAGACCGGGCGCAACCGCATCCATTCCATGGTCGAAAACCGCCCCGACTGGGTGCTGTCGCGTCAGCGGGCCTGGGGCGTGCCGCTGACCTGTTTCGTGCGTCGCGGCGCCAAGCCCACCGACGACGATTTCCTGCTGCGCGACGCGCAGGTCAATGACCGCATCATCGCCGCCTTTGAACAGGACGGCGCGGATGTCTGGTATCGCCCCGGCTTCAAGGCGCAGGTGCTGGACGGGATCGTCGATCCCGAAGACTACGACCAGGTCACGGACGTTCTCGACGTATGGTTCGACAGCGGCTCGACCCATGCCTTCGTGCTGCGCGACCGGGCGGACGGCGCGCCGGACGGGATCGCCGATGTTTACCTGGAAGGCACGGACCAGCATCGCGGCTGGTTCCAGTCGTCCCTGCTGCAAGGCTGCGCCACCAGGGGCCGCGCGCCCTATCGCAACGTGGTCACGCATGGCTTTACACTGGACGAAAAGGGCATGAAGATGTCCAAGTCGCTGGGCAACACCATCGTGCCCGCCAAGGTGATCGAGCAATACGGGGCCGACATCCTGCGGCTGTGGGTGGCCCAGGCCGACTATACCGCCGATCAGCGGATCGGGCCGGAAATCCTCAAGGGCACCGCCGACAGCTATCGCCGGTTGCGCAACACGCTGCGCTTCCTGCTGGGCGCGCTGGACGGATTCACGGATGCCGAACGGATCGCGCCCGAGCAGATGCCCGAACTGGACCAATGGGTGCTGCACCGGCTGGCGCAACTGGATCACGCGGTGCGCCGGGGTTACGAGCATTTCGATTTCCAGGGCGTGTTCCAGACGCTGTTCCAGTTCTGCACCGTGGATCTGTCGGCCTTCTACTTCGACATCCGCAAGGATTCGCTCTATTGCGACGCGGTTGACAGCCCGCGCCGCCGGGCCGCGCGCACGGTGCTGGACATCCTGTTCCACCGCCTTGTCACCTGGCTGGCCCCGATCCTGCCCTTCACGACCGAGGACGTATGGCTGTCGCGCTTTCCATCCGAGGACGACAGCGTCCATCTGCATGACTTCCCCGACACCCCCGCCGACTGGCTGAACGAGCCGCTGGCGGTCAAGTGGGATCAGGTGCGGCGCGCCCGCCGCGTGGTCACGGCTGCGCTGGAGGTGCGGCGCGGCGACAAGACCATCGGCGCCAGCCTGGAAGCCGCACCGGTCGTTCATGTCGAGGACCGCGATATGCTGGCTGCCTTGACATCGGTGGATTTCGCGGATGTCTGCATCACCTCGGACCTGTCGCTGACCGCCGATCCGGCCCCGTCCGAAGCGTTCCGCATGTCTGAAACCCCCGGCATCGGTGTCGTCTTTGAACTGGCCGAAGGCGAAAAATGCCAGCGTTGCTGGAAGATCCTGCCCGATGTCGGAACGCATCGGCATCCCGGCGTCTGCGGGCGCTGCGACGACGTTCTGGAAACATGAAGGCAGCCGGCGTGGCCCGCCCACAATAATAGCCAGGGCGGAATTCAGTTATTGCAATATTTGCATTGGTATGTCCCTCTGGACCTTGGCAGAGGAGGGAAGCCATGCGACATTTTGTGACTCGGATCGTCTTGTCGGCCATCGTGATCGGGGGAACCCCGGTGCTGGGATTGGCCCAGGAAACGGCGACGGCTGCGCCGGCGGCGGCATCGGACCAAGCCATCGCCATGCAGAAGACCGTCTATCATGTCAATTACAAGGGCGGGGATGACGGGGCCGGATACAAGCCGGCCCTGAACAACATTCGCAACCAGTTGGACGCCGTGGGAACGGAAAACGCCGATATCCGGGTCGTGCTGCACGGAGACGGCATCAACCTGCTGCAGATCGCCCGCAACGACCAGACCTTGCAGGGCCTGATCGCAGGCCTCAAGTCCGAGGGCGTGCGCTTTCTGGTATGCAACAACACCCTGACCGGCCGCGACATCAATGCCGAAACCGATCTGTTCGATGTCTGGCCCGAAGATATCGTGCCTGCCGGGGTGGTCGAGATCGTGCGCTTGCAGCAAGAGGGCTTCGCCTACCTGCGCCCCTAGCACGGCTGGTCGGCGGCCATCGGCACCGGTACTTGACCGCCGCCTGGGCTTGCGGGGGCCCGGACGCTGCATGACGGACGCATGACCAGTGCGCTGGACCGGATGGATTTCACGGCAGACGAACTGACCCGGATTGGTGTTTGTCGGCAGCGGGCGACGTGAACATCTGGCGCGGAACGACCAAGGACGCGGGTGAGGCGGGTAAGAGGCATTCAATCCCCCCACCAGCCGTTCTTTTTCAAAATCTGCCGGATCGGCCTTTCCCGGACGGGCAGGCCCTGCATGAACAAGGGACGCACCTTGCCGCGGCCCTTGCCCTGATAAATCAGCTTTTTCGCAGGCTCCCATTCTTTCAGGCGCATCTTGATGCGATGGGGGGCAACCGCTGATTCCAGCACGTTCAGAACCCCCTCTGGTTCGCGGGCATAAAGCAGGGGAAGCTTGCGGTAATGACAGGTGACATCACCATCCAGACCCGCCAGTTCCGGTCCCGGACGCCCGCCGCCCAGGCTGTGGATGACCAGGGGCAGGACCACCTGGTCCAGCCAGGGGTCGAGGCTCTGGCTGGCCAGCGCCTCGGGCGGGTCGTCGCGGACGGACAGCGCCCAGTCGAGAAATCGCTGCCCGAAAGCCGCGGGGTCCGGGCCATGAAACCAGCCTGCGTTGAAATACAGGTACCGTTCCCAGTATTCATGGCGATGCGACAGATCCAGCGAGGACGCGAAATCCAGCCCGAAGCGGTCATGAAGCGATTTCCAGATCGCTTCATGGCCCGGACCATACAGCGGCGGTTGGGGCCATGTTCCTTCGCGACGCATGGATGCCGTGGGCCTGCCGTCGAAGGGCACCCGGTCCAGCGGCCCGGTAATCAGCGTATCCGTGTCGAAAAAGACAAAGGGTTCGTCCGGGGGCAGGACCGACAGCGCCTCGATCTTGTTGCCATGGGGATAGGAAGCGCCGAAATGGCAGGCAACAAAGGGAACGATCTCGGCCCCCAGGGACGCCAGCAGGGCACGCGTGTCCTCTCCGATCCGGGTGTCATGGCCGGACCATGCACCCTCGGGCTGTGGTTCGGCGACGATCAGGCGGCCTGCGAAACCGGGGGCGGCGTGGCGCAGGCTGGCGGCAAGGATGATCGCCTGAAATTCCAGCCGCCCGGCCTGGACCACGATAAGCAGGTTTGGCGCCGCCATCAATCGCCCAGCACGTCTGCGGCGGCCCTGCGGGGGCGGCACAGCCATGCGCCCTTGGGGCCAACGGTCGCTGGTCGTTCGATCCATGCCGGGTGGGCCGTCATGGCCGCGATCAGGACGTCGTCGGACAGCGGCGGATCGTCCGGACCCAGATCGTCGCAAGCTGTGTTCCCGCGTCGGCGCAGGTCGCGCGGCACCCTCTCCATCCGGGTCAATGCCGCCCGCAACGCATCGACCGAAGGCAGTTGCGCCTGACAGTCGCGGACCGCGACCGTTGTCCCGGCATCATGCAGTGTCTGCAGCACAAGGCCCGAGGCCGAACAGTCCGGATGATGCCAGAGGGTGAATTCCACCATTGACCGGACCTAGAGTCCCGCCTCGGGGATCGGCAGCGCGCTGGTGGCCTTGATCTCCTCCATCGACAGCAGGGCGGTGACATTGTGGATCTTCACCTCGCCGATCAGCGACTGATAGAAGCGGTCATAGGCGCGCGCGTTGCGGACCTGCACCTTCAAGATATAGTCGATGTCGCCTGCCAGGCGATGCGCCTCGATCACCTCGGGGCGGTCGCGCAGCGCCTTGAGAAACCGCGCGGCCCAGTCCCTGTCGTGTTCGCTGGTGCGGATCAGGACAAAGAAGCAGGCCTCCAATCCCAGGGCCTCGGGGTCGAGGATGGCGACCTGGCGGCGGATCACGCCCGCCTCGCGCAGCTTGCGGATGCGGTTCCAGACCGGGGTCTTGGACGCGCCCACCCGGTCGGCGATCTGATCCAGCGACAGGCTGGCGTCGGTTTGCAGCAGGGACAGGATTTTGCGATCGACCTCGTCCAGCCGGGGATTTGTTTTTGCTGTATCCGGATTGGGTGAATGTTGTTCCATGATGTTTCGAACGCTGTGGCCCGTGTCCTTATTTCCGCAACCCTGTAGCGTTTTTACAGAACAAAATTCTATATTACCATCATCAATCCGAAAGGGTCCGCATCATGAGCAAAGCCTTTGCCCCGACGGCCGCCAAGCCCGGCGTTATTACCGCAAACGACCTGCGCGAAGGCCATAACCTGTGGATGTGCGAAGACGGCTGGACGGCCGATCCTGCGCAGGCGACCCTGTTCGAGGACGAGGCGATTGCCGATCTGGCGCTGCTCAAGGCGGTCGGGCAGTCGCACCTTGTCGTCGGGCCCTACATCGTCGAGGCGCGGCGCGGCCCAAACGGCCCCGAACCCACCCATTTCCGCGAGGCGTTCCGCCAGCGCGGCCCGTCCAATTACTTCCACGGCATCCAGACCCTGAAGCAACCCACCCAGCAGACCGAGGCCCGCAATGTTTGACGTCCGCCCTGTCGAGACCGACTATGTGCGCCACCGCGCGGCCCAGTTCCGCGCCCAGGTGGACCGTCGTCTTGACGGCAGCCTGACCGAAGACGAATTCCGCCCCCTGCGCCTGATGAACGGCGTCTATCTGCAACTGCATGCCTATATGCTGCGGGTTGCCATTCCTTACGGAACGATCAGTCCCGACCAGATGCGGATGCTGGCCCATCTGGCCGAAACCTATGACAAGGGCTATGGCCACTGGACCACGCGCCAGAACATCCAGTTCAACTGGCCGCGTCTGGTGGACATTCCCGACATGCTGGACAAGCTGGCATCCGTGGGGATGCACGCCATCCAGACCAGCGGCAATACGATCCGCAACGTCACCACCGACGCATTCGCAGGTGCGGCCGCCGACGAATGGATGGATCCGCGCCCCTATGCCGAACTGCTGCGCAGTTGGTCCACCGACCACGCCGAATTCCAGTTCCTGCCGCGCAAGTTCAAGATCGCCATCAGCGGCGCGCAGCGCGACCGCGCCTTGGTGGCCGCCCATGACATCGGGCTGCGCCTGATCCAGAAGGATGGCCGAACCGGATTCGAGGTTTGGGTCGGCGGTGGCCTGGGCCGCACGCCCATGCTGGGTAAGGTGATCCGCGACTTTCTGCCCGAGGCCGACCTGCTGGCCTATATCGAGGCGATCATCGCCACCTACAACCTGTCGGGGCGGCGCGACAACAAGTACAAGGCCCGCATCAAGATCACCGTCCACGAACGCGGCCTGGAGGTGTTCAAGGCCGAGGTCGAGGAGGAATTCGCAAACCGCCGCCGCGATTTCCACGGCGCCGACCGCGAGGCCCTGGCGATCTTCAGGGACCGCTTCGCCGCCCCCGCCTTTCGCAATGCCGCCACCGACGGCTTTGAGGCCGAGCGGGTCAAGAACGGCGCCTTCCGCAGTTGGACCGATACCAACCTGCACCCCCACAAGATCGAGGGCTATGCCAGCGTCATCGTGACCTTCAAGACCCATGGAGAGACGCCGGGGGATGCCAGCGCGGATCAGATGCGCCTCTTGGCGGATCTGGCCGACCGGTACGGCCATGCCGACCTGCGCGTCAGCCACGACCAGAACGTGGTGCTGCCCCATGTCCACAAGTCGGACCTGCCCGCCGTCTATGCGGCTCTGCAAAAGGCCGGGCTGGCTGTCGCCAATGCCGGGCTGACCAGCGACATCATCGCCTGCCCGGGCATGGACTATTGCACGCTGGCGACCGCCCGGTCGATCCCGATCGCGCAGGACATCGCCACGCATTTCAAGGAAGCCGGGCTTGAGGATGAAATCGGCAAGCTGAACATCCGCATTTCGGGCTGCATCAACGCTTGCGGGCATCACCATCTTGGCCATATCGGCATCCTGGGTCTGGATCGTGCAGGGGTGGAAAACTACCAGATCACCTTGGGCGGCGACGGATACGACATCCCGGCCATCGGCGAACGTGCCGGCGCGGGCTTTCCGGCCGAAGAGGTCGTGCCCGCCATCGACCGCCTGCTGCGCGCCTATCTGGACCTGCGCGCGGATGCGTCGGAACGCTTCATCGATGCCTATCGCCGGCTGGGCCCGGCACCCTTCAAGGCCGCGCTCTATCCCGAGCCTGCCCATGCTTGACGGAAACCTGGACACGCGGGCAGGGCGGCTGAACGACCGCTATCGCCACCATGCCGCGACCGAGGTTCTGCGCCGCGCCGTGACCGATCCCGACCTGGGGCGGGTGGCGCTGGTGTCGTCCTTTGGCGCGGAATCGGTGGTGCTGCTGCACATGGTCAGCCGGGTGGCGCCGGGCCTGCCGGTGCTGTTCATCGACACGCAGATGCTGTTCCCCGAAACGCTGGCCTATCAAGGGAAAGTCTCTGCCAGGCTGGGTCTGACCAATGTGCAGGTGATCCGCGCCGATCGGGCCGAGGTCGCGCGGCACGATCCCGACGGCACGCTGCACCGGTTCGACGCCAATGCCTGCTGCGATCTCCGCAAGACGGTTCCGCTGGAACGGGCACTCTCGGGCTATGATTCCTGGATCACCGGGCGCAAGCGGTTCCAGAACACCGACCGCGCCGCTTTGGAGTTCTTTGAACCCGAGCCGCCCTTGCGCCTGCGCATCAACCCGCTGGCGCATTGGCGCAGCGAGGACGTGCAGGAATACATGGTCGAGAATAATTTGCCGCGTCATCCCCTGGTGGCGCGTGGCTATCCCTCGATCGGCTGTGCGCCCTGCACCTCGCCGGTGAAACCGGGCGAAGACCCTCGTGCGGGACGCTGGCGCGGCAGCGACAAGACCGAATGCGGCATCCACTTCATCGGCGGCAAGATGGTCCGCGGAAAGGTTCCGGCATGACCGAACGACTGAACAGCGAACGCGTGCTGGCGCGCGACGACGGCTTTCACCCCCTGGTGGACGAGGCCGAGGAAACGCTGGCCCCCGACACCCCGCTGGCTGATCTGGAACAGCACCTGCATCGCGACCTGATCGCCATCGACTTTCCGTCCTTCAGCGACGGGCGCGGCTTTTCGCTGGCCCGCCGCCTGCGAGAGATGGGCTACAAGGGCCGTTTGCGCGCGTCTGGCCGCCTGATCGCCGATCAATTTGCCATGGCCCGCCGCGTGGGATTCGACGAGGTGGAGGTTGCCCCCGACATCGCCGCGCGCCAGCCGCAGGACCAATGGATCGCGCGGGCCGACTGGCAGGCCTATGACCACCGCGCCACGCTGGCCGGCTGAGGGGTTTCGCCCCGCCGCCCCATCGACTAGAACACGCAGGATTTCATCATGACGCTGGACATCACCGTGGCCGACGCCGCCCCCAAGACCGTTGCCAAGACTCTTCCCGACGCGCAGACCGTGACGGCGGTCAGGCACTGGACCGACAGCCTGTTTTCGTTCCGCGTGACGCGGCCTGCCAGCCTGCGGTTCCGGTCCGGCGAATTCGTGATGATCGGTCTGCTTGGCGACAACGGCAAGCCGCTGCTGCGCGCCTATTCCATTGCCTCGCCCAACTGGGACGACGAACTGGAGTTCTATTCGATCAAGGTGCCGGACGGGCCGCTGACATCGAAGCTGCAGCATATCCGGCCGGGGGACGAGATCATCCTGCGGCCCAAGCCCGTGGGCACGCTGGTGCTGGATGCTCTGCTGCCCGGCAAGCGGCTGTGGTTCCTGGCGACAGGCACCGGCATCGCACCCTTTGCGTCCCTGATGCGCGATCCCGAAACCTATGAGCGGTATGAGCAGGTGGTGATGATGCACACCTGCCGCACGGCCGAGGAACTGACCTATGGCCGCGAACTGGTCGAAGACCTGCGCCACGACCCGCTGCTGAGCGAACTGTACGGCGAGGATTTCGCCAGCCGCCTGCTGTATTATCCGACCACCACGCGCGAAGAAACGCCGCTGATGGGGCGGATCACCGACAACCTGACCTCGGGCAAGGTCTTCGATGACCTGGGCTTGCCTCCGATCGGCCCGGACACCGATCGGGCGATGGTTTGCGGCAGCCTGGCCTTCAACGTGGATGTCAAGGCGGTGCTGGAAGGCTTTGGCCTGCATGAGGGGGCCAATTCTGAACCGCGTGAATTCGTGGTCGAAAAGGCTTTTGTCGGCGACGGCGTCTGAGACGCAGCCATCGGACCGGAACGACGGGCGCGCGGCAGGGCTGCGCGCCTTTTGCGTTGGGGCTGATCGCCCATCACGGGCCGGTCACGCGCATGTTGGGAACTGTGGCCCCCGGCTTTCGGTTAGGGTGACAACGAAGCTCCGCCCAAGGGAAAAAGAGGAAACCCCATGCGCAGGATGATACGCAATACCACCGCCATCGCCGCCTGCCTGTCCTTGCTGGCCCCCCAGCTTGTGCAGGCCCAGGTATTGACCCTGGATCCCGCCATTGCGGATCAAGGTGCCGCCGATCAGGGCGGCACCGTGATCCTGGCTCAGGCCGAGATCCCGCCGCCGACCGAAGCGCCTTCGGGCGATACGGCCACGCAGCCGGCCACAAGCGAACAGACGGTCGATGAGCCCGTGGCCGACACCCCTGCCACGGAAGAACCCGCCCCGGCCGAGGAACCTGCAGCCGATGCCCCTGCCGCCGAGGCCCCGGCGGCCGAAGAGCCGGCTGCCGCCGATGAACCGGCACCGGAGGCGGCAGCCGAGGAGGCTGCCCCGACCGAGGACGCTGCGGCCGCCGATGCGCCGACAGAACCGGCATCCGAGCCCGCCCCCGAACCGATGCCTGCAGAGGAGCCTGCAGCGGCCCCGGAAGAAGCGGCAGCGCCTGAAACCACCCCTGCCCAGCCGGACACCGCCCCCACCGACACTGCCCCTACGGCCGAACCCGCACCTGAGGCAAGCGAGCCTGCCGCCGAGCCCGCGGCGCAGGCGGCGCCCGCTGAGCCGGCACCTGCCGCCGAAGCTCCTGCCCAGGATGCGACGCCTTCAGAGCCTGCTCCAACGTCGGCCGATGCCTCGACCGAAGTCGGAGCAGAGGCCGAAGCCTCGGTGGAAACGACGGACGAGCCTCAGGCCGACAGCGCCGCAGGATCTGCGGATTCGGGATCAGCGGATTCGGGCTCTGCAGAGTCGGGGGCGCCAGATGCCGATCCGCTGCAGGACGCGCTGGAAGCCGAAGCCGCCCCTGAGGCTACTGCGTCCGGGACAGCCGCGGATGACACGGCCACAAGCGACGAGGACGCCCTGCGGGACGCCCTGACCCGCGACCAGCAGGCCGAGCCCACCGCCAGCCAGCCCGTAGCCAGCCAGCCTGCAGCCCCTGCCACGACTGGGGCAACGACCGGGGCCACGGAACCGGCGGCGACCGGAACGGCAGCTCCGGGCACGGCCACAGCGCCTGCATCCCCGCAATCCGCCGATGCGCAGCAGGCCCAGACCAATGCCACCGCGACCGAGGCATCCCGCCAGGCGGCACAGGAAACGGCGGCACCCACGGCCGCCGCCTTGGATGAGAACACCCAGGGCGAGGTGGTCGAGCAGCAGATCACCGAAGAAAACAGCCGGTCGTCCTCGGAGGATTTTGAAACCAGCCTGCGGGACGCCCTCGAGCCTCAGCAGCAGCAGGCCGAGGACGAGGCCGCGCCGCGTGCCGAGGAGGATGACGACAACAACGATCTGGCCCGCGCACTGCTGTTGGGCCTGGGTGCGGTTGCCGTGGGAACCTATCTCAACAACAACCGTCAGGTCGCGCTCAGCGCGCCGGATCGGGTGGTTGTGACGCTTCCCGATGGCAGCCAGCAGTTGATCAAGGATGACGTGGCCCTGTTGCGTCAGCCGGGATCGACCGTGACGACCGAGAACTTTGACGACGGATCGTCGCGCACCATCGTGACCCGTGCCGACGGCAGCCGGGTTGTCACCATCCGCGACGCCGATCTGCGTGTGCTGCGGCGCACGCTGGTGTCTGCCGACGGTACCCAGACGCGCCTGATCGACGATACGGCCCAGGTCGAGCCGGTGGATGTCTCGACGCTGCCCGCTCCGGCGCCTGCCTATGGCGCAGGGATCTATCAGGACGAGGCCGCCTTGCAGGAAGCCCTGCGCAGTGAAGTGGATGTGAACCGCACCTTTACCTTGGGTCAGGTCCGCAATATTGCCGAGGTCCGTGCGCTTGTGCCGCCGATCACCATCGATTCGATCACCTTCGACACGGGATCGGCCGCCATCACGCCGGACCAGGCACAGCAGTTGTCGGCCCTGGGCAACGCTATCCGCGATGCCGTCAGCCGCAATCCGCGCGAGATGTTCCTAATCGAGGGGCATACCGACACTGTCGGCTCGGATGCAGCCAATCTGGCGCTGTCTGACCGTCGCGCCGAATCGGTGGCGCTTGCCCTGACCGAATATTTCCAGGTCCCGCCCGAAAACATGGTGGTGCAGGGTTACGGCGAAAGCTTCCCGCTGGTGCAACAAGAAGGCGACGTGCGCGAAAACCGCCGCGCTGCGGTGCGCCGGATCACCGAACTGCTGCAAACGGCAGACGCCCAGTAATCGGCCAAGACGTAAAAAAGGCCCCGGCTATGCCGGGGCCTTTTTGCATGAACTGCCGCCAATCAGATATATCGCGCGAACTCGATCTTTGAGCATCGGTCCTGAATCACGGTCACCCCCCGCTGCCGTGCTTTTTCGGCTGCGGCATCGTTGCGAATGCCAAGCTGCAACCAGATCGTCTGCAAGTCGGGAAGCTGTTTCAGCGCCTCGTCCACGACGGGTCCCACGGCCTCGGGGCGGCGGAAGACATTGACCATCTGCACACCTGCCGATTTCGGAATGTCTGTCAAGCTTGCATAAACAGGTTCGCCCAGAATGCGGCTGCCTGCATGGCCGGGGTTCACGGGAATGACCCGGAACCCATTGGCTTGCAGATAGCGGGCGACCCCCCAACTGGCGCGTGACTCGTTCGGGGACATTCCGACGACAGCGATCACCCGGGTGGTCTGCGCGACCCTTGCAATATCCTCGTCATCCTTGAAATCGATCTCCATGACGGGCCTCCCCTCCTCGTCCAAAGGTTGTAGAACCATGCCATATAAAAGGCGCCCGGTCCAGAAGGCTGGCCGGGCGCAAGTCGCGGAACGAGGGACAGTGATCTGAACATGACGGTTCCGAGGCCATGTTCCAGATTGTAAATGGGACACAGGGGAAAAAGTTCCAGACAAATCGCGCATTCGTGAAAGAAGGCGTGACCAGTTCAGCGGCCCCAGTTGGTCCTTGCCTTTGCCAGCACATCCTTGGGATTGCGGCGCAATTCCTGTAAGGCTCGCGGCGAACCGAGCAGATAAAGACGGTTTCCAATCACGACGAAATGGCGCGGATCGCCCCGAACCCGCTTTCCCTGGGACAGGGCTACGGGACACAGACCGCCAAAGGCCGGGGCAAAGCTGCGCGGATCGGCCTCGAAGCGGTTGCGATTCTCCTCGGTGGCGAAATGCCAGACCTGACCCTTCCACATGGTCGCGATGTCGCCGCGGCCCGGTACGGGCCGACCACGCTCCAGAAAGTCCACGGCATCGAAGCCGTCGATGGCCCAGTCCTGTGAGGCAGCAGGCGCCACGGACGCCGAAATCAGGGTCAACGAAAGAAGCAGGATCTTCATGGCATGGGCAGGTTCCGGCAGCAGGAGAACTCATTGCCAGTTCCCTGCCCGGATCTCAATATCCGGGACGGCCCGTCGCAGCGATGTGATGCCTCAGGAGCGACCGGCGGCATACAGCGCCACGGCGGCCGCATTCGATACGTTCAGCGACCCGAAATCCGCGGCATAAGGAATGCGTGCGACATGATCGCAGCTTTTCATCGTCAGGTCGCGCATCCCCGGCCCCTCGGCGCCCAGAACCAGACAGATGGCCCGCCCGGCCAGGCGGTCCAGCAGGTCGGGCAGGGGGGTCTGGCCGGCACCGTCAAGGCCGATCAGCGTAAATCCCATGTTCCGTATCTGCGTCAGCGCCTCGGCCAGGTTGGGCACCCGCAGGTAGGGCTGGCGTTCCAGGGCGCCCGAGGCAGACTTGGCCAAGGCGCCGGTTTCGGGGGCCGAATGGCGGGCGGGGGCAATGACGGCGCGGGCGCCGAACACTTCGGCCGATCGCAGGATGGCGCCGATGTTGTGGGGGTCGGTCACGCGGTCGAGAGCCACCAGCAGGGGACGCCGTTCGCCCGGCGCGGCGCGCAGCACAACATCGCTGAGCCCGCCCCATTTCAGCGGCCGCACCTCGAGGGCGGCGCCCTGGTGGACGCTGTCGGGGGCCAGCGGCACGGACTTTCCGAACAGGCGGGGGTCGGTGATCTCGGGCACCATGCCATGCAGGTCGCCCAAACGGTCCAGGGCGTTCTGCGTCACCACCAGCCGCAGTCGGTCACGGTCCGGGTTGGCCAGGGCGTCGCGCACTGCATGCAGCCCGAACAGCCACACCGTTTCCGCCGCCCCGGCGCGGCGTGCCCGTTCCTTGTCGATCACCCATGCGGGTTTCTTGGGCTTTCCCGGTTGCTCGGCCATCTGCGTGATCCTTGTCAATCTGGCCCTTCATGGCGTGCCGGGGGCGCCGGATGCAAGGGCCGGAAATCCGCTTGACGCCTTGGGCCCCGCCCGCTAATCACCCCCCCACGCCGAGGCGTTCGGCGGGCGACGTGCTGCAAGGTGCGGCAGCGGACTGTAACTCCGCCGGGGAGACCCATGCCTGGTTCGATTCCAGGGTCGCCCACCATTTTCCATCCAGACTGTCCCTGTCGGATTGCGTCATGGTCCGCATGGTCAGACCTTGCCCAATCCCGATCCCGATCACCGCCGGACGCTGTCCAGAGGAACGGTTTTTCCGAACCCTTCCCTGGTCGCGAACATCTGCCGGATGTCGGCCTCGGACGGGGATGTCTCGGCCAACGCCTTGCGCGCCTCGTGGATGGCAATGTCTTTCCGGATCATCAGAACGCGGACCAGGATTCGGGGAATGGCCATGGCCTTGCAGGTGGCCGCCACGGCGAACAGCAGCGCCAGCGACTGCAGAGCCCGCCGCGCGGCATCGGGAATTTCGACGGCGGAATAAGGCAGTTGCCAGCCGACCTTCGGCAGGATCGCAATCAGCATCAGCAACGCCACGACAATCGCAACCAGGCCCAATATGGCAAACAGGGTGCGGATGGCGTCCATCAGTTCCTGCGCCAGGGCGTCGATCCTCATGACCGAGCGCCCCGAGGATGACAGGCTGCCGATCACCAGCGAAACCGCCGGAAGGATGCTGGCCGAGACCAACCCCAGAAAGGTCACGAGCATCCGCGAAGGGTCGCCGATCAGCAGGGCCGGCGGCAGAACCGCACCGGCTGCGGCGGCTGCGATCAGCGCGGCATATCCTGACCCTCGAAGCGACAATCGATCTTCCCGGCAGCGGCCCATTCCTTCAGGGCCTCGACAATCCTAAGCATAGCATCGGTTGGATCAAGAAGGGAGCCCTCGGCCGCAATCTCCTTGACGACCGAAAGCCTGACCATGCCCCCCCGTTCGCTGCCGTCGCCCTGCAGGCCAAGATCAGCGGGATCGACATGCCTCAGAGCTTCTTCGACCGCCGCCCTCGAGATGCGGATCTTGCGGCGGCGATCCTTGATGAAGACCCTGATCAGTCCTTCAAGCCGCCCGCCTTCGGGCACCTCGGCCTCGAGCCGCGCCAGGGCATCGTCCGGCCAGCCCATCATGCGCAGCACGTGAAGGATCGTGGCCCCCTCGTCGCGGGCCGCGCCCGCCTGCCGCCTGAACAGGTCGCCCGTCGCCGCATCGCGGCCTTTGCGGCAACTGGGGCGCGTGGACAGGGTAAGATCGCTGAATTCGGTCAGGCCCTTTTCCCCGGCCGCCGAAAAATGTGCCAAGAGGATGATCCCTTCCGCAAGGCCAAGCGCGCCGGCCTGCCGCAACAGCGCAGCGATATAGCGTTCAAGCGTCAAAGCCCTGACCGCCGCGCTTTCGATCAGCCCCACATGGTTCTGGGTGACGGCGAAATACAGCACCCCCTTCACGATCCGGGCGCCCCGCCCGACGTCGATGTTCTGGACCAGAAATTCGTCCGTATCGTCGTCCAGCGATTGCAGAACCGCCTGAATATCCGCCCCGGCCCTGATATGGATGATCTGTCCGCAGAAGACGGGCCCATTCCATGTGGATGGCGACGAGACCTTGTTCAGAACGACATGGCTGCCGTCCCCATCCAGGTCGATCGCCCTCAGACGGGCATTATCGCCGATCCTGTGGCCGTCGGCCCCCCGACGCAAGACATCGACCAGCGTCGCCTTGAGGTCCATTCCTCGCAGCGCGCCATCGGCCTTGAACTCGCGGTACTGGATGGTCGCCCGTTTTGGCAATGCACTGCTCCTGGTTGCTTCAGGTCCAGTATTGCACGTTCCTTATCGGAACAAAACAAGAACATTTACACCATGCCGCCAGCTTGTGGCCCCCTGTCATCGGACGGCATATTTCAGGACCAACCTGAAAAGTCCTGGGCTGAGGTGCGAGAGGACCAGATCTCTCGCGCGCCGGAGGCTGTCTTGCGCAGGGGGGGGTCGCAAGCCGGGTTCTCCTGCAGAATGCGGAAAGTCGATCCCTGACGGCCGGACGGGCTTCAGGAATTTTGCTCTCTATCTCGACAAAGGATGGTGACCCCGACAGGACTTGAACCTGTAACCTGCCCCTTAGGAGGGGGCTGCTCTATCCAGTTGAGCCACGGGGCCGCTTGTGCCCTTTTGACCGCAGTCCGGCCGTTTGGCAAGGTTGTCGCGGTTCCTGACCTTCGCTAACATCGGTGAAATTGCGACTGCGTGGTGCCCAATGATTGTCCCCAGACCCCGCCGCCCGCTGACCCTGCGGGACGTGTCCGAAGCATCCGGCGTGTCCGAGATGACCGTCAGCCGGGTTCTGCGCAACCGGGGCGACGTGTCGGCGGCAACGCGGGAAAAGGTGCTGACGGCGGCCAAGACGCTGGGCTATGTTCCCAACAAGATCGCCGGCGGGCTGGCCAGCCAGCGGGTGAACCTGGTCGCGGTGGTCATCCCGTCGCTGTCGAACCTGGTCTTTCCCGACGTGCTGGGCGGGATTTCGGCGGAACTGGACGACACCGGCCTGCAGCCGGTGATCGGCGTCACGAACTATTCCCCGGCGCGCGAGGAGATGGTGCTTTACGACATGCTGTCTTGGCGGCCGTCCGGGGTGATCCTGGCAGGGCTGGAACATAGCATGGCCTCGCGGGCCATGCTGGCCAGTTCGGGCATCCCCGTGGTCGAGATCATGGACGTGGACGGCGAGGGCATCGACACTGTCGTGGGGATTTCCCATCGCCGCGCCGGGCGCGAGATGGCCGCGCGGATCGTTGCCGCAGGCTATCGCCGGATCGGCTTTGTCGGCACCCACATGCCCGAGGATCATCGCGCCCGCAAGCGCCTGGCGGGTTTCGAGGATGGCCTGGCCGAGGCCGGGGTGCCGCTGGAGGCGCGCGAATATTATCAGGGCGGATCGTCGCTGCTGAAGGGGCGCGAGCTGACCGAACGGATTCTGACCCGCGCGCCGGATCTGGATTTCCTGTACTTCTCGAACGACATGATCGGGGCCGGGGGGCTGCTGCACTGTATCGAAGCCGGTTACGATATTCCCGGCCGGATCGGGCTGGCGGGTTTTAACGGGGTCGATCTGCTGGATGGGCTGCCGGTTCGCCTGGCCACCACGGATGCGCGCCGCGTCGATATCGGGCGGCGTGCGGCGCGGCTTGTCGCTGGCAAGGACGCCATCCCCGAGGATCGGGTGATCGCACTGACGCCCACATTCCTGCCGGGCGACACCATTCGCGCGCTGTAACGCTTGTGATGGGGGCAGGGGGCAATTAAGTCTGGCGCCATGCGTATTCCCTATCTCGACCGCTTCATCAACAAGGGTCCCCGCGTGTCGGTGGTCCGTCTGCATGGCGCAATCGGCATGGCCGGGCGCGGCGGGTCGCTGTCCGACGCCGCGCTTGCCCCCGTGATCGAACGTGCCTTTCGCAAGGGCAGGCCCGTGGCCGTGGCCTTGTCGGTCAATTCGCCGGGCGGATCGCCGGTCCAGTCGTCGCTGATCGCCGCGCGCATCCGGCGGCTGGCGGATGAGACGAAGATCCCCGTCCACGCCTTTGTCGAGGATGTGGCGGCCTCTGGCGGATACTGGCTGGCCTGCGCGGGCGACGACATCTGGGCCGACGAAAGCTCGATCCTGGGGTCGATCGGGGTGATCTCGGCGGGCTTCGGGTTTCAGGATCTGATTGCCCGCTGGGGAATCGAACGGCGTGTCCATACAGCCGGGCGGTCCAAGTCCACGCTGGATCCGTTCCGCCCGGAACGCCCCGAGGATGTGGAGCGTCTGCACAACGTGCTCGAGCCGATCCACCGCGCCTTCAAGGATCATGTGATCGCACGGCGGGGATCGCGCTTGGCTGCCGACCGCGACCTGTTCACGGGCGAATTCTGGGCAGGTCGGCAGTCGGTCGATCTGGGACTGGCCGACGGCATCGGCCATCTGGTGCCGCGCACGAAGGCCGTTTACGGCGGCAAGACCCGCTTTGTGGTCCATGCCCCCCGGCAGACGCTGTTCCGCCGCCTGGGCCTGTCGGCCGAGGCGTTCTGGGACGCGGCAGAGGAGCGTGCCGGCTTTGCCCGGTTCGGCGCGGGCAGTTGATGGTTCGCGCGGTTCTTCTGTTCCTGCTGGTGATGGTTGTGCTGGCCCTGGTCAGCGGGCCTGGGTTTCGGCGGTTTCTGGCCTGGCTGCTGACGGGATCGCGCCGTCGTTGACCGGGGTCGGTAATGGCGCTCCCGGATCGCAATGGTCAGAGGCCCTCGTGAATCCGGAGGTGCAACCGCCATCACGACCGCCCTGCTGTTTCCAGGTTCTTAAGGTCACAGACGGAAACAAGTCAAAGCGTCTTTGGCGCTTATCTGGCCTTGCAAGGTATCGCTCAAGGCTTTCGGTGCAGGACGGTCCCCAAGCGGATGCGCAGAGGTAAGATTCGTTAAACAACACCCTGAATGTGCGCAATATTCCTGATTTCAAACAGCGATTCGGAATTTTTCCATATCAATCAGCAGCCTAAGAGATTGCCTATTATATAGGCAAAGTCACGCTTTTGTAACGATTGCTGGACAGAAGCCCTCTGCCTCACAGGCCATTCACAGGATTATCCACAGCGGCGGTGGACAGCTTTGCAAGGGCGGCAAGGGTGTCAGGGTCATGAAAGTCAACCCCCGCTTGTGCAAGGTATTTCAACGGGTGACGTGATTGCAATGACCGCGGATCGGCGATCCTTATCCCCGGCGACCTGCGGCAATCCTGATGCAGCGCCTCTGTCGGCCGCAGAAGTCCTTTGCTGGGCGGTTCACAAAAGAAGCCTTGAGGGCAGGGCTTCGTCGTCGGGTGCCGCATCGAGGGCTGCCGGTCGGAGAAAGCGGCGTTCGACGGTTGAACCTTGGCATCATGCCCTTATCTTGCGTGCCTGCCATGTGCTGTCGGATCGCCAAGGCGTATCCGCCGCACGGAACCGCAGCCAGAGGCAGCCCGGATCGTTACGGAAACCACGATGCACAAGACCGGCCATGCGCTGATCCAGGATTATCTGCGCCAGCTTGACCGCAGCCCCGGCGTCTATCGGATGCTGGATGCGCAAGGCGGCGTTCTTTATGTCGGCAAGGCGCGCGATCTGCGCGCGCGCGTGTCGAACTATGCCCGGCCCTCGGGCCATTCGGCGCGGATCGCGCGGATGATCCGCGAAACCTGTTCGATGATGTTCCTGACCACGCGCACCGAAACCGAGGCGCTGCTGCTGGAACAGAACCTCATCAAGCAGTTGAAGCCGCGCTACAACGTGCTGTTGCGCGACGACAAGTCGTTCCCGAACATTCTGGTCGCGAAATCCCACGCCTATCCCCAGATCAAGAAGCATCGCGGCGCCAAGTCCGAAAAGGGCGACTATTACGGCCCCTTTGCCAGCGCCGGCGCGGTCAACCGCACGCTGACGCAGTTGCAGCGGGTGTTCCTGCTGCGCAACTGCACGGACGCGACCTTTGAATCGCGCACCCGCCCCTGCCTGCTGTTCCAGATCAAGCGATGCAGCGCGCCCTGCGTGGGGCGTGTGTCTGCCGAGGATTACAACGCGCTTGTGGCCGACGCCGAACGCTTTCTGCAAGGCAAGACCACCGTCATCCAGGCCAATCTGGCCCGCGACATGGCGGCGGCGGCCGAGAACATGGAATACGAACGCGCCGCCGCCCTGCGCGACCGGATCAAGGCGCTGACCGCCGTGCAATCCGTCCAGGCCATCAACCCCCGGCGCGTGGCCGAGGCCGACATCGTCGCCCTGCACATGGACGGCGGCCAGGCCTGCGTGCAGGTGTTCTTCATCCGCGGCAACCAGAGCTGGGGGAACCGCGATTTCTATCCCCGCTTGGGTGGCGTGGAATCCCCCGCCGAGGTGATGCAGGCCTTTCTGCTGCAATTTTACGACGACAAGCCGCCGCCCCGGCTGATCCTGCTGTCACACCTGCCCGACGAACCGGATCTGACCCAGCAGGTGCTGTCGGAACGGGCCGGGCGGCGTATCCTTACCGGCGTGCCGCGACAGGGCGAGAAATTCGAACTGGTGGAAAACGCGCTGCGCAACGCCCGCGAAAGCCTGGCCCGCCGCATGTCCGAAAGCGCCACCCAACTGCGTCTGCTGGAGGGCCTGGGCGAGGCCTTCGACCTGCCAGCCCCGCCCCGGCGGATCGAGGTCTATGACAACAGCCACATCATGGGCACCAATGCCGTGGGCGGCATGATCGTGGCGGGACCGGAAGGCTTTCTCAAAAGCCAGTATCGCAAGTTCAACATCAAGGGGACCGAGATCACGCCGGGCGACGACTTCGGCATGATGAAGGAAATGCTGGGCCGCCGTTTCGTCCGGCTGCTGAAGGAAGACCCCGACCGCCAGTCCGAGGCCTGGCCCGATCTTCTGCTGATCGACGGCGGCGCAGGGCAGGTCTCGGCGGTCGAGGGAATTCTGGCCGAACTGGGAGTCGAGGATATTCCGGTCGTTGGCGTCGCCAAGGGCATCGACCGCGACCAGGGCAAGGAGGAATTCCACCGCCCCGGCCGCCCGCCCTTTGCGCTGCGCATGAACGACCCGGTTCTGTATTTCATCCAGCGCCTGCGCGACGAGGCGCATCGCTGGGCGATCGGCACCCACCGCGCCAAGCGTGCCAAGGCCGTCATGGCAAATCCCCTGGACGAGATCGCGGGCATTGGCGCGTCCCGCAAGCGCGCCCTGCTGGCCCATTTCGGCAGCGCCAAGGCGGTCAGCCGGGCCGGACTGACGGATCTGCAGGCGGTCGAGGGTATCTCGGCGGCCATGGCGCAGAAGGTCCACGATCATTTCAATGCGCGGGGCTGACGCGCCATTTCGGCGTGCCGCCCCTTTCCAATGGCTGCGGCACGCACTAGCTTGCCACCATGCGCTGGACCGTTCCCAATATCCTGACCCTGCTTCGGCTGATCGCGGCGCCAGCCGTGCCGCTGATGTTTCTGTATTTCAGCCGCCCCTTTGCGGACTGGGCGGCGCTGGCGCTGTTCATGATCGCCGCCGTCACCGACTGGATCGACGGCTATCTGGCCCGAAGCTGGCAGCAGGAGAGCCGGTTCGGCGCCGCCATGGACCCCATCGCGGACAAGGCGATGGTGGTGATCGCGATCGTGGTCATCACCGGCTATTCCGGCATGAACCCCTGGCTGATCCTGCCCGCCACCCTGATCCTGTTCCGCGAGGTCTTCGTGTCGGGCCTGCGCGAGTTCCTGGGATCGAATGCCCGCCTGCTGAAGGTCACG
This sequence comes from Paracoccus subflavus, assembly GCF_004310345.1. Lineage (GTDB taxonomy): Bacteria > Pseudomonadota > Alphaproteobacteria > Rhodobacterales > Rhodobacteraceae > Paracoccus > Paracoccus subflavus. The sequence goes on along the minus strand of NZ_SISK01000007.1, from coordinate 80,060 downwards.
AAGCTGGCCAAATGGAAGACCACCACGCAGATGGTCGCCATCTCGGTCCTGTTCCTGGGCACGGGGCTGGCCTATGTCGAACATGGCCTTCCGCCCCGCGTGGGCGAAACGGCCTTGCCATGGTCGTCGTCCTGGGCGGATCTGGCGACGCAGGCGGGGCTGCTGCTGATCTGGATCGCGGCGGTGCTGACAGCCTGGACCGGCTGGGATTACTTCGTCAAGGCGCGCCCCTATCTGCGCGAGCCCGGCCATGACGCTTGAGGTGCTGTATTTCGCCTGGTTGCGCGAACGCATCGGCCAGCCGCGCGAACGGATCGACACGGCTGCGGAAACCGTCCGCGACCTGATCGCCGACCTGTCGTCGCGCGACGACTGGCACGCGGCGGCATTCGCCGACCTGACGGCCATCCGCTGCGCCGTGGATCAGCAGCTTGCCGACCTTGACGCCTCCCTGTCCGGCGCCCGAGAGGTTGCGTTCTTCCCGCCGATGACCGGGGGCTGACTGCGATGTCGGCCCGCGTGCAGACGGCGTCCTTTGACCTCGCGGCCGAATTGGCGGGTTTCGGCGCCGGTGCGGGGGCCGTCGTCACCTTCACGGGCATCGTGCGCGACGATACCGGAGCCATGGCCGCGCTGGAGATTGAGCATTACCCCGGTATGACCGAACGCGCCCTGTCCGATTACGGCCTGCAGGCGGCGGACCGCTTTGGCCTGACGGACTGGCGCATCCTTCATCGCCACGGGCGGCTGGCCGTGGGTGAGCCGATCATGATGGTCGCCACCGCCGCCCGCCACCGCCACGCGGCCTTTCAGGCTGCCGATTACCTGATGGACTGGCTGAAATCCCGCGCGCCGTTCTGGAAACGCGAAATCGGCCGGGATGGCGCCGCCCGCTGGGTCGATGCCAGGGCCAGCGACGAGGATGCCCTGTCGCGATGGTGACCCGCCCGGAGTTGCGCGCCCATGCTGCCCGCTGGTCCGAGGTGCTGATCGCCGCTGCGATCCTGCTGGCCGGGCTGTGGCTGGCTCTGCGCGGCGGCTGGTTCTTTGCTGCCGTGGGCGGCCTTGTCCTGCTGGTCGGCCTGTCCCTGATGATCGGCGCGGTCCGCAGGCTGCCGTTCCGCCGCCGGATCGGCGCCCCCGGTCTGGTCGAGGTGGATGAGGGCGCCATCCGCTATTATGGCGCAGCCGTCCTGGGCGGGGAAATCGCCCTGCGCGATCTGGTCGAAATCCGTCTGGTGCAACTGAAAGGCCAGGGCCATTGGCGCCTGCGCAACACTGCCGGAGAGGCCCTCCTGGTTCCCGTGGATGCCGCCGGGTCCGAGTCGCTGGCCCATGCCTTTACCGCGCTGCCGGGCCTCGACATGGGCGCAGTGTCCACCGCGCTTGCACATGTGGCAGACCAGCCCGAGGCCGTGCGCACCGTTTGGCGGAGGGCGGGTTGAGGCGGGTTGACTTGGCCCCCGCCGCGCGTCACCTGTGGCCGGCAAACACGCTTCGAAAGGCCCCGCCTCATGTCGATACCACAACAGGGCGGAGGCCCGATCGAAAGCCGCGACCAGCTTGCCGCCTATATCGCATCGGGCGAAAAGCCGCGCGAGGACTGGCGCATCGGCACCGAGCACGAGAAATTCGGCTATGACAAGGCCAGCCTGCTGCCGCTGCCCTATGACGGCGCCTGTTCGGTTCACGCCATGCTGGCGGGCCTGCAGGAACGCTTTGGCTGGGCGCCGGTCATGGAACAGGACAAACTGATCGGGCTGGAACGCAACGGCGCCAATATCAGCCTGGAACCCGGCGGGCAGTTGGAACTGTCTGGCGCGCCGCTGGAAACCATCCACCAGACCTGCGACGAGGTGAACCAGCATCTGGCCGAAGTGCAGGAGGTCGCTGATCGTATTGGCGCAGGCTTCATCGGCCTGGGCGCCGCGCCGATCTGGGGCCAGGATCAGATGCCGATGATGCCCAAGGGCAGATATCGCCTGATGACCGATTACATGGGCCGGGTCGGCACGCTGGGAACGCAGATGATGTATCGCACCTGCACCGTGCAGGTGAACTTGGATTTCGCCAGCGAAGCCGACATGGTGCAGAAGATGCGCGTGGCCCTGTCGCTGCAACCGGTGGCCAATGCGCTGTTTGCCAATTCTCCTTTCCTGGACGGCAAGCCGAACGGCTGGAAAAGCTGGCGGGCGCATATCTGGCAGAATCTGGACGCCGCGCGCACGGGAATGCTGCCCTTCGTGTTCCAGGAGGGTTTCGGATACGAGGCCTGGGTCGATTACGTCCTGAACGTGCCGATGTATTTCGTCTATCGCGACGGGACATACATCGACGCCCTGGGCCAGAGCTTTCGCGATTTTCTGGACGGCCGCCTGCCCGCCCTGCCGGGCGAGGTGCCGACCCTGTCGGACTGGGCCGACCACATGACCACCGTGTTCCCCGAGGCCCGCGTCAAGAAATACATCGAGATGCGCGGCGCCGATGGCGGGCCCTGGCGGCGCCTGTGCGCGCTGCCCGCGCTGTGGGTGGGGCTGATCTATGACCAGTCGTCGCTGAATGCCGCCTGGGATCTGGTCAAGGACTGGGACAATGAGACGCGCGAAGGATGGCGCCGCGAGGCCGGAATTCACGCGCTGGACGCACAGGTGAACGGGATGCGGATGCATGATCTGGCCCGCACTGTGCTGGAGATCGCCGAAGCGGGCCTGAAGAACCGCGCCCGCGCCGGGGCCGGTGGCCTCGTGCCGGACGAGACGCATTTTCTCAACGCGCTGAAGGAAAGCGTGGATACCGGCAAGGTGCCCGCCGATGAGTTGCTTGACAAATATCACGGCGAATGGGGCGGCGACCTGACCCCGATCTATCGCGAATATTCCTACTGACAGGCGCCGGACATGCCGGCGCCTGTCGAGGCGGTCAGGTCAGGCGGTCAGGCGGACTTGCGGCGGCGCAGCAGCGCCAGACCGCCAAGCCCCGCCAGCAGCAGCGGCGCGGCAGCCGGCAGCGGCACGGGCGCGGGCTGCTGGGCATCGACCACCGTGCGGCCGAGATCGGTATAGTCGGTGAAGAAACCGTCCAGACCCCAGTCCAGCAGCGGCTGGATCATGGAAAAGGCTTCCTCTTCCGTCTGCGGGCGGAAGGTATAGGCATGGACCGTCAGTCCGAACCCGTGGGCGGCCTGGATGAACGCTTCGGTGATGCCGGTATAGCCGACGCCCACGCCGGTCGCCACGCCAGCGATGGTTTCCAGCGTGTTGAAGCCATCGGTGCCGTTGACGCCGTAAACACCGTCCTCCAGGCGGACCGAGCCCAGTTGAGCCACCTCGGCCTCCATGCCGTTCGTGTCCAGCAGGCTGGTCAGGTCACTGATCGTCTGGTGGGCAAAGGATTGCAGGATCACCTTGTCGGCGGCGGCGGTGAAGCCGTTGTTCTTCAACGAGGCGATGATCTTGCCGTTCTTTTCGCTGTCGAACGGGTGCTTCGATTCGGGATAGACGCCGACGGACGTGCCGTTTGCGGTGTTGAAGTCCTTGAGAAACCCCAGCACCTCGTCCAGCGTCGGAACCGTGTAGGGATCGGCCATGCTGGGGGTGAAACCGGGATAGGTCGAATCGGGCCGCGACAGCGCCCCGGTGGGCTTGACGGTCAACTGCTTGATTTCGGCCAGGGTGAAATCGCCGACCCGATAGCCGTCGTTGCGCGGCGCGAACAGGTCGGCCACATTGGTGGTGCGGGTCAGCGTCGCGTCGTGCATGGCGACCAGTTCGCCGTCGCTTGTCATCTGCACGTCGGGTTCGATGTAATCGGCCCCCAACTGGATCGCCAGTTCATAGCTGCCCAGGGTCTCCTCGGGCAGATAGCCGCTGGCGCCGCGATGGGCCACGACGACCGGCGCCTCGCCCGTCAGGGTGTTCCAGGTGGCGGCATGGGCTGGGGAAACGGCGGCGAATGCGGAAAGGGCCGCAACGGCGGCGAAACGCATGGTCATAAGAGTTTTCCTGATCTGTCACTGTGAATGCAGGCTGCTGCCATCGGGCACGCCGCCGGCGCATCGTGGTAAGATTGGTTAACGCTTGTGCGACAGTTATGCTCTATTTTGTTGAAATCGACCCGACGCCGGGACGTTCCGCAGACCGCACGACAATATGAAACCGTGCCGGCTTGCGCGGCGCTCCTCCCGGTGGCAGGGCAGGGGCAAACCGCAACGGGGGCAGCGATGAAGGCGGATGCGATGGTTTGGGTGCAGCGGATCGTCGGCGCGGTCTTTGCAGTGGGCGTGGCGGCGCTGATCGGCGCGATCGTCACGCAGGTCGGCCAGGCCCAGGGGGTGCCGCCGCTGCCGGTGTTTCTTGGGCTTCTGGGGATCGTGGCGCTGATCCTGCTGTCGGGGATCTGCCTGGCGCTGCTTTCGCTTGCGATCACTGCCCGGCGCGGGGTCGAGGCGTTGCAAAGGGTGTCCATCCAGCCCGGCCCGGCCCCGGCGCGCGTGTTCACCGCCCAGTCGCTGCGCGATGCGACACGCCAGCCCGAGTCCGCAGCCTCGACCCAGGGTGCTGACCGTCCCCTGCGCCCCGGTGGCAAGGCCCTTGTCGCCGAACGCTAGGCGGCATATCGCGGACCGCCGCGCGGGCAGGAACTTTGGGATTGTTTCCGGCCCTCCTGTGCGTCTAGCCTCTCGCAGGCGACCTTTGGGGGGATCATGCGCAGGCTTCTTTTGACCATCGCCGTCATCGCGGCACCGCTGGCGGCACAGGCATCGGTGGTGACCGATGCCTTTACCAGCTTCTGGGCCTTGGGCGACAGCCTGACCGATGACGGCAACCTGCCGCTGGCGGGCTTTGCCGCAGGCCATCCCGGTGCGCCGATTTCCCCCGTGGCGGGGCAGGCGGCCTATTATGCGCCAGGCGATGTGCCGCGCTTTTCCAACGGCCGGACCTTTGCGGAATACATCGCGGCCGAGTTCGAGGCCGCCGGCCGCCCTGCCGGCAACCTTGCCTATGGCGGGGCAGAGGCTGCCGAGCCGGCCGTTCCCGGCGATCCCACGCCAGGCCTGGCGTTGCAGCGCCAGCAACTGTCGGGCGCCTCGGCCAGCTTCGGATCGCGACCGCTGGTTTCGATCCTGATAGGGGCGAATGACATCTTTGCCGGGCTTGCCAGTCCCGATCCGATCGCCAACACCCTGACTGCCGCGATCCGGGCCGCAGACGCGGTCGCGGAGACCGCCAATGTCCTGGGTACCCAGGGCGTGCGCGATTTCCTGATCGCCAACCTGCCCGATCTTGGCGCGACGCCCGCCTTTGCGCTGTTCCAGCCACAGGCCCGGTTTCTGGCAAGCGCGGCCACCTCGGCCTACAATGCGCGGCTGGCGGCCAATATTGCCGGCCTTCAGGCGGGCGGGCTGAACGTCATCGACCTGGACATCTTCGGGCAGTTGAACGGCATCCTCGCGAACCCAGCCGCCTTTGGCTATGGAAACACGACCCTCCCCTGCCTGTTTCCCGATCCTGCGGTGGCGGGTGCCCTGGGTCAGGCGCCGGTCTGCACCGACGACCAATCCCTGTCATGGCTGTTCTTTGACGCAGTTCATCCCAACCTCGTGGCTCATGCACGGTTCGGGCAGGCCGCGCTGGAAAGGATCGAGGCGGATCTGGCGCCGATCCCGCTGGCGGGCAGCCTGCCCCTGCTGTTGACGGGATTGGGGGCGGTCGCGGTCCTGCGGCGCCGGCGCGCCTAGCGCCGGCCGATCCGGGGTTCCGATCCGTCCAGCAGCCGGGCGATGTTGGCGCGGTGACGAACAAAGATCAGCACCGCCATGAACAGGCTGACGGCGATCAGATCGCCCCGGCCCATCCCCCATGAAAACACCGGAGCCAGCGCGGCCGCCAGAAGGGCCGACAGGCTGCTGATGCGGCTGATGGCTGCCGTCAGTAGCCAGACCGCACAGGCGATCAGGCCCAGCGGCCAGTGCAGCGCGATCAGCGTGCCCAGAAAGGTCGCAACCCCCTTGCCGCCCCGAAATCCCAGCCAGATCGGAAAGCAGTGGCCCAGAAAGGCCGCCCCCCCCGCCAGCATTGCCGCCGTGTCGCCGCCGAAATGGCGGGCCACCAGCACGGCGATGGCGCCCTTGCCGGAATCCAGCAACAGGGTCGCCAGAGCGGCAGGCTTGTTGCCGGTGCGCAGTACATTGGTCGCGCCGATATTGCCCGACCCGATCTTGCGCAAATCCCCCAGCCCCAGGGCGCGGGCGATCACCAGCCCAAAGGGGATCGATCCCAGAAGATAGCCGAAGACGGTCCACAGGATCAGGATCATGCGTGGCCTCCGAAGACGCGGCGGCCGCCGACCCAGGTGCCCAGGACTCGGCCCTCCATCCGGGCGCCGTCGAAGGGGGTGTTCTTGGATTTCGACAGCAGGGTGAAACGATCCAGGACGAAGGGCGCGTCGGGATCGAACAGCACCAGGTCGGCCGGCGCGCCCACGGACAGGCGGCCCCCCGGCAGGCCCAGCCGTTTCGCGGGGTTCAGCGACATGGCCCGCCAAAGCTGCGGCAGGGTCAGCCCGCCCTGATGGTAAAGCCGCATGGCTGCGGGCAGCAGCGTCTGCAGGCCGACCGCGCCGGGGGCGGCGGCCTCGAAGGGCAGGCGCTTGGATTCCTCGTCCTGCGGGGTGTGAAAGCTGGCGATCACGTCGATCACCCCGTCCGCCACCGCCTGCACCATGGCCTGCCGGTCATCTTCGGACCGCAGGGGCGGGGTAAAGCGGAAAAAGGTGCGGTAATCGCCGACATCGAATTCGTTCAGCGTCAGGTGGTGGATCGAAATCCCCGCCGTCACGTCCAGCCCCGCATCCCGCGCGCGGTGCAGGGCGGGCAGGGCACGGGCCGTGGTGATCTGGTCGGCGTGCCAGCGGCAGCCGGTCATCGCGACCAGCGACAGGTCGCGGTCCAGCCCGATCACCTCGGCCATGGGCGACACGGCGGGGATGCCGTAGATCGAGGCGAACTTGCCGCTGGTCGCCGCAGCCCCGCGCGACAGGCCCGCGTCCTGGGGATGGCCCACGATCAGCGCGCCAAGCCCCCGCGCATAGGTCATGCAGCGCGACAGAATTCGCGTATCCGTGACCTGCCGCACGCCATCCGTAAAGGCCACCGCGCCTGCGTCGGTCAGAAACCCGATCTCGACCATCTCGCGGCCCTCGCGGGCCTTGGTCAGGGCGGCCATGTGGCGGATGTTCACGGGCGCGTCGGCGGCGCGGCGGGTGACGAATTCCAGCGATTCCGGCGTGTCGATCGGCGGCATGGTGTCGGGGCGGGCGACGATGGTGGTCACGCCCCCCGCCGCGGCCGCCAAACCGGCGCTGCGGAAGGATTCCTTGTGACGCTCGCCCGGCTCGCCGATCTTGACGCCCCAGTCGATCAGGCCGGGCGCCAGCGCGCGGCCGTTGCAGTCGATGACCGCCGCACCTTCGGGTGCCTCGGCGTCGATGCCTTCGATAACACTGTCGCGGACCAGCAGGCTGCCGGGGGCATCCGTCTGCGCCTCGGGGTCGATCAGGCGGGCGTTGATGAACAGGGTTGCGGTCACACCATCACCCCCGCCGCCGCGCGGCCCCGTTCGGCGCGCAGGTTCCGCGCCAGCAGGTCAAGGGCGGCCATGCGCACCGCGACGCCCATCTCCACCTGATCCTGGATCACGGACCGGTTGATGTCGTCGGCGATGGTGCCGTCGATCTCGACCCCGCGGTTCATCGGGCCGGGATGCATGACGATGGCGTCGGGCGCGGCGCAGGCCAGCTTTTCGGCGTCCAGCCCGAAGCGGTGGAAATATTCGCGTTCCGACGGGATGAAGCCGCCGTCCATGCGTTCCTTCTGCAGGCGCAGCATCATCACCACGTCGGCGCCGCGCAGCCCCGCGCGCATGTCCTCGAACAGCTCGACCCCCATCTCTCCGGCGCCGGCGGGCATCAGCGTCGCGGGGCCGACCAGGCGCAGGCGGTTTTCCATCTTGCCCAGCAGCAGAAGGTTCGACCGGGCCACGCGGCTGTTGGCGATGTCGCCGCAGATGGCGATGGTCAACCGGTGCAGGCGGCCCTTGGCGCGGCGGATGGTCAGCGCGTCCAGCAGGGCCTGGGTCGGGTGTTCGTGTCGCCCATCGCCCGCGTTGATGACGGCGCAGTTCACCTTGTCCGCCAGCAGGTTCACCGCCCCCGATTGCGGATGGCGCACCACCAGCAGGTCGGGCTGCATGGCGTTCAGGGTCAGGGCCGTGTCGATCAGCGTCTCGCCCTTTTTCACCGACGAATGCGCCACGGCCATGTTCATCACGTCCGCCCCCAGCCGCTTGCCCGCCAGTTCGAAGCTGGCCTGCGTTCGGGTCGAGTTCTCGAAGAACATGTTGATCTGGGTCATCCCTGCCAGCGCATCGGCGTGCTTTACCGTGCGGCGGTTCAGGGCAACGTAATCCTCGGCCAGATCCAGAAGCGTGACGATCTCGGGCGGGGACAGGTGGTCGATGCCAAGCAGGTGGCGGGCGCGAAAGGTCATTGACGGCCTCGTGATCGGGTCGGGCGTTCTATCGCAGATGGCGCAGGGGGCGGCAAGCGCGCCGGATCAGCCCGGCCGTGCCGCACGCGCGGGCAGATCGTCCATGATCCGACGCCGTGCCTCGGGCGTGAGGCTGGCCCAGTCTGCGATCTCGTCCAAGGTTCGCCAACACCCGGCGCAAAGGCCGGATGCGGGGTCGATCGCACAGACCTTGATGCAGGGTGATCGGATCATCGCGCCAGATAGCGCAGCCGGTCCAGCGCACCTTGCAGGATATAACCCGCCGCCACCTGGTCGATCACCTCGGCCCGGCGCTTGCGCGAGGTATCGGCCTCGAGCAGGGCGCGCTCGGCGGCGACGGTGGACAGGCGTTCATCCCAGAAGCCGATGGTCAGGTCGGTCAGCCGTTCCAGGTTGCGGGCAAAGGCGCGTGTGGATTGCGCGCGCGGACCCTCGCTGCCGTCCATGTTGCGCGGCAGGCCCAGAATCAGCCCCACCAGCACCCGGTCGCGGGCAATGGCCAGCAGTTCGGCCGCGTCCAGCGTGAATTTCTGCCGCCGGATCACGGTCAGGGGCGATGCCACCTGCCGCAGCCCGTCGCTGACCGCCACGCCGATGGTCTTGGTGCCCAGATCCAGCCCCGCGATCGCGCCGACCGGGGGCAGGGCGGCGGCGAAATCGGCAATCTCGGCATGGATCATTCGGCAAGCCCCGCCGAGATGGCGGCCTGACGCACGGTGTCCAACGCCTCGGGAGACGAGGCAAAACGGCTCTGCGCCTCGGTCCAGATCATGCGGGCATGGTCGGCATTGCCGATCACCACCAGGGATGAAATCAGCCGGGCCCATTCCTCGGGCGTGCCGCCCTGCTGGGAAAGGCGCGCTTCCAGTTGCGAAACCATGCCGGTGATCATGTCCTGACGCTCCTCGGGCGTCATGCCCTCGGCCGCGGCCAGGGCATCGGCATCGGGGCCTGGCATCGGGCCGGGGGGAACATAATCGGGCTGTCCGGCCAGCCAGGCCAGGTCGCGGATGGCAGCGCCGATGGGGGCCATCCACGGGGCGTCGGCAGGGCCTTGCTCCAGCAGGCTGCGCCAGATCGGAAAGGCCCGGTCGGGCCGGCCGTTCTGCAATTGCAGCAGCCCCAGCAGGTAACGCCCCTGCGGATGGGCGGGATCGGCCGCGAGGGCGCGGGCCAGCACGGCCTCGGCCTCGGGGGTGATGAGGCCGCCAGCAGCCTCGGTCATCAGGGCCGAGAGGCGGACTAGATCGTCGGCCGAGGCCGCGTCGCCCTGCACGTCGACCAGGCGCTGCTGGGCGGTGCGGGCGGCGGCGGCATTGCCAAGCCGCATCTCGTTGGTGGCCAGCAGGGCAAGGCCGCGGGGATCGTCGGGATTGCGGGCCACGGCCTCGCGGAGTTGTTCGATCAGCGCCTGGAAATCTTCGGGCACGGGCTGGGCGGGGGGACGGGGCATCGCGGCGGCCTCGGCTTCGGCCTCGGCCTGGCTGGGGCGGCTTTCATATGCGGTCTGTGCCTGGGCGATACGCTGGCCGATGGGCAGATCGTCACGGCCCGGCGCCCCCTGGCGCAGATACAGCGCCACCGCCCCGATCAGCAGGGCTGTCAGAACGCCGATGGCCAGTGCCCGGCCCCCGCCCCGGATCATGGCACGGGACTGCGACAGGCGGCGGTCGGCGTCCAGCACCTTGCGCCCGATCTCGGCGCGCAGTCGGTCTGCATCCTCGGGGCCGATCACCCTGCGCTCCAGATCGCGCTCGACCTCGCGCAACTGGTCGCGATAGACGCGCAGGTCGAAGGCCGCGGCGGGCTCGGTCTGGCCGCGCGTGCGCAGGATGGGCGCGACAATGGCAAGGCCCACGATCAGAATGGTGGCAGCGCAAATGATCCAGAACATCGAAACCCTCCGTTCGCCTGCTTCTAGGGCGATTTCGCCCCCGCGGAAAGCGCCACCCTGTCGCATTTTGGTGTGATCCGCCGCAACCGGGCTTGAGCCCGCGGGCCGGGGCCGCCATTCTGCGGACGATTCACCAGGGATCTCTCATGCCGATACAGCGTTCCGGCCGCTACTCCATCTTTGCCATCGCGCGTCAGGCCATGGGCCAGCACCAGGGATGGACCCGGGCCTGGGCCAGCCCGGAACCACGCGACCGCTACAAGGTCGTGATCGTGGGCGCGGGCGGGCACGGGCTGGCCACGGCCTATTACCTGGGCAAGAACTTCGGCATCACCGATGTCGCGGTGATCGAGAAAGGCTGGCTGGGCGGCGGCAACACCGGACGCAACACCACCATCATCCGGTCGAACTATCTGCAAGATCCTTCGGCGGCGATCTATGACAAGGCGCTGAAGCTGTATGAAAACCTGTCACAGGATCTGAACTACAACGTCATGTTCAGCCCGCGCGGCCTGATCATGCTGGCCCAGACCGAACACGAGGTCAGGGGCTACAAGCGCACGGTCTATGCCAATACCCTGCAGGGCGTCGCGACCGAATGGATCGAACCCGAACGGGTCAAGCAACTGGTGCCGATCATCAACATCGAGGGACCGCGCTATCCGGTGCTGGGCGGGCTTTACCAGGCGCGGGGCGGCACGGCGCGGCACGACGCGGTGGCCTGGGGCTATGCTCGGGCGTGCAGCGACATGGGCATGCACGTCATCCAGAACTGCGAGGTCACGGGGATCGAGACCGCGAACGGCCAGGTCCAGGCGGTCAATACAGCCCGCGGCCGCATCGCCTGCGACAAGCTGGCGCTGGTGGTCGCGGGACATTCCAGCCAGTTGGCGGAGATGGCGGGGTTCCGCCTGCCCATCGAAAGCGTGCCCCTGCAGGCCATCGTCAGCGAGCCGATCAAGCCCTGCATGGATGTGGTGGTGATGGCCAATACCGTGCACGGCTACATGAGCCAGTCCGACAAGGGCGAGATGGTGATCGGCGGCGGCACCGACAGCTATAACGCCTTTACGCAACGCGGATCGTGGCATCACATCGAGGAAACGGTGCGCGCCCTGATCGAGACCTTTCCGATGATCTCGCGGCTCAAGATGCTGCGGCAATGGGGGGGGATCGTGGACATGACCGGCGACCGCTCGCCCATCCTGTCGGCAACTCCGGTCGGGGGCATCTTCGTCAACTGCGGCTGGGGCACGGGCGGCTTCAAGGCGATTCCCGGCTCGGGCTGGGCCATGGCCGAACTGGTGGCCAATGGCCGGCCCGGGCCGCTGGCCGCAGCCTTCGGCCTGAACCGTTTCCGCGAGGGGCGTTTCGTCGACGAATCGGTTGCCGCCGGCGTGGCACACTAGCCATGCGCCAGGCCGACCCGAAAATCTCTGGAACCTGCGGGCGATCCGTCTCATTATGCGGCTGTCAAAGGGTTGACCGAAAGGACACATCATGGCCGAACCCAACAGCAACCGTCTTTACCTCATCATCGGCGCCATTGTCGTCGTGGTGGCACTGTTGTTCTTCTTCATGTCGGGCGGCGACGATCCCGCAGCCGATGCGACCGTGCCCGCCGACGCGACCACGACCGCTCCGGCAACGACGACCACGCCCGATCCCGCCGTTGACGACGCGGTCGAGGTCGAGCCTGCCGCGCCGGCAACCCCGGCACCGGCCAACTGATTCCTGTCCGGCCGGCATCGTCCGGCAGGTTTCTTTGTTCACGGAAATATCCGCAGGGGTTCGGGGGCAGTCTGCCCCCGGCCTTTCCCTCCAGACCACCCGCCCCTTTCGGGCGCGGGTGGTTTTCGCTGTTCGTTTCCCAGCCATGAGCGCGCCATGCTGACCCTGACTTGCCCCTATTGCGGCGTCCAAGCCGAAGAAACCGAGCTGGCCCCCGGTGGCGAGGCGCATCTGAAACGCATCGGTCCCGCCGGCACCGCCGAGGAATTCGAGGGCTATCTGTTTGCCCGCAAGAATATCAAGGGCGTGCATTTCGAACGCTGGCGCCATGCCTATGGCTGCGGCAAGTGGTTTCTGGCCGCACGCGACACGCAGACCATGCAGGTCTTTGGCACCTACAGGGCCCAGACGCCCCATGCCACGGACGACATCGTCGGCAATGCGCGCCAAGCCCGTCCCGAATGGGTGCCCGACTGGCCCCAGGCATCCGAGGCGGTGGTCGGATGAGCCATACGCCCCCCTTCCGCTTGTCCAAGGGCGGCCGGCTGATCGACCGCGCCTATCAGTTGGCCTTCCGCTTCGACGGCCGCCATCTGCGCGGGGTTCAGGGCGACACGCTGGCATCCGCACTGCTGGCCAACGGCCAGATGCTGATGGGCCGGTCCTTCAAGTATCACCGCCCGCGCGGCCCCCTTGCCTCGGGCGCCGAGGAGCCGAACGCCCTGTTCGGCCTGGGCCAGGCAGGCCGGTTCGAACCCAACCAGCGGGCCAGCACCACGGCGCTGGTCCCGGGCATGGTGCTGCGCAGCCAGAACTGCTGGCCGTCGCTGGACGCCGACATGGGGGCCATCAACAACTGGCTGTCGCCGCTGCTGCCGGCCGGTTTTTATTACAAGACCTTCATCCACCCGCGCCCCTTCTGGAAGCATGTGTTCGAACCCATCATCCGGCGCAGCGCGGGCCTGGGCCGGGCGCCAGTCGATCCCGATCCGGACCGCTATGAACAGGCCTATGCCTTTGCCGACACGGTGGTCGTGGGCGGCGGCATCGCCGGACTGACGGCGGCGCGCGATGCGGCGGACAAGGGTGGGCGCGTGATCGTGCTGGAACAGAACCCGGTCTGGGGCGGGCGCACGCCCACCGATCACGACGGCGGGCAGGCCGCCATCGACGCCCTGCTGGCCGACCTGCGCGGGCGCGACACCGTCACCCTGCGCCGCAACTGTATGGCCACGGGGCTTTACGACCACGGCTATCTGCTGGCGCGCGAGACGCTGGCCGACCACGACCCGAACCAGGGCATCCCGCGTCAGCGGCTGTGGCGCATCCGCGCGGGCCACGTCATCACGGCCACCGGCGCGCTGGAACGCCCGCTGTCCTTTGCCTGCAACGACGTGCCGGGGGTGATGCTGGCATCGGCGGTGCGCGACTTCATCACCGATTATGGTGTTGCGCCCGGCCAGCGGATCGTCGTCGTCACAAACAACGACGACGCCTATCGCACGGCGCTGACCGCCCAACGTGCGGGGCTGGAGGTGGTGGCCGTCATCGACGCCCGCCTGCGTCCCGCGGGCGACCTGCCGCAGGCGGTCCGGGCGGCGAACATTCCGGTAATGACCGGCAAGGCCATCGCCAAGGTCAAGGGCGGCCCCCATGTCGAGGGCGTGGCGCTCTGCGACCAGGCGGGCGATGGACGCGTGACCGGCACGCTGGATTGTGACGTCGTGGCGATGTCGGGCGGCTGGTCCCCGGTCGTCCACCTTTACAGCCATTGCGGCGGCAAGCTGATCTGGGACGAGGCCGAGGCGATGTTCCGCCCCGATCCCGACCGCCCGCCCCTGGGCGCGGACGGGCAGGGCATGGCGACTGTCGCTGGCGCGGCGAACGGCGATCTGCGCTGCGCTGGCGATTTGGAGCGGACCGAGGGTGCGCCGATGCCCGTCTGGGTGATGCCGCAGCGCGCACCATACAGGCTGCGCGCCAAGATGTGGCTGGATTTCCAGAACGACGTAAAGGTCACGGATGTCGAACTGGCCGCGCGCGAAGGCTATGCCAGCGTCGAACATGCCAAGCGGTACACCACTCTGGGCATGGCCACCGACCAGGGCAAGGTCAGCAACATCAATGGCCTGGCGATTCTGTCTGCGGCACTGGACCAACCGATCCAGGCCACCGGCACCACGACCTTCCGCCCGCCTTATTCGCCCCTGACCCTGGGCACCATCGCCGCCGAGGCCAGGGGCGACGCCTTCCAGCCGCTGCGCAAGACGCCGATGCACGACTGGCACGCCCGCAACGGCGCGGCCTTCGAACCCGTGGGCCACTGGCGGCGTCCCTACAGCTATCCCCGCGGGGGCGAGGACCGGCACGCGGCCGTCACGCGAGAGATTCTGGCGGTGCGGAACGGGGTCGGCACGCTGGACGCCTCGACCCTGGGCAAGATCGTCGTCAAGGGACCGGACGCGGGGCGGTTCCTGGACATGATGTATACCAACATGATGTCCACGCTGCCGGTCGGCAAATGCCGCTATGGCCTGATGTGCAACGAAAACGGCTTTTTGATGGACGACGGAGTCGTCGCGCGCCTGTCGGACGACACCTGGCTGTGCCACACCACCACCGGCGGGGCCGACCGGATCCATGGCCACATGGAGGACTGGCTGCAATGCGAATGGTGGGACTGGCAGGTCTATACCGCCAACCTGACCGAACAGTATGCCCAGATCGCCGTCGCCGGTCCCAGGGCGCGCGAATTGCTGCAACGCCTGCCCGGCACCATCGACCTGGGCCAGCAGGCGCTGCCCTTCATGACCTGGGCCGAGGGCGATCTGGCGGGCATTCGCGCGCGCGTCTATCGGATCAGCTTTTCGGGCGAACTTAGCTATGAAATCGCCGTCCCGGCCAATCGCGGGCTAGAGTTGTGGGAAAAGCTGCACGACCTGGGCCGCGACCTGGGGGTCACCCCCTACGGGACCGAGGCGATGCATGTGATGCGCGCCGAAAAGGGCTTTGTCATGATTGGGGATGAAACCGACGGGACGGTGATTCCGCAGGATCTGGGCCTGGACTGGGCGATCTCGAAGAAGAAGGCCGACTATATCGGCAAGCGCGCGCAGGCCCGCAGCTTCATGCGCGACGGCGGCCGCTGGCAATTGGTCGGGCTGGAGAGCCTGGATGGGCGCGTGCTGCCCGACGGCGCCTATGCGGTGGAACCGGGGGTGAACGCGAACGGCCAGCGCAAGACTCAGGGCCGGGTCACCTCCAGCTATCACTCGCCGACGCTGGAACGCCCCATCGCCATGGGCCTGGTGCGCCACGGCCCGGCGCGGATGGGGCAGGTGCTGGAATTTCCGATGCCTTCGGGCGAGGTGATGAAGGCACGGATCGTCGATCCGGTCTTTTACGACAAGGAAGGAGCGCGTGTGAATGGCTGAAGCCCTGGCTCAAATCGCCCCTGTCGAAGGCTTGGGCATGATCACCATCCGCGCCGACCTGTCGCGCGCGGCCGAGGCCATCGCCGAGGCAGCGGGTCTGTCGGTTCCCGACATGACCCGCATCGCGACCGATGGCAGCCGCGCCCTTGGCTGGATGTCGCCCGACGAACTGTTGCTGATCCTGCCGGTTGCCGAACGCGACGACGCGATCACGGTGCTGACGGACGCGTTGGCGGGCGAGCACGCACTGGTTGCGGATGTTTCTGATGCCCGCATGGTGTTCGACGTGACCGGCCCCCATGCGGACGACGTGATCGGCAAGCTGATGCCCGTCGATCTGGCCAACCTGCCGCCCGACGGGTTGCGCCGCAGCCGTGCGGCGCAGACGGCGGCGGCCCTGTGGCGCATCCCCGGTGGCTTTCGCCTGATCGGCTTTCGGTCCACCGCCGATTACCTGCGTCTGATCCTGGAAAACGCGGCCATTCCCGGCAGCCAGTTGGCTCCGCGTTGATTGTCATCTGGACCCAGATATCATGCCGAACCTTAGGGTCACCAGAACCACGGGCCTTTGCCGCAGGAACCGCCCTTGTACCCCTTGCGTTGATCTGGCGAATGCGGGACTGTGCGTCCGGCAACGGCTAAACCCCTTCAGAAAGGACAGAAAATGGCTTTCACGCTTCCCAATCTTCCCTATGCGCATGACGCGCTGGCCGAAGGCGGCATGTCCAGGGAAACGCTGGAATACCACCATGACAAGCACCACAAGGCCTATGTGGACAAGCTGAACGAACTGGTCGCCGGCACCGAGTGGGAAGGCAAGGCGCTTGAGGATATCGTCAAGGGAACCTACCAGAAAGGCGCGGTCGCGCAGAACGGCATCTTCAACAATGCCAGCCAGCACTGGAACCACGCCCAGTTCTGGGAAATGATGGCGCCCAAGCCCGTCTCCATGCCGTCGGAACTGGAAAGGGCCGTCACCGACTCGTTCGGCTCGGTGGATGAATTCAAGAAGAAATTCACCGAAGGCGGCGTCGGCCAGTTCGGATCGGGCTGGGTCTGGCTTGTCAAGACTGCGGGCGGCGGTCTGGAAGTGACCAAGACCGAAAACGGCGTGAACCCGCTGTGCCATGGCCAGACCGCGCTGCTGGGCTGCGACGTGTGGGAACACAGCTATTATATCGACTTCCGCAACGCACGGCCGAAATACCTGGAAAACTTCCTCAACAATCTGGTGAACTGGGAAAACGTCGCCTCGCGGATGTAAGCGCGGCTTTCCAATGGGCACGGCCCGGCGACCACGCCGGGCCTTTTTCGTTGCGCACGGCGGCATTGGCTTTCCGCGCCATAGCGGTATAAGACATCTCGCAAGACAGTGCGGAATACAGGCATGGCCAACCAGAACGACACTTTCATCGACGAGGTCTTTGACGATCTGCGCCGCGAACGGCTGTTCCGGCTGTTTCGCCGCTGGGGCTGGGTCGCGGGCTTGGTGGTTTTGGGCATCGTCGCGGGGGTGGTTTGGCGCGAATACACTCAGGCGCAGGCCGAGGCCCGGGCGCAGGCCTGGGGCGATGCGGTGCTGACGGCCCAGGCATCGGGCGATCCGGCGGCGATCTTGGCCGTCGATCCGCAAGGGGCCGAATCCCGGCGTATCCTGGCCGCAATGCTGGCCGCCTCGGTCTGGAGCAAGAATGGCAATGCCGAGGCAGCGGCGGATGCGCTGCGCAACGTGGCGGGCAATGACGCGGCCGGCACCGTTCTTCACGATCTGGCCGAACTGAAGCTGGTGATGATCGAGGGCGAGGCCATGGACCCTGCGCGGCGCGACGAGATTTTGTCGCGCCTGTCGCGCCCCGGCGCGCCGTTCGAACTGCTGGCTCTGGAACAGAAGGCCATCGCCCTGGTCGGAGCGAACCGGTCTGACGACGCCGTGACCCTGATCCGCCAGATCCAGGGCAAGGCCGGCCTGACCGAACCCTTGCGCCAACGCCTGTCCGAGATGATGATCGCCCTGGGCGTCGAACCCGACCCCGCCGAGACTGCGCCCGCAGGCTGATCCCGCAGGCCCTGACCAACCATGAAAGAGGCGAGGATGACCGCCACGCTGCGACTGACCCTGGCCCTGGCGGCCACCTTTGGCCTGACGGCCTGCGGCGACCGCGACACGATCCTGCCGGGGCAGCGGCTGGACCCAATGGCCGTGACCTCGCCCGACGGTCCGGCCATCGAGGGTCCTGCGCCCGTCAGTTCCACCGCGCTGCGGCTTATGACGCCGCAGGCCAATGCCGAATGGACCCATCGCGCCGGCAATGCGGCGCATCAGCCCGGCCATCCTGTCCTGGGGGCGGGCACCACGCGCGTCTGGACCGCCACCATCGGCGAAGGCAACGGCAAGCGCCACCGCATCAGCGCCGATCCGGTGGTGGGCGGAGGATTGATCTATACGCTGGACAGCCGCAGCCGCGTGACGGCGACCACCACCGGAGGTGCGACCGCCTGGACCGCCGATATCGCCCCCGCACTGGAGGGCCGCGACAGCGTGTCGGGCGGCGGCCTCGCCTACGAGGCGGGGCGGATCTATGCCACCAGCGGCTTTGGCGAACTTGTGGCGCTTGACGCAGGCTCGGGCGGCATCCTGTGGCGCCAGCGGGTCGATGCGCCGATCGGCGGCGGCCCGGCGGTGCAGAACGGCGTGGTCTATGTGCTGGCCCGCAACGACCTTGGCTGGGCCGTGCGTGCGTCCGATGGCAAGGTGCTGTGGCAGACATCGGGCACGCCCTCGACCGCGGGGGTGATGGGGGTGTCCGTTCCGGCCGTTCAGGGCAGTACCGTGGTCTTTCCTTTCGCGTCTGGGCAGTTGTTGGCGGCGGACCGGGACAGCGGGGCGACCTTGTGGACCGCGCAGATCGCGGGCACTCGGATCGGCCGCGCCATCGCCAATATCCGCGATGTGACGGGCGATCCGGTGATCGCGGGCGGCATGGTTTATGGCGGCACCTCATCGGGACGCATCAATGCCGTGGAACTGGACAGCGGGCTTGAGGCGTGGTCGGCGCGCGACGGGGCCAACAGTCCGGTCGTGGTGGCGGGCGGGTCGGTCTTTGCCGTCAACGACCAGGCCGAGCTGATCCGGCTGGATGCCGCGACGGGCGGGGTCATCTGGCGCGTGGCTCTGCCCTATTACACCACCGAACGCGTCCGCAGGCAGGATCGCATCCACGCCCATTTCGGCCCGGTGCTGGCCGGGGGACGGCTGTTCGTCGTTTCAACCGATGGCCTGATGCGGGTGTTCGATCCCAATTCCGGCAGCCTGGTCGGGCAGGCCGCAATCCCCGGCGGGGCCGCAGCCGCCCCCGCCGTCGCGGGCCAGACGATCTATGTCGTCTCGCGCAGCGGTCAGTTGCACGCCTTCCGATGAGCTTTACCCTCGCCATCGTGGGTCGGCCCAATGTCGGCAAATCGACCTTGTTCAACCGTCTTGTCGGCAAGAAGCTGGCCTTGGTCGATGACCAGCCGGGCGTGACCCGCGACCTGCGCGAAGGTGCGGCGCGGCTGGGCGACCTGCGGTTTGTCGTGATCGACAGCGCCGGTCTGGAAATGGCCGATGACGACAGTCTGCAAGGCCGGATGCGCCGCCTGACCGAACGCGCCGTGGACGAGGCCGATGTCTGCCTGTTCGTCATCGACGCCCGTGTGGGCGTCACGGCGGCGGACGAATATTTCGCGGACATCCTGCGCAAGCGTGCGAAACATGTGATCGTCGCCGCCAACAAGGCCGAGGGTCGGGCGGGCGAATCCGGCGCGATGGAGGCCTGGGGCCTGGGTCTGGGCGAGCCGCTGCGAATCTCGGCCGAACATGGCGAAGGGATGGACGATCTTTACCGCGCCCTGGTGCCCCTGTCCGACCGGATCGAGGCCGAGCGGCCTTCCCCTATCGCCGCCGAAACCGATGTGGATCTGTCCGACGAGGATGCCGAAACCGGCGCAGGGGCCGAGGACTGGCGCCCGTCTGCCGCCCGCCCGCTGCAACTGGCGGTGATCGGACGCCCGAACGCAGGCAAGTCCACGCTGATCAACAAGATCATCGGCGAGGATCGCCTGCTGACCGGACCCGAGGCCGGGATCACCCGCGATTCGATCAGCGTCAGCACGGAATTCATGGGCACGCCCATGCGCATCTTCGACACCGCCGGGATGCGCAAGCGCGCCAAGGTCACGGACAAGGTCGAAAAGCTGTCGGTCGCCGACGGATTGCGTGCGGTCCGGTTTGCCGAGGTGGTGGTCGTGCTGCTGGACGTGGCGATCCCGTTCGAGCAGCAGGATCTGCGCATCGCCGATTTTGCGGAAACCGAGGGCCGGGCAGTCGTCGTAGCCGCCAACAAATGGGATCTCGAGGACGACAAGCCCCACAAGCTGAACGACCTTCGCGCCAATTTCGAAAAGCTGCTGCCGCAACTGAAAGGCGCGCCGCTGGTGACCGTTTCGGCCCGCACGGGCAAGGGGCTGGACCGGTTGCACGCCGCGATCCTCAAGGCACACGAGGTCTGGAACCGCCGCATTTCCACGGCGCGGCTGAACCAATGGCTTGGGGCGATGACCGAAAGCCATCCGCCCCCCGCCCCGGGCGGCCGCCGCATCCGCCTGCGCTACATGACGCAGGTCAAGACCCGGCCGCCTGCCTTCATCGTCAAAGCGACCCATACGGACAAGCTTCCCGACAGCTATCAGCGGTATCTGGTCAATGGGCTGCGGACCGATTTCGATCTGCCCGGCACGCCGATCCGGCTGTTCTTCCGCGACCAGGGGGGCGACAATCCCTTCAAGGAAAAGGCCAAGAAAATCAATCAGTCGGGCGCGCTGTCCAAACACAGGAACCGGCAGAAACCCAAGGACGCCTGAGGCACGGCGCGCAGCGCCACGGTCAGGTTGCCGCCCGCACCAGCACGACGCCCATGCCCGAGATGCCGATGATCGCGGCCAGCGCCACGCCGGGGCTGGTTCCCATGGTGGTGACGGCCACCGCGCAAAAGGCCCAGATCGTTGCCACGGCAAAGGTGATCGACCGGCCCAGCCATTCCTGCGCGAACATGCCGATCAGGGCGCTTGGCAGGATCGCCACGATCGCGGTCTGCGACGTGCTCAGTCCGATGGGCTCGGTCGCCAGCGTGGCCAGCGTGGCGGTGCCGAGGGTCAGGCTCCACCCCGCCATGAAGCCGGGACCGGGGCGGCGCTGGCCGCGCGCCCTGACGGCGGCTGTCAGGCTGGCCGCCAGCATCAGCATCGCCCCGATCATGGCCGCGGTTGTGCTGATCCCCACCAGCCAGGGCCAGATCGCCGCCGTCAGCAAGGCCAGGCTGAGAGGCGGCCAAACCCTGTTCTGATCGGACGGATCCAGATACTGCCCTACCGCGTCGGCCAGCAGCAGCAGCCACAGAACGACCAGCAGCAGCCACATCACCGCGTTCTGCGGCTGGATATAAAGCTGGGGCAGGGTCGCCATCGGCAGATCGGCCAAAGGCCCCATCATCCCGTCGGGCAGGGTTTCAAAAGTAAGGGGCGGCACGACTGGCATCGGCGGTCGGCCCAGCGTCGCCAGCACGGCGCTGCTGGCGACGAATGCCGTTGCCGAGGCAAGATAAATCTTTTCGGACATGCGCGCCATGCCGGGCCAACGCGATCGCAGCCATACCAGTTTCGGCCCCCAAGGGCACAATCGCCGATTCACACATTTGTGGTCAGTCCAGCCTGCCGTCCGCCATCAGGCAGGTCGCGCCCCCCAGATAGGAATGCAGGACCGCCGGAAGAAGGACCGAACCGTCGGCCTGCTGGCCGTTTTCCAGCACCGCGATCAGCGTCCGCCCCACGGCAAGGCCCGACCCGTTCAGGGTATGGACGAATTCCGGCTTGCCGGTCTTGTCGGACCGATAGCGCGCGTTCATTCGCCGCGCCTGGAAATCGCCGCAATAGCTGACGCTGCTGATTTCCCGATACTTGTTCTGGCCGGGCAGCCAGACTTCGATATCATGGGTGATCCGTGCCCCAAATCCCATGTCGCCGGCACACAGGACGACCGTGCGATAGGGCAGGTCCAGGGCCTCCAGCACGGCCTCGGCGCAGCGCGTCATGCGGGCGTGTTCGGCAAGGCCCGTTTCGGCGTCGGTGATCGACACCATCTCGACCTTTTCGAACTGGTGCTGGCGCAGCATTCCCGTGGTGTCGCGGCCCGCGCTGCCGGCCTCGGACCGGAAACACTGGGAATGGGCGACCATCCGGCGGGGCAGGCTGGCGTGATCGACCAGCTCGCCGTGGACCGTATTGGTCAGCGTCACTTCGGACGTGGGGATCAGCCAGTACCCCTCGCGGGTCAGATAGCTGTCCTCGCCGAATTTCGGCAATTGCCCGGTGCCGACCATCATCTCTTCCAGCACCAGGACCGGGGTCCAGGTTTCCTGAAGATCGTGCCGGGTGACATGCAGATCCAGCATGAACTGCGCCAGCGCACGATGGATGCGGGCCACTCCGCCCTTCAGCACCACGAAACGGCTGCCGGACAGCTTCGCGGCGGTTTCGAAGTCCATGCCGGGGCGGACGCCCGCGATCTCGAAGTGCTCGACAGGATCGAAATCGAAGATGGGCGGGCTGCCGTTGCGGCGCAGCTCGACATTGTCGTTTTCGTCGCGACCGTCCGGCACGCTGTCCAGCGGCAGGTTCGGAATCTCCATCAGCATGTCGCGCAAACGGCCGTCCAGAAGTGAGGCTTCGGCCTGCAGTCTGGCGATGTCGGATTTCTTTTCGGCCACCAGAACGCGCAGGCGGTCGAATTCGGCATGGTCGCCGCGCGCCTTGGCGGCGCCGACCTCCTTGCTGGCGCGGTTCTGGTCGGCCTGCGCGGTTTCCGCCGCGACGATCCGGGCCCGGCGGTCGGCGTCCAGCGACAGGATGCGGTCCGACAGGGGCGGCAGCCCGCGCCGCGACAGGGCGGCATCGAAGGCTGCGGGGTTTTCCCGGATGGCACGGATGTCATGCATGATCGTCACCGTCGTCTGAAGGCCTGCAGGGCGTTGCCTAGCCGATGCAGGGCCCATGCGAAAGCCCGCCATCGCAGTTTGCCCGCTACCTGCGGCTTGCCTGCGCCAGCATTCCGCTCAGGGCCGCATGGAACTGCGGCGCCGTCATGTAACCCTCGAGCCGTCCGATCTCGACACCGTTGTCCAGAAGGATGAAGGTCGGGGTGACAAAGGGTCGTCTGGCCAGAACAAGACCGTCCGGATAGGGGCCATAAATATCGACCCGCATCAAAGGGGCGGCCCGCCCCGCATCCGATGCGCCATAGCCCGGAGCAACGCTCCGGTCCCACGCCAGGCAATAGATGCAGCCCTTCTTTTCCACCATCAGCAGGCGCAGGCCCGGCTCTGCCGCGGCGGGCAGAACGGCGGCCATCACCAACAGGGCGACGATCAGGGCTTTCATTCCGGCATTATCGGCCCGCCCGCCACCGGCCGCAAGACCGGATGCGGCGCCCGATTTTGCGGCCCATGCCTGCCGCGAATCGGCTAGGGTGTGCGCAGGCCAGGGGGAATGCGACATGCTGGACATGCCCGATCATGACACGCTTTATGCGGCGCTGCTGGCGCGCGATCCCGCATGGGAGGATCGCGCCCTGGTGGGCGTCACCACCACCGGCATCTTCTGCCGGCTGACCTGCCCGGCGCGCAAGCCGCTGGCCCGGAATTGCCGCTGGTTCGCCCGGCCCGAAGATGCCCTGGCGGCCGGTTTCCGTCCCTGTCGCCGATGTCATCCCCATGGCAGCGTGGCCGAGGCGGCGCCCTGGGTCGGCGATCTGCTGGACCGGCTGGCCAAACGGCCGCATCATCGCTGGACCGAAGGCGATCTGTCGGCGATGGGACTGGACCCGTCCACCGTACGGCGCACCTTCCGGCGGATTCACGGGCAAAGCTTTCTGGCCATGGCGCGGACGGTGCGTCTGCGCGGCGGCATGGTCAGCCTGAAGCAGGGGGCACCGGTGATCGAGGCGCAGATGGAGGCAGGGTTCGAGTCGGCTTCGGGGTTTCGGGCGGCCTTTGTCCGGCTGTTCGGCCATCCGCCGCAGCGGATGCGGGAGGGGTCGGGTCTGCTGGCCGACTGGATCGACACACCGCTGGGCGGCATGATCGCCATTGCTGACGACCGGGCGCTGCACCTGCTGGAATTCGTGGACCGCAAGGCGCTGCCGCAGGGGTTGCGGCGCCTGTCGGTCCATGTGGGCGGCCGGATCGGCCTGGGCCGCACGGCGATGCACGACCGGATCGGCGACTGGCTGGCGGCGTTCTTTGCTGGACGGATACCCTTGCCCGATGTGCCCGTGACGTTTCATGGAACCCCCTTTCAGCAGCAGGTCTGGCAGGCCCTGCAAGGGATTCCCCCCGGCCAGACCCGCAGCTATGCCCAGCTTGCGGCGGCCATCGGGCGGCCAACGGCGATGCGCGCGGTGGCCCGCGCCAATGCCACCAACCGCATCGCGCTGATCGTGCCCTGCCACCGGGTGATCGGCGCCGACGGGACGCTGACGGGATATGCGGGCGGGCTGTGGCGCAAGGAAAGGCTGATCGCGATCGAACGTGGATATGCCTGATTCGGGTTGACGGGCGGAACCGCTTGCATTACGGACGCGCAAACGGAATTCCGGGCGCTGCCTCGCGGCGCCCTTTCACATTGGGATGGACCTGCCGGTCCTCCCGCATAGCTGAGACGAAGGAACAACACCATGTCGCGCGTCTGCGAACTGACCGGCAAAGGCCCGATGACCGGCAACAATGTCAGCCACGCCAACAACAAGACTCGTCGCCGGTTCCTGCCGAACCTGAACGATGTCACGCTGCTGTCGGAAAAGCTGAACCGCGGCTATTCGCTGCGCATCTCGGCCGCCGCGCTGCGGTCGGTCGATCATCGCGGCGGACTGGACGCCTTTCTGGCCAAGGCCAAGGACGGCGAGTTGTCGGATCGCGCCCTGAAGATCAAGCGCGAGATCGCCAAGGCCGACGTGCAGGCCTGATCCGACCTTCGCTAGTGGCAATGCGCCCCGTCGTTCCTGCGGCGGGGCTTTTGCATGGCGATGCCCTACCGACAGGATTTGGGACGGTCTGCGCCCCCATGCGCAGGCCGCTTTACGTTATCCTGTGTCTTGTCCTGACCGCATCGCCCTGGGCACCGCGCGGGGAACGACTGCGGTTCCCGGCGGTTCGAGGCCGTGGTCGACAACGACCGCGCCCCCGACGCTGGATCGGCCCTTCGCGGGCACCGGTGCCGGACCCGTGGCAGGGCCGCAGGTCACTGCACCCGTCGCAACCGCAAGGCGTTGCCCACCACAAAGACCGACGACAGCGCCATGGCCCCCGCCGCCAGCATGGGTGACAGTTGCGGACCGCCGAAGGGCACCAGAACGCCCATCGCGATCGGGATCAGCGCCGTGTTATAGGCGAAGGCCCAGAACAGGTTCTGCCGGATGTTGCGCATCACCGCCCGCGACAGGCGGATCGCGCGGGTCACCCCCGACAGATCGCCCGACATCAGCACCAGGTCAGCCGATTCGATGGCGATGCTGGTGCCCGTGCCGATGGCAATGCCGGTCTGCGCCGCCGCAAGCGCGGGGGCGTCGTTGATGCCATCGCCCACAAAGACCGATCCCGCACCCATGCCGTCGATCACCGCCAGCTTGTCGCCGGGCATCAGCCCCCCCTTTACCCGGTCGATCCCCAGGCGCGCCCCGACTGCCTGCGCCGTGGCGGGAATGTCGCCTGACAGCATGGTGGTTTGCAGGCCCATCCGATGCAGCGCGGCAATGGTGGCCTTTGCCTCATTGCGGACCGGATCGGCCAGGGACAGGCTTGCCACATGGCGTCCGTCCACCGCCAGATGGACCGGGGTCGCGCCCTGGGACGCCGCCGCCTCGGCGGCCTGTCGCAAGCCGGGATGAAGGTCGATCCCGGCCTCGGCCAGGGCCTGAGGGTTGCCGATCAGCAATGACCGGCCCTCGACCGTGGCCGACAGCCCGCGCCCCACGGCGGCCTGCACATGGGTTGCCGGCGGCAGGTCAAGGCCTTGTGCCCGCGCGCCCGCCACGATGGCCGCGCCAAGGGGGTGTTCCGACCGCGCCTCGGCCGCGGCGGCAAGGCGCAGGGCCTCGGCTTCGGCGATGCCGTCCACATGGATGGCGGCCAGTTCGGGGCGCCCACGCGTCAGGGTGCCGGTCTTGTCAAAGGCGATGCTCCGGGCGTCGGACAGGCGTTGCAGCGCCTCGCCCCGCCGAAACAGGACGCCCAGTTGCGCCCCCCGTCCGGTGCCGACCATGATCGACACCGGCACGGCCAGCCCCATGGCGCAGGGACAGGCGATGATCAGCACGGCCACCCCCGCCACGACGGCATGGGCCAGATCGGGGCCAAAGGCCAGCCACAGCAGGAATGTCAGCGCCGCAAGCCCGATCACCACGGGCACGAAGACGCGGGTGATGCGGTCCACCAGATCCTGCACCGGCAGGCGGGCGTTCTGGGCCCCCTCGACCATGCGGACGATGCGCGACAGGGTGGTGTCGGCCCCCGTCGCCGTGACGCGATAGGTCAGGGCGGCGGTGCCGTTCACGGTGCCGCCCGTGACCGCGTCGCCTGCGGCCTTTTCGGCGGGCACCGGTTCGCCCGTCAGCATGGATTCGTCGACATGACCCCGCCCCTCGGTCACGACGCCATCCACCGCGACACGTTCGCCCGGCGCCAGCAGAACCAGATCTTCGGGATGCAGGTCAGCGACGGCCACCTGCACGGGCTGGCCGTTGCGCAAGAGCGTGGCCCGGTCTGGCGCCAGTTCGATCAGCGCGCGGATCGCGGCGCCTGCCTGACCCTTGGCCCGCGCCTCGAGCCAGCGGCCCATCAGGATCAGCGTGACGATGACCGCCGCGGCCTCGAAATACACGAAACGCGAGGCGGGCGGGATCAGCCCGGGGGCCAGGACCACAACTGCAGAATACAGGAACGCCGCCCCCGAACCCAGCGCGACAAGGCTGTTCATCTCGGGTCCACCGCGCAGCAGGGCGGGGATGCCGGCGGCAAAGAACCGCCGCCCCGGCCCGGCCAGAACAAGCGCGGTCAGCAGCATCTGCATCCACAGCAGCGGCGCCGTCCCGACCAGACCACGCAGCCAGTGATGAAAGCCGGGCACCAGATGGGCGCCCATCTCGGCCACGAAAACCGGCAGGGTCAAGGCAAGGGCGATGAGGAAGGACCGCTTCAGGGCGGCGGCCTCGTCGTCGCGGGCCACCGGGGCGGTGCCTGCCGGAACGGCGGCAGGATAGCCCAGGGCCGTCACGACCGCGGCCAGATCGTCGGGCGACAGGCTGGGGGCATGGCGCACAAGGGCCGTTCCGGCGATCAGGTTCACCTGTGCCTCGGCAACATCCGGGCGGGCCTTCAAAACCCGCTCGATCCGGCCGGAACAGGACGCGCAGCTCATGCCTTCGATGGCAAGCTGAGTTGTCGTCAGGTCGGGCGGATAGCCCGCCTTGGTCAGGGCGGCGTCGATCTGGGTCAGGGGCGTGCCGTCGCTGTGCAGGGTGGCACGCTTGGTGATCGGATTCACCGCGATGTCCGACAGGCCGGGCAGGCCGGACAATGCCCTTTCCACACGGCCCGCGCAGGCGGCGCAGCTTATGCCGGGAAGGGGAAGTTCAAGGGAGATAGCAGTCATGATGGTTTCCTGAAATCGTGCCAAGGCTACGGGACGGGTTCAGGAAACAAGGCGGCGCCTGGGGGCGCCGGGGGGCCTGACGGGGAAAGCGGATCGCACCCATGGCCCGTGGGTCGATGCGCAGGTCGCCGCAGGGGCGGGCGGCGATGGGACGGGCCACGGCCGGCCGGGCATCCTGATGACAACGGCAGGCGCGGTCGCCCCGGCCCCGGCACAGATGCGCGGCTCGTCGCAGGGGACGGCGCGGTTCGTGACAGCAAGGATGCAGGACAGGGACCATAGGGTCTAGATGTGTTGCTTCTCCTCTCGGGTCAAGTGACGGTCTTCATCCGCAACAGGGTCGTGAGTTGCAATTCAGGGCCGTCCCTTGTTATGGCGGTGCAAAGCAGCAGACCAAGGATTGACAGGATCGCCATGAATCGCCGTGAAATGATGTCGCTGGCCGTGCCGCTGATGGCCGCCGCCTGTTTCGCCCCCTCGCTGGTGCTTGCGCAAGAGGCAGGGCGCGATCCCTATGCCCCGACCGAGGTGTCCATCCGCGAGGATTTCGAGGTGGGCAGCATCGTCGTCGTCAGCAAGGATTTCTTCCTGTATCACGTCGTGGCACCGGGTCGCGCGGTTCGTTACGGAGTGGCCGTGGGCACCGACGAACTGGTGTGGAGGGGCCGTGCCACCGTGGGCCGCAAGGTCGAATGGCCGTCCTGGACGCCCACGCCCGACATGATCAAGCGCAATCCCGGCCAATATGCGAAATGGTCCAACGGGATGCCCGGCGGGCCGCAGAACCCGTTGGGCGCACGGGCGCTGTATCTCTATAACGACAAGGGCCAGGACACCGCGATCCGCATCCACGGCACCACCGAGCCGAATTCGATCGGGCGTGCCGTGTCGAACGGCTGCCTGCGGATGCGCAACGAGGCGGTGATGGCCCTGTTCGATCAAGTTCCGATCGGAACGCCCGTCTACGTCTACTGACTTGGCGCTGACGCTGAGCGGCGTCGCGGACCCCGCCCTGGCGGGGTTCGACGAGATCATCGACGTGCGGTCCCCGTCCGAATATGCCGAAGATCACCTGCCCGGCGCGATCAACCTGCCGGTGCTGGACGATGCCGAACGGGCCCGCGTCGGGACCATCTACAAGCAGGTTTCCCCATTTGATGCGCGCAAGATCGGCGGCGCCCTGGTTGCGGCCAACGCCGCGCGCCACATCGCCGGACCGCTGGCGGACCGGGATGGCGGCTGGCGGGGGCTGATCTATTGCTGGCGCGGCGGGCAGCGGTCGGGCAGCTTTACGACCATCCTGTCGCAGATCGGCTGGCGGGTGGACCGGATCGATGGCGGCTACAAGGCGTGGCGCGCGCTTGTGGTGGACCGGATACAGAACCGGCCCGTGCCCGCCCCGGTGATCGTGCTGGACGGCAATACCGGCAGCGCCAAGACCGCGATCCTGTCCCGGCTGGCCGCGCGCGGCTGGCAGGTGATCGACCTTGAAGGGCTGGCCAACCACCGTGGCAGCCTGTTCGGCGGCCGCCCCGACGGCCAGCCCGGCCAGAAGCTGTTCGAGGGGCGGCTGGCGATCGCCCTGGAAGCCTTGGATCCTGACCGTCCTGTCGTGATAGAGGCCGAAAGCAGCCGCATCGGCGCGCTGATGCTGCCCAAGGCGGTGTGGCGGGCGATCGGCGCCGCGCCCCGGCTGCGGCTGGAGGTGCCGGTCGCGGCGCGGGCGGCCTATACCGCCGCGACCTATGGCGACATGGTGGACGATCCCGCGCGGGTCGCAGCCATTGTCGCAGCCCTGGCGCCGATGCATCCGGCGGACCGTATCGCGGATTGGCAGGCCCTGTTGGCGGCGCGCGACTGGCGGGCGCTTTCCCAGGGGCTTTTGCAGGATCATTACGATCCGCGCTATCTGAAGCACCGGCTGCGCTATGCCGGGCGTGAGCAGGCTGTCGTGGCCTTGGATGACCTGCGCGACCTGGACGCGGCGGCGGCACGGGTCGAGGCGGCTTTGGCGCGCTTGACCGGAAACCTTCGGCCGGTGGTGGGGGCATGAGCCTCGGGCGGGGGTATTTGAACAACGAAGAAGGCTCAAGGGTTGCGCAGGAACCGGCGCAGGATTCGCTCCAGCTTTGCAGCGCCCAGCGGGGCCATGGCCTTGGTGTGGTCGTGGCTGATCGATTCGTCCGACAGCCCCGCGCCCATGTTGGTGATGACCGAGATGGCGGAGCAGCGGATTCCCAGGAACCGGGCCAGGATGATTTCCGGCACGGTGGACATGCCCACGGCATCGGCGCCCAGGATTTTGGCCGCGCGGATTTCGGCGGGCGTTTCGAAGCTGGGGCCGGAGAACCAGCAGTAGACCCCACCCGGCAGGTCGATCCCCTCGTCCGCCGCGGCAGCCGACAGGGCCGCGCGCATGGCGGCGTCATGGGCATCGGTCATGGGGACGAAACGGGCGTCGGTCGGCTCTCCGATCAGGGGGTTGGCACCGGCCAAGGCGATGTGGTCATCCAGCAGCATCAGCCCGCCCGGCGGGATGTCGGGACGCAGCGATCCGGCGGCGTTGGTCAGGATCAGCCGGTCGCAGCCCAGCCCGGCCAATGTTTCCAACGGCAGCCGCATGGCGTCGGCGCGGCCCGATTCGTAGTAATGCGACCGGCCCCCGAAAACGGCGACGCGACGGCCTTCCAACTGGCCAATCACCAGTTGCGGCACATGGCCCGACACGCCCGCATGGGGAAAGCCCGGCAGGTCGTGATAGGGGATCGCCACGCCGTCCACAGTTTGCGACAGATGCCCCAGGCCCGACCCCAGGATCAGCCCGTATTCGGGCGGCCGGTCGCCCGCGCGGTCGCGGATCAGGCGGACCAGATCACCGCTCTTTGACATAAGGCTCTCCTCCGGCGCGCGGGGGGATGGCGCGGCCCACGAAGCCCGCCAGGATGATCACCGTCAGGATATAGGGCAGGGCGTTCATGAACATCGACGGCACGGTGACGATGCCCAGATCCAGGTTCGGATAGCGGTTGGCGACAGCCTCTAGCAGGCCGAACAGGAAGGTCGCGCCAAGCGCCCCCCAGGGCCGCCATTTGGCAAAGATCAGCGCGGCCAGCGCGATAAAGCCGCGCCCGGCGGTCATTTCCTTGACAAAGCCCGCCGACAGGCCCGTCGCCAGATAGGCCCCGGCCAAACCGCACAGCAGCCCGGCGATCGCGACGGCGGCAAAGCGCAGCCGCGTCACCGACACGCCCGCCGTATCGACCGAGGCCGGGTTTTCCCCCACCGCCCGCAGCCGCAGCCCGAACCGTGTGCGATAGAGCACCCACCAGGTCAGCGGCACCATCAGGAAGGCCACATAGACCAGGATCGAATGCCCCGAGATCACCTCGGCATAGAGGGGGCCGATGACGGGAACGGGGCGCAGGGTTTCGGCCAGCGGCAGGGTGATGTCGGACAGGCGCGGGGTCGCCGTCAGCCAGCCCGCCGCATCGGGTCCCGTGATCCCCGACAGCCAGATGCGAAAGGGCGTGACCTGCGCCTCAAGCTCGGCCCCCGGCGTCAGGGTGGGGGTCCGTCCGCCCAGGCCAAAGATCTTTTGCCCCAGCAGCACCGTCAGCCCTGAGGCCAGAAAGTTCATCGCAACCCCAGAAATCAACTGGTTGCCCCGAAAGGTGATCGATGCCAGGCCATGGATCGCCGACAGCATCAGCGACCCCAAGAGCCCCGCCATCAGGCCCAGCCAGACATTGCCGGTCAATGCCGCGACCGCCGCCGCGGAAAACGCCGCCATCAGCATCTTGCCTTCCAGGCCGATGTCGAAGACCCCGGCGCGTTCGGAATAAAGCCCGGCCAGGCAGGCCAGCAGCAGGGGCGTCATCAGCCGCACCGCGCTGTCGAGGATCTGGATGACCGTGTTCAGATCCATCACGACCCCCGGTTGCGCATCGCCAGGAAAATCCGTTCCAGCGGCATCCGCACCATGTTGTCCAGGGCGCCGGTGAACAGGATCACCAGCGCCTGGATGACGATGATCAGTTCGCGCGGAATGCTGGTCCACAGCGCCAGTTCGCCCCCGCCCTGATACAGGAACCCGAACAGCAATGCCGCCAGAACGATGCCCAGCGGATGGTTGCGACCCATGAGGGCCACGGCGATGCCGATGAAGCCCGCCCCCTCGACCGCGTTCAGGACCAGGCGCTCGGCCTCGCCCATGACGCTGTTGATGGCCATCAGCCCGGCCAGGCCGCCGGAAATCAGCATGGCGATCACCGTGATGCGGACCGGGTTGATGCCCGCATACAGCGCGGCGGGTTCGGATTTGCCGAATGCCCTGATTTCGAACCCCAGGCGGGACCGCCAGATCAGCAGCCAGACCAGGATGCAGGCGATCACGGCGACGAAAAAGCTGATGTTGACGGGGGTGTTCCTGCCCCATTCAAAGCCCAGGGCCAGCGCCATGTCCGACAGCTTGGGCAGGTGCGTGGACTCCGGAAAGCGGCCGGATGCGGGGTCCATGCTGCCCACAGGGCGCAGCAGGTTCACCAGGACATAGTTCAGCGCGGCGGCGGCGATGAAGTTGAACATGATCGTGGTGATGACGATATGGCTGCCCCGTTTCGCCTGAAGCCATGCGGGAACCAGCGCCCAGGCCGCCCCGAATGCTGCCGCGCCGATCATCGCCGCGGGCAGCGCCAGCGCCCAGTGGGGCAGGGGCAGATACAGCAGCACCAGGGCCACGCCCAGGCCGCCCATCGCCGCCTGCCCCTCGCCGCCGATGTTGAACAGGCTGGCGTGATAGGCCACCATCACCGCAAGCCCCGTGAAGATGAAGTTCGTGGCGTAATACAGCGTGAAGCCCCAGCCATAGCTGGACCCCAGCGCCCCGTCGATCATCGTGGTCAGCGCGACCACCGGGCTTTCGCCGATGGCCAGGATCACCAGGGCCGAAATCGCCATGGCCAGCACCAGCGAAATCAGCGGCGTCAGGATCACGTCGGCCCATTTCGGCATCGTGTCCATCGCCTCAGCCTTCCATGCCGGAACACAGCGCCAGGAAGCTGCGGGCATCGGCGATCTGGTCCCAGGCGATCGGGTCGCCAGTGCCCGCCATGCGCGCCAGGTTGCGGGCACGCGGCACGGCGCCGTTCGCCCCCGGAAAGCCGCGCACGACCAGCAGGTTTTCATCGGCCCGCGCCTGGCCCTGCCGGGCCTCTCCGGTGCAGCGGCTGCCATCGGTCAGGGCGGCAAAGGCGATGGCGACGCGACCCGTCACCTGGGGCGCGGTTTGCGCCCCCGAGGGCATCTGGACCGGGGCCTGGTCGGCACAGGCGGTGCCGCGCGGATCGGTCACGCAGCTTGACGCGAAATCCCGCCGGTAATCGGACCCCGCGACCGGATCGGCAACGGCCCAACTGCCGTCGGGGTTGCGGGCGCGGGTCTGGGCCCGGGCCTCGGCCGCCATGACCAGACGGTCTGGGGCTTCGCCGCCGGGCCAGATGTTTATCCTGGGCATTCTGGGCATGGGAACGGCGCTGCAACCGGCGGCCAGCAGAAGCGAGAACAGCAGGATCGTTCGGGCAGGGGTCATTTATGGATCTTGTGTCAAAGGCTCGGGTTGTCGGAAGGTCGGATCGACACCCGCCATCAGCAGGCCAAGCTCGCTCGCCGTCGTATCGGCCGGCAGACGCTCGCCCATGATGCGGCCGTCGAACATCACCGCGATACGGTCCGACAGGGACATGATCTCGTCCAGTTCGACCGAGACCAGCAGGATCGCCTTGCCGGCGTCGCGCAGGTCCACGATGCGCTTGTGGATGAATTCGATGGCGCCGATGTCCACGCCCCGCGTCGGCTGGCCGATCAGCAGCAGGTCGGGGTTGCGCTCGATCTCGCGCGCGACGACGATCTTTTGCTGGTTCCCGCCCGAGAAATTGCGCGCGGCGAGATAGCAGTTCGGCGGACGCACATCGAACCGTTGGATCTTGGCCGCTGCATCCCGGCGGATCGCATCGTGATCCATCAGCGGCCCGCGCGAATATTCAGGCGCGTCGTGATACCCGAAGGCCACGTTTTCCCAGGCGGCGAAATCCAGGATCAGACCCTCGACCTGCCGATCCTCGGGGATGTGGCCGATGCCCCGGCGCCGGCGTTCGGCGGCGTTGCAGGTGCGGCCCGACAAGGACAAGAGCGTGCCGTTCACGCGGATCTCGCCCGAGAGGGTGCTGCCCTTTTCGGGATAGCCGCCCAGAACCTCCAGCAGTTGCGTCTGGCCGTTGCCAGACACCCCCGCGATGCCCAGGATCTCGCCCGCACGAATGGTCAGGTCGATGCCCCGCAGGCGCTCGACGCCGGTGTCATCGACGATCTTCAGGTTGCAGACCTCCAGCACGGCCTGGCCGGGCCGGGCAGGGGCCTTGTGAACGTTCAGCAGGACCTTGCGGCCCACCATCAGTTCGGCCAGCCCCTCGGGGCTGGTTTCGGCGGTTTTGACCGATGCCACCATCTCGCCCCGGCGCATCACGGACACGGTGTCGGTGATCTCCATGATCTCGCGCAGCTTGTGGGTGATCAGGACGATGGTCTTGCCCTCGTCGCGGAGGCCCCGCAGGATGCGGAACAGGTGATCGGCCTCGGCCGGGGTCAGCACGCCGGTCGGTTCGTCCAGGATCAGGATGTCGGCCCGCCGATACAGGGCCTTGAGGATCTCGACCCGCTGCTGGTGGCCGACCGACAGCTCCTCGATCGTTTCGTCGGGATCGACGTTCAGTTCGTAATCCCGCGCCAGTTGCCGCAAGACGCCGCGCGCCCTGGACAAAGACGGGCGCAGCAGGCGACCGTCCTCGGCTCCCAGGATGATGTTTTCCAGAACGGTGAAGTTCTGGACCAGCTTGAAGTGCTGGAACACCATGCCGATGCCCGCGCGGATCGCGGCCTGACTGTCGGTGATGGTCATGGGCCGGCCACCCAACCGAATCTCGCCCGCGTCGGGTTTGTAAAAGCCGTAGAGGATCGACATCAGCGTCGATTTTCCCGCGCCGTTTTCGCCGATGATGCCGTGGATGGTGCCTTTTTCGACGCGCAGGTCGATGTCGCGGTTGGCCTGCACCGGTCCGAAGGACTTGGAAATGCCGCGCAGTTCGATCGCCGCGGGGGCGGCCGCTGCCGGCCGCCCCCCGTTCTGCACCGTCGCGTCCATTACTGGACCGGGCAGGTGTTGTCGGTCATGTAATCGTGGACAACGATCTCGCCCGAGGCGATCTTGGCGCGGGCATCATCGATGGCGGCCTGCATTTCGGGGGTGATCAGCGGCTGGTTGTTGTCGTCAATGGCGACATCGACCCCGCCCGCCTTGAGGTCCATGACCTTGACGCCGGGCTGCACGCCATTCGTGAAGGCGTCGTACACGGCATTGTCCACGCGCTTGACCATCGATGTCAGCACCTTGCCGGGATGCAGGTGATTCTGGTTGCTGTCCACGCCCACCGACAGGATGCCCGCGTCCGCCGCGGCCTGAAGCACTCCGATCCCGGTGCCGCCCGCGGCGGCATAGATCACGTCGGCGC
This sequence comes from Paracoccus subflavus, assembly GCF_004310345.1. GTDB lineage: Bacteria > Pseudomonadota > Alphaproteobacteria > Rhodobacterales > Rhodobacteraceae > Paracoccus > Paracoccus subflavus. The sequence goes on along the minus strand of NZ_SISK01000007.1, from coordinate 45,137 downwards.
CCTGGCTGATCTGTGCCTTGGCAAGCTCGCCCCCCTTGACGGGATCGTTCCAGGCGGCGGGGGTCGTGCCGGTATAGTTGATCAGAACCGCTCCATCGGGCTTCACGGCCTTGAAGCCTTGCGAAAATCCGCATTCGAACTTGTGGATCAGCGGAATGTCCATGCCGCCGATAAAGCCTGCGGTCCCCGACTGGGATGCCATCGCCGCCATGATCCCGGCCAGATAGCTGCCCTGTTCCTCGGTAAAGACGACCGATTGAACATTGGGCTGTTCCACAACCATGTCGATGATGGCGAACTGGGTGTCGGGATAGTCGGGGGCCACCTGGTTCAGCACGTCGCCAAAGGCAAAGCCGGTCATGACGATGGGATTGGCGCCGGTTTCGGCCAGCCGCCGCAGCGCCTGTTCGCGCTGCGCCTCGGACTGCATCTCCAGTTCCTTGTAGGTGCCGCCGGTTTCCTCGGCCCAACGCTGCGCGCCCATGAAGGCGGCCTCGTTGAAGGACTTGTCGAACTTGCCGCCAAGGTCGAAGATCAGCGCAGGTTCCGCCAGGGCCGCCGTGCCCGTCAGACCCGCCAGCGCCACGCCTGCCATAAGCGATTTCGTGGGTGACATAAGGAAACCTCATCCTGTTGTGCCGGGCGATTCAAGCCGCCCGGACGATGGATGGATTAGGGCGCATCGCCCCCGGGCGGTCAACCGCCTTGTTGGACATCCCGAAGGTTCAGCACCATCACCACCCCGTCCAGATCCGGGGCGTAATAGGCCCGTCTGCGTCCCGCGTCGCGCCAGCCACCGCCGCGATACAGCGCCTGCGCGGGGGCATTGTCGGCGGCGACCTCCAGAAACGCGCGGGCCGCGCCGCGCGCGCGTGACGTTGCGGCAAATTCGTCCATCAGCGCGCGGGCGATGCCTTGCCGCCGGGCAGCCGGGGCGACCGCCAGGGTCAGCAACTCGGCCTCGTCCGCGATGACGCGGCCCAGCAGAAAGGCCTTGGGGCGGGTCAGCAGAAAGACATGCGGGCCATCCAGCAGGTCGGCGAATTCCACCGCCGACCAGGGGCGGGGGCGAACAAAGCAGGCACCATGCAGGCAGGCCAGCCGTTCGGGCGTCACGGCAGGATCAGGGGCGGCCTGTCGCGTGCCGGGGCGGCATCGGCAGGGCAGAGATACAGGGGCGCCGGACGCGGCCCCGGATCGGCCCGGCGCGACAGCGCGATCCGGGCAATGGCCAGGGCGGGCGGCATCGCCGGTTCGGCGGGCACGGGACCGGGCGGCAGCATCTCGGCCGCTGCCTGTTGCGGGCCATGGCTGTCCGCGCCGAAATCCTGCCAGACCACCTGTCCGCCGCGTAGGGGCAGGACGACCCGGCAGGGGCGCGACAGGCCGTGCGCCGCCGCCTCGGTTGCCGTGACCCCCACGGCGGGGATGCCCAGCGACAGGGCCAGCCCGCGTGCCGCGGCGACGGCGATGCGGATGCCGGTGAAGTTTCCGGGACCGATGCCCACGCCGATCACGTCCAGATCCCCCCATCCAAGCCCCGCGCGGGCCAGAAGATCCTCGATCAGGGGAAACAGGCGCTCGACCTGGCCCTTGGCCATCTCCTCCTGCATTGCGCCCAGAACGGCGTCTCCCTGCAGCAAAGCGGCCGCGCAATGCGCGGCCGACGTGTCGAATCCCAGAACGACGGGATCAGGCAACCGGACGGACCTCGACCACCTCGGGGATATAATGGCGCAGCAGGTTCTCGATCCCCATCTTCAGCGTCAGGGTCGATGACGGGCAGCCCGCGCAGGCGCCCTGCATGTGCAGATAGACCACGCCCCGGTCGAACCCGTGAAAGGTGATGTCGCCGCCGTCCTGGGCCACCGCCGGGCGCACGCGGGTGTCGAGCAGTTCCTTGATCTGCACCACGATCTCCGAATCCGGGCCGTCATGACTGGCATGTCCGCCGGCCTTTTCCGCCTGGGATTCGATGGCCGGGGCGCCCGACTGGAAATGCTCCATGATCGCGCCGAGGATGGATGGCTTGAGATGATCCCAGGGCTGGTTCTCGGCCTTGGTCACGGTCACGAAATCGCGGCCCAGAAAGACGCCCGTCACGCCTTCGACTCCGAAGATGCGTCGGGCCAGGGGGGATTTCGCCGCGGTTTCCGCAGCAGGGAAATCGGCCGTGCCGGTGTCCAGCACGATTTCGCCCGGAAGAAACTTCAACGTCGCGGGGTTCGGTGTGGTTTCGGTCTGGATGAACATGGCGGGGACTCCTTTGCACCGGATATGGCGATGACCGGCCTGCGGGTCAAGCATGGCGCGATCAGGTGATGGCTTCCAGCCGTTCCTTGGAAATGTCGGCGGGCACGATGGTGATGGGGCAGGGCAGGGACGACGCGTCGCGCAACAGCCGCGCCAGCACCGGGTTCTGCACCGTCTTGTCCGAGGTCAGGCCGATGGCGACAATGCCCACCGCAGGGTCCTGGGCCAGATAGGCAAGCAGTTCCTCGGCCGGGTCGCCCTCGCGGATGACCAGTTCGGGTTCGACCTTGGGGCGCGAGCGCATCCATTTCGCAAAAACCTCGAAATGCGCTTCGATCCGCTCATACGCCTCGGAGCGCATCACCTCGGCCACGCCGAAGCCATGCTGGATCTCGCCGGGGGGAATCACGGCAAGAACCGTCACCGCGCCCCCCGAATTGGCGGCGCGCATGGCTGCGAACCGCATCGCGTTCAGGCATTCCCGGCTGTCTTCCAGCATCACCAGAAACTTGCGCATTCCCCACCCTTCTGCAGCCCCGTTCGGCGCGACAGTGGCCGAGATACCATGGTCGTGCAAGTCGATCGGCGGTTTGCCGCAAGGGCAGTTTTCTTGGCTTTGGCGATATGCTACCGGCATCAAAAGCAGAATTCGTGCGGGGCAGGCATCGTGACGATCCACCACGATTGGGACAAGACCGCCTCGGCACGCCTCGCCGCGCCGAAGATGGCTTGGTTCGTGGACGACGGCCACGCCGCCATCGCCAAGCCGTCGCCCCGCCGCAAGAGGCTGTTCGACATGGCCCTGGCGCTGATCCTGCTGATTCCGTTGTCCATCGTGATGGGAATTGTGGCCGTTCTGATGCTGATCCAGCAGGGTCGCCCGATCGTCTATTCAGCCGAACGGATGCGGGCGCCGGGCCAGCCCTTCCAACAGCTCAAGTTCCGCACCATGATCCCCGAGAACGAGGATTTCGGGGCAACCGGGGCGCACAAGCATTGGCGAATCACGCCGCTGGGCCATTTCCTGCGCCGCACCCGCATCGACGAGCTGCCGCAGCTCTTCAATATCCTGAGGGGCGACATGAGCTTTGTCGGACCGCGTCCCCCCCTGCGCGAATATGTCGAGCGGTTCCCGGCGGTGTATTCGCAGGTTCTGAAAAGCCGCCCCGGGGTGACCGGGCTTGCGACCCTGATCTATCACCGCCACGAAGACCGCATTCTGGCCCGCTGCACCAGCGCCGAGGCGACAGAGCTTGCCTATTACCGCCGCTGTTTGCCCGCCAAGCTGAAGATCGACCTCATCTATCAGCGCCACCGCGATATCCGGCTGGACCTTTGGATCATGTGGAACACCCTCAAGATCGCGCTGGGCGGCAAGGATGAACGCCCGCGTCGCCGGGGCCGGCTTTAATCCGCGAACGGGTCGCAGGGATAACCCACCCCGCACAGGTACAACCCATGCGGCGGGCAGACCGGGCCGCAGGCGGCGCGGTCACGGGCGGCAAGTGCCTGGGCTACCCGATCTGGCGACCATGCCCCCGCGCCAACCCGTTCGAGCGTGCCCACGATCGACCGGACCTGGTTGTGCAGGAACGACCGCGCCCGCAGGTGAAAACGGTATTCCCGGCCATGGGGAATAGCGGCCTCCTCGATGGCGATCTCGTCCAGGGTCTTGACCGGACTGGCCGCCTGGCACATCGCCGACCGGAAGGTGGTGAAATCGTGGCGCCCGACCAGATGCGCCGCTGCCTGCCGCATGGCCCCCGCGTCCAGGGACTGCAGCACCTGCCAGATCAGACCCCGGTCATGGGTCGCAGGCGCCCGGCGGAATTGAAGCCGAAACAGATAGCGCCGTTCGGTCGCGGAAAACCGGGCATGAAAATCCTCGGGCACCCGCGTCGCGGCCAGGATCGCCACTGGCAGGGGCCTGAGGTGAAAGTTCAGCGCCTCGGCCAGCCGGAAGCCGTCCCAGTCCCGTGCCAGATCGGCATGGGCCACCTGCGCCGTCGCATGGACCCCCGCATCGGTGCGCCCGGCGGCGGTGATCCGGGCGCCTGCGGCAAAGCCCGCGTCCAGACGCCCCAGCGCCGATTCGATGGCGGACTGCACCGATGGCCGATCTGCCTGGGCCTGCCAGCCGGAAAAGGGGCGGCCGTCATATTCGATCTTCAGGGCAAAGCGCGGCATGATAAGGGCGTCAGCGCGCCTTGTCCCGTCCGGGGGTCAGAACGCTGTCGAGGAACCGGGCCGTCTCGGTACGCGGCGGCTCGAGCGCGGCCGGTTCGTCGGATCGCACGCCCTCGCGTGCCAGACGGTCGCGCAACACGCCGATCTCGATGTCCAGATCCGCCTTGTCGCCCTCCAGCAGGTGCCGGGACTTGGCACTGAAATCGCCTTCCAGATCGTCCAGGAACGCCTCGAAGGACTGGCGCGTCGCGGGATCGCCCGTGCGGCGATACAGGTCGGCGAACTTGACCGTCGCGTCGCGGGTGCCCGACAGATAGACTGTCATATATCGCCGCGCCGCCGACAGATCGCCCGGATTGCTGCGCACGCGGTCGAACAGATCTTCGACCGTCGCGGCAAAGCGATCCACCCGTGCCGCAAGCCAGCGGTCGCCGGTGGTGCGGATCGCCTCGCGGATCTGGGCCAGATGGGCTTCGCCCTCTTCGATCATGCGGTCGGCGCGGCCCTGCTGAAATTCATCGGTCCCTGCCGTGCCCTTGTCGCGCATCGGATCGGCGCCGAAGGCCAGCCAGTGCAGCACCATGCCCGTGGCCCCGACCAGGCCCGCGCCCGCCAGGCTGCCGGGTTCGGCCACACCCAGCCCAAGGCCAAGGCCGGTCAGTACGCTGCCGAACAGCTTGCGCGGGATGGCCGGCCGGCGGGCCACGCGGCGCACCTCATAGGCGGCTTCCGCCGCAAGGCCCTGGCCCGTCATCCACATCGCGCTGGCAAGGGTGCCAAAGGCCGCGAGGCTGGCTGCCATCCCCGCCGGATCCTGAAAGAAGGCCCCGAACAAGAACGGCACGGCGGCCATGGTGATGTATTTGGGCCGCGAGGCCAATCGGTGCCGGATCGGCGCGGGCGGCGTCGGGTTCGTCCCGCCATCCTGCGGCCCTATTCCGGGCGAAAAGCGCCCGCCGTATCGCTTGGCCGCCATCAGCCCGCCCCCAGCGAAGCATACAGCGTCACAAGGATCAGCAGATAGAAGCTGAGCCGCTGGATTGCCTTTTGCGACATGCCCGTCCTTTCGCTGGGGCCGCCATCCGGCCCTGTCATCCGGTCCTATATCGGAATTGCGGCGCCCTTTGCAAAGATCAGGCCGGCGGAAACAGCCGGTCGATTGCCCGAACCAGGGGTGCAGGGTCGTCCAGCACCAGCCGCACGGGCAGCGACATGACCTTGCGGCGGAACGATCGCGGCAGGCGGGCCGCATCCTTTTCGGTGGTGACAAGCTGGGCGCCCGTCAGCCGCGCCTCGGTTTCCAGCCGCGTCAGCAGCGCGGGGGTAAAGGGCTGGTGGTCGTCCAGCGCCTCGGCCCGGACCACCTCGGCGCCCAGGGCGGACAGCGTGGCAAAGAATTTCTCGGGGTGACCGATCCCCGCAAAGGCCAGAACCCGGTGGCCCTGCCAGTCGAATCCCGTCTGCAACGGCTCCAGCCGCCCGCGCAGATGGGGCGGCGCCCCGGGGGGCGGGGCAAAGCGGGCCTGTGCCTCGGGGGGGCCGATGGACAGCAGCAGGTCGGCGCGCGCCAGCCCGGCGGCCACGGGTTCCCGCAAGGGTCCGGCAGGAATGCACAGCCCGTTGCCGAACCCCTTGGCGGCATCGACCACCACCACCGACAGGTCATGGGCCAGGGCGGCGTCCTGGAACCCGTCGTCCAGGATGATGGCGCCAGCGCCCCCCGCCACCGCGGCCCGTGCCCCGGCCAGCCGGTCGCGCGACACCCAGACCGGGCCGAAGGCCGCCATCAGCAGCGGCTCGTCCCCGGTCAGGCTGGCGTCGTGACGCGCCTCATCGACCCGCAGCGGCCCCTGCGCCCGGCCCCCATAACCGCGCGAGACGACATGCGCCGCGATCCCGCGCGATTGCAGCATCTGTTGCAGATGGATGACGGTGGGGGTCTTTCCGGTGCCCCCGGCGTTCAGGTTGCCGACGCAGATCACCGGCACCCCGACGCCGGCGCGGGCGCCGCCCGCCAGCCGTCTGGCGGTGGCGCGGGCATAGGCCATGCCCAGGGGCCGCAGCAGATGCGCGGCAGGCCCGGCCGGGCGGCGATACCAGAAGGCAGGGGGCCGCATCAGGGTTGCCCTGCGGCGATGGCGTCCAGCACCTCGGCGCAGATCCGCATCGTGACCTGCGCTCCGCCCGTGCTGACCCGCCAGGCATTGCTGGCCAGGGTGGCGATCAGGTCTGGCTGGGACAGTTCGGCGATGGCGGCGGCCAGGGCATCGGCATCGGCGACCTGCCGCGCGGCGCCGGCGCCGCCCAACTGCTGCCATTCGGTCGCGTGCCGGTCGGTCCGGGGACCATGGACAATGGCCGATCCCAAGGCCGCGGGCTCAAAGGGATGGCGCGCCGCTGCGTCGTCGCCCGACAGCGTGCCGCCCAGATAGGTCACGGGGGCCAGACGATACCACAGCCCCATTTCGGTCGGTCCGTCCGTCAGCATGATCTGCACCTCATCGGCGGGATCTTCGTCCAGGGTCCGGCGCGCCACCACCAGACCCTCTGCCTCGATCCGCTCGGCCAGCGGGTCGATCCGGGCCGGATCGGCCGGGGCCAGGAACAGCAGCGCGCGATGGGACTGGGCAAGCGCCGCCCGATGCGCGGCCAGAACGGCGTCCTCCTCGGATGCGGGGACCGAAGCCGCCAGCCAGGCGTGGCGTCCGCGCAGGAACTGGGCCATGACGCTGCGCTCGGCCTCGGAACAGGGCAGGGGGTCGCGGATCTCGGTCACGGGGCCGGTCAGGGCGACCCGCCCGCGTTCCGCGCCCATGCGCAGCGCCGTGGCCTGCGCCGCAGGATCGGTGACAAGCACCGCCCGCATGTGACGCAGCAGTTCCCGCCGGCCCAGGGCCCGCAGCCTCCAGGCCGCGTCGTCGGCAACCAGCCGCGCTTCGGCCAGGACGACGGGCAGGCCCGCGCGGCCCGCCGCCGTCACCAGCACGGCAGGCAGATCGGCGCCCAGAAGCAGCAGCGCGGCGGGGCGGGCCGCCATCAGCGCCTGGGCGGCGGGCGGGGACAGATGGCCCACCTCGAGGATGCGCAGATCCGGTCGCAGCCGCGCCAGTCGGCGCTGGACCTGGGAAAAGGCCAGGCGCGCATCGGCCGACGCCTGAACGACAAGCAGCGGTCCCCGCCCCGGCGGAATGTCCGGAGCCATGTTCTGGGCGGCAGGCTGTCGCCCTTGCAGCCACAGCCCCAGCCGCCCTATTCCCAGACCCCGCACGGCCATCATGCCCCTGTCCCGCCGGTCAGCCCCCCAGGCCCAGTTCCTCGGTCGGGCTGGCGGCTGTTTCCTCGTCGCGCAGGCGGTGCAGATGGGCGATGAAATAGCGGGTATGGGCGCTGTCCACGGTGCGCTGGGCCTCGGCCTTCCAGGCGTCGTGGGCAGACCGGTAGTCGGGAAAGATGCCGACGATGTGGATCGCCCTGGTATCGCGGAACTGGGTGCCCTGCGGGTCCACCAGTTCGCCGCCAAAGACAAGATGCAGACGTTGGGTCATGAACAAGATCCCCTGGTTGATATGGCCCGGACCCTAGCCCGGAGGCGTGCCAAGATGAAGCGGTATGCCGGGGCACCTTGCATTCGCGCCGCGATCCGGGGCCGGGAATGAGACCGGGCCGGTCTTCACAGCCCGGCCATCGCCATGATGGCGGCCCATTCGGCCTCGCTCACCGGCTGAACCGACAGGCGCGAGTTGTTGACCAGAACCATGTTCTGCAAGGCCGGTTCCGCCTTGGCCCGGTCCAGTGACACCGGCCGGGGCAGCGGCTTGACCGCCCTGATGTTCACGCATTCCCATTTCGGATCGTCGGCCGTGCTGTCGGGATGGGCCTCGGCGATGACCTCGACGATGCCGACGGCCTCCTTGCCGATGTTGGAATGATAGAACAGGCCCCGGTCGCCCCGCTTCATCGCGCGCATGACGTTGCGGGCCTGATAGTTGCGCACCCCGTCCCATTCCTCGCCCGCGTCGCCGCGGGCAACCAGGTCGTCCCAGCCGAAGACGTCGGGTTCGGACTTGAACAGCCAGAAGGCCATCAGCCGACCACCTTTTTCCATTCGATGACCTCGACGCTGTCGAACAGGCCCGCCGACTTGTAAGGATCGTTGGCTGCCCATTCCTGCGCGGCGGCAAGATCCCCGGCCTCGAGGATCAGCAGCGATCCGCACATCTGGCCATTCTCGATTAGGGGACCGGCCATGCGGACGATGCCGGTATCGCGGATGAAGCCCAGATGGGCCTCGCGGGTGTCCAGGCGGGTTTGCAGAAAGCCGGGCTTATCCCGGCAGATCACGGCGAACAGGGGCATCATTCCTCCTTCAGGGGTCGTGTCATCAGGTGCTGGATCGCGTCATCGACGCTTATGCTGCTTTCGGCAAGCCGGGCGACCATGGCGGCGATGGGCATGTCCTCTCCGCGTTTGCGGGACAGGGCGGCGACGGCGCGGGCCGTCGCCGCCCCCTCGACCGTGATGGCGGCGTCGAAGGGCTGGCGGGCGCCGATCGCCTGGCCAAACCGGAAGTTGCGCGACTGGGCGGATGTGCAGGTCAGGGTCAGATCGCCCAGTCCCGACAGTCCGGCAAGCGTCCCGGATCGCGCACCCAGGCGGATGGCAAGTCGGGTCATTTCCGCAAAGCCGCGGGTGATGATCGCGGCCCGGGCGCTGTCGCCCAGGCCTGCGCCGATGACCACTCCTGCCGCGATGGCGATGACGTTTTTCAGCGCACCGCCCAGTTCCGCACCGATGATGTCGCCCGACAGGTAAAGCCGCAGCACCGGGGTCGAAAGCTGGTGCTGCAAGGTCAGCCCGGCCTTGCGGTCGGCGCAGGCCAGCGTCAGGGCGGTCGGCAGGCCCCGCGCGATGTCCGCAGCAAAGGATGGGCCTGTAAGAACCGCGATGGTGGCCTGCGGGCAGGCCTCGGACAGCAGGGTCGAGGGTCCGGTCAGCCGGGTCAGGTCGATGCCCTTGGCGGTGCTGACCAGCCGCTTGCCATCCAGAAGCGCGGCGTGATCGGCCAGGAACCCCCCCAGAGCCTGGGCGGGCAGGGCCAGCAGCAGCGTCCCGGCCTGCGTGGCGCTGCCCAGGTCGTCGGTGACGCGGATCGCATCGGGCAGGGTGACGCCCGGCAGACGGGGATTGTCGCGCCCCCAGGCCGCATCGCGCGCCCACAGCGTCACCGGCCCGTTGGCCGACAGCGCAACGGCCAAGGCGGTGCCAAAGGCGCCCGCGCCCAGGATCGCCACGCTCATGCCTTGGCCCCCTTCTTGCCGCCGCCCAGCATCGGCGCGGCGACGCGGTCCAGCGGCCAGCGCGGCCGCGCGGCCAGATCCAGGCCGTCCCATTGGCCCAGGGCGAACCGTTCCGCCCCCGCCCAGGCGATCATTGCGCCGTTGTCGGTGCACAGCGCCAGCGGGGGCGCCAGAAACCGCACCCCCGCATCCCGCGCCACCTGCTCCACCGCCGCGCGGATGGCGCCGTTGGCGGCCACGCCTCCGGCGACGGCCAGAACCGGGGCAGGGCTTGCGGCCAGGGCGCGGCGGGATTTCTCGGCCAGGACCTCGGCCACGGCCTGCTGGAACGCGGCGCAGAGATCGGCGCGGTCGCCTTGCCGCAGCCCGCCCTGATCCGCGATCAAGCCGTCGCGCAACCGCAGCGCGGCGGTCTTGAGGCCCGAAAACGACATGTCGCAGCCGGGCCGGTCCAGCAGCGGGCGGGGCAAGGCAAAACGGTCGGGGTCGCCGGTTGCGGCCTCGGCCTCTACGGATGGTCCGCCGGGCTGGGGCAGGGCCAAGAGCTTGGCCAGCTTGTCGAAGGCTTCGCCCGGCGCGTCGTCGATGGTGCCGCCCAGGCGGGTGAAGTCCTGCGGCCCGTCCACGCGCAGAAACTGGCAATGTCCCCCCGACACCAGCAGCATCAGATAGGGAAAGCCGATCCCATCGGTCAGGCGCGGTGTCAGCGCGTGGCCCGCCAGATGGTTCACACCGATCAGCGGCAGGCCCGCCCCGGCGGCGATGCCCTTGGCGCACATCACGCCCGCCATCACCCCGCCGATCAACCCCGGTCCTGCCGTCACCGCCACCGCCGTGACATCGCGCAGGGTGATACCCGCCTGAGACAGCGCCTGTTCTACGGCCAAATCCAGCCGTTCGGCATGGGCGCGGGCGGCGATTTCCGGCACCACGCCCCCGAAATCGGCATGAAGCGCCGTCTGGCCGCTGACCACCGAGGAGAGTATCTGCCGGTCGCCCGTCACCAGGGCGGCGGCGGTATCGTCGCAACTGCTCTCGATGCCAAGGAAAATCTGCTGGTCGTCCATGGTCTTGCCGGGCGAGGAATTGGCGCTTACGCCTTGTGGCCCTTAGCATCGGCCAGGGGAATTGCCAATGTCCAGCGCCAAGCGCCCGATTCTGCTGCTGACCCGCCCCGCTGCGGATTCGCGCCGGTTCGCGGCGCTTTTGCCGGACTGGCGGGCGGTGATCTCGCCCATCCTGCGGATCGTGGCGGTGGATCACGACGGCGCGGCCTTGCACAGGGCGGCCGGGCTGGTCTTCACTTCGGCCCATGCGGTCGCCGCGGCGGGGCCTGGGCGGGGCCGGCTGGCGATCTGCGTGGGCCGGCGGACGGCCGAGGTCGCCCGGGCCGCAGGGTTTGACGTGCGCACGGGCGACGGATGTGCCGAAAGCCTGCTGCCGTTGATCGCAGCGGCGCCGGTTCCCCTGGTCCATCCCCATGGGCGGCATCTGGCGCGCACACTGCCCGTGCCGGGAATGGTGGTCTATGACCAGCAGGCCCAACCGTTGAACGCCGCAGCGCGGGGCACTCTGGTGGGCCGGGCCCCGGTGGTGCTGCCGCTGTTCTCGCCCCGCAGCGCAAGGCTGGTGGCGGACGCGGTGGCGGGTGCGCGCGCACCCCTGTGGCCTGTCGCGATCAGCCCCGCCGCCATGGCTGCCTGGCATGGGCCGAAGGCGGGGCAGGGGGTCGCGGATGCCCCCGATGTCGCCGCCATGGCTGTGGCGATCAACCGCCTGCCCGTGGCGGAACAATGATGCGCAGGGCGGGTTGAGAAGCGGCCCCCGTCTGATTAGGCTGCGGGGCCAAGACGCGGCCGGAACCGGGCCGCGATGACGGGGACATGACGTGAAAAAGCCAGACAAGACCAAAAGCCCGGAAAAAGCCGAAACCGCCGACCAGCCGACCCAACCCTCGCCCGCCCGAAAGGCTGCGGCCGATCCGGGTGTGATCGCGTCGGCGCCGATCCCGCCGGGCGATGGCCGCGCGGCAGCCGCGACCGGGGGCGAGATCGCGCCCGTCAAGTCCACCTTGCTGGGCGATGGAACAGGGCAGAACCCGCCGGCACGCCGCAAGATTGGAGCTTCTGTCTCCGATGCCCGCGCCGATGACAGGGCGCAGGATGAAATGGCGCAGGATGTCCAGGCCGCGACGGTTGATCGCGACACGCCGGAAACGCGTCCCTCGTCCGCGCCGCCTGCTCCCTCCGGGGCGGCTGTTCCCGCAGTGCGCAAGACCGGATTCTGGCCGGTGTTCTTGGGTGGCGTGGTCGCGGCCGGGCTGGGATCGGCCGCCACGATCTGGGCGCTGCCGAACTTGCCCGCAGGCTGGCTGCCGCAGGAGGAGACCGAAGCCGTAGCCCCCGCGCCCGAGGTGGATATCGACGCGATTCGCGCCGAGGCCGTCAGCGTCGCCGAGGAAGCGGCCCAGGCCACGGCCCAATCCACGGCACAATCCACTGCCGAATCCGTCGTGGCCCAGCAGATCGCCGCGCTGCGCGAGGAATTGACCATGCCGGCGGAACCCGCCGAAGCCGCGACTGCCGACGCCCCGGTCGGAGAGGCCCCGGTCGGAGAGGCCGTACCGGCGGAACCCGTGACCGCCGCCCCCGAGGCCCCCGCCGTCTCGGTCGAGGAGGTCGCCGCCCTGCGCGAGCAGGTGGAACAGCAGGCGGCACGGATTCAGGAATTGCTGGACCGTCCCCAGATCGACCCCGCCCTGGCCGAACGGGTCGAAACCCTGGCCGGCCAGGCCGACACGCTGGAACAGCAGATCCAGACCGCCGCCCAGGCCGCGCAGGCGCAGATCAACGAGGCCCAGGCCGAGGCCGAGCGGTTGCAGCAGGCCGCCGCCGAAAGCACCCGCCGCGCCGAGGCGGTTGCCGCCGTCACCGCGCTGCAATCCGCGCTGGACCGGGGCGTGACCCCCGACGAGGCCCGCGAGACGCTGGAAGGCGCCGGGCTGGAAACCCCCGAGGCCCTGGCCCGAGAGGTGCCCAGCCTGGACAGTCTGCAAGCCCGTTTTCCCGAGGCTGCCCGTGCCGCGCTGCGCGCCTCGCTGCGGCAGGACAGCACGGCGGGCAACGGCAACCTTTTCACCAATTTCCTGCGCGCCCAGACCGGCGCCCGGTCGGTCGCCCCGCGCGAGGGCAGCGACCCTGATGCAATCCTGTCGCGGGCCGGCGTGGCGGTCGAGGCAGGCCGGATCGGCGATGCCGTGGCCGAACTGGAAGTCTTGCCGGAACCGGCGCGGGCTGCCCCCGTCATGGCGGACTGGCTGGCCGATGCAACGGCCTATCGTGATGCGCAGGCGGCGTTGTCCGACCTGTCGGTCCCTTCGAACTGAGGTCCGGCGATGTTTCTGTCCCTGCTTAAAATCCTGTTCTTCTTTGCCGTCGTTCTGGTGATCTCGCTGGGCGCCATGCGGCTGTCCGAAACCGGACAGGTGTTGCGCCTGGAATACGGGGGGGTCGAATACGTCCTCAGCCCCGTCAAGGCGGTCGTGGCGCTCGTGGTGCTGATGGTGCTGGCCTGGCTGGTCTTCAAGCTGCTGGGCCTGTTTCTGGCCTTTGTCCGCTTTCTGGCAGGCGATGAAACGGCCATCGACCGCTATTTCGCCCGATCGCGCGAACGCAAGGGCTATACCGCTTTGGGCGAGGGGATGCTGGCCGTCGCCTCGGGCGAGGGGAAGCTCGCGCAGGACAAGGCGGCCAAGGCCGAAAAATACCTGAACATGCCGCATATCACTAACCTTCTGTCCGCGCAGGCCGCAGAAACGGCGGGCGACGCGGCGCGGGCCGAACAGGTATATCGCAGGCTGCTGGACGATGACCGGACCCGGTTCGTCGGCATCCGGGGGCTGATGCGTCAGCGTATGGATGCGGGCGATACCCAGACCGCGCTGCTGCTGGCGCAAAAGGCCTATGCCCTCAAGCCCCGCCACCGCGAGTTGCAGGACACGCTTCTGGCGCTGGAAATGAAGCAGGGCGACTGGAAGGGCGCGCGGCAGTTGCTCAGGGAAAAGCGCCGCCAGGGCGAGCTGCCCAAGGACGTGCATATCCGCCGCGACGCGGTGCTGGCGTTGAAGGAGGCCAGCGAGGTTCTGGCCCAAGGCAATTCCATCAGCGCGCGCGAGGCGGCCATTTCGGCGGCCAAGGCCTCGCCCGACCTGATCCCGGCCGCGGTCCTGGCCGCGCGCAGCTATGTCGCGCAAAAGGATTTCCGCAACGCGTCGCGGGTGCTGGAAAAGACCTGGTCGGTGCGCCCCCATCCCGACATCGCCGCGGCCTATGCCGAGATCGTGCCCGACGAGACGCCCTCGGCCCGCCTGTCCCGATTCGAGCGCCTTATCGCGAAAAATCCCGACAACGAGGAATCGCGCCTGCTGCGGGCCGAACTGCTGTTGGCGGCCGAGGATTTCCCTGGCGCACGCCGCGCCTTGGGCAATCTGGCCGAAACCCATCCCACGGTGCGCACGCTGTCGATCATGGCGGCGGTGGAACGCGGCGAGGGTGCGGACGACAGCGTTGTCCGCGGCTATCTGGCGCGGGCGCTGACGGCATCGCGCGGCCCGCAATGGGTCTGCGACAAGTGCCATAACGTCATGGCCGAATGGTCGCCCACCTGCGACAGTTGCGGCGGCTTTGATACGCTGAGCTGGCGCGAGCCCGACCAGCGCGGTCCTGCCATCATGGCGACTTCGGGGGCCGAGATGCTGCCCCTGCTGATCGGGCCACTGCCGCACGCTCCGGCACCGACCGAGGCCACCGAGGCCACCGTAATCATGCCCGAACCGCCGGTGGTCAGGTCGGATTCAGGCCGCGTTGATGCCCCTCGACGGTCTGTCGGCCAGCCGGCGGCGCCAGCCTCGCCGCCCCACCGGGTCGAGATCGCGGATGTCGCCCCCGGCATGGTGCCGCGGGAAACGGATTATGTGACGGTTGAACCTGTCAGCACGATCACCACGCCTGAACCCGATCTTCGGAAGGCCGATCCGGTGTCCGCCTCGGAAATCCCCCAGGCCGCACCCCCGGCACCGCAGCCCGACGGCATCGCACGGCCGGTATCGGCAACCAGGCTGGAACCCGAGATGGTCCGCCCCGATGTCCTTCCGCCCGAGGATGCCGGCTGGACCGAGTCAACCGCCCCGGCGGCAAAGCGGCGATAATGCGAGGGGCGCGCAGAAAATAGGTCGCGCCCCCTTTTCCCCTGCTGGCGAACCTGCTATCGGGCGCCTCACCAGATGCCGGTGTAGCTCAGCTGGTAGAGCACGTCATTCGTAATGATGGGGTCGGGGGTTCGAGTCCCTTCACCGGCACCAGTGCCAGTCCCGAACGGCCAGTCCAGAAACGGCCAGTCCCGATCGGGCTGGCGGTCGGCATATGGGCCGTGATCTTGGTACGGGCGGCGGGACTTGAACCCGCACGAGCCAGGCTCCAGGGAGTTTAAGTCCCATGCGTCTACCATTCCGCCACGCCCGCACCCGGATTTCGCTAACGGGCGGGGCGGGGATTGGCAAGGGGCGGGCGCTGCAGTCTAGAAGCTGCGGGTCGGGCGGTCGAAGACCTTGCGGCCCATGAGGCTGCCCACCAGATCCACCATCAGTTTGGCGGTGCGGCCGCGTTCGTCCAGGAAGGGGTTCAACTCGACCAGATCGAGCGATGTCACCAGGCCGGACTCGTGCAGAAGCTCCATGACCAGATGCGCCTCGCGGAAGGTTGTGCCGCCGGGAACGGTGGTTCCCACGGCAGGGGCGATGGACGGGTCCAGAAAGTCCACGTCCAGCGAGACGTGCAGCATCCCGTCCGCCGCCCGCACCCGGTCCAGAAAGGCCCGCAGGGGGGCGACGATCCCCTGTTCGTCCAGAACGCGCATGTCGTTGACGGTGATGTCGATGTCCAGCATCGCGGCATGTTCCGCCGGATCGACGCTGCGGATGCCGAACATGCAGATGTTCTGTCCCGGCACCGGATGGGGAAAGGGCGGAAACGGATCGAAGCCCGGCAGCCCCAGCGCATAGGCGATGGGCGTGCCGTGCAGGTTGCCCGAGGTGGTGGTTTCGACGGTATGGATGTCGCTGTGGGCATCCAGCCACAGGATGAACAGCGGGCGCTTTTGCCGGTGGGCATGAACCGCAGCCCCGGCCACGGTGCCAAGCGCCAGGGCATGATCTCCGCCCATGACAATGGGCAGGCCGTTCGGCAGGGCATCGGCCATCGCCTCGCGCAGCGCCCGGGTCCAGGCCAGCATCTCGGGCAGGTGGTGGACGGCCGGGTTGGCGCAGACCGCTTCGGGCACCGGGGGCGGGGACAGGTCGCCCCGATCCTCGACCGAATGGTTCAGGGTGGCCAGCGTCTGTGCCAGCCCGGCCACGCGATAGGCCGCCGGACCCATCAGGCAGCCCGGGCGGCGCTGGCCCTCATCCATGGGCGCGCCGATCAGGATGCAATGGGTCACTGGCGCACGCCCTTGAAACGGCCTTCCCATTCGGCGCGCTGGTCGTCGGTGATCTTGGCAAACAGCACATCGGGAACCAGGAACGCGTGGCCAGCGGGCAGGGCGATCATTGCGGTATCCACATTGTCGGGCCATGTGGTGTCGTCCGTCCTCATCGCCTCGAGCATTGCCTGTGCGGCGAAGGGAATGAAGGGCGCCGACAGCACCGCATAAAGCCGGATCAGGTTCAGGCCCAGGCGCACCTGCATCGCGGCGCGGTCGGGGTCGGTCTTGACGGTGGACCAGGGCGCGGCGGATTGCAGGTATTCGTTGCCCAGCACCCAGATGGCGCGCAGTTCGGAGGCGGCCTTGCGCACCTCGGTCGCGGCCATGAAACCCTCATAGGCGCGGATGCGGGCCGTCAGGGCGTCGATCAGTGCGGTTTCCTCCGGCCCGTAGCTGCCGCCCTCGGGGACGGCCTCGCCGAATTTCGAGCGGCAGAACTTGGTGATGCGGCTGACGAAGTTGCCCAGCACGTCGGCCAGATCCTTGTTCACAGATTGCTGGAAATTCTCCCACGTGAATTCGCTGTCCCCCGATTCCGGCGCGTGGGACAGCAGCCACCACCGCCAGTAATCGGCCGGCAGGATTTCCAGCGCATGGTCCATGAAGACGCCGCGCCCCTGGCTGGTGGAAAACTGACCGCCGTCATAGGTCAGATAGTTGAAGGACTTGATGTAATCGACCATCCGCCACGGCTCGCCCGACCCGATCAGGGTGGCCGGGAAGGACAGGGTGTGGAAGGGGACGTTATCCTTGCCCATGAACTGGGTATAGGTCACGTCCTCGGCCCCCTCGTCGCGGCGCCACCAGCGGCGCCATGCGCTGTCGGGCTGGCCATGCGCGTCGGCCCATTCGGCGGTGGCGGCGATGTATTCGATGGGGGCGTCGAACCAGACATAGAAGACCTTGCCCTCCATCCCCGGCCAGGGCTGGTCGCCGCGCCGGACGGGCACGCCCCAGTGCAGGTCGCGGGTGATGCCCCGGTCCTGCAGGCCCTCGCCGTCGTTCAGCCACTTCTTCGCGATGGACGTGGTCAGGATCGGCCAGTCGGTCTTGCTGTCGATCCAGGCGGCGATCTGGTTCTTCAGCGCGGACTGGCGCAGATACAGATGCTTGGTCTCGCGCACTTCCAGGTTGGTGCTGCCGCTGATGGCGCTGCGCGGGTCGATCAGGTCGGTTGGATCAAGCTGTTTGGTGCAGTTCTCGCACTGGTCGCCGCGCGCCTTGTCATAGCCGCAGTTGGGGCAGGTGCCCTCGATATAGCGGTCGGGCAGGAAGCGACCGTCGTCGATGGAATAGACCTGCTTCTCGCTGACCTCGGCGATATAGCCGTTATCGGCCAGCTTGCCGGCGAAATGCTGGGTCAGCGCGCGGTTCTGCGGGCTGGACGACCGGCCGTAATGGTCAAAAGACAGGCCGAAGCCCCGCGCCAGCTCTGCCTGCACCCCATGCATCCGCGCGCAGTAGTCAGCGACCGGTTCGCCGGTCTTGGCGGCGGCCAGTTCGGCGGGGGTTCCGTGTTCGTCGGTGGCGCAGATGAACATCACCTCATGCCCTCGCGCCCGAAGATAGCGGGCATAAAGATCGGCGGGCAGTTGCGATCCCACGAGGTTCCCCAGATGCTTGATGCCATTGATATAGGGCAGGGCAGAGGTAATCAGATGGCGGGCCATGGTCGCGTCCTTTGGGTCGGCGCCTGTGTAGCCGCGATGGGACACAAGGGGAAGTCCCGCGCATCCGGGCCTTTCGGGGCGGACCGCCATCCACCGTCAGCTTTCTTTCGCGCAAGAACGATCGGCAGACCTTGCATAAGCATGTCCATGACATATTCATGACGAATTTGTGGCACGGTGTCTCAAGGGGCGTGGGGAACAGGGAATGCCAAAGGTCAAAAAGTCGAAACGCGACGACGCGGCGGCCGAGGCGGGTCCGGCCCTGCCGCTGCAAGACGAGCCCTCGCCACAATCCTCGCCGCCCGGGGCAGAGGAGGTCGGGGCAGTTCCTGCCGCGATCGACAGTGACAACGGGGCGGCAGCGGAACAGGCCGCTACCGA
Organism: Paracoccus subflavus; assembly: GCF_004310345.1. GTDB lineage: Bacteria > Pseudomonadota > Alphaproteobacteria > Rhodobacterales > Rhodobacteraceae > Paracoccus > Paracoccus subflavus. Next base: position 26,809 of record NZ_SISK01000007.1, on the reverse strand, counting down.
GGTTGACCCTTTGATCGAAACAGCCGGGACGGAAAAGAAAGCAAAGAAGCTCAAGCAGCCCGGCAGTGAAAAGGCGGTCGAGACGATGTTCCGCAACAGCTATCGCGCGGAATTGGACACCATCGCCCTGGCGGCCACCAAGGCCAACATCATGATCTCGCTGAACGGGTTCATCATCTCGGCGCTGATGATCTCGGGGGCCTTCATTTTCGCGTCATCGCCTGCGTTTCTGTTTCCGGCCGGGGTGTTCCTGATCACTGCTGCGGCGTCCATTGCCTTTGCCCTGCTGTCGGCCTCGCCCGAACGCAGCGACCTGTTTTCCGGACTGCGCGACTGGGCGGGTGCCGTGCGGCGCCGACAGGCGCGGCTGCGCGATCTGCGCGCCTATGTGATGCGCGCCCGTCAGGGCAACAACGGCGAAGGCCCCGGCAACGTGCTGATTTATGAGCAGCGCGTACGGCTGAGCCGCGATGAATACTGGGCCGAGATGCAGGCGCTGATCCGGGATCGCGGCCGCATTTATCACAGCATGAGCGATCAGCTCTATTGGCTGGGACAGACGGCTGATCGCAAGTTCCGGCTGCTGAACATGTCCTATACTGTGTTTCGCTGGGGCCTGCTGGCGACGATCCTGTCCTTTCTGGCGCTCAAGCTGTGGCTGACGGTGGTTCCGGTTGCCGCCGATACCGGCCTGAGGCTGCGCAACATGGGCATCGGCGCCTTCGATGACATCTATGAGCCCTCGGCCGTGCAGCAGCTTCCCGACGGGCGGCTGCTGGTGGTCGAGGACGAGGCATCGCGGGCCTTGAACCTGCTGACCATCGACGAAAGCGGTATGTTGGTCGAGGACAACGGCCTGGACGTGCGGATGATGCGTGCGTTCGGCCGCAAGCTTACCGATCTGGAGGGGTTGTCTATCGACCAGTCGGGCAGGATTTACGCCACCACCTCGCATTCGCTGACCAAGGATGGCGACCGCAAGGCCGACCGCGAACAGATGCTGCGGTTTCGCATTTCCGGCAGCAGCGTGGGCGAGATCGCGTCCTATGGCGGATTGCGCGACGCGCTGGCAGGCGACCGTGCGTTGCGGGAAATGGTGCTGGAGCAAACGGGCGAACATCTGGACATGGCGCAGTTAAATGTCGAAGGCCTTGCCTATGTGGCCGAGACGGGACACCTGTATGTCGGCCTGCGCGCGCCGATGGCGGGCAGCCGCGGCCTGATCGCTGTCATCGAAAACCCGGACGAGATGTTCGACCAGCAGGCCGCGCCCCGGTTCGGTGCGCCGATCATGCTGGAATTGCAGGGCGGCGGGATCCGCGCGCTCAGCTATGATCCAGTTCTGGATTCGTTCCTGATCGTGAATGAGCTTGAGGGTTACGAAGGAAACCGTTTTTCCCAGATGTGGCGCTGGAGCGGCAATCCCGTCATGCAGCCCGAACCGATCGCGCTGCCCGACATGATCAATCTCAACAATGTGGAATCGATCGATTCGATCATCCTGGGAGGCGAGGCCCGGCTGTTGATCATGAGCGACGAAGGCAGCGCGGACAAGAACGAACCCGCCCGCTATATGATGCTGGATTACGGGCAACTGGCGCAGTAGCGGCAGACTGATGCCGGAACCGGAACCGGGACGCGGGCGCCCGGTTTGCCCCCAATCCGTTCGCCTTTTCATAAAAGGCGAATTGATCAATGTTGAATATCCTTACAGTTGCAGTTCGTGCATAAAACGCATAATCTTTCCGTGTCTAATCACCAAACGAAAGCCCGCCGGTGCAAGATCATTCGCCAGCAGACCGCCTTTGGAGCCCTGCGACCGACAACAAGCTGGGATACTGCCTTTATCGCAGCATGGCACAGCCGGACCTGGATTCCGCAGGGATCGACAAGATTCTGGAAAAGGCCCGGCATCGCAACCGGACGCGGGGTCTGACAGGGTGCCTGCACTATGAAAACGGCATGTTCTTTCAATGGCTGGAAGGACCGTGGCAACAGGTGTTCCAGCTTCTTGACATCCTCCGCGACGATGACCGGCATCTCAACATGACCATCCTCGATCAGGGAACACTCACAGAGCGCCTGTTCGAGGGGTGGGAGATGCACTTTTCGGACCCCAAGGCCGCGTCGCTGTTCGACTGGCTGGCCGACTGGGGCAACCGGACCGACGATCACCAAGCCTATGTCAGCCGGGTCAATGCCTTTCTGCATTCGCTAAAAGCAGGTTGATCCGGACCGGAACGACCCGTTCGGCGGCCGGACTGCCTGTGTCGGGCGCGCCTGCTCAGCGTCTCCGGTCGCGGCGTGAGCTCATCGGCTGAAAGGCCACGCTGACATGGGCCTCGCAATAGGGTTTGCCAGCCTGGCTGGGCAGGCCGCAGAACCAGAACCTGTCGGTCGCGGGATCGCCGATCGGCCATTTGCAGGTCCGTTCCGTCAATTCCATCAGGGTCAGCTTGCGGGCGCGCTTTTCGACTTCGCGGACCGAGGCCAGCGTTTCCGGGCTGATCTCGTTGGCCGAAGGCTGGGGCGGCAGGGGCTGACCCGCAGGCACGATGGGGCGGCGGGGGACGGGGGAAAAGCTGGGCTGGCTCAACGGCTGTTCCTCGGCGGGGCCGGCAGGTTCCACGGCCTGCTCCGGCTGCGGTTCGGGGCGGACGGCCTGTGGCGCGGCGGCGGCAGGCTTGCGATCCGCGGGTTTTTCGGAAACGGGCTCGGGGGCGGGCGCGGGGGCTTCGGGTTCGTCATTGCGGTTCGACAGGCCAAGGCGGTGGACCTTGCCGATGACCGCGTTCCGGGTCACGCCGCCCAGTTCCTTGGCGATGGCGCTGGCCGACTGGCCGTCGGACCACATCCGCTTCAGCGTTTCGACCCGTTCATCCGTCCAGGACATGACTGCCTTTCCGGGCGGGTCCGTCGGCCGCCCCATCTTGAAACCTGCGATTGCCCCCGTCAGAAACGGGATGCCGAGATTTAGCGGCCAGTGTGCAAGAATTCAAGGACCGCCGGATGCCCCCATTTTCGTCACCCCGCCGGATCGTTCCCGAAGGCGCCCAAATGGGCGTCCGCCGTTTCGGCCGCGTGAACTGGCTGGGGCTGTGGACCCTTGCCCGGCGCGAGGTGATGCGCTTCATGGCCGTCTGGCAGCAGACGGTCTTTGCCCCGCTGATGACGGCGGCGTTGTTCGTTCTGGTCTTCGCGCTGGCCCTGGGGCAGGGGCGGGGGCAGGTGATGGGCCTGCCCTATCTGGTCTTTCTGGGGCCGGGCATCCTGATGATGACGGTCATCCAGAACGCCTTCGCCAATACCTCAAGCTCGATCACATCGGCAAAGGTGCAGGGCAACATCGTCGATACGCTCATGCCGCCCTTGTCGGCGGGCGAGCTGCTGGCAGGGTATCTGGCGGGGTCGGTGGCGCGCGCCGGGCTGGTGGCTGCCGTGATCGGAACGGGCATGGTGCTGGTGACGGGGCAGGGAATCGCCCACCCCGCCTGGACGGGTCTGTTCATCCTGCTGGCCGCGTTGCTGCTGGGGGGCCTGGGGGTGCTGGCCGGCATTCTGGCGCAGAAGTTCGATCAGATGGCCGCGATCACCAATTTCGTCATCACGCCGCTGTCGTTTCTGTCGGGCACCTTCTATTCCGTCGAGGCCCTGCCGGAACCGTTCCGCACCCTGTCGCACTGGAACCCGGTTTTCTACCTGATCGACGGCGCCCGCTATGGCGTGACCGGCACCAGCGATGCACCGGTCTGGCGCGGGGCGGTCGTCTGCACGGCTTGCGTGGCCGCGGTGCTGTGGCTGGCCTGGCGCTGGCTGAAAACCGGCTATCGGATGAAAGCGTGATTGCATGGACGCCGATTCGGCGCTATGGCCGGACCATGATCGCCCGGACCGCAATCCTCGCCCGTCCGCGACGTTGACGCCTCGTCACCGTCCGATTCCGTCTGTCCTTACAATCCGTCTTTGCCAATCGGGGAGCCCCCTATGATTTCGCACGTCCTGCCGACCTATAACCGCGCGCCCATTTCCTTTGAGCGGGGCGAGGGAACCTGGGCCATCGCCACGGACGGCAGCCGATATCTGGATCTGGGATCGGGGATCGCGGTGAATGTGCTGGGCCATGCGAACCCGGATCTGGTGGCTGCGCTGACCGAACAGGCGGGCAAGATCTGGCATGTCTCGAACCTGTACCAGATCCCCCAGCAGGAACGGCTGGCCGACCTGTTGGTGGAACATACCTTTGCCGACACGGTGTTTCTGACCAATTCCGGGACCGAGGCCGCCGAACTGGCGATCAAGATGGTTCGCAAATACTGGCATGACAAGGGCGAGGGCCGCACCGAGATCCTGACCTTCGAGGGGGCGTTCCATGGCCGCTCTACCGGCGCCATCGCGGCGGCGGGGTCGGAAAAGATGACCAAGGGCTTTGGTCCCCTGATGCCCGGCTTCCGCCAACTGCCCTGGGGCGATCACGATGCCCTTCGCGCCGCCCTTGGCGACCATACCGCCGCTGTCATGATCGAGCCCGTCCAGGGCGAGGGGGGCATCCGTCCGTTGCCCGACACATGCCTGCGCGGCCTGCGCGACATGTGCGACCAGTCCGGCGCGCTGCTGGTGCTGGACGAGGTCCAGTGCGGCATGGGCCGGACAGGCCGTCTGTTCGCGCATGAATATGCGGGCATCGCGCCTGATATCATGATGATCGCCAAGGGTATCGGCGGCGGCTTTCCGCTGGGCGCGGTGCTGGCGACCGAAAAGGCCGCCGCCGGCATGGTCGCAGGCACGCACGGGTCCACCTATGGCGGCAACCCGCTGGCCTGTGCGGTAGGGGCGCGAGTGATGGAGATCGTGGCCGACGACGCCTTCCTGGCCGAGGTGAACCGCAAGGCGGCCCTGTTCCGGCAAAGGCTGGAGGGCCTGGTCGCCGCGCATCCAGATGTTTTTGAGAGTGTCCGGGGGCAGGGCCTGATGCTGGGGCTGAAGTGCAAGGTCGCGCCGACCGATCTGGTCACGGCCAGCTATGCTCAGCACCTGCTGACCGTGCCTGCTGCCGACAATACCCTGCGCCTGCTGCCGCCGCTGAACATCACCGACGCCGAGATCGCCGAGGCCGTGGACCGGCTTGACCGGGCGGCGGCAAGCCTTGCCTGAGCGGACAAGGCACCGGAACGGCAACGGCGGCGCGGATGCGTTGCGTTGCCGGGGCACGTGCCGACGACAGCTTCTTCTTGGGAACACATCGGGGTATCGCCCCGCGCGACGGGGCAGGCCCCCCTCTTGACCCTGGCTGCCCGACCGGGCTTCCTTGCTCAAACCGCGAGAGCTACAAAGATGAAGCATTTTCTGGACATTCATACCACCGGCAAGGCGGATCTGCGGTCGATCATCGACCAGGCGCTTGCCATGAAGACCGCCCGCAACCATCGCCCCAAGGGCGCGCCCGACGACGACCAGCCGCTGGCGGGCCGCATGGTCGCGCTGATCTTCGAAAAGCCCTCGACCCGCACACGCGTCAGCTTTGACGTCGGCGTGCGCCAGATGGGCGGGCAGACCATGGTCCTGTCGGGGTCGGAAATGCAGTTGGGCCATGGCGAAACGATCGCCGATACCGCCCGCGTGCTGTCGCGCTATGTCGATCTGATCATGATCCGCACTTTCGAGGAGGCGACCCTGCTGGAAATGGCGGAATACGCAACGGTGCCGGTCATCAACGGCCTGACCAACCGCACCCATCCCTGCCAGATCATGGCCGACGTGATGACCTTTGAGGAACATCGCGGCCCGATCACGGGCCGCAAGGTGGTCTGGGTGGGCGACGGCAACAACGTCTGCGCCAGCGTGATCCATGGCGCGGGTCAGTTCGGCTACAATTTCACCTTCAGCGGACCCCCGCCGCTGGACCCGGAACGCGAGGCGCTGGATTTTGCCCGCGGCCAGGGCGTCGATGCCATCATCGAGCGTGATCCGGCCCGCGCCCTGGAAGGGGCGGATCTGGTTCTGGCCGATACCTGGGTCAGCATGCACGATCCCCAATCTGCCAAGGAGCGCCGCCACAACCAGTTGCGCGGCTATCAGGTGAACGAGGCGCTGATGGCCCGTGCCAAGCCGGATTCGCTGTTCATGCACTGCCTGCCCGCCCATCGCGAGGATGAGGTGACAAGCGCCGTGATGGACGGCCCCCATTCCGTCGTCTGGGACGAGGCCGAGAACCGCCTTCATGCGCAAAAGGCGATCATGCGCTGGTGCCTGGACGTCTGAGCGAGATTCCAGCGGGCAGCCGGCGGACAGGTTTCAAGAAACTGTTTCCTGTTTGACGCATCTTTGTCGCATTGTCATCCTAATCGCTGCGGTGATGGCCAGAACGGCCCAGAACAGCCAGGAGAGCGCCATGCGTGACCAGCAGAACAACCATGTCTTTCGCACCAGCCGGCTGGAAGATGCGGAGGGTCCGGGCCTGAACCCGACCCGGAATCCGACGATGGGCGAAATCATCGCCGCCCGCTTTTCGCGCCGCGGCTTTCTGCGGGGCTCGATGGCGGTGGCGGCGATCTCGGCCACGGTCAGCCCCATCGCGCTGCTGTCGGCAGACGCGGCGCGGGCCCAGGGGGTCGATGGCTCGGCCTTCGATTTTCCCGAGGTTACGGCAGGCGTGGACGCCGATCACCATGTTGCCGAGGGATACGACGCCGACGTGCTGCTGCGTTGGGGCGACAAGGTGTTCGCCGATGCGCCCGACTTCGATCCGCTGAACCAGTCCGAGTCCGCGCAGGAACGCCAGTTCGGCTATAACAACGACTTCGTGGGCTTCATCCCGCTGGACGGCGCCGACGACCGGGGCCTGCTGGTCGTGAACCACGAATACACCAACGAACATCTGATGTTCCCCGGGATCGTCACCATTCGCACGGTGGAAGAAACCGCCGAAGACGGCACCGTCACATCGACACAGGAAATCGAGGTTTCCGAGGCCGATGAATCGCGCGTGAACATCGAGATGGCGGCCCATGGCGGCACCGTCATCGAAATCCGCAAGGTGGACGGCAAATGGCAGCCGGTGCTGGACGGCGCGCTGAACCGCCGCATCACGGCAAAGACGGAAATGGAAATCACCGGCCCCGCCGCAGGTCATGCGCGCCTGCAAACCGTGGCCGATCCCTCGGGCCGCAAGGTGCTGGGCACCGTCAACAACTGCGCGGGCGGTGTGACCCCCTGGGGCACCTACATCATGGCCGAGGAAAATTTCCACGGGTATTTCATCGGCACCCTGCCCGAAGGCCACGCCGAGGCCGCAAATTACGAACGCCTGGGCGTTCCCGATGCGACCTATGCCTGGGGCAACTTTCATGACCGTTTCGATGTCTCGAAAGACCCGAACGAGCCGAACCGCTTTGGCTGGATCGTCGAGGTGGACGTGATGGATCCCGCCTCGGCGCCCCGGAAGCGCACTGCCCTTGGCCGTTTCAAGCATGAGGGGGCCGAAAGCGTGGTCGCCAAGGATGGCCGCGTGGTCTTTTATCTGGGGGACGACGAACGCTTCGATTACGTCTACAAGTTCGTGACGGCCGGCGCCTATAACCCCGATGACCGCGCCGCCAACATGGACCTGCTGGACGAGGGCACCCTGTATGTCGCCCGCTTCCATGACGATGGCCGCATCGAATGGCTGCCGCTGGTCCATGGCGAAGGCCCGTTGACCGCCGAGAACGGGTTCCAATCCCAGGCCGACGTGCTGATCGAAACCCGCCGCGCCGCCGATCTTCTGGAGGCGACGCCCATGGACCGGCCCGAAGACATTCAGCCGAACCCCACCACCGGGCGTGCCTATGTCATGCTGACGAACAACACCCGCCGCGAGGAAGCCAACGCCGCCAATCCTCGCGTGGACAATGCCTTCGGCCACATCATCGAGATCATCGAAGGCGAGGGCGATTTCACCGCCACCACCGGCACCTGGGAAATCCTGGTGAAGTGCGGCGATCCCAGCATCGCCGAGGTCGGGGCCACGTTTTCTACGGAAACAACCGCGAACGGCTGGTTCGGGATGCCCGACAACTGCGCGGTCGATACCGATGGCCGGCTGTGGGTTTCGACCGACGGCAATTCGCCGTCTGATACCGGCCGCACCGATGGTTTGTGGGCGGTCGATACCGAGGGGTCGGCGCGCGGCACCTCGCGCCTGTTCTATCGCGTGCCGGTGGGCGCGGAACTTTGCGGCCCCTGCATGACCGATGACATGACCACCTTCTTTGTCGCGGTCCAGCACCCCGCCGATGGCGGCGATGACTGGGAAGGCCATGGCCGTCCGTCCTATTACGAGGATCTGTCAACCCGCTGGCCGGATTTCGACGATGCGATGCCGGTGCGCCCCGCCGTCGTGGCGATTACCAAGCAGGACGGCGGCCGGATCGGCTGATCCCGTCATCATCAAAAAGAAAGGCCGCGCAGGGTGCGCGGCCTTTTTCGTTCGTCTCAGCCAGCATCAGCCGATGGCGGCCGCGCGCACCTCGTCGTCGATCGCCTCCAGATATTGCGCGAAATTGTCGCTGAACATCTGCACCAGCTTGGCGGCCTGCCGGTCATAGGCGGCGGGATCGTTCCAGGTCCGGCGCGGGTCCAGCAGAATGTCATCGACCCCCGGCACCGTGACCGGAACCTCGAATCCGAAGTTCGAGTCGCGGCGGAACTGAACGTCGTTCAGGCTGCCGTCAAGGGCCGCTGCCAGCAGGGCGCGAGTTGCTGCAATGGGCATCCGCCGACCGGTGCCGAAGGCGCCGCCTGTCCAGCCAGTGTTTACCAACCAACAGCTTGCCCCATGCTGGGCGATTTTTTCCTGCAGCAGCTTGCCATAAACCTCGGGGCGGCGCGGCATGAAAGGCGCGCCGAAGCAGGTCGAGAAGGTCGGGGTCGGCTCGGTCACGCCGACCTCGGTTCCCGGCGTCTTTGACGTGAAGCCCGACAGAAAATGGTACATTGCCTGCGCGGGCGTCAGCCGCGCGATCGGCGGCAGCACGCCGAAGGCATCGCAGGTCAGCATGATCACATTCTTGGGATGTCCGCCCAGGCTAGTCGGCGACGCGTTGCCGATCGCCTCCAGCGGATAGGCGCAGCGCATGTTGTCGGTGATCGAATTGTCGTCGAAATCCAGCTCCAGCGTGTCGGGATCGAAGACCATGTTCTCGATCACGGTGCCGAAGCGCGAGCAGGTCGCATAGATTTCGGGCTCGGCCTTGGGCGACAGGTTGATGGTCTTGGCGTAACAGCCGCCCTCAAAGTTGAAGATGCCCTTGTCTGACCAGCCGTGTTCATCGTCGCCGATCAGCACGCGCGAAGGGTCCGCCGACAGCGTGGTCTTGCCGGTGCCCGACAGACCAAAGAATACCGCGCTGTCATCCGGATTGCCGATCGCGTGGTTGGCGCTGCAATGCATCGGCATGATGCCCTTTTCAGGCAGCAAATAGTTCAGCAACGTAAAGACCGACTTCTTGTTTTCCCCCGCATAGGCCGTGTTGGCGATCAGGATCAGCTTCTTGGCGAAATTCAGGGCGATCACCGTCTCGCTGCGGCAGCCATGGCGTTCCGGATCGGCCTTGAAGCCGGGGCAGTTGATGATAGTGAATTCCGGGGTAAAAGTCGCCAGTTCCTCGGCCTTGGGGCGGCGGAGCAGATGGCGGATGAACAGGCCGTGCCACGCCAGTTCGGTAATCACGCGCACATCCAGACGATTTTCGGCATCCGCGCCGCCGAACAGATCCTGCACGAAATAGTCGCGGCCCTTCATATGGGCCAGCATGTCCGAATGCAGACGGTCAAAGGCCTCGGGTGCCATGGGCTTGTTGTTATCCCACCAGATCGCGTTTTCGACCTCGGGAGTGCGGACCACGAACTTGTCCTTGGGGGAACGGCCGGTATGGGCGCCGGTGGTTGCCAGGAACGTCCCCCCCAGACCCATTCTGCCTTCACCGCGCGCAACCGCCTCGGTCATCAGGGCCGGTTCCAGCAGATTGTAGTAAACCTGTCCAAGCCCCTCGATTCCCTGATCCTCGAGCATGCAGTTCGGGTTCACGCGTGTGGTCATGGTATCGACGCTCCTGATGAATGACTTGAAGGCTTCCTGCGGAAGTATGTGGCGCCTATAGCATGGGCCGAAGTACAAAAAAGACGTTGGCGCGAACAGTTAGCGTAAACAGTAGATGTTATCGCAAACGGCCTGCTCGGCGATCCGATTTCAACCCGTTGTTATCCATTTTAGCCCAGCATCAAAGGCGAGAGGTGATTCGCAGATGCAGCTTCATGCTACGTCAATTTCCTTCGAAGATGCGGGATTGTTGATTCTTGGTCCTTCGGGGACCGGAAAATCGACACTCGCCCTCCAATTGATGGCAGCCGGGGCCTTGCTGGTGGCCGATGACCGGACCGATCTGCATCGTGAAGGACCGGCGATCATGGCAAGCTGCCCACCGCCCTTGCTGGGACGGATCGAGGCGCGAGGCATCGGCATTCTGGCGGCCGATCCCGCCAGGCCGGTCAGGATCGTCCAGGTTGTCGATCTGGGGGCGGGGTGTGCAGGCCGATTGCCACAGTCGCAAAGCCTTGATGTGCTGGGAATCGCCTTGCCCCTTGTCACGACCCCCTATCGCCCGCATCTTTATGCTGCGCTGCGGCAGCTTGTGCTGAACGGCCGCATCGCATGACACGGAAACAGCATGTTTCATCGGCAGGAAAGATGGTCAACACGACCGACGATTCCACCTCGGTTTCTGCTGCCGATCCCCGATCAACGGATGAGGGGGTGCAGCGGCTTGTTCTTGTTACGGGTCCGTCGGGTGCTGGCCGGTCAACTGCGATCAACGTGCTGGAGGATCTGGGGTTCGAAGCGATCGACAATCTGCCCCTGTCGCTGATCCCCCGCCTTCTGGACGGTCCGACGCGGCCCGAACCGTTGGCCTTGGGACTGGATGTCCGCAACCGCGATTTTTCTGCCAGCAACGTGATCGAATTGATCGACCGGCTGACGCGCGATCCCCGCTATGCCCCCGAAGTGCTGTTTCTGGACTGCGCGCCCGAGGTGTTGGAACGGCGTTACAACGAAACCCGCCGCCGCCACCCCCTGTCGCCCGACAGCGCACCGGCGGCCGGAGTGATGGCAGAACTGGACCTTCTGGCGCCGATTCGCGTGCGGGCCGACGTGTTGGTCGATACCTCGGACCTGTCGCCCCATGACCTCAAGGCCGAACTGTCGCGATGGTTCGATACCCGGCCCAATCGGATGCTCAGCCTGTCGCTGCATTCCTTCAGCTACAAGCGCGGGGTACCGCGGGGCATCGACATCATGTTCGATTGCCGATTCCTGACGAATCCGCATTGGGAGTCCGACCTGCGACCGTTGACCGGACGTGATCAGGCGGTTCAGAACCATGTGGAAGGCGATCCGCGCTTTGCGGAATTCATGGACCGCGTGTGCGGGATGATCCTTTTTCTGCTTCCAGCCTATGTCCAAGAGGGCAAGTCGCATCTGGCGGTCGGGTTTGGATGCACCGGCGGACAACATCGTTCCGTCACAATGACCGAAAAGGTGGGCCATGTGCTTGCGAAGGCAGGCTGGCCGGTGTCAATAAGGCACAGGGAACTCGAGCGTCGCGCACCGGCGCCACCTGTTGCGGGCGATCTTTCCGTCGCTCCTTGGCAGGCTGGCCGGCTGCAGGCCGTTGAACGTGGTGGAACGCGTTGATTGGAATTGTGATCGTGGCGCATGGCGGACTGGCCAGGGAATATCTTCTGGCGGTCGAACATGTGGTTGGTCCGCAACTGGGCATCGTTGCCGTCGCGATCGAGGACGATCACGACCGGACCGCCAAGACGGCCGAAATCCAGGCGGCCGCCAATGCGGTGGATCGGGGCGACGGTGTGGTGGTTGTCACCGACCTGTTCGGCGGGTCGCCGTCCAACCTGTCGCTGCCGGCCTGCGCGATGCGCGACCGCGTGATCCTGTATGGCGCCAATTTGCCCATGCTGGTCAAGCTGGCCAAGTCGCGCCATCTGCCGGTGACGGACGCGGTGGCCTTTGCCAAGGAGGCGGGGCGGAAATACATCAACTCCTATAACGTCCCGGCCGAAGCTGCATTGAACACCGGGTCACGGTTCTGATGACGGGGCAGGTCACGCGCCGTCTGGCGATCATCAACGAAAAGGGCCTTCACGCCCGGGCAAGCGCCAAGTTCGTCGATTTGGTCGAACGCTTCGACGCCCAGGCGCAGGTGGAAAAGGACGGCATCTCGGTGTCGGGGGATTCCATCATGGGTCTTCTGATGCTGACAGCCCCGCGCGGCAGCCAGATCACCGTCACGACCAGCGGTCCCGACGCCGCCGCCCTGGCCGATGCCTTGGAAGCCTTGGTGTCGGATTACTTTGGCGAAGGCATGTAGGTGCCTGATCGCAGGACCTATCACCACGGAAACCTGCGTCAGGCCCTGGTGGACGCGACTGCGACCCTGATCCAGGAAACCGGGCCACTGGCCTTTACCCTGACCGAGGCCGCGCGTCGCGCGGGCGTGTCCCCTGCGGCCCCCTATCGCCATTTCAAGGGCCGCGACGATCTGCTGGAGGAGGTCGCCCGGCAAGGCTTCGTGGATTTCACCGATCGTCTGGAACAGGCTTTCGACAACGGTTCGCCCCGACCACTGACGGCCTTCATGCGGATGGGCCAAGCCTATCTGGATTTCGCCGCGGAACGTCCGGGTCACTACATGGCGATGTTCGAATCTGGGGTATCCATCGCCAGCAATGCCGATCTGGCTGCGGCGTCCGACAGGGCGCAGCATGTGTTGATCGACGCGGCCGAACGCTTGGCGGAACGCCTGCCGTCCGACCGCCGTCCGCCGGCCCGCATGGTTGCCAACCATGTCTGGGCCATGAGCCATGGGGTGGTCGAATTGTTTTCGCGGGGCAAGCCGGGCAGCCGCAGTCCGGTCGAGCCGACCGAGATGCTGGAAAGCGCGGTCATCATCTATCTGCGCGGGCTTGGCCTGATCGGCGAATAATTTGTCCCACCCGCTTGACGAGCGATCCGCGGCCTCTACATATGTAAATGTTATTAACATTAACATGGGAGGTTTCCCTTATGTATGGTGAATCGTACCGAATGCCTGCCTATTCCTTGCCCTCTCAAGTCCAAGGTCCGCTGATGCGCGCTCGGGACTGGCTGGATGCGCGCGGCAGGGCTGCCTGGATCATCGCCATGATCCTGGGTTTTGTGGTTTTCTGGCCCGTGGGCCTGGCCCTTCTGGCCTACATGATCTGGAGCAAACGCATGTTCAGTTGCAGCAAACGCGGCACGCAAGTGCGGTATTACGCGTCATCAACCGGCAACAGCGCCTTTGATGCCTATCGCGAGGAAACGCTGAAGCGGCTGGAGGATGAGCATCGCGAGTTCGTGGATTTCCTGCAGAAGCTGCGCGAAGCCAAGGACAAGGCCGAGTTCGACCAGTTCATGGAACAGCGCGGTGACAAGAGCGATACCCCTGCCTACCCAAGCGCATAAGACCCAAGGGCCGGCATCACCGGCCCTTTTCCTATTCGCCGCGCGGGAACCGCTGGTTCTCCTCCAGCACGTTCAGGTCCATGTGATTGCGCATGTACCGCTCGGACGCCTGTTGCAGCGGCTGATAGTCCCACGGATAATAGGCACCGTTGCGCAGCGCCTCATAGACGATCCAGCGGCGGGCCTGGGACTGCCGCACCTCGGCGTCATAGATGTCCAGATCCCAGCATTCCATCGCCATCGCCCGCAAGTGGCCCATCACTACGGCATGGTCGGGATCGCCTGCCAGGTTCACCCGTTCGCCCGGGTCTCGGTCCAGATCGAACAGCATGTCCGGGTCGGCCTTGCAGGCGATGTATTTCCAGTGCCCGTCGCGCAGGGCGACCATCGGCGTCACCGTGCCTTCGGCTGCATATTCCATGGGCACAGGGCCGCGCGCCGCTCCGCCGGCCAACGACCGGCCATCGGTCCAGGGCGCGATCTCGTCCATCGGCAGGCCTGCCAGTTCGCACAGCGTCGGCAGCACGTCGATGGTGCTGACCGGCTGGTCCACCCGCCCCGGCGCCATGCCGGGCGCCGCGATCATCAGGGGCACGCGGGCCGAGGGTTCAAAGAAGTTCATCTTGAACCACAGACCTCTCTCGCCCAGCATTTCACCGTGGTCTGACAGGAACAGGACGATGGCGGCCTGCCGCGTGCGGTCCAGCACGTCCAGGATTTCACCGATCTTGTCGTCCACATAGGTGATGTTGGCAAAATATCCCTGCCGCGCCCGGCGGATCTGGTCGGGCGTGATGTCGAAGGCCCGCCAGTCGCAGGCGTCCATCAGTCGCCGGGAATGGGGGTCCATGTCATCATAGGAAATGGCCTCGGGCGGTTCCAGTTCTGGGATGCCGGTGTACAGATCCCAATACTTGCGGCGGGCCACGAACGGGTCGTGCGGATGGGTAAAGCTGACCGTCAGGCACCAGGGCCGGTCGTCCTTGGCGCGGGCCAGGTCATACAGCTTGCGGCAGGCGTTGAAGGCCACCTCGTCGTCGTAGTCGTACTGGTTGGTGATCTCGGCCACGCCGGCGCCAGTGACCGAACCCAGGTTGTGATACCACCAGTCGATCCGTTCGCCGGGGCGGCGGTAATCCGGGGTCCAGCCGAAATCGGCGGGATAGATGTCGGTAGTCAGACGTTCCTCGAACCCGTGCAACTGGTCGGGACCGACGAAATGCATCTTGCCCGACAGGCTGGTCTGGTATCCCGCGCGCCTCAGGTGATGGGCATAGGTCGGGATGTCGGACGCGAATTCCGCCGCATTGTCGTAAACCCGCGTCCGGTGCGGCAATTGGCCCGACATGAAGCTGGCCCGTGCGGGCGCGCAGAGCGGGCTGCCGGTATAGGTGTTGGCGAACCGCGTGGACCGTTCCGCCAGTCGTTTCAGGTGGGGCGCGTGCAGGAACGGGGCGGGGCCGTCGGGGAAAAGCACCCCCGACAGTTGGTCCACCATCAGGATCAGGACGTTCGGCTGCAAGGGATTACCCGGCCACCGCAGCCTTGACCGCCTCGGTGCCCGGCTGGCCGTCCAGCGTGGTGACGCCGTCCAGCCAGGCATCGATGGCCTGCGGATTTTCGGCCAGCCATTCCACCGCGGCCTCCTTGGGATCGGCGCCATCGTCTAGGATCTTGCCCATCAGGACGTTTTCCATTGGCACGTCGAAGACCAGTTGGCTGAACAGCCGGGCCGCATTCGGGCAGGCGGCGACCCATTCCTTCCGGGCCAGCGTATGCACCGTCGCGCCGCCATAATCGGGGCCGAACTGGGCGTCGCCGCCCGACAGATAGGTGATGTCGATCGCCTCGTTCATGGGATGAGGCGCCCAGGCAAGAAAGACGACCGGTGTGTCGCCGCTGCGCCCGACCTGTGCCAGCATCGCCTGTTCGCCCGATTCCACCAGTTCCCAATCACCCAGGCCGAATTCGTCCGCCTCGATCATCGCCTGAATCGACTGGTTTGCGGGGGCGCCCGGCTCGATCCCATAGATCTTGCCGCCGAAGGCATCCTTTTGCGCGTCCAGATCGCCGAAATCCTTGACCCCGGCGTCGGCGCCGGCCTTGTTGACCGCCAGGGTGAACTTGGCGCCTTCCAGGTTCTGCACCAGTTCGACCACCGTGCCGGAAGCGTCCAGATCGTCGCGGAACGTCTGCTGCGCGGGCATCCAGTTGCCCAGGAACACGTCCGTCTGCCCGTTCTTCAGCGCCTCGTATCCGACCGGAACCGACAGGGTGGCGATGTCGGGCTCATAGCCCAGGGCTTCCAGCAGAACCGCCGCCACGCCGTTTGTGGCGGTGATGTCCGTCCAGCCGGGATCGGAAAGGCGCACCGTGCCACAGGCCGCCGCATCCTCGGCCAAGGCGGGCAGAGCCGATGCCGCCAGCATCAGGGCCGTCAGGGTTGTAAGGGCCTTCATGGTCATCCTCCTGTCAGGGCTTGCCCCGGACCGCGGGTCCGTCGGGCAGGGCCGGGGGTGTCACCGCGTCGGCACGGGGGTGCCGCCGCGATAGTCGTAAAAGCCGCGTCCGGTCTTGCGTCCCAGCCAGCCGGCCTCGACATACTTGGTCAGCAAGGGGCAGGGGCGGTATTTCGTATCGGCCAATCCGTCATGCAGCACGTTCATGATCGCCAGGCAGGTGTCCAGCCCGATGAAATCGGCCAGTTCCAGCGGCCCCATCGGATGATTGGCACCCAGCTTGAGCGATTCGTCGATGGACCGGACATTCCCGACGCCTTCATAAAGCGTATAGACCGCCTCGTTGATCATCGGCATGAGGATCCGGTTGACGATAAAGGCCGGGAAATCCTCGGCCGTGGCTGCCGTCTTGCCCAGCTTTTCCACCACCGCGAGCAGCGTGTCATAGGTGGGCTGATCAGTCGCGATGCCGCGGATCAGCTCGACCAGTTGCATCACCGGGACCGGGTTCATGAAGTGAAAGCCCATGAACTTTTCCGGCCGGTCGGTGCGGCTGGCCAGCCGGGTGATCGAGATCGAGGACGTGTTTGAGGTCAGGATGGTGTCGGGCTTGAGATGCGGCACCAGATCCTCGAAGATCGCCTGCTTGACGGTCTCGCGCTCGGTCGCGGCTTCGATCACCAGGTCGGTCTGGCCCAGGTCGGCCAGCCGCAGCGTGGTGCGGATCCGGCCCATCGCGGCCCTGCGGTCATCCTCGGCGATCCTGTTCTTGCTGGCCTGGCGTTCAAGGTTGCGGTCGATCAGCGACAGCGCCTTGTCCAGGGCGTCCTGGCTGATATCGGTCATCAGCACATCGTATCCCGCCAGGGCAAAGACATGGGCGATGCCGTTGCCCATCTGACCCGCGCCCACGATTCCAACCGACTGGACTGCCATATTGCCCCCCTATCTGACGGTCGGGACGATAGGGCGGGCGGGCGGTTGCCGCAATGCGAAAACCGCCCCTTTCGGGGCGGTTCTTCTGGTTCAGACGGGGCGTTTTGTCCCCCTCCTGCCTATGGGATATTCGCCCCCCCTTTCCCGGTCACAGTTTTTCTGTGAGTTCCGGGACGATCTGGAACAGGTCTCCGACGAGGCCGTAGTCGGCGATCTGGAAGATGGGGGCTTCCTCGTCCTTGTTGATGGCGACGATGACCTTGCTGTCCTTCATGCCCGCAAGGTGCTGGATCGCGCCCGAGATGCCCACCGCCACATAAAGGTCGGGGGCGACCACCTTGCCGGTCTGGCCGACCTGCCAGTCGTTCGGGGCATAGCCGGAATCGACCGCCGCCCGGCTGGCGCCCACCGCCGCGCCCAGCTTGTCGGCCAGGGCCTCGATCATGGCGAAATTCTCCTTCGAGCCGACCGCCCGCCCGCCCGAGACCACCCGCCCCGCCGAGGTCAGTTCGGGCCGGTCGCTGGCCGCGACCTCGTCGCCCACCCAGGACGACAGGCCGGGATCGTCGGCCGGCGTGGCGTCCGCGATGGGCGCACCGCTGCCCGTGCCCGCTGCCTCGAAGCTGGCCACGCGGATCGTCATCACCTTTTTCGCATCGCGCGAGCGCACCGTCTGAATGGCGTTGCCGGCATAGACCGGACGCTCGAAGGTCGAGGCGTCGATGACCTTGGACACGTCGGGGATCACCATCACGTCCAGCAGCGCCGCCACCCGCGGCATGACGTTCTTGGCGTCGGTGGTGGCGGGGGCGGCGATGTGGTCATAGTCCCCGGCCAGCGACACGATCAGCGCCGCCGTGGGCTCGGCCAGCCGGTGGCCATAGCGCGCATCCTCGGCCACCAGCACGCGGGCCACCCCGGCGATGGCCGCGGCATCCGTGGCCGCATCGCGCGCCCTGGCGCCGGCGCAGAGCACCGTTACCGCGCCCAGGGACTGCAGCGCCTGGACCGCCTTGGCGGTGGCGTCGCGGTTCAGCGCGCCGTGGTTGACCTCGCCCAGCAACAGAACAGCCATCAGATCACCCCCGCTTCTTTCAGCTTGCCGACCAGCTCGTCCACCGAGCCGACCTTGATCCCCGCCTGACGCCCCTCGGGCTCGCGGGTCGAAACCACCTCCAGCCGCGGCGTCACGTCCACGCCGTAGTCGGCCGCCGTCTTTTCCTCGAGCGGCTTCTTCTTGGCCTTCATGATGTTGGGCAGGCTCGCATAGCGCGGCTCGTTCAGCCGCAGGTCGGCGGTCACGATCGCAGGCAGCGCCACGCTGATCGTCTGCAACCCGCCGTCCACCTCGCGCGTGACGCGCGCGCTGTCGCCCGCGATCTCGATCCGGCTGGCAAAGGCCGCCTGGCCCCAGCCCAGGAGCGCCGCCAGCATCTGGCCGGTGGCGTTCATGTCGTTGTCGATGGCCTGCTTGCCGGCGATCACCAGCCTGGGCTGTTCGGCATCGACCACCGCCTTGAGAATCCTGGCCACCGCCAGAGGCTCGATGTCCTGGTGCACGTCCTCGGCCGCCACCACCAGGATCGCCCGGTCCGCCCCCATCGCCAGCGCGGTGCGCAGCGTTTCCTGCGCCTGACGCACGCCGATGCTGACAACGACGACCTCCTCGGCCTGCCCCTTCTCCTTCAGGCGGATCGCCTCCTCGACCGCGATCTCGTCAAAGGGGTTCATCGACATCTTTACGTTCGACAGATCCACACCCGACCCGTCCGCCCGAACCCGGACCTTCACGTTGTAGTCAATAACCCGCTTCACGGGCACAAGTATCTTCATGGGTCGTGCTCCCCTTTATCTCGAATTCTGGCGCAGTGTTACCGGCGGATAGTCGCGGTTTCCAACACAAAAGCGTCCTGCGACGTTGCGTTTGCGTCGGACCGTCGCGGCTAGCGGCCGGCTCCCGGCACCCACAGGATGTCGTCTGCCCCGTTGTCATTGGCAATGCGGCTGGCCACGAACAGCCAGTCGGACAGCCGGTTCAGATACCTTACAGCGGCCCCGTTCACATCGCCCCCCGCCGCCAGATCGGTCGTGCGGCGTTCCGCCCGGCGGGCCACGGTACGTGCCAGATGAAGATGCGCAGCCAGCGCCGATCCGCCCGGCAACACAAAGCTGCGCAGCGGGGCAAGACGGGCGTTCATCGCATTGATCTCGGATTCTAGACGCTCGACCTGCCCGTCGATCATGCGCAGGACCGGATAACCCGCCCGGTCGTCCGCCGTCATGTCCGGGCGCGACAGATCGGCCCCCAAGTCGAACAAGTCATTCTGGATCACGGCCAGCCAGTCCGCCAGTTCGCCCGCTGCGTGAAGCCTGCACAGGCCCAGCGTGGCGTTCAGTTCGTCCACCGTGCCATAAGCCTCGACCCGCGGGTCGTGCTTGGGAACGCGGGTTCCATCGGACAGGGCGGTGTCGCCCCCGTCACCGGTGCGCGTATAGATGCGGCTCAGGACAACCATCACCGTCCCCCCAGCCAGACGAACAGCATAATCAGCGCCACCGCCACCGCCTGGGCGATCAGCCGCCAGCGCATCATCCGGTTGCCGTGCTTGCGATTGAATTCGCCGCCCTTGGCAAAGCCGCCGATGCCGGTCGCCAGCACCGCCAGAACGGCCAGCATCGCCAGAACGATCACGTAAAACAGGGGTTCGTCGGTCATGGATGCTGCCTTTCCCCGGCGCCTTCGCTGCCGGACCCTAGCCGTGGCGCGCGAACCAGTCCAGTGCACGCGTGGGTAAAAGCCTGCGCGCCGTCCCCGAGATCCATGTGGGCGTTGTGACATAATAGCGCGCCTGGGGCCGCGCCGCAGTCAGCGCATGGACGATCCGGTCGCTGACGGCCGAGGGCGGAAGTTCGAACCGGTCCTTGCCCGAAGGCCGGTAGAGGCGTTTCAGCAGGCTGTCACGGTATTCGTCGGCGCGGGCGCTGTTCTGCCAATCGACCCATCGTTCGAAATGGGGGATGGCATTTTCGCGGATGCGGCTGGTGATGGGACCGGGTTCGATCAGGATCACCCGCACGGGCGTGCCCGCCATTTCCAGCCGCAGAACGTCGGTCAGCCCCTCCATCGCGAACTTTGTTGCCACATAGGGGCCGCGCCAGCGGATGCCGATCAGACCCAGGACCGAACTGATGTTGACGATCCTCCCGCCGTTCCTGCGGAAATGCGGGATCAGCCTGACGGTCAGGTCGTGGGCGCCGAAAAGATTGGTCTCGAAGATCGCGCGCAGGGCGCCGCGCGGCATGTCCTCGACCGCGCCGGGCAGGGCAAAGGCCGCATTGTTGACAAGCGCGTCCAGCGGGCCGCCCGACAGAACCCGGTCGGTCAGTTGGGCCACGCTGTTTTCGTCCGCCAGATCCAGATGATGACACTCCATCCCCTCGGCCCGGCGGGCGGCGATGTCGCTGTCCTTGCGGCAGGTGGCCACCACCCGCCAGCCCAGCGACTGCATCCGCCACGCGGCATCCAGCCCGATGCCCGACGAGCAGCCGGTGATCAGGACGCGCCGGCTCACGGAGCGGTGGCCGACAGGAACCGGCCCGCCACATAGCCGGCGTTGCCGTTCGCGACGCGGATATTGACCCATTCCCCATCCGTGGGCCCCAGGGGCTGAACGGCGGCGCCGCGATCCAGCGCTGTCACCACCCCGTCGCCGGTCGAGGGGCCGGCCCGGACGTTCACCCGGTTGCCGGTGACATACAGGACCGGCCCGTTCGAGGCCGGGGCATCGGCCCGATCGGCATCCGCATGTTCGGGGGACGGCCTGAGAGCCGGGCCGGGAAAGCGCTGCACCTGCGCGGGGGTCTGCGCTGCGGCCTGGACCACCGCAGGGGGCGATGGCTGCACAATCTGATCTGGCGCGGCCTCGGGCGCCTCGGCTTCCTCGGCCGCGGGCTGAACCTGCGGCATGGGCCGGCGTTCGGCGCGCAGGTCTTTATCGCCCAGCACGCCAAGGAGCAGGAACAGTCCGGCAAGCGTGCCAAGAACAAGCGCGCCCAGTCTGATCATCCATGCCCCCAGCAGACCCTTTCGGGTCTTGTTTATCTGTCGTATGGGCGCAACGCCAACGGCCCGGCGGCCGTTCCGCGATTCCTGCTGGACCGCGTGCCCGCCACATCCTATCTGATGCGCATGTCCAGCCTGCCCATCGACCCCGGCGACGCCACCCAGACTGAACCGCTGAGCCGCGCGATCGGCGAACGGTATCTGACCTATGCACTGTCCACGATCATGCACCGGGCCTTGCCGGACGCGCGCGACGGGCTGAAGCCGGTGCATCGGCGCATTCTTTATGCAATGCGCGAACTGCGGCTGGCGCCGAACGGGGCGTTCCGCAAGTCGGCCAAGATCACCGGCGACGTGATGGGCAACTATCACCCTCATGGGGATGCGGCGATTTATGACGCGATGGCGCGCCTGGCGCAGGATTTCGCCATGCGCTATCCGCTGGTGGACGGTCAGGGGAACTTCGGCAATATCGACGGCGACAACCCGGCCGCGGCCCGATACACCGAGGCGCGGCTGGCGCAGGCCTCGGAAAGCCTGATGGAAGGGCTGGCCGAGGATGCAGTGGATTTCCGCCCGAACTATGACGGCACCTTGCAGGAACCGATCGTTCTGCCGGCGGCCTTTCCGAACCTGCTGGCCAATGGCGCGTCGGGCATCGCCGTGGGCATGGCCACCAATATTCCGCCCCACAACCTGCACGAGGTGATCGACGCCTGCCTGCACCTGATCAAGACGCCGGATGCCCGCGACGATACGCTGGCCGGCATCATCGGGGGTCCGGATTTTCCCACCGGCGGCGTGATCGTGGAAAACCGCGACGCCATCGCCGAGGCCTATCGCACCGGACGCGGTGCCTTTCGCGTGCGCGCCCGCTGGGCCGTCGAGGATCTGGGCCGGGGCCTGTGGCAGATCGTCGTGACCGAGATCCCCTATCAGGTCCAGAAATCCAAACTGATCGAGCGGCTGGCCGACCTGATCCAGACCCGCAAGATCCCGATCCTGGCCGATGTGCGCGACGAATCCGCCGAGGACATCCGCATCGTGCTGGAGCCCAAGGCGCGCACTGTCGATCCCGATCAGTTGATGGGCGCGCTGTTCCGCGCCAGCGATCTGGAAATCCGTTTCAGCATGAACATGAACGTGCTGATCGACGGGCGCGTGCCCAGGGTCTGTTCGCTCAAGGAGGTGCTGCGCGCCTTTCTGGACCACCGTCGCGACGTGCTGTTGCGCCGCGCGACCTATCGTCTGGATCGCATCGCCACCCGGCTCGAGGTTCTGGAAGGCTATCTGATCGCCTATCTGAACCTGGATCGCGTGATCGCCATCATCCGTCACGAAGACGACCCCAAGGCGGTGATGATCGCCGAATTCGCGCTGACCGACGTGCAGGTCGAGGCGATCCTGAACATGCGCCTGCGCGCCCTGCGCAAGCTAGAGGAAATCGAACTGCGCACCGAACGCGATGCGCTGCTGGAGGAACGGCAGGGCTTGCAGGCCATGCTGGCCGACGAAGGCGCGCAATGGTCCCGCATCGCCGGTCAGTTGAAGGAAGTCCGCAACCTGTTCGGCAAGTCCAAGCCGCAGGGCCAGCGCCGCACCCAGATCGCCGAGGCGCAGGAGATCGCCCCCATCGATCTGGATTCGATGATCGAGCGCGAGCCGCTGACGGTGATCCTGTCCAGGATGGGCTGGATTCGCGCCCTCAGGGGCCATCAGCCGCTGGAGGCCGAGATCAAGTTCAAGGACGGCGACGGCCCTGGTCTTGCCCTCCATGCCGAGACGACCGACAAGCTGGTGGTCTTTGCCTCGAACGGCCGGTTCTACACGCTGCCCGCCAACGCCCTGCCCGGCGGGCGCGGCATGGGCGAGCCGCTGCGGCTGATGATCGACTTGCCGAACGAGGCCGAAGTGATCGCCATGTTTCCCTGGCGCGCAGACCAGAAATATCTGGTGGCATCGAAATCCGGGGATGGCTTCATCGTCGGGGCGGGCGATATCCTGGCCCAGACCAAGGCCGGCAAGCAGGTGCTGAACGGTGACGCAATGTTGTGCCGTCCGGTCAGCGGCGATCATGTCGCCGTGGTCGGCACAAACCGCAAGATGCTGGTTTTTTCCCTGGCCGAACTGCCAGAAATGTCGCGCGGCAAGGGGGTCAAGCTTCAGAAATACGGCAGCGGAGGCGGCCTGGTGGCGGGGGACACGCTGTCTGACGCAGCCTTTGTCACCCTGGCCGAAGGGTTGCGCTGGCAGGAAAGCGGTGGCCGCACCCGGACCGAACCGGATCTGACCGAATGGCTGGGCAAGCGCGCCAGCGCCGGGCGCATGGCCCCGCGCGGCTTTCCCCGCAACAACAGGTTTACCTGACGGAAGGGTTGGCGCCCTTGGCACCGTCAGGTGCGGGGGTTGCGCCCCGCGCCCTCCGTCTCCCCGGGATGGCCCATCGAGGCGAAAGGCTTCACAGACCCCCGCCGCCGACCGATCCGAAGTATTCCCCGGTGATATAACTCGCCTCGTCCGAGGCCAGCAGCACATATATGGGTGCGATCTCGACCGGCTGGCCGGGGCGGCCAAGAGGCTGGTTCTTGCCGTGTTCGGCGGCCTTCTTAGGCGGCTGGCCGCCCGAGACCTGCAGCGCGGTCCAGTAGGGGCCGGGGCAGACGGCGTTCACCCGGATGCCGCGCGGGGCAAGTTGCTTGGCCAGGGACTGCGCAAAGGCGACATTGGCGGCTTTGGTCTGGGCATAGTCGAACAGCAGTTCCGAAGCCGAGAAGGCCTGCACCGACGAGGTGATGATGATCGACGCGCCCGCCTCCATGTGCGGCAGGGCTGCGCGGGTGATCCAGAACGGGGCATAGACATTGGTCTTCATGGTCGCGTCGAAATCCTCGGTCGTGAGATCCTCGAGCTTTTCGCAGAACTGCTGGCGACCGGCATTGTTGACCAGGATATCCAGCCCGCCAAGCGCCTCGACCGTTTGGGCGACCAGCGATTTGCAGAAGTCCTCGTCCTGCAGGTCGCCGGGAATGGCGATGGCCTTGCGGCCTTCGGCCTTGATCAACGCAATGATCCTGTCTGCGTCTTCCTGTTCTTCCGGCAGGTAGTTGATGGCGATGTCGGCGCCTTCGCGCGCGTAGGCGATGGCAGCGGCCGCGCCGATGCCACTGTCACCGCCGGTGATCAG
Source organism: Paracoccus subflavus (assembly GCF_004310345.1). Lineage (GTDB taxonomy): Bacteria > Pseudomonadota > Alphaproteobacteria > Rhodobacterales > Rhodobacteraceae > Paracoccus > Paracoccus subflavus. The sequence goes on along the minus strand of NZ_SISK01000007.1, from coordinate 2,630 downwards.
CGCACGCTTGCCTGCCAGGCGCCCGCTGCCGCGATAGCTGGTTTCGCCATGGTCGGGCAGAGGGTCCATGCGGCTGGCCAGACCGGGAAAGGGTTGCTCCTGTTTGGGAAAATCGGGTTCGGGCAGACGAGGGTCGCGGATCGCGCCGCTGCGAAAAGGCTGGTCGGTGGACATGGGTGTTCCTTTTGGATTGCCTTGCCCAACATGCCGCGCGGGCGGGGGTTCCCGGCCACTAGCGGCGACGTACCCATTTCCAGCCGGTGATCATCGGCCGCACCAGATCTTCGTGCTTCCACAGCCGATAAAAGAGAATCGCTGCCCAGTGCAGCAGGACCAGGATCAGGATCAGGTCCGCACCCCGGTTGTGCCAGCGCAGGGCGCTGCGCGATGTTTCCGAACTGACTGTCGAGGCTAGCGGTCCCACGTTGATGTAATCGTCGGGGTCCGCGAACAGCCCGGTCGTGACCTGCAGGATCAGGACGGCCAGCATGGCCACAACCGCCAATGCGCCCACGGGGCTGTGACCGGGCCATTGACTTGGCCGGGGCCGTGCCATCTCGGGCAGATAGGCCAGCACGGCGCGGGGACCGCGAACGAACTGCGTGAACCGCGCCGTGGCCGGTCCGGCCAGGCCCCAGACCAGCCGGAACACAAGCAGCCCGATCACCCCATAGCCCAGCCAAAAATGCAGCGTCATGTCGGAAGGGCCCAGCTTTCCAAGCAGCCAGTTGGCGATCACCAGCACCGCCAATGCCCAATGATAGGCACGCAGCGCCGGGTCCCAGATGCGTTCCCGGCGTGCGTCCTGTGTCGCCATCAGTCGTCCTTGCGGTAATCGTCGTGGCAGGACTTGCAGGCGCCGCCCAGTTGCTGCAACGCCGGTCCCAAGGCTTCCTGACCGCCGCCTACTGTTGCGGGGGCCCCTGCGGCTGCTTCGCGCAGGGCCGCGAACTTGGCGCGGAAATCATCGGGATTTTCCCAGATCGCGGGCAGGGCGTCGGAATTGTCCAGATCCTCGGACGAGGTTCCTTCGACAAACAAAGGCCATATGTCGTAATTCGTTAGGGCCACGATATTGCTGGCCGCAACCGAGGCGGCCTCGGCGTCGTATTCGATCTCGCCCTTGGCCATGCCAGACAGCTTTCCCATGTTGAAGCTCAGCAAGGACATGAATCCCTGGCGCGCCTCGAGGATGGCATCGGTGTCCTGTGCCGCCGCGAGGGACGGTACGAAAAGGCTTGCAGCAAGGGCAATGGCTTTGACGGCGGTCATGGCTGGCTCCGGGAGGGGTTGAGGGGTCAATCAGGGGAATGTTGGCAAATCTGGACGCGCGAATCAACTGCCGCGCGTCCGGCTTGTTCCGCTTCAGGTATAAAGACGGGTCGTGCCCAACTGGTCATGGATGTCGTTGACCGCAGGACGGTCCAGCTTCAGCGCCTGGGCAAGGCGGTCCAGATATCGGGCCTCGTCGTCGTGATCCAGGTCAATGGCCAGAAGGGACATCAGATAAACCTGCGATTCCAGTCCTTTGGGCACATCGCGCGCCAAGGCCTCGGCATCCACCGGGGCGGCCATCTGGTCGCGGATGAACTGCCGTTCATCGTCATCCAGATCGTCGCCCAGCTTGCCCAGCAGCCGCTGTTTTTCCGCCTCGTCGATCTTGCCGTCGGATTTGGCGGCCTGGATCATGGCGCGCAGCATAAGCCCCGCCACGGCGTTCTGTTCAGGGGTGGGGGCCACATCGGGCTCGTCCTGCTTGGCGACGGCGTCGTTGAACAGTTCGCCAAAACTCGCGTCGTTCGTGGGCTGGGAATCCTTGCGCGCAAGCTGACCCGCCAGGCCGCCTGCCGCGGCGCCCCCCAGAAGCCCGCCCAGAAGATCGCCAAGCCCGCCGCCGGTTCCGGCGCTGCGGGTCTTGGTGCCGCCCGTCAGTTGTCCCAGCAAATCGCCAAGCCCGCCCGCGCTGCCGCCGCCTGAACCGGCCCTGTTGGTCAGGCTGTCCAGAAGCCCGCCAAGCCCGCCCGACGCCCCCCGCGAGGTGGGACCGCCATAAGGCCGCCCGCCCCCGGTGCGACCGCCCAGCACCTGGCCCAGCATGTCGTTCAGGTTTCCGCCCGATCCGCTGCCCGTGTTGCTGCCGAACAGATCGCCCAGCAGCCCGCCGCTGGGACGGTTCCGGTCAGATACCTGCCCCCCGGGCTGATTGCGCTGGTGCTGCTGCATGGCGGCGCCGATACCCTTGGCCAGAACGACCCCGGCAGCAACGCGGCCCAGGGTTTTCATGAGACTCATGACGATCCTCCTGTGAATCGAAGAACAGGGCATGGGATTGCCCCGGCTGCACGTCGAACACCCCTATATGGCCCTTGGTTCCGGCAGCCGCTGCAATGACCGAGGGTGTCGGCCGGCGGCGTCTGCCCGCACTTGATTTTTCCCCCACCGGCTTTTACATCGCGGCGCACGTCAAAATTCGGGGCCGTCTCGCCATGCCCCGCGATCAGGAGGCCCAGATGGCAAAGGCAAAGTTTGAACGGACGAAACCGCATGTCAACATTGGCACGATTGGCCATGTTGACCATGGCAAGACGACGCTGACGGCGGCGATCACGAAGTATTTCGGCGAGTTCAAG
>NZ_SISK01000006.1 GCF_004310345.1 Paracoccus subflavus | reverse complement strand
TTCTGTCGCATCAAGGACTTCCGCCGCGTCGCCACCCGCTACGACAAGCTCGCCTGCACCTACACCGCAGCCATAGCCCTCGCCGCTATCGTCACGTGGTGGTTATGAGGCTGGACCCTAGGCCGACTTGCGGATCGGGGCGGCGGCAGCGGCTTCGTCGATGACGATCATGTCCTTTGCGCGCACGTGATCGGGCAGGGGGCCTGTGTCCCGCCGGTCGCCGATCTGGCCCAGCAGCGGCAGGGAAACGGTTCCGTCGGCAGGCATGACCACGATGTCGCTGGCATCAAAGATGCCATGCGCCGTCTTGTCCCAGTAGAAGGGTTTGACCACCACCTCGTAAATCGCCTTCCAGCCCGCCAGGCAGCCCAGCGGGAAATACAGGTGCAGGCTGGGCACCCAGGCCATCAGGTGACGGTGCTTGTTCCCGCGCACGGCCCACATCCCCACCCCGATGGACAGCAGTTCCGAGGCGATAAAGGTGCCGAACAATGCGGGAATGGCGTAACCGCCCCAGACCCCGGCCAGCGGCTCGCGCAGGGGATGGGGCAGGCCCAGGCTCAATAACCAGAAGCTCCACAGAACCGGGGCCAGCAGGTATTGCGACAGGCTGCCCAGGAACTGGACCTGAAAGCCGATGAACCGGCGCGGTCCCAGCTCGCGCCACAGGGCGCGGGGGTTGCGCATATGGACCCCCCAGGTCATCGCATAGCCCTTGAGCCAGCGCGACCGCTGCTTGATCCAGGGCAGGGCGCGGCAGTTCGCCTCCTCGTCCGTGGTGGTGTCGATGATCTGGGTCCGCCACCCGCGCCGGGCCAGCCGCACGCCCAGGTCGGCATCCTCGGTCACGTTCCAGGCGTCCCAGGCGCCGACCTGTTCCAGCGCGTCGCGGCGAAAGAACAGGGTGGTGCCGCCCAAGGGCACCACCAGCCCCAGCCGCGCGACGCCGGGCAGGATCACCCGGAACCAGGCTGCGTATTCGATGGTAAAGCAGCGCGCCAGCCAGTTGGTGCGCGGATTGAAGTAATCCAGCGCCCCTTGCAGGCAGGCAACATCGGGGGCCGCGAAATGAAAGCCGCGCGCGATCTTGTGCAACTGGTCGGGATCGGGCCGGTCCTCGGCGTCCCAGACGCCAACGATCGAGCCCCGGCAGAAATTCAGCGCATAGTTCAGCGCGCGCGGCTTGGTCTGGATCGGGCCGCTCGGAACCTCGACCACGCGGAACCAGCCGGGCAGGCGGATGCCCTGCAGGGCATTGCGGGTAACGTGATCGCTTTCCTCGATCACCAGAAGGATGTCGGTCAGTTCGCGCGGATAATCCAGCCGCGACAGCCGGTCCATCAGCTTGCCGGCGACGTCGCTTTCCCGAAACAAGGGCACCATGACCGAGATGACCGGCAGGGGCCCCGACATTTCGGCTTGCACGGACCGGCCCTGAGCCATGCCGGCGGCCTGCGCCCGATCCTCGATCCCGGCGCGGCGGCTTGCCAGCAGCGCCAGCAGCTTCAGCCCGCTTTGCGACAGCAGCGACAGCGTGGCCCACAGGGTCAGCGCCGACAGGATGGCGACGGGCGCCAGCCACAGGCCCGCAGCAAGCGCCGCCATGGCCCCCAGGGCCATGCGGCCCATGCGCGATTCGTTGCGCGACCGGCAGCTTTCGGCGGCGGGCACGCGCAGTTCGGCCCGGCGGATCATGGCGATGCGGCGGACGGCCAGAACGGCGGTCTTGATCTGGTCCTCGCTGCACAACAGCATCCGCACCTGACCGAACTGGGCAGGGAACTGCGCGGTCAGCGCTGCGAATGCCTCGGGCCGTGCGGTGGCGATCCAGGTGACGCCGCCGATCCGGCGCCAGGGCAGCACCGCGTGGGTCAGGCAGAACTCGACGCCCAGGGCGTCGATCAGGCGGGGATCGCCCGGCGTCCGGGCCGGGTCAAGGGCCGTGGTCCGCCACTGGCGGCAGAGCGCGCGCAACAAGGCCTCGGGCGTGACCCAGCCCTGCGCCAGAAGGATCTGGCCCAGACGGCTGTCCTGCCGCCCGCGCATGACGCTGGCCTTCAGCAGGTTGCCGGGATCGACCGCGCCGTCTTCCAGCAGAAGCTGGCCCAGGGGCAGGTGGCTGCGGGGTGCAAGGGTTGGCGGCAGCGGGGATTCAGCCGCAGCCTCGACCCGGGAAAGAGCAGCAAAATCGGCACTGGCCATGAACGATTCCTTGAAGGATCGTTCATGGGTCGCATAAGAACGGTTAAGAAGGTGTTAAGTGCCAGTGCGCCGATCGCGCATCGAATCCGCGAACTGGCGGAACAGATAAAGGCTGTCCTGCGGTCCGGGCGCGGCCTCGGGATGATACTGGACCGAAAAGACCGGCTTGTCCTGAACCCGGATGCCGCAGTTGCTGCCGTCGAACAGGCTGACATGGGTTTCCACGACGCCGGCCGGCAGCGTCTGGCTGTCCACCGCAAAGCCGTGGTTCATCGAGGTGATCTCGACCTTGCCAGTCTGCACATCGCGCACCGGGTGGTTGGCGCCGTGATGTCCGTGGCCCATCTTGACCGTCCTTGCCCCAAGCGCCAGCGCCAGCATCTGATGGCCGAGGCAGATCCCGAAGATCGGCAGGTCGCGGTCCAGAAGCCCCTGGATCATCGGCACGGCGTATGCACCGGTCGCCGCCGGATCGCCCGGCCCGTTGGACAGAAACACGCCTTCGGGGTCGTGGGCCAGAACCTCGTCGGCGGTCGCGGTGGCGGGCAGCACGGTCACGTCGGCGCCAAAGGCCACCAGCGATCGCAGGATGTTGCGTTTCGCCCCGTAATCCAGGGCCACCACCTTGAAGGGCTTGCTTTCGGGCGAGGTGCCGAAGCCCTTGCCCCATTCCCAGGCCCCCTGGTCCCAGCGATAGCTTTGGCGGCAGGTCACCTCTCGGGCCAGATCCAGCCCTATCAGGCCGGTCCAGTCGCGCGCCTTGGCAACCATGGCGGCGATGTCGAAGTTCCCGTCAGGATCATGGGCCAGAACCACATGGGGGGCACCCTGCTGGCGGATCGCGCGGGTCAGGCGGCGGGTGTCCACGCCGCCGATGCCGATCCGGCCCCGACGGGCCATCCAGCCGGGCAGGTCGCCTGCCGCGCGCCAGTTCGACGGATCGGTCGGGTCCCAGCGCACCACGATGCCGCTGGCGACCGGGTCGGGGGCCTCGTCATCCTCGGGGGTGATCCCGGTGTTGCCGATATGGGGAAAGGTGAAGGTGACGATCTGGCTGGCGTATGAGGGATCGGTCATGATCTCCTGATAGCCGGTCATGGCGGTGTTGAAGACGAGTTCGGCCACCACCTCGCCCGCGGCACCAAAGCCCTGTCCATAGAAAACGGTTCCGTCGGCAAGCGCAAGGCAGCCGGTTGGTTTGTTGGCCATGGCACGCACCCTTTGTCTGAAATCTGCCGGTCAATAGGGGGAGGCGTATGCGAGGTCAAGAACATCGCCAAGCCTTGATCTGGCCTGCCCCTTGCCCTAGACCGCAGGCTTTCGCGCCACGGGAGACGCCAATGGACCTGCGAGCCACCCTGCAAGCCGCCACCAAGGAGGCCATGAAGGCCCGCGACAGCGCCCGGCTGTCCACGCTGCGCCTGATCGGCGCGGCCATCAAGGACCGCGAGATCGCGGCCCGCACCGGCGACGGCGAAGGTACGCTGAGCGATGCGGATCTGGTGGCGATCCTGTCGAAGATGGTCAAGCAGCGCCAGGAATCCGCCAAGGCCTATGAGGAAGGCGGGCGGCTGGAACTGGCCCAGAAGGAAGAAGACGAAATCACCGTGATCCAGCAGTTCCTGCCCCGGCAACTGTCCGAGGCGGAAACGGCGGCGGCCATCGACGCGGTGATCGCCGCGCTGGGGGCGACCGGCATCCGCGACATGGGCGGCGTCATGGCCGAACTGCGCAGCCGCCATGCGGGTCAGATGGATTTCGGGGCGGTGGGACCGATGGTCAAGGCGCGGCTGCTGAACTGAATCGCCCTGCGCGGGTTGAGGGGCAGGAGGTATCTGCCATGCCCGCCAAGTCGAAAGCCCAGCAAAAGGCAGCCGGGGCCGCCTTGTCCGCCAAGCGCGGCGACACGAGGGTCAAGGATCTGAAAGGCGCGTCCAAGGACATGTATGACAGCATGAACGAGGAGCAGCTTGAGGATCTGGCCAAGACCAGCCGCAAGAACAAGCCTGAGCACGTCGCCCAGGACGAGTGATCAGCGCAGCCGCGCCAGGCGGCGTTGCAGATCGTCGTGCAGGCTGCGGCGTTCTTCGGGCGTCAGAAAGGCGCCGAGCTCGATCTCGCGCCGGCCGTCCGTCAGGGTCAGATAGGATTCGACCGGCCCACGCCGGAGGGTGGCACGCAGCCAATGGCTGTTGGTGGTCCATTCGCGCAATCGCCCGCCGGGGTCGCGGCGCGAGACATGGGCCGTGCGGCGGTCCAGCGTCAGTTCCTCGGCCATGTCGCCCTGGGCATAGCTGCGCTGGATGGCGAACCAGATGCCCGCGATGACCAGCAGCATGAACGGAAGCAACCCCCACAGGACGGCTGTGCCCAGCATCGCCACCACCGGCAAGGCCATGAAGCCGGCGGTCAGGCCGATGAACCAGACAAAGCCGCGCCGGGGCAGCGACCGATAGGGCCACAGGACGACCCGATATGAAACGGCCCCGGTATGATCCGGGGCCATGTCTTGCCATTCATAAGGCATCTGCGGGCATCAGTGGGCGTGGCTGCGGTCCCAATCCTCGCGCCGCGGAAGCTGCTCGAACGTATGCTCCGGCGGAGGCGACGAAAGGGTCCATTCCAGCGTATCGGCGTATTCGTTCCAGTAGTTGTTGGCGGTCACGCGCTTGCCCGCGAACAGGGTATAGAACACGATGCCGATAAAGAACAGGAACGAGGCAAAGGAAAGGTATGCGCCCAGCGAGCTGATATAGTTCCAGTAGGCAAACTCGACCGGATAGTCGATATAGCGCCGCGGCATCCCCTGACGGCCCAGGAAGTGCTGGGGGAAGAACGTCAGGTTCGAGCCGATGAACATCATCCAGAAATGCAGCTTGCCGGCCCATTCCGGGTACTGGCGGCCCGACATCTTGCCGATCCAGTAATATACGCCCGCAAAGATGCCAAACACCGCGCCCAGCGACATCACGTAATGGAAATGCGCCACGACGTAATAGGTGTCGTGATACACCCGGTCCAGGGGCGCCTGGCTCAGCACCACGCCGGTCACGCCGCCCACGGTGAACAGGAACAGGAACCCGAAGGCCCAGAGCATCGGCGTCTTGAATTCGACCGAACCGCCCCACATGGTCGCGATCCACGAGAACACCTTGATGCCGGTGGGCACCGCGATGGTCATGGTCGCCAGCATGAAATAGCTCTGCTGGGTCAGCGACAGCCCCGAGGTGTACATGTGGTGCGCCCACACGACGAAGCCCAGGATGCCGATCGCGGCCATGGCCAGAACCATCGGCAGATAGCCGAAGATCGGTTTCCGGGAAAAGGTCGAGATGACATGGCTGATGATGCCGAAACCGGGCAGGATGATGATATAGACTTCGGGATGGCCGAAGAACCACAGGATGTGCTGATACAGCACCGGATCGCCGCCGCCCGCCGGATTGAAGAAGTTCGTGCCGAAGTTGCGGTCCATCAGCAGCATGGTGATGGCGCCGGCCAGAACCGGCAGGGCCAGCAGGATCAGCCAGGCGGTGATGAAGACCGACCAGGCGAACAGCGGCACCTTGAACAGTGTCATGCCGGGCGCGCGCATGTTCAGGAAGGTGGTGATGATGTTGATCGCACCCAGGATCGAGGAAGCGCCCGACACATGGACGGCAAAGATCGCCAGATCCATGGAATAGCCCATCTCGGACGTGGACAGGGGGGGATAGAGCACCCAGCCCACGCCCGACCCGGTCTGGTCCGAACCGCCCGGCGACAGCAGCGAGGCCAGACCCAGGGCCACGCCCGCAACAAACATCCAGTAGGACAGGTTGTTCAGGCGCGGAAAGCTCATGTCCGGGGCGCCGATGTGCAATGGCATGAAATAATTGCCAAAGCCCCCGAACAGTGCAGGAATGACCACAAAGAACATCATCAGGACGCCGTGATAGGTGATCATCACGTTCCACAGATGGCCGTTGGGGGTGCATTCCGCTGCCGCGTCGGCGATGAAGCGTGCGCCCTCGAGGCACATGTATTGCACGCCGGGGTTCTGCAATTCCATCCGCATGTACACGGTGAAGCTGACCGAGATCAGGCCCACGAGTCCCGCGGTGAACAGATACAGAATGCCGATGTCCTTGTGATTGGTGGACATGAACCAGCGGGTAAAGAACCCGCGTTGGTCGTGATGGTCGTCGTGGCCGTGAACGGCTGCGTCTGCCATACCCGAACTCCCTCAGATATCGTGATCCGGTCAGGCAGACCGGTGGTTGTGGATGCGTTCTAGACCAGCCATGCGCACCGGGCAATGCCTGACAAAGACGTGATGGTCGGCTTTTGGATGACGATGACACAAGGGGTGTCCGAAGGAAGCCCGAAAATCAAAGAGGGCCGGCCCAGACAGGCCGACCCGCCATCCGGCGCCTGCGCCAGATTGCCGCAGTCGTCCCTCAGCCGGACGTGTCCTCATCGGCGGGCTGGTCCGCGGCCTCGCCGCCGGGCGATATGCTGGCCAGATAGGCGGCGATATCCTGCTGATTCTTGTTCAGCTTGAAGGTCATCTTGGTGCGTGCGGACGTATCGCCGGTCTTTTCCTGCACGAACTTGTTCGGGTCGGTGATATAGGCGGCCAGATCCTCGACCGTCCACACCTCGCCCGAGGCGTTCAGCGCCAGCAGCGCCTCGGAATACTTATAGCCTTCCTGCGATGCGGCCGCCTTGCCCACGATGCCGTAGAGGTTCGGTCCCGTCGCACCGCCTTTCACGATATCTTCGCCATCGGGCGACTGGATCATGTGGCAGGCCTTGCACTTGCGGAATTCCTTTTCGCCCGTTGCAATGTCCTGGGCGCCCGCAGGCAGGGCTAGGGTCGCGCCCGTCAGGGCGACAATCATGGCAAATCGCATCGTCTCTCCTCGCTGTTCCAATCGCTGGAAGTCCCGGAACAAGTGATAACCGGCAACAGGCCGATTGCCACCTGTCAGAAGGTCGCATTTGCGTGAAACGCGCTTAACCGAAGATCGGTTCAAAGCGATGATGCAGCGCCACGTCCAGGTCGGCCATGCTCACGGGCAGGCCAAGATCGACCAGGCTGGTAACGCCATGACCGCTGATCCCGCAGGGCACGATGCCGCCGTAATGGGACAGGTCGGGTTCGACGTTGATGGCGATGCCATGAAAGCTGACCCAGCGGCGCAGCTTGACCCCGATGGCTGCGATCTTGTCGTCGCGGGGGCTTCCGTCGGGCAGCGGGGGCTTGTCGGGGCGCGGCACCCACACGCCCACCCGCCCCTCGCGGATCACCCCGGTCACGCCGAATTCGGACAGCGCGGCGACGACCCAGGCTTCCAGCCGCGCGACAAAGGCCCGCACGTCCCGGCCGCGGCGGTTCAGGTCCAGCATCACATAGACGACCCGCTGGCCCGGCCCGTGATAGGTGTACTGCCCGCCCCGCCCGGCGACGTGAACCGGAAAGCGGGCCTCCAGCAGGTCGGCCCTCTGCGCGCTGGTGCCGGCTGTATAAAGCGGCGGATGTTCCACCAGCCAGATGGCCTCGGGCGCGTGCCCGCCATGGATCGCGGCCACGCGCGCCTCCATGAAGGCCAGGGCCTTGTCATAGTCGGTCAGCCCGTCGGTCGTGATCCAGTCCACCATGGGCGGCATCTGGACCGCGGCCGGCGCCAGGTCAAGCGCCCAGAATCCCCCTTTTCAATCTGCCACGCCTCGGGTATCACCCGCCGCACTGCCCGGATGCGGTCGTGGCGGAATTGGTAGACGCGCAGCGTTGAGGTCGCTGTTCCTTAACCGGAGTGGAAGTTCGAGTCTTCTCGACCGCACCATCCTTGCAGGAAAAAGCATTCCTGACCAGAAACTTCGTCTTATTGGTCGCCGGAGGATCCCCCAGTTCATCCCCGTCGCACGGCGTTGCATCGGCGCCGGTTGAGAAGATGAGTGTTGCGAGCGGCTGGAAGGCTGTGGTCAGCGAAGATGCCTCTGCGACCAAGCAGCCGATATCGTCTCCCGGAGGGCGGTGAAGGCACCTTGGTCCCATCCGGAGAAAGTCTGCCTCCCAAGCGTCGATCCTGAATTCCTCAAAGCGCAAGCGCCTACAGTTCACGTGCCGGTGAATGCGGGTCATCTACAAACCCTGATCTCTCCTGTCCCGCCCTGCATGCCTTCTGCTGGGATCGAGGTTTGGGTTGCCCCGGAACCCTGCGAATCCGGGCTTGGCCACGCCGCTTCTTATGCTAGGATCTATCCCGCGCAACGTCTTGTTGCGCGGGGTTTTTTTTCGAGTTGCGCAGCGGAAAAATGCCCCCAGTGCAGTCAAAGCAGAACGAGTTGCGCCGGTTTTTCCGCAGGGGCTTTTGATCTTTGCTTGCCGTGGAACACCGGACTGAGCGCATATTGCTTGTCCGTAAAGAACAGAATCTGCACATGGCCGGGATGGGGGACGAGGTCGCCAACCTGACGTGCATGGCTTTCCGCCTTCTCCTTGCTCCACGCATGCCGAAGATGGCCTGAAAACCGAACCATTTCAAAGCCAAGGTCCAACAGGTTGCGCTTTCCATGTCAGCGGAAACGGCTCCATTGAATTCGCCAGTGTCGCCTCCGGCCCCTGCCTCCTGTCCCGGATCGCCTCGACGATGTCCGGCGCGAGCAAGGTGAGCCGCATGACGCGGGTCATGTAGCAGCGCGCAATCCCCTTGCTCTCAGGCAGTTCGGCGATGGTCGCGACCTCCCCCAGCTCCAGCACCCGCTTACAGCGGCACGCGCGGTACACCATCGTGACGAGCGTGCTATCGGCCCTGCGAGGCTGAGTGGCTGCCTCAGGCAACTGCATCTCCTTGAGACCGCCGCGCTTCACGATGCGGAATGGAACATGGATCGTCATGGTTTCGGGAGCCGGCGTGCCGCGGGTCAGGCAGCCGCTCCCGTATCACCTGCCCGCAGCTCGGGCGCGGAGGCTGGCAAGGCCGTCAACGCGCAGCCCGGCATTCAGGCCGTCCTCACCGCCGGGGTCCAGGCGTTCGACCAGCAGCGCAACGATGCGCGCCTGCTCGGCGGGGAAGAGTTGGTCCCACAGCGGGTCGATTTGCTGCCGGTTGGTGCGGGCATCGGCAGGCTCATGCCCCGCACCAAGTGAGCGTCCCCCCGGTGCCGCCGGTGGATACGACTGGGGCGGGCGCTGTCTTCGTCGGCCTGTTTCTCGCCGCGATCCTGCCGGGCGGCCCGGCTGTCGCAGCGCTGGACCTGGCGCTGCATGGGGCAACGCTGTCGGCGACCGGGCTTGGCGTCAATACGGCGCCCCGCGCGCGGACCGGCTGAACGCCGCCAACCCGGTGGTGCAACACAAAACATTCACAGGAATTTCGCACCGTTGAAACGTTTACGCGCGAGCCATGCCCGTCGGAACCAGTTGCCGTTCTGGCGAGAGGAGAGACCATGAAAACCGTATTCCAGGCCGCGATTCTGGGCGCCGCCGTCCTGCCTGCCGCCCCCGCGGCGGCACAGACCGAGATCTCGATGTGGTTCGGCCTCGGCGGCCGCCTGCAGGACGAGGTTCTGGCACAGTGCGATCGGTTCAACGCCGCGCAGTCCGAGGTCCGGATCACTTGCTCGCGCGAAGGCACCTACGACGAGATTCTGCAAAAGGCGATCGCCGCCTATCGGACCGGAAACCACCCGCAGATCTTGCAGGTGGTGGACCGCGGCACCGGCACCATGATGCTGTCGGATGCGGTCGTCCCGGCCCACGAGCTTGTCGCGACCTATGGCCTCAATGTCGACTGGAACGATTACTTCAGGGTGATCGGCAACTACTATGCCGACAGCGAAGGCAACTATTGGGCATTCCCGTTCAACTCCTCGACGGCAATGGTCTATTACAACACCGACGCGCTGGCGGCGGCGGGCTATACGTCGTTCCCCCGCACCTGGGAAGAGTTCGACCAGTTGCTGGTGGACCTGCGCGACAAGGCCGGCTTTTCCTGCCCGTTGGCGTGGTCCATCGACCTGTGGTCGGACATGGAACAGTTCTCGGCCATCCACAACATCCCGGTGGCCACGCAGAACAACGGTTACGCGGGCCTCGACGCCGAACTGGTCATCAACCAGACACCTTTCGTGGCCCATATGGAACGCCAGCTCGGCTGGTACCGTGACGGTCTGGTGAAATACGACCCCGCCTTTGACGCCCGCAGGTCGATGTTCGTGAACGGCGAATGCGCGATGTTCTTCGATTCCATCGCGGGCTACACCAGCGCACAGGATCTCGCCGCCGAGACGGGTGTGAAGTGGACGGTCGCGGAACTGCCGCACAACGCAGGCGTAACCCCGATCAACAACCTCGTCGGCGGCGCCGCGCTGTGGACGATGAAGGGCTTCACCGAGGAGGAGTACCGCGCGGTCGGTGCCTTCTACGCCTTCCTTGCCGAGCCCGAGCAGCAGAAGCTGTGGTCAGACGGCACCGGTTACTTCCCGGTCACCGTACAGGCCTACGAAGACCTGGTGGCCGAAGGCTATTACCAGCGCCCCGAGAACCTGAACCGCGACTTGGCCGTGAAGAGCCTGCTGCGCGGCGAACCCACCGACCTGTCCAAGGGCATCCGACTGGGCAATTATGTTGAAATCCGCAACATCATCACAGAAGAGCTGCAAAAGGCGCTGACCGGAGATGTGACGGTGCAGGCTGCACTCGATACGGCGGTGGAACGGTCGAATATCCTCCTCCGCCGGTTCGAGGACACGTACGCGGGCCGCACCCTGCCTTGACCGGGTCATCCTTCCCCGCTGTTGCGGCGTCCGCATTCGGGCGCCACTCCTTCCCCACACCCCGGATAATCCGATGCTGAAGCGCGTCCTGTTCGAAAGCCGCTGGCTGCCCTACGCCCTGCTCGCGCCGCAGATCCTTATCGTCTTCGTGTTCTTCTACTGGCCCACGGGCCAGGCGCTGTTCTGGTCCTTCACGCTTGAACCGCCCTTTGGCGGCGCGGCGACCTGGGTCGGCCTGCGCAACTTCGGCGACATCCTCGCCAGCGGCGAATACTGGCAGGCGGCGGTCAATACCGCAGTGTTTGCCCTGGCCACTACAGTCGTGTCACTGGTGCTGGGTCTGCTGTTCGCCATCTTTGCCGACCGGGGCCTGCGCGGACTTGCGATCTATAAGACCGGCATCATCTGGCCCTATGCTGTCGCCGCCCCCGCCGCCGCCGTGGTCTGGCAGTACATCTTTCAGCCGTCGGTAGGGTATTTCGGGATTCTGAACCTGGTCTGGCCGGGCATCTGGAACCCGCTGCTGAATGGCACTCACGCCATGATCATGGTCATTGCGGTATCGTGCTGGCTGTCTGTCACGTTCAACTTCGTGTTCTTCCTGGCGGGCTTGCAGGCGATCCCCAATTCCCTTGTGGAAGCCGCGGCGCTGGACGGCGCGGGGCCCGTACGGCGCTGGTTCGACCTGGTGTTCCCGCTGATCTCGCCCACCTTCTTCCTGCTGATCGTGCTGAACGTCGCCATTTCGTTCACCGAAGGCTTTGGCGTGATCCATGTCATGACGCAGGGCGGACCCGGCAACGCGACCGAGATCCTCGTCTACAAGATCTATCGCGACGGGTTCGTCGGGCTGGACTTCTCGTCCTCATCGGCCCAGTCGGTGATCCTGATGGGCCTCGTGGTCGTCCTGACGCTGACCCAGTTCCTGTTGATCGAGCGCAAGATCCACTACGCGGGCGACGACAAGGGGACGCGGCGGTGATCGAGAACACGCGCGTCCTGAACATCGTCACCCACGCGATCCTGATCGCAGCGCTTCTGGTGATGTGCTTTCCGCTTTATGTGCTCGCGGTCACCGCCACACTGCCCTACGAACGGCTGGGCGAGGTCCCGAAGCCGCTGGTCCCCGACACCCACCTGACCGCGAACATTCGCGAGGCCTGGGTGCGCGGGAACTTCGGTATCTACTTCCTCAACTCGCTTGTTACGGCCACGCTGATCACGCTGGGCAAGATCGCGTTGGCCACGATCACGGCCTTTGCGCTGGTGTATTTCCGCTTTCCCGGCCGGACGCTCGCGTTCTGGGCGATCTTCATCACGCTGATGCTGCCGCTCGAGGTGCGCATTGTACCGACCTACGAGGTCGTCGCGAACGCGCTCCTGCCAGCACAGCAGATTCTCGAATGGACCGGGATGACCTGGCTGATTGGCGCGCTGTCGGGGGTCGAGGTGGCGCTGCAGTGGAACATGATCAACAGCTACTGGGGCCTGACGCTGCCGCTGATCGCGACAGCGACTGGAACTTTCCTGTTCCGCCAGTTCTACCTGACCGTGCCGGATGAATTGGCCGAGGCAGCCAAGCTGGACGGCGCAGGGCCGATGCGGTTCTTCCTGGACGTGCTCTTGCCCCTGTCGCGGACGAACATCGCCGCTCTTGCGGTCATCATGTTCGTGGCGGGGTGGAACCAGTATCTCTGGCCGCTTCTCGTCACAACCGGTCCGGACTATCGCACCCTGACCCTGGGCCTGACCTTCCTTGCCCCCGATGCCGATGCCGTCGGCGACTGGAACGTGACGCTGGCCGGCGCCCTGATCGTGATGCTGCCGCCGGTCCTGGTGGTGGTCCTGGCGCAGCGGTGGTTCGTCAAGGGCCTGGTAAATGCGGAGAAATGACAATGCCTGAGGTCGAGTTCGATCGGGTCGAAAAGACCTTTGGCGGCACGCGCGTGCTGCATGGGGTGTCGCTGGACATCGCACAGGGCGCGTTCGCCGTGATCCTCGGGCCGTCGGGCTGCGGCAAGTCCACGCTTTTGCGGATGCTTGCGGGGCTGGAGCGGGTCAGTGCGGGCGAGGTGCGCCTGAACGGCCGCCGCATGAACGACGTTGCCGCCAAGGACCGCGACCTGGCGATGGTGTTCCAGAACTACGCGCTTTACCCGCACATGACGGTGGCCGAAAACCTGGGCTACGCACTGAAGGTGGCGCGCGTGCCCCGGACCGAACGCGCCGCCCGAGTGGCCGAGGTGGCGGCGACCTTGCAGTTGTCAGAAATGCTCGACCGCCGCCCAGGGCAGTTGTCGGGCGGCCAGCGCCAGCGCGTCGCCATGGGCCGAGCGATCATCCGGCGCCCGCGCGTGTTCCTGTTCGACGAACCCCTGTCGAACCTCGACGCCAAGCTGCGCACCCAGATGCGGATCGAGATCAAGCGCCTGCACCTGAAGCAGGGCGTGACCAGCCTGTTCGTCACTCACGACCAGGTCGAGGCGATGACGCTGGCGGACCGGCTGGTGGTGATGAACGCGGGCCGCATCGAACAGGCGGGCACCCCGTCCGAGGTTTATCACCGCCCCGCGTCGGCCTTTGTCGCGGGGTTCCTGGGCACTCCGCCGATGAACCTGATCCCGGCCGAACCGACCGCCGATGGGCGTGCGGTCGAGGTCGAGGCCCTGGGACGCTTCGTGGTCGAGGGTCCGGCGCTTCCCGGGCGCGCGCCCCTGATTGCGGGGCTCAGGCCCGAACACGCCTCGCGCGGGCCGGGCGTCAGCCTGCCGGTCGAGATGGTCGAGGAACTGGGCAACGGGCGGCTGGTGCACCTGCGCTGCGGCGACCGGCTTGTGGCGGTGATGCTACCCGAAGGCGACCGCGCCCCGGTAGCGGATCGCCTGTCCATCGCGTTCGACCCAGACCGTCTGATGCTGTTCGCGGCCGACGGTTCGGCCCTGCCGCAGCGCCTGCGCGCCATTGCGGTCCGAACCCACGCCTGATCTCACCCCCATCCCCGAAAGGATCCCCACCATGACCCTGCCCGTGATCGGCGCCTGCCTGATGATCGAGGACCTGGAAACCTACCGCGACTGGCTGATCGAGCGTCAGCGTGACCTGGAACTTCAGTCGTTCCACGACTCTGCCGTTCTGGACGGCGACTGGCAGGCGCTGGTGGACCGCGCCCGCGCCCTGCTTGACGGTCATACCGGCCGGCTGGGTATCCATGGGCCGTTCATGGGCCTGAACATCGGGTCCAGCGACCCCGCCGTGCAGGCCGTCGTCGCGCGCCGGATGGATCAGGCGCTGGACATCTGTGCGGCCCTCGGCGCGACCCAGATGGTGATCCATTCACCCTACACGCCCTGGGACCACGCCAACATGGACAATTTCCCGCGCGGCCGAGAGCGCATTGTCGAGTGCGCCCACGCCTCCATCGGGGGCGCCGTCCGGCGTGCCGCCGACCAAGGCGTGACGCTTGTGCTCGAGAATATCCAGGACGTGGACCCGATGGAACGCCTTCGGCTGGTGGACAGCTTCGGGTCCGAGGCTCTGCAACTGTCGGTGGACGTGGGCCACTCCAACTGCCTGCACTTCTCGGAAAACGCGCCGCCGGCGGACTATTTCATCTCGGCCGCTGGAAACCGGCTGCACCACGTCCACCTGCAGGACACCGACGGCTACGCCGACCGCCACTGGGCGCTGGGCGAGGGCACGATCCGCTGGCCTGCGATCTTCCGTGCGCTCGAGGGCCTGACCTCGGCCCCGCGGCTGGTGCTGGAGTTGCGCGACAAGGCGGGAATCCCAGCTTCGATACGCCTGCTGACCGACCTTGGACTGATCGAGGGCTGACAAGGCATCCCAAAGAGTGGGCCTGTTCCCAAGCTCAAGTGGCTGGGCCCACTCTGACTTTCCCTATTGGCCTAGGTCATCCCCCCAAGGTGCGGTTCAAGCCCGCCGCACCATCGCGCGTGAGGCTTGCCCAGTTGCTCTCAAGGGCGTCGTGGGCCACGGGCCGTCAGCAGGTCATGATCGTGCCTCCTCGCGGTACGGTGGCGTGCCCGGGCGTTGATCGGATCAACCTGACTGGCAACATCGCCCGGTATTCGGCCGCCTTCTCTCGAGCCTGCTTCAGGGTCACGGTCAGGATGCTGCCCAGACCATCTCGCGCCGCCGACCATGAAAGGTGTAGCGAAAAACCCACTGTGGCCGCTGCCATCCTCGCGCTTCACCAGCCGCAGACGCGCGCGGTCTTCGTGCTTACCGGCAGCCCGTGACTGCCCTGCTACGGCGTTCAACTTGAGTATCCGGATTCCCCGGACGGCAGGCGGGGCTGCAAGGCGCTGCAAGGCTGTCAGCGACACAGAATACCTGCTTTTACAGAGAAAAATTTGCATGTAAGACAACGTGAGCCGGTGGAATAGGGATTGATGCTGCGTTTTGACCGCACCGTTGTTTCCTTGCATCGTCACTGCGGCACAATCGGGCATCGGCCTGCTGCGAATGAGGGTGTCATGAAGATTGCCGTTTTCGGTCTGGGCTATGTGGGGCTTTCCAACGCGGTGCTGTTGGCGCAGCATTCATCGGTCGTTGCAGTCGATATCGATGCGGGCCGGGTCGCCGATGTGAACGCCAGGCGCAGCCCCATCGAGGACGCCGATGTCCTGCGCTATCTTGCCGAACGCGATCTGGACCTGTCTGCCACGACGGATGCCGCAACGGCCCTGTCGGGCGCCGATTTCGTGGTGGTAGCAACCCCCACGAACTATGACCCGCGCACCAACGGCTTTGATACGACCTCGGTCGAGGGGGTGATCGACACCGCGCGCCGGCACGCGCCCGCCACGCCGATCATCGTCAAGTCCACGGTGCCGGTGGGTTTCACCCTCCGGATGCGGCAGCAGACCGGCTTTGGGGGCATCGTCTTTTCGCCCGAATTCCTGCGTGAAGGAATGGCGCTGCACGACAACCTGCATCCCAGCCGCATCGTGATCGGCGACAAGGGCGATGCCGCGCACCGTTTTGCCGATCTGCTGACGCAGGGTGCGATCGCCGAGAATGTCCCGGTTCTGTTCACCGAACCGACCGAGGCCGAGGCCATCAAGCTGTTCTCCAACACCTTTCTGGCAATGCGTGTGGCCTATTTCAACGAACTGGACAGCTATGCCCTGACCCATGGGCTGGATTCCCGCGCCATCATCCGGGGGGTCGGGCTGGATCCGCGGGTCGGCGACTATTACAACAACCCGTCCTTCGGCTATGGCGGCTATTGCCTGCCCAAGGACACGAAACAGCTATTGGCGAACTATTCTGCGGTGCCGCAGAACCTGATCGCGGCCATCGTGGACTCCAACCGCACGCGCAAGGATTTCATCGCCGACCAGATCATTGCGCAAAATCCCCGCACGGTGGGCGTCTATCGGCTGGTGATGAAGGAAGGGTCGGACAATTTCCGCGACAGCGCCATCCAGGGAATCATGAAGCGGATCAAGGCCAAGGGGATCGGCTGCGTCGTCTATGAACCTGCGCTTAAGGACGAGCACTTCTTTCATTCCCCGGTCGAGCGCGACCTTGCGGCCTTCAAGGACCGGTCGGACCTGATCATCGCCAATCGCCGCCACGACGATCTGACCGATGTGGCCTACAAGGTCTTTACCCGCGACCTGCTGCAACGCGACACCTGATCGGCGATGACCCCGGGCGCCCGCATATCGGCCGCGATCGAGGTTCTGGACGCCATCCTGGCCGGGCGCCCGGCCGAACAGGCCCTTTTGCGCTGGTCCCGCGCCAGCCGATACGCCGGGTCTGGCGACCGGGCGGCAGTGCGCGACCTGGTCTTTACTGCCCTGCGCCGCCGCAACAGCCACGCGGCCCTGGGCGGCGCGCTGACGGGGCGGGGGCTGATGATCGGCGGGCTTCGCGAGGCCGGGCACGATCTCGCGGCGCTGTTCACCGGGCAGGGTCATGCCCCTGCGCCGCTGGTGCCGGGCGAAGGCAGCGGTTCGGCCGCCGACCTGTGCGATCTGCCGGACTGGCTTCGCCCCCTGTGGGACCGGTCGCTGGGGGACCGCGCCGGCGCGGTGGCCGCGGTGATGCGGGATCGCGCGCCGGTCTGGCTGCGGGTCAACACCCTGAAGGCCACGTCCCAGACGGTGATCGCGGGTCTGGCGGCCGACGCTATCGCCGCCGCGCCCCATGGGTGTCTGGAAACCGCGCTGGAGGTTCTGGAAAACGAACGGCGGCTGTCGCGGTCCCCCGTTTATTGTAACGGCCTGGTCGAGTTGCAGGATCTGTCGCCGCAACTCGCCTGCGCGGCTCTCCCCATCCGACCGGGAATGCGCATCCTGGATTATTGCGCGGGGGGCGGCGGCAAGACTCTGGCCATCGCGCCACGGGCATCCGGTCTGACGATGGTGGCACATGATGCCGATCCGGCCCGCATGGCAGACCTGCCGGTTCGTGCGCGGCGGGCGGGTGCGCAGGTGCAGGTGACGGCCGCTCCATCCGGAGCCTTTGACTTGGTGGTGGCCGATGTGCCCTGTTCGGGGTCGGGCACATGGCGCCGCACACCCGATTCGAAATGGCGCCTGACCCCCACGTCGCTGGGTGATCTGACCGCCCTGCAATCGGCGATCCTGCGCCGGGCGGCCCGGCATGTGGGGCGGGGCGGGCATCTAGCCTATATGACCTGTTCGGTCCTTGATGTGGAAAACGATGATCAAATCGCGGAATTTCTTGATGACGTCCCGGATTTTTCACCCGTTTCCCGTTACCTGTGGACACCGCTGGACGCCGGCGACGGTTTTTTCCTGGCCTTGATGGAGCGTCGATGACCCGCCACAGCGTCGTTAACGCAATCTTAAGCGGTCTGGCGTTATCCACTCTGAAGCGGGGCGGACGACGGAGGCGACGGATGGTTTTCGGGGAAACGCAATCGGCGGCATCGCGCCATGCGGCGGTGGCCTTGCCGATCCTGATGTTCCCGGTGGTCATGGCCGCCGTGACCGCCCTGGCCGCTCCGCAGAGCGGTTACGGGGCTCTGGCCCTGGCGATCGGGACTGTCGCTGTGGCCTGGTATGTCCTGGGGGGCGTCATTTCGCTGACCTATGTCCTGGACCGGCTGGCGGCGCGACGGACTTTGGCCCGCATCCGGGACGAGGTCGCGGCCACTTTCGATCCGATCTGGATCTGTGATTCCGACGGGCTGGTGATGATGCAGAACGATGCCTCGCGCACCGGCTTCGGCGACATTGCCGGACAGAATGTCCTGTGCCTCTTGTCGGGCTTGCGGGCGGATGCGGATACCGATCTCGCCGGCCTGGTGCGTCGGGCGGGCCATGCGGGTTGCGCCGATCTGACCCTGGCGTCAGGCGACATGCTGACGCTCAGCCGGGCCGAGGATGCGCCCTTGCAGGTCTGGTCCTATCACCGCCAGGGCGCTCCTGCCCCGCTGGCCGAAGCCGGGCCAGAGGCCAGCGACGATTTTGATGTCATTCCCGTGGCGCTGCTGCGCATCGCGCCCGATGGACATATCCGCCGGGCCAATGCCGCCGCCCGCCGCCTGCTGGGAAACCGCCTGCCCGAGGGGAGCGATCCGGTTCATCTCGGCAGCCTTCTGGACGGTCCGGGCCGCCCCGTCGGCGAATGGATTGCCGAAGTCTGTGCGGCGCGGCGCGATACCATCCGTCCCGAGGTTCTGCGGCTGCGATCCCCCGACGACGCCGCCGGAGAGCAGTTCTTTCAGGTCACGCTGGCGGTCGATTCGGTTGAACAGCCGGGCGTGATCGCCGTGCTCAGCGATGCCAGTGCGCTCAAGACCCTCGAGGCGCAGTTCGTGCAAAGCCAGAAGATGCAGGCCATCGGCCAGCTTGCGGGCGGGGTCGCGCATGATTTCAACAACCTGCTGACGGCCATTCGGGGGCATTGCGACCTCCTGATGCTGCGGCACGACAAGGGCGATCCCGACTATGCGGATCTGGACCAGATCGGCCAGAACGCCAACCGCGCGGCTGCGCTGGTCGGGCAGTTGCTGGCCTTTTCCCGCCGCCAGCAGTTGAAGCTGGAAACGCTGGACCCGCGCGATGTGCTGGCCGACCTGACGCATCTTCTGAACCGGCTGGTGGGCGGAAAAGTCACGCTGACCATCAGCCACGATACCGCGCTGCGGGCCATCCGCGCCGACAAGCGGCAACTGGAGCAGGTCATCATGAACCTGGTCGTCAACGCCCGCGATGCCATGCCCTCGGGCGGCAATATCGAGATCCGCACCGATGTCGCGACCATCGGCGACGCAAACTGTCTTGGCAAGGTGTCCGTGCCGCAGGGCGAATACCTGCGCATCCGCGTCACCGATGAAGGCTGCGGCATCGACCCGGCCCTGCGCGACAAGATCTTCGAGCCGTTCTTTACCACCAAACGCGTGGGCGAGGGGACCGGTCTGGGTCTGTCCACCGCCTATGGGATCGTCAAGCAGACCGGCGGCTA
The DNA here is from genome assembly GCF_004310345.1 of Paracoccus subflavus. Classification (GTDB taxonomy): domain Bacteria; phylum Pseudomonadota; class Alphaproteobacteria; order Rhodobacterales; family Rhodobacteraceae; genus Paracoccus; species Paracoccus subflavus. The sequence goes on along the minus strand of NZ_SISK01000006.1, from coordinate 183,451 downwards.
TATCTTCTGCGACAGCGAACTGGGCCGGGGAACCTGCTTTTCACTGTATTTCCCTGCCCAGGCGGGCGTCCCGGAACCTGTCCGCCCGGCCATCGCGCTGACCCCTGCAGTGACCGCCGCCCCAGTGCCCGACCGCCGCGCCTCGGTCCTGCTGGTCGAGGATGAAGCCCCGGTTCGCGCCTTTGCCGCCCGTGCGCTGCGGCTCAAGGGATACGAGGTCCACGAGGCGGCAAATGCCGAAGAAGCGCTGGCCCTGCTGGACATCATCCCGGCTGTGGACATTTTCGTCACCGACGTGGTGATGCCCGGCATGGATGGGCCCACCTGGGTGCGTACGGCCCTGATGGACCGCCCGGGCACCCGTGTCGTCTTCATGTCGGGCTATACCGAGGATATCTTCGGCGAAGGCCATGCCCCGGTTCCGAATGCCGTCTTTCTGGCCAAGCCCTTCAGCCTGCAAGAGCTTTCTCAATGCGTGGCGCAGCAGTTGCAAGGTCCCCCACGCCGCCTAGATGCCTGAGCCTGCCGCAAGAGAACCCGTGTCGAAACGACGCGGACCGTATATGGTCGGGGTCTTGGTTAACGCTTGAAAAGGTCGTGCTGAATGCGCATCTAGGCCCAGAACAACTAGAGAACATGACCGCGGCCGTTTGATTGCCTTGTCCGCGGCGCTGTGGAATAACCATGAGGACGATATGGTACAGGCGAGCATCTTCGACATGAACGACAAGCGCAGCGCGGACAAGCAGAAGGCGCTCGACAGCGCCTTGGCCCAGATCGAACGGCAGTTCGGCAAAGGCTCGATCATGAAGCTGGGCAAGGACAACCCGGTGACCGAGATCGAGGCCACCTCGACCGGCTCGCTGGGTCTGGACATCGCGCTGGGCATCGGCGGTCTGCCCAAGGGCCGCATCATCGAGATCTTCGGGCCGGAAAGCTCGGGCAAGACCACGCTGACGCTGCATGTCGTGGCCGAGGAACAGAAGAAGGGCGGGGTTTGCGCCTTTGTCGATGCGGAACATGCCCTTGATCCGCAATACGCCAGGAAGCTGGGCGTGAACCTTGATGAACTGCTGATCAGCCAGCCCGACACCGGTGAGCAGGCGCTGGAAATCGTGGACACGCTGGTGCGGTCCGGCGCGGTCAGCCTGGTGGTTGTCGACTCGGTCGCGGCGCTGACGCCCAAGTCGGAAATCGAGGGCGACATGGGCGACATGCAGATGGGCAGCCAGGCCCGCCTGATGAGCCAGGCGATGCGCAAGCTGACCGCCAGCATCGGCCGTTCGAACTGCATGGTGATCTTCATCAACCAGATCCGCATGAAGATCGGGGTGATGTTCGGCAACCCGGAAACCACCACGGGCGGCAATGCGCTGAAATTCTATGCCTCGGTCCGTCTGGATATCCGCCGCACCGGCGCGGTCAAGGACCGGGACGAAGTGATCGGCAATGCCACCCGCGTCAAGGTCGTCAAGAACAAGGTCGCGCCGCCCTTCCGGCAGGTGGAATTCGACATCATGTATGGCGAAGGCATCAGCAAGGTCGGTGAGTTGATCGATCTGGGTGTCAAGGCCGGCGTGGTCGAGAAGTCGGGGGCCTGGTATTCCTATGGTGATGAGCGCATCGGCCAGGGGCGCGAGAATGCCAAGCAGTTCCTGCGCGACAATCCCGACAAGGCCATGGCAATCGAGGACAAGATCCGTGCCAGCCACGGCCTGGAATTCGCCGTCGCGGGTGGCGAAACCGATGACGACAGCCTGACCGAGGAATAAAAAGGGTCCATGAACCTTGCAAGGGCGCGGCGCAGGCTGCGCCCTTTGCCTGTTCAGGGCTGCTTCAAAAGATCAGGGACAGTATCCCGATGACGACAAGCAGGCCGATAAGAAAAATGATGCCGATGGTGCCGCCAATGAATTTGAACATGTGAATCTCCGTTTTGAGGGGAGGTAACCGATGTTGATGAAAGTTGTTCCGTTCATGCGGCCATGATCTGGCATTGCTGGACAGGGAACGACGTGCCGGGTAGACCAAGCCAGCCCGGTCGCGTCCGGTTTGCAATCCAGCCATGAAGGCCCTGCCCATGCCCAGCCTGAACGACATCCGCTCGACCTTCCTGACCTTTTTCGAGCGCAACGGTCACCGCATCGTCGAGTCGTCCCCCCTGGTGCCGCGCAACGATCCCACGCTGATGTTCACCAACTCGGGCATGGTGCAGTTCAAGAACCTGTTCACCGGGGTGGAGACGCGCGACTACAAGCGGGCGACCACCGCGCAGAAATGCGTGCGCGCGGGCGGCAAGCACAACGACCTGGACAATGTGGGCTATACCGCGCGCCACCATACCTTTTTCGAGATGCTGGGCAATTTCAGCTTTGGCGATTATTTCAAGGAAGGCGCCATTCCCTTTGCCTGGGAATTGCTGACCAGGGATTTCGGCATCCCCAAGGACAAGCTGCTGGTGACGGTCTATCATACCGATGACGAGGCGGTGAACATCTGGAAAAAGGTCGCGGGCCTGCCGGACGACCGGATCATCCGCATCCCGACCAGCGATAATTTCTGGCAGATGGGTCCGACCGGTCCCTGCGGTCCCTGCACGGAAATCTTCTATGATCATGGCGATCACATCTGGGGCGGCCCTCCGGGCTCGGCCGAGGAGGACGGCGACCGCTTCATCGAGATCTGGAACCTTGTCTTCATGCAGAACGAGCAGTTCGAGGACGGGTCAATGCGCGCGCTGGACATGCAGTCCATCGACACCGGCATGGGGCTGGAACGGATCGGCGCGCTGTTGCAGGGCAAGCACGACAACTATGACACCGATCTGATGCGGTCGCTGATCGAGGCGTCGGCCCATGCGACCAATGCCGATCCCGACGGGCCGGGCAAGGTTCATCACCGCGTCATCGCCGACCATCTGCGGTCCACCAGCTTTCTGATCGCGGACGGGGTGATGCCCAGCAACGAAGGGCGCGGATACGTGCTGCGGCGGATCATGCGCCGGGCGATGCGGCACGCGCATATGCTGGGCGCCCAGGATCCGGTCATGCACAAGCTGGTGCCCGCCCTGGTCCGGCAGATGGGCGCGGCCTATCCCGAACTGACCCGCGCGCAGCCCCTGATCCAGGAAACCCTGCGCAGCGAGGAGGCCCGGTTCCGCCAGACCCTGGACCGGGGCCTGCGGCTGCTGGAGGACGAGCTGGCAAAGCTGCCGGAGGGTGCGAACCTGCCGGGCGATACGGCCTTCAAGCTCTATGACACTTACGGCTTTCCCCTGGATCTGACGCAGGATGCGCTGCGCGAACAGGGCCGGTCGGTGGATACCGCCGGCTTTGATGCCGCAATGGCTGAACAGAAGGCCAGGGCGCGTGCAGCCTGGGCAGGGTCCGGGGAATCCCGCGATGCCGCCATCTGGTTCGAGCTTGCCGAACGGCACGGCGCGACCGAGTTCCTGGGCTATGATACCGAAGAAGCCGAAGGGCAGGTTCTGGCCATCGTCGCGAATGGCGCCGAGGCCCCCGAGGCAACCGCAGGCCAGACCACAGCCCTTGTCGTCAACCAGACGCCCTTTTATGCCGAGGCGGGCGGTCAGGTAGGCGATACCGGCCAGATCCGCACCGAAACCGGGATTGCCCGCGTGACCGACACCCGGCGGATCGCGGGCGTCTTTCTGCACATGGCCGAAATCACGACCGGCACCATCCGGCCGGGGCAGGGCGCAACCCTGTCGGTGGATCATGTGCGCCGTGGCGCCATCCGGGCGAATCATTCCGCGACGCATCTGCTGCACGAGGCGCTGCGACAGGCGCTGGGTCCGCATGTCGCGCAGCGCGGCAGCCTGAACGCCGCGGAACGGCTGCGGTTCGATTTCAGCCACAGTCAGGCGGTTTCCCCTGCGGAACTGGCGCGCATCGAAGCCGAGGTGAATGATTTCATTCGCCAGAACAGCCCGGTCGAAACGCGTATCATGACCCCCGACGATGCCCGGGCCCTGGGCGCTCAGGCCCTGTTCGGCGAAAAATACGGCGACGAGGTTCGGGTCGTCTCGATGGGGCGGCTTGCCGACAGCGGCAAGGGCGCCGACGGGCAGACCTATTCGCTGGAATTGTGCGGCGGCACCCATGTGGCCCGCACGGGCGATATCGGCGCCTTTGTCGTGCTGGGGGACAGTGCCAGCAGCGCCGGAGTGCGGCGGATCGAAGCGCTGACCGGACAGGCGGCCTTGGCGCATCTGCGCCGTGCCGACAGTCAGGTGTCAGAGATTGCCGGTCTTCTGAAGGCGCAGGCCGGGGAGGTGGTGAGCCGCGTCAAGGCGCTTGCCGACGAGCGCAAGGCCCTGGCGAACGAGGTGGCCCACCTGAAACGGCAGCTTGCCATGGGCGGCGCCGGTGATGCTGAAACCGTCAAGGACATCAACGGCGTCAAGTTCATCGGCCGCAGGATCGACGGCGTCGGCGGCAAAGAGCTGGGCGCGCTTGTGGACAACATGAAGGCGCAGCTTGGCAGCGGCGCCGTTCTGGTGCTGGCCGAAACCGAGGGCAAGGCCACGGTCGCCGCCGGGGTGACGGCCGATCTGGTGGACCGCATCAGTGCGGTGACGCTGGTGCAGACCGCGACCGCCGCATTGGGGGGCAAGGGCGGCGGCGGACGGCCGGACCGCGCCCAGGGCGGGGCGCCCAGCCTGGCCGCCGCCGATGACGCCATCGCCCGTGTCGAGAAACTGATCGAGGAAACCGCATGACCGCGCTCTGGATTGCCCATGTGACCGTCACCGACCCCGAGGCCTATGGCCGGTACGCCCAGGCCGCCGGACCGGCCGTTGCCGCGCATGGCGGGGTTTTCCTGGCACGGGGCGGGCGTTACCGGCAGATGGAAGGGCAGGAACGGCCCCGCAACGTGGTGGCCCGCTTTCCCAGTTTCGAGGCCGCCGTTGCCTGTTACGAAAGCAGTGAATATCAGGCGGCGCTTGCCCATGCCAAAGGCGCGTCCGAACGCGACCTTGTGATCGTCGAGGAAACGGCGCCCCCTGCGGAATAGGCTATATTCTTCATCCATTCGTGGTAGTTCTGTCGCAAAGACGTCAAACACGAAGGGGCAGGATCATGTGTCGTTGGGCCGCCTATGTGGGCCAACCGATTTTCCTCGAGGATATCGTCAGCCGCCCGGATCATTCGCTGATCCGGCAGAGCCAGGGCGCACGGCGTTGCCACACGCCGGTCAATGCCGACGGCTTCGGGCTGGCCTGGTACGGAGAGCGGCCCGAGCCGGGGCTCTATCGCGATGTGTTGCCCGCCTGGTCGGATCCCAACCTGCACAGTCTGGTGGCGCAGGTCCGCTCGGGGCTGTTCATGGCGCATGTGCGCGCCTCCACCGGCACCGCGACCAGCCGGAACAACTGCCATCCCTTCGCGTCGGGCCGGTGGAGCTTTATGCACAACGGGCAGTTCGGGGGGTATGATACCTATCGCCGCGATGCCGACGCGATGATTCCCGACGCGCTCTATCCCAGCCGCCGGGGGGCCACGGACAGCGAGGCGCTGTTCCTGATCGCCTTGGGCGAAGGGCTGGAACACGATCCCAAAGGCGCCATGGAACGGGCCGTCGCGCGGCTGACCGATCTGGCCATGCGGCGGGGCTGCGCGCCCTTTGTTCGCGCGACCTGCGCCTTTTCCGATGGCAGAAGGCTGTATGCGATCCGCCATGCCAGCGACGATCAGGCGCCCAGCCTGTATCACCGCTGGTCCGAACGCCGGCAAGGAAGGGCGGTGGTGTCAGAGCCGCTGGAAACCGAGGAAAACGACTGGTCCGAGGTTCCGCCTGACAGTTTCTGCGTGTTCGACCGGGATACGATGACGGTGCAGCCTTTCGCGCCGCAGCTTCGGGCCTGCGCAGCCTGATCAGGGCTGCAGGGGGGCGGTCCGAGGCGCGGGCGGGGTCGCCTCGGTGTCCGCCGCCGGTGGGACCGCAGGCGTTCCGATAGGCAGGTCGCCGGGTTGCGGCGCTGCGGCGCGGGGCAGGTCGGGAACCGGCTGGGGTTCGCGCATGGGCGAGGCGGCCACCGCATATTCGGGCTGAGGCTGCCGCAATGCCGTATCGGCCGCAGATGCCGCCAAAGGGCGGCGGAAGACCAGCAGGTTGTGATACACGGTGCTGCGACCGGTCAGCCCGCTGCGCTCCTCGCTGGGCAGCACGTCGGCTCGGACATACTCCCATCCCTCGCGCGCCATGCGGTTCAGTTCCGAGGTTAGGGCCAAGGCATAGCGGCTGCCGGGGGTCTTGGCGTCCTTGGCCTTTTCTCCACGCGTCGGGGCGGGAATGACGGAATATTCAAAGGACATTGCGTCCGCCTTGTTGGTTGTGGTCATTTTGGGGGATAGAGCAGATGTGCAGTCAAGGAAAGTGCACGTAGCAACTGGGTGCCCAGTAACCTGCCGCCTGAAAGTCCGCGCCATTATCGAGAATATGGCCAGCCCTCCTACCCCATCCGCGCACATCCCGCGACCCAACTCGCGCGTCCGTTCCGGCTTCAAGGCTTTCGGCGCGTGACATGCGTGGCTCAGGCAGGTGTTGCCTGGGTGAAAAAGAGCCGATCACGTCTCTGTCGGGGCATCTCCGGTCGGTTGCTGAAGAAACGTCGCGGCGGCAGAAAGAATATGCGCCTCCATGCATCGGCTGGCCCAATCTGACATCCCGGCCGAGATGCCCTCGGCGATCTCGTGGTGGTGCCCGGCCGAGCGGACACGCTGGCGCAGGCTGTAGCGCTGCAGCGTCAGGCTGACGAAGGCCAGGTCCACGGTGGAACTGAGCAGTCGTTCCAGCCGCGGGGCGGCGGCGGCCTGCATGATGACGCCATGGAACAGGGCGTTCTCCTCGTGGATGCGGCGGACGATCTCGGGGTCCGGACCGCCACGCAGAAGCGCAACCAGATCTGACATGCGATGCGCCGATGCGGTCAGCGCGTCGCGCTGAGCGGTGCTGGCGCGTTCGGCCGCGCGGGCCGCAGCATAGGATTCCAGCCGCACGCGAATGTCGAATATCTCTTGCATCGCGGCGCGCGTGGGCAGAACGCACCACAGCCCGTGGCCGGCGCGCCGCTGCAAAAGCCCCTCAAGAAGCAGGCGGCCCACCGCGGCGCGCACCGGCGTACGCGACAGGCCCAGCATCCGCGCCAGCCCGTCCTCGGTCACCTTGCGGTCGGTGGGAAGCCGCCCATCCAGCGCCGCCTGGCGCAGGACGCGATAGGCGCGCTCGGCCGCGCTGTCGGGTCTGCCGGTCACGATCCCCTCCGGGTTTTGATACAATTTATCGGACGATTGTTCTGATTGACAGAAATAACTTGCCTGCGATCCCGGGGCGGCATTGGATTGTATCCAATGAGGAGGTCGCGCATCGCGCGGCAGGGAGGACGACAAGACATGACTGAACCCGAACCGTCAGGTTTCGGGCCCCTTCGGGGCTTGCGCGTCATCGAGATGGGGCAGTTGCTGGCCGGGCCATTCGTCGGGACCCGCTGCGCCGATTTCGGGGCCGATGTGATCAAGGTCGAGGCTCCGGGCCAAGGCGATCCGATCCGCGACTGGGGTCGCAACCGCCACGAGGGGCGCACGCTGTGGTGGCCGATCATGGCGCGCAACAAGCGCTCGGTTTCGGCCAACCTGCGCGATCCGCGCGGCCAGGATCTGGTGCGCCGGCTGCTGACCGATGCCGATGTCCTGATCGAGAACTTCAAGCCCGGCACGCTGGAAAAATGGGGGATGAGCCCGGCCGAACTGCACGCCATCAACCCGCGCCTGGTGATCGTGCGGGTATCGGGATTCGGCCAGACCGGGCCCTATGCGGGGCGGCCGGGCTTTGCCTCGGTCGGAGAGGCGATGTCGGGGATGCGCTATATCAACGGCTATCCCGACATGCCGCCGCCGCGCTATGGCATCTCTCTGGGCGATACGCTGACGGCACTGTTCGCGTTCGAGGGGATGATGATGGCGCTGTGGCACCGCGACCGCACCGACGGGCGCGGGCAGGTGGTCGATGCGGCCATCACCGAAAGCTGTTTTGCCATGCTGGAAAGCTGCGTCACCGAATATTCCAAGACCGGCCATGTGCGACAGCCCTCGGGATCGGGGCTGGACAAGATCGCGCCGTCCAACATCTATCCCTCGGCCGAGGGCACGTGGATCGTGATCGCCGCGAATGTGGACGCGATGTTCCGCCGCCTGGCGCGCGCGATGGACCGGCCCGACTTGGCCGATGACCCCCGTTTCTCCGGCCATCAGGTGCGCGGAGAGAACGCCGCCGAACTGGACGCGATGATCGCGGACTGGACGCGGTCGCTGCCCCTGCAGGAACTGACCGCCCGGCTGGAGGCGCATGACGTGGTTTACGGGCCGATCAACTCCATCGCCGAGGTGGTGGCCGATCCGCATTTCCGCGAACGCGGCATGGTGCGCGACATCGAGGACCCCGACTTCGGCACCATCACCGTGCCGGGCGTGTTCCCGGTCCTGTCGCGGACCCCGGGCGACATCGCCTGGCTGGGGCCCCAGGCAATCGGCGCCAGCAACGCGCAGGTTTACGGAGATTTGGGCCTGAGGGCGGACGATCTGGCACGGCTGAAAGCCGACGGGGTGATCTGATGGTGACGATCTGCGAAGTGGGCCCGCGCGACGGGCTACAGAACCTGCCGCTGACCTTCCCGGTCGAGGAACGCATCCGCCTGATCGCCGGGCTGGCTGCGGCCGGGTTGCGCAGCATCGAGGCGGTCAGCATGGTCAGCCCGTCCCGTGTCCCCCAGATGGCGGGCGCCGAGGAGGTGCTTGCAGGCCTGCCCGAGCTGCCCGGAGTTCACCTGTCCGCGCTGGTCCTGAACCTGCGCGGGGCCGAGCGCGCGCTGGCCACGCGCGTCCAGGGCCTGCGATTTGCCGTCGTGGCCTCGGACACGTTTTGCCGGCGCAACCAGGGCATGTCGTCCGAGGACAGTGTCGCCGAATTCGCCCGTGCGGCCGAAGCGGCGCGGGGTGCGGGGCGCGACATCACGGCGGTGGTGGCCACCGCCTATGGCTGCCCGTTCGAGGGCGAGGTGCCCCCCGACCGCGTGGCCGGCATGGTCGCCGCCCTGGTCGCGGCGGGCGCGGACAGGATCGTGCTGGCCGACACGATCGGGGTTGCCGTGCCGGGCGACATCCGCCGCTTGCACCGCCACGTGGCCCCCACGCTGCAGGGCCGCCCCTGGGGGGTTCATCTGCACAACACCCGCAACACCGGCTATGCCAACCTGTCGGCGGCGCTGGAACTGGGCGCGACGGTTGTCGATGCCTCGATCGGGGGCCTGGGGGGCTGCCCCTTTGCGCCGCGCGCCACCGGCAACATCGCCACTGAGGACGTGAATTACCTGATGCAGCGCGAGGGGATCGCGACGGGGCTGGACCACGACCGCCTGTCGGCCCTGGTCGAGGATCTGGCCGGGCGCGTTCCCGACAAGATTACCGGTCAGTTGAGCCGGGCCGGATGGTTTGGGGAAAGGGCTGCATCATGATCGAACCCATCATCGTCGTCGTCGTCCTGCTGGGCCTGATCGGCATCGGGGCCCCCATCTTCCTGGCCCTGGGGGCTGCCGGGATGCTGGGCCTCTACATGGCGCGGGGGGCCATGGCGCTGTTCTTCGGACCGACCTCGCTTTTCGCGCAACTGAACAGCTTCGAGCTTCTCGCCCTGCCGCTGTTCGTCCTGATGGGCAACTTCCTGTCGGCCACGCCGGTGGGCGAGAACCTGTACCGCGCGGCGGCCCTGTGGTTCAGCCGCGTGCGCGGCGGGCTGGCGGTGGCCACGGTAGGCGCCTCGACCATGTTCGGCGCGGTCTCGGGCGTCTCGATCGCCGGGGTCGCGGCCATCGGCTCGATCGCGGTGCCGCAAATGCTGGCGCGCGGCTATTCGCAGCGGCTGGCGGCGGGATCGGTGGTCAGTTCCGGTGCACTGGCGATGCTGATTCCCCCCAGCGTGCCGCTAATCATCTACGGCGCGGTGTCGGGCGTGTCGGTGTCCGACCTGTTCATCGGCGGCATCGTTCCGGGGCTGATGCTGGCCTTCGTGTTGGCAGTGTATATCTGGATCCGCGCGACGCTGAACCCGTCCGAGGCGCCGCTGGAACACGAAGGCCCGCCCGACTGGGGCGCGCGGCTGCGGTCGCTGGGCAGTCTGTGGCACGCCGGGCTGCTGGTGATCGTGGTTCTGGGCGTCATCTATACCGGGGTCGCCACCCCCAGCGAGGCGGGGGCCTTCGGGGCATTGGGCGCGATGTTCCTGGCGGGAGTGATCTTTCGCACCCTGACCTGGGCGCGGCTGTGGGACATCCTGGCCTCCAGCGCGCGCATTTCGGGCTCGATCCTGCTGATCATGGGCTGCGCCCGGATCTTTGGCGATTACCTGAACCTGATCCGGCTGCCCGATGCCGTGTCCCAGGCCCTGACCCAGACCGGCCTGGCACCCTTTGCCATCCTGATGCTGGTCATGGTGGCGCTGCTGCTGCTGGGGATGCTGCTGGACGCGGTCTCGCTGATCGTGGTCACCACGCCGATCCTGCTGCCGCTGGTCACGACGCTTGGCTATGATCCGCTGTGGTTCGGCATCATCCTGGTGATGAACCTGGAAATGGCGGTGATCACCCCGCCCGTGGGGCTGAACCTGTACACATTGAAGGCCGTGGCACCCGTCCTGCCGATCGAAACGATCATCCGCAGCGTGCTGCCCTTCGTCATTCTGCAATTCGCCGTCCTGACATTGTTCGTCCTGATACCGGGACTGGCATTGTGGCTGCCGGGGCTGGCGGGCTGACCACACGATCCGAATGTTCACCTGGGAGGAAACGACATGACCACAAGACGCACTTTCCTGAGCGGCGCGGCCACCATCGGCGCCTTGTCGGTGGCGGGCTGGCCCAAGACCGCCCGCGCGGCCGAGGTGCTGACCGCCGTCAGCTATCTTCCGCCATCCTATGCGGACCTTGCCTATGGCTCGCAAGGCTTCGTGGACCGGGTCAACGAGGCGCAGGACGGCCCGGTCAGCATCGACTATCACGACAGCGCGCGCCTGGTGTCGGCGGATGAACAGTTGCCGGCGCTGCGCTCCGGAACGGTCGATTTCATGTTCCACACGACCTCTTACATCACCCGCTCGCTGCCGATCCTGGGGGTGCTGGGCCTGCCGGGCGTGGTCGGGCCGCTTTACGAAAACCCCGACCGCCTGCGCCGCGATGGGCCGCTCTTCGCCCTGATCCAGGCCGAGCTGGCCAAGCAGGGCCTGACCTGCCTGTCCCTGGGCGGCGGCATCATGGAGCCGGAATACGTCTGGAGCATCGAAAGCGCGCCGATCACCTCTCTGGCCGACATCGAGGGCAAGAAAGTGCGTCTGGTGTCCTTCGAGGCATCGGCCGCGCTGGAACATTTCGGCGCGGCACCGGTGCGTGTGCCGTCCTCGGAACTCTATATCGCGCTGGAGCGCGGCACGGTGGATGCGGCCGTGGCCAACATCTCGACCATCAACGGGCGCAGCGTGCAGGAACAGGTCAAGTACGCCTATCGCCTGCCGGTGACGGGATTTGCCATCGGCGCCTTCATGACCACCCAGCGGTGGGAATCGCTTCCCGAGGAGGCGCGCGCGGCCCTGACGGAAGCAGCTGAATGGTTCGATGCCGACAGCGCGCGGGTCGCCAACGAGGATTACTTCGAGGGCCAGTACTGGCCGGCCTTCCGCGAGGCGGGTATCGAGATTGTCGATCCAACCCCTGACGAGCTGGCCGAATTCGACGCCATCAACGCGGATGTCAGGGAAATCTGGCTGAAGGAGGTCGGCGCCGAGATCGGCCAGCAGGCCATCGACCTGGCCCTGGGTCAGGAGGCCTGAGGCCATGCGATCGCTGGATCGGCTTGTGCACGGGGTGTCGCTGCTGCTTCATGCGGGCGGCGCCCTGGCGCTGGCCTTCATCATGGTGACCATCGGCTATGATGCCCTGATGCGGTACTTCTTCGCCCGCGCGACCAGTTGGAGCATGGAGGTCAACGCCTTCCTGCTGGTCTATCTGGCCCTGGTTCCCGCATCCGAGACCCTGAGACGGGGCGAACAGATCGGCATCGGCGTCATGGCCGAACTGGCCTCGCCCGCCGTGCAGCGGGTTCTGGGCGTGATCGTGGGCTTGGTCGGCGTGGTCTTCTGCGCTGCCCTGACATGGCGCGGCGTGCTGATGTCGCATGACGCCTATGCCTATGGCGAGCGTGTCTCGAGCAGCTTCGGCACCCCGATGTGGATCCCCTATGCCCTGATCCCCTTGGGTTTTTCGGTGCTGGGCTTGCAGTTTCTGCTGATCATCCTTGAGGCTGGAGGCCCTGCCAAGGCCGCAAAGGTTGATGGCGGGGCGTTCTAGGGCGGCGGGGATATTTTCCCTGCGACAAGCACCAGGTGTCGCGGCCGTGATTCTCATCCGGGCGGCGTAAACTCCTCTGCCCGTGGGCACCGACGGCCACCACGGCAGGCTCAAGGGATCTCGAAACCCCGAGAGCCTGCCACGGTGTGTCTGGCGGATTATGCATCCCAGGTCCGGATGCCTGCGAGCGTGGATCGCTTTGCCGTCATGCGCGGCTGTCCAAAGGGCGCTGCCGGGTGAGCATTGCTTCAACCGGGGCGCGCGGTGATCGTGGTGCCGCGCATGACGAGTTCACATTCGAACCGGGTGCCCAGCAACGCGCCATCAGCCGCATTGTCCACGGCCTTGATCAGTTGCCGGGCGGCAGCGGTCCCGATGCGGTTGGCGGGGATCCGCACGGTGGTCAGCCCTGGTTCTAATTCTGCGGATCCGGCAAAGTCGCCGATACCGATGATCGAAACATCCCTGGGCACCGAAAGACCCAGCCTGAGGGCTGAAAAGATCGCCCCCTGCGCGATGACATCATTGCCGCATAAAAGCGCGGTTGGCCGTTCTGCCCGGTCCAGCAAGTCAAGGCAGGCCACCTTTGCTTCTGCGATGCTGTAGGGGGTCTGGCGCTGCCATTCCGGGCGAAGTTCCGCATCAAGCGACATGAAGCGATCCATCGCCGATGATTTCCGGGCCCGTGCCCGGTCGTTGTCCTCCAGGGCGGGAAAGACCGTGCCAATCGACCTGTGCCCCAGCATGAGCAGGTGGTTCGCGGCCAGCCGGCCAGCCTCGGCATTGTCCACGCCGATGCACGATATCTCTGAATTCGCAGCATAATTCCATATGGCCAGAACCGGCACGCCTTGTTCCCGCAGGACGCGATAAGTGTCCTGGCCGTGATCAAGCCCGATCAGGGCAAGCGCATCCACGCGGTGTTCCAGCAGCTTTCGGACCAGTTGATATTCCGCGGCAAGATCATAGCCGTGCGATGCCAGAAGCAGCGTAAATCCGCTGTCTGTCACGGTGTCGTTGAATGCCTGTACGAGTTCGGCGAAGATCGTATACGCCAATGTCGGCACCACCAGACCAATGGTCGCACTGCGTCTGCCGTGGATCGTCTGGGCGGCGCGGTTCCGGATGTAACCGCATTTCCGAATCGCCTGCTCTACCTTCTTGCGGGTCGATGGCTGAACCAAGTCAGGGTGGTTCATGACCCGAGAAACCGTAGCCACAGAGACCCCTGCAAGCTTTGCTACGGAAACAATATCGGGCTTAAGATTTTCTTTTTTAACCATTTTTCATGCCATCTCATATTTATCATGAAAACATTTGCATCACTATTTTCATTCCTTATCGTTAAATTGTGAAGAGGCAATCGGTCGTTCCCTGCCGGTCAGGGAAAATTCGCCAGATGTCTGTCGTTTGCCTTGCATTGCCCGGACTGTCGGGCCCAAGCGGAAAACAGTAACGGATATGAACATCTCCAACGATATTCTTTCGGTCGATATGATCATGGCGCGGGCTCGGGCCGCGCAGGCCGGATACGAGGCCGGCGGCAGTCAGCGCCGCTATGATCTTGCCGCTCAGGCCGCAGCTTGGGCGATCATGGAGCCGGACCGCAATCGCCAACTGGCCGAACTTGCCGTGCGGACCACGGGTCTGGGCAACGTGGCCGACAAGATCACCAAGAACCATCGCAAGACCTTGGGCCTGATGCGCGACATCCAGGGGATCCAGACTTTCGGAATACTGCCCGAAGATCCGGGTACGGGGATCACTGAAATCGCACGGCCCTTGGGGGTGATCGGCGCGGTGGTGCCCTCGACCAATCCTGCCGCCACCCCGGCGAACAACATCATCAACGCGCTGAAATGTGGCAATGCGATCATCCTTTCGCCGTCGCCGAAGGGAATCGAATGCTGTGCGGCGCTGATTGCCTTTATCCACGCAGAGTTCGACAAGATCGGCGAAGACAAGGATCTGGTGCAGATGATCCCCGCGCCTGGCACCAAAGCCAAGACGCAGCGCCTGCTTGAAACAGCGGATCTTGTGATCGTTACAGGCAGCCAGGACAACGTGCGCCGTGCCTATGAAAGCGGAACCCCCGCGATCGGCGTGGGGGCAGGGAATGTTGCGGTCATTGTGGACGAAACCGCGGACTTGGCCGCCGCCGCCCACAAGATCGCCGCCTCCAAGACCTTCGACAACGCCACCTCGTGCTCGTCCGAGAATGAACTGATCGTTCTTGATGCAGTCTATGACACCTTTCTGGATGCCTTGGCGGCAGAGGGCTGCGCCACGATTCAGGCGTCTCAGGCTGATGGCGTCGTCGCCCGTCTCTGGCCCGACGGCCACCTGAATCGCGACATCATCGCCAAGGATGCCGAGGTGATGATAGAAAAGCTTGGGTTGTCCGAACTCGTCCCAGGCGGAACCCGGTTCATTGCAGTGGAAACCGACGGCATCGGGCCGGATCATCCCTTGTCGGGGGAAAAACTAAGCCGGGTCGTTGCGCTCTATCGTGCGCGGGATTTCGATCATGCAGCCGAACTCGCCAAGCGCATCCTGCAATACCAAGGGGCAGGCCATTCCATCGGCCTGCATACCGCCGATGCGGACCGGCCGGTGGCTCTGGGCCGGCACCTGCCCGTATGCCGCGTCATCGTCAACCAGGCGCATTGCTTTGCCACCGGCGGGGCGTTTGACAACGGATTGCCTTTTTCGTTGTCGATGGGATGCGGCACCTGGGGCGGAAACTCGATCGACGCCAACCTTCACTGGCGTCACTATCTTCAGCGCACCAGGATCGTCCGTCCCATCGCACCCCAGGAACCCGCACTCGAGGACATCTTTGCAGGCTATTGGACGGAGGCCGGGAGATGAGGTTCGATCTTTTCGATCCGCCCTCAGGCACCGTCCGGGATTGGCTGGACCACCGCGCTGATACGGAGGGCAACCGGACCAGCCATCTGTTTGCCGAGGATGCCAGCGAAATTACCTGGGCCGAGTTGCGTGCAGGTGCCGCCACGATCGCCGCGAACCTGACTGGCATGGGCATCCGTCGCGGCGAAAGCGTCGCCCTGATGATGCCAAACGGGCGCGATGCGGTGCTTGGCCTGTTTGGTGCCCTTTATGGCGGTTTCCGGGCCACGATGATCAATCTTGTCGCCGGTGCCGACGCGATCGGCTATGCCCTGGGGCATTCAGGCAGCCGGGTCGTGCTGGTCGCTGCAACAAGGCGTGAGCTTCTGGACGCAGCGCTGGCCGAGAACACCGCCCCCCCGGTGGCCATCACCGCCTGCGAGGGGTTTTCCTGGCCCGAAGGGCTGGCCGGTGCCGACCTGCATCCGTGCGGGCCGGACGATGACGCGCTGCTGATGTACACCTCTGGCACGACCGGACGCCCGAAGGGGGTTGTGCACAGCCATTCGAGCCTGCTCGCCGGGGGTTGGACGACCGCGTGTGCCCACGCGCTGGTTCCCGGTGATCGAGCGATGTGTGTCTTGCCGATCTACCACATCAACGGCCTGTGCGTGACGATCATGGGCCCTTTGGTTTCAGGGGGCTCGGTGGTGATCTGTGAACGGTTCTCGGTGGGACAGTTCTGGCCCTTGTGCGAGTCCTATGGCGTGACCTGGTTTTCCGTGGTTCCCACAATCATATCTCATCTTCTGCACGGCGAACGCGATCCCGAGGAGACAACTCGGCAAAGAATCCGCTTCGGCCGGTCCGCATCCGCAGCCCTTGCGATCGACGTTCAGACGGCGTTCGAGCAGCGCTTTGGCATTCCGATCGTGGAAACCATGGGTTTGACGGAAACCGCGGCCCAGATCCTGTCCAACCCGCTGCCACCAGGCTTGCGTAAAATCGGCTCTCCGGGCGTGGCCGTCGGCAACGAGGTCGCCATCGTGTCGGAAGACATGGTTCCGCTTCCGCCTGACATCGAAGGGGAAATCGCCGTGCGCGGGCCCAATGTGATGCGCGGCTATCTGAACAACCCCGAGGCCACGGCTGCGGCATTGACTGCCGATGGCTGGCTGAAAACCGGCGATCTGGGGCGAAAGGACGCAGACGGCTATGTCTTTGTTACCGGTCGCCTGAAGGAACTTATCATCAAAGGCGGCGAGAACATAGCTCCGCGTGAAGTGGACGAAGCCCTTTACGCCCATCCCGATGTCATCGAGGCTGCGGCCTTTGCCCGTCGCTGCGCCCGCTATGGCGAAAGAGTCGAGGCGGCTGTGGCCCTGCGCCAGGGATCAAACCTCAGCATCGAGGAACTGACACAGCTTTGCGAACGAAAGCTCGGCAAGTTCAAGTCGCCAGACATCATACATGTGATGGACGAACTGCCCAAGGGACCCTCGGGCAAGATTCAACGCCTGCGGCTGGCGCAAATGACGGAATGACGCCGAAGTCTGCCTCGCTTTGGGAGGAGCGGGGCAGGATTTGACGAAAGGCATGGTCATGATGGGAGGAGAAATCAATGACCCCGACTGTTGTACTGGAATATGCGAAGGCTGGTTTCGCGGCCTCGGCAATGATTTTTTCGGCCAGCATTGCCGCTGCGCAGGACTATCCCCAGCGTCCGATCGAAATGGTGGTCACCTTCGGGCCGGGCGGCGGCGCTGACCTGATGGGTCGGCAGATGGCGCGCCTCATGGAGAGTTCGCTTGGCGTGTCCTTGCCGGTATCGAATGTCGCTGGTGCCTCGGGGAATGCCGGATTGACGCGTTTGCGCACGAATCCGGCCGATGGCTATACGGTCGGCACGCTGATCTCGTTGACGGTCGCGTCCTGGGCTTCTGGCCTGGGCGACAGCAAGCCCGAGGATTTCCGCATCATCTCGGTGGTGCAGAATTCGCCCTCGTTCCTTTTTGTCGCCGCCAACAGCCCCTATCAAACTGCCGAAGCCCTGTTCGAACATGCCCAGTCCAACCCGGGGCAACTGACCGTGGCGACCTCGGGCTATGGCACCCAGGACGATGTTACGCTGAAGCTGCTGGCAAAAGGCGGCGTTCAAATGGAGAACGTGCCCTTTCAGGCGCCGGGCGAACGCTATGCTTCGCCGATAGGCGGACATACGGCTGTTCTCTACGAGGAGCCGGGCGATGTTGCGCAGTTTCTCGAGGCTGGCCAGCTCAAGCCGCTGGTCGTGTTTTCCCAGGAACGCCATCCTGCTTTCCCCGATGTGCCCACCGCGGCCGAACTCGGCCACGATATCTCGGGACTCGATAATTTCCGCACCATCGCCGTGCATGCCGATACCCCGGCCGAAATTGTAGGCATCCTTGAAGACGCCGTTTCCGGGGCCGTAGCATCGCCGGAATGGCAGGATTTCTGCGCCTCTACCTACAGCTGCATCGAACCTGTCACGGGTGATGCTGCCCAGACGATGATCACCGACTTCTTTCAGTTGGTTGCTGATCAGCTGAACAGTTGAGGCAGGGGCATCATGGCCATGGTTGACAAGACACAAACTGACCTTGCCCCGAGCGGTGCTGCGGGAACGGGCCTTTCGACGGTTCCGCGTCTGGTTCCCGCAATGCTGGCCGGTATGCTCTTGCTGGCATCGGTCCTGCTGCCGGCATTCATGTTTGAAACCGTCCGTGAACAGCCCATGCCGGGGTTGGGGCCCGGGGCTTGGCCGGGGGCGATCCTTTTCGCTCTGGCGGCGTTTTCCGCCCTGTGGCTGTTGCTGGAGATACGCGCTCTGGCCAGATCTGAACGCACCAGTAGCCTTGAGGCGCCTGCCGAAGAAGAAACATACCGATACGGCAAGGCTCTTGGCGGGATCGGGCTTGTCATCGCTTTCGGTTGGCTGTTGCCGGTGATCGGGTTTGCACTGGCCACGGGACTTTTTCTGCTGGTGTGGTGCCTCTACGGCGGGCAGCGCCATCCCTTGGTCCTGACCCTGGTTCCAACGATCGGCACCGTCGCGCTTTTGTGGATGTTCATGGGCCTTGCCCTGATGCCTCTCAGCCGCGGCGTGGGCGTCTTTGAACGTTTCAGCGTCTGGTTGCTGACGTTCATCGGAATCTATTAGGGGGATCGGGATCATGCAAACCATCAACTTATTGCTGGCTGGTTTTCAGTCCGCCTTTGAACTGGCGGCTTTCATCACCGTGGTCGTCGGGCTTCTGGTCGGGGTGATTGCGGGTGCATTGCCGGGGATTTCGTTCGTCAATGCCATGGCGATGGCGCTGCCCTTTACCTATGCGATGGGTGCGACCCAAGCCATGCTGTTTCTGGGCGGGATCTATGTCGGTGGCGTGTTCGGCGGATCGATCTCGGCAATCATGATCAACGTTCCGGGCACGCCTGCATCGCTGCCCTCGACCTGGGACGGTTATGCGATGACCCGCAAGGGCCAGGTCAAGCGGGCTTTGACAATCGCGGTGACGGCCTCTGCCACGGGCGGGCTGGTCAGCGCGCTTATGCTTACCTTTCTGTCGGCGCCTTTCGCCAGCTTTGCCATGCGCTTCTCGCAGCCCGAGTTTTTTGCCGCAACGGTCCTGGGCCTTGTCAGCGTGATTGCCATTGCCAAGGACAAGCCGATAATCACGCTCATCTCGCTCTTGATCGGAATGGCGATCGGCACGGTGGGCGTTGACCCGCTGTATGGACAGGCGCGGTTCAGCTTTGGCATCCCTGAGGTGGAAAGCGGCATCCGCTTCGTCGTGGTCATGATAGGCCTGTTTGCCATCGGCGAGGTTGTCGATCTGGTTGCCAGCAATCGCGACCTGCGCCCCAAGAAGACTGACGGCAAGCCGGAACGAGTGCGTCTGCGCGACATTCTGGCGGTGAAGGGCGCAATCCTGCGGGGTACCGGCATAGGCTGCATGATCGGTGTCATTCCAGGTGCGGGCGCGACGCCTGGGGCGGTGATTGCCTATGGCGTTGAAAAGCAGATCAACCCGCGCGGCGCCGAATTCGGAACCGGGGTCGAGGCTGGCCTTGCCGCCCCCGAGGCGGCCAAGAACGCCACAACCGGCGCGGCCATGGTGCCGCTGCTGACGCTGGGCATCCCGGGCAGTGCGGCCACCGCGATCATGCTTGCAGCGATGATGCTGCAGGGCGTCAACCCCGGACCTCTGCTGTTCATCATGGATCCCTCCATGGTGTATACGATCTTCGCCGCCATGATCATCGCCAATGTGCTGATGATCGGGGCAGGTTTTGGCGTCGCCCAGATGTTCTCGACACTAATGCGCACGCCGCCTGCGATCCTTGCTGCCTTCATCGTGGTCCTCAGTCTGATCGGGGCCTATGGGGTGCGCAACAACATCTTTGATGTCTATGTCTGTCTCGTCTTCGGCGTGCTCGGATGGGCTATGAAACGAGTGGGCTTTCCATCAGCCCCGCTTGTGCTGGGGGTGATCCTGGGACCGCTGGCGGAACGCTATTTCCTGACTGCGGTGGCCAATTCGCGGCAGGATTACAGCGTGTTCTTCACCCGCCCCATCAGTGCGACAATCCTGTTCATCGCCTTTGTCTTTGTCCTGTGGTCGCTGTGGCCGACGCTGAAATCCCGGATCGGGCGCCAACCCGCCTGATCCGCCCCTATCCCCTGATCACGATTCAGGTCGGCTTACTCCGACTGGTGCCGACGCATGCCTGAGAAAAGGAAGAAACCATGAAAATGACCACCGAAGAGGCCTTCATAAAAGTTCTGCAGATGCACGGCATCCAGCATGCCTTCGGAATCATCGGGTCAGCCATGATGCCCATTTCAGACCTGTTTCCGAAAGCGGGTATTACCTTCTGGGATTGCGCGCATGAATGCAACGCCGGCATGATGGCCGATGGCTACAGCCGGGTGACGGGCCGCATGTCGATGCTGGTCGCGCAGAACGGGCCTGGGATCACCTCGCTGGTGACGCCGGTCAAGACGGCATACTGGAACCATACGCCGCTTCTGGTCGTGACGCCGCAGGCTGCCAACAAGACCATCGGGCAGGGCGGCTTCCAGGAAGTCGAGCAAATGGCGCTGATGGAGGACATGGTCGCCTATCAGGAGGAGGTGCGCGATCCGTCGCGCGTGGCCGAGGTGCTCAACCGTGTCATTTTGCAGGCCAAACGTGCCTCGGGTCCTGCCCAGATCAACATCCCGCGCGATTTCTGGACTCAGGTCATCGATATCCGCCTGCCCGACATCATCGAGTTCGAACGTCCGGCCGGCGGAGAGGCTGCGATAGACAGGGCGGCGGCGCTGCTTTCCAAGGCGCGTTTTCCGGTCATCCTGAACGGCGCCGGCGTGGTGCTGGCCGGTGCGATCGACGACTCGCGTGCGCTGGCCGAACGGCTCGATGCGCCAGTCTGCTGCGGCTATCAGCATAACGATGCCTTCCCGGGCAGCCATCCGCTTTCGGTCGGACCGCTGGGCTACAACGGATCGAAGGCGGCGATGGAACTGATTGCCAGGGCGGATGTGGTCCTGGCCCTGGGCACACGGCTCAACCCGTTCTCGACCCTGCCGGGATACGGCATCGACTACTGGCCCAAGGACGCGGCGATCATCCAGGTGGACATCAATCCCGACCGGATCGGCCTGACGAAGCCCGTCAGCGTGGGGATCGTCGGCGATGCGGGCAAGGTGGCTCGGGCGATCCTTGCACGGCTGTCCGATGAGGCCGGCGATGCCGAGCGGGACGAGCGGCGTCAGGTGATCTCTCAAACAAGATCGCGCTGGGCGCAGGAGCTTTCGAGCCTCGATCATGAGGAGGATGATCCCGGCACCGACTGGAACCAGCGCGCCCGCGCCCGCGACGCGGACCGCATGTCCCCCCGCATGGCTTGGCGCGCGGTGATGGCAGCCCTGCCCGCAGATGCGATCATCAGCAGCGATATCGGAAACAACTGTGCGATAGGGAACGCCTATCCGACCTTTGAAAAAGGGCGCAAATACCTCGCGCCAGGTCTTTTTGGCCCTTGCGGATATGGGTTCCCGGCGATTCTGGGGGCAAAGATCGGCTGCCCGGACGTGCCGGTGGTCGGTTTCGCAGGCGATGGTGCCTTCGGAATTTCGATGAACGAGATGGTGTCCATCGCGCGTGACGACTGGCCGGCGATCACAATGGTTATTTTCCGCAACTATCAGTGGGGTGCCGAAAAGCGCAATACCACATTGTGGTTTGACGACAATTTCGTCGGGACCGAGCTGTCGCAGAAGGTCTGCTATGCCGATATTGCCCGCGCCTGCGGGGTGGACGGGGTGCAGGTGCGATCGATGGAGGAACTCTCCACGGCGCTTCGTTCGGCGATCGATGCGCAGATGAAGGAACGCCGCACCACCTTTATCGAGGTGCTGCTCAACCAGGAACTTGGCGAACCCTTCCGCCGGGATGCGATGAAAAAGCCGGTTTCGGTCGCGGGGATCGATCCCGCCGACATGCATGTGCCCGAAGACGCCTGACCAACAGCCAGGAGAGCCAGCCGCATGAGATTGTTGCAAGACATTCTGGATCGTGCCCGCGCCGCGCGCCGCCACATCGTTCTGCCCGAGGGTCAGGATATCCGGGTCATGCGTGCAGCGGTGCTGGCGGTGGATCAGGGCCTGGCCAGGATTACCCTGATCGGCCCGAAAGGGCCGATCACTCAGGGCCTTGCTGATCTGGGGCGGCGGGAGGCCGAGGATCTGCGGATCGTTGATCCAGCCGACGACCAAGCGACGGAACCCCTTGCCGATCTGTACCATCACCTGCGCCGCAGCAAGGGGATCAGCCCAAGCGACGCCGTGCAGGCGGCAAGGCTGCCGCATCTTCGGGCGGCGCTAATGGTGCGCGCCGGAATGGCAGACGGAACGCTGGGAGGGGCGGTACTGCCCACCACCGACATCGTGCGCGCGGCCTTGCAGATCATCGGACCCGCTTCGGGGAACCGGCTTGTTTCAAGCTACTTCCTGATGATATTTCAGGATCGCGCGACGGGCGAAGGGCGCGCCTGCGTCTTTTCCGACGCGGGCCTCGTGGTTGATCCCGATGCAGAACAACTTGCCGAAATCGCCCTGGCCTCGGCAGCCTCTTTTGGACAGCTTTGCGCGCAAGAGCCGCGCGTGGCCATGCTGTCCTTTTCCACGCATGGCAGCGCCACACACCCGCTGACCGATAAGGTTGCCGCGGCCACCCGTATAGCTCGTGCGCGGGCGCCTGAGCTTCTGATCGACGGAGAGCTGCAGTTCGATGCGGCCTTTGTCCCCGACGTCGCCCGGACGAAGGCTTCCGCCTCGCCGATTGCGGGACGGGCAAATGTCTTTGTTTTTCCCAATCTCGACGCCGGAAACATCGGCTACAAGATAGCCCAGCGCATCGGGGGCGCCATTGCCCTCGGCCCGATCCTGCAGGGCTTGGCGCGCCCTGCCAACGACCTGTCCCGTGGCTGCGATGCCGACGATATTCGCTACATGATTGCCGTGACTGCTCTTCAGGCTCAATCCATGTCATTTCAGGCTGTCGAAAACACTGTCCTTCCTGCCTGCTCCATCCCCGACCCCCAAGGAATCGCCCCGTTATGAATCAGCCACGGATCGACCTGTCCCCGAAAGTTTCTGATGAGGTCCGGAAGACCACCTGCTACATGTGCGCCTGCCGGTGCGGGATCAATGTGCATCTCAAGGACGGCAAGGTCGCCTATATCGAAGGCAATCGCGATCATCCGGTCAACCGTGGCGTGCTGTGTGCCAAGGGGTCGGCGGGTATCATGCAGATCAACGCCCCTTCGCGGCTTCGGGCGCCCTTGCGCCGGACAGGTCCACGCGGGTCAGGGCAGTTCCAGGAGATCTCATGGGAGGAGGCATTGGGAACCGCCAGCGACTGGCTGGGCCAAATCCGTCGCACCGATCCGTCGCGGCTGGCATTTTTTACCGGCAGAGACCAGTCCCAGTCCTTCACCAGTTTCTGGGCGCAGGCCTTTGGAACGCCCAATTATGCCGCGCATGGGGGGTTCTGTTCGGTGAACATGGCCGCTGCTGGAATCTATACGATGGGCGGCGCCTTCTGGGAGTTCGGTCAGCCCGACTGGGACCGCACGAAACTGTTCGTCCTGTTCGGCGTGGCTGAGGATCATGACAGCAACCCGATCAAGATGGGAATCGGCAAGCTCAAGGCCCGTGGCGCGCGGATGATTGGCGTGAACCCGATCCGGTCGGGCTACAATGCCGTGGCGGACGACTGGTTCGGGATAACACCGGGCACCGACGGACTGCTGATCCTGTCCCTTATCCACTGCCTCATGGCGGCAGGGCAGATCGATCTGGAATACCTTGCGCGCTATACGAACGCCCCTGTCATGGTTGATGACGCCACGGGCCTGTTCCTGCGCAACGACGATAACAAGCCTCTGGTCATCGACCGTGTGACCGGCGATCTGATGGCCTTCGACCAGCCCGGCGTCCGACCCGATCTGAACGGCAGCTATCCTGGCCACCGGACTGTGCTGCAGCTTATGGCCGAGCGGTATCTGCAGCCTGACCATACCCCCGAGGCCGTGGCCGACCGTTGCGGCATCCCCGCCGAGCGGATCAGGGCCCTGGCCGATGAAATCGCCCGCGTCGCTTTCCAGGAAGCGATCAGCCTTGAGCGTTCCTGGACGGATTTCAGGGGCGAACGGCACGAAAGGATGGTTGGCCGGCCGGTGGCGTTCCATGCAATGCGCGGCATTTCGGCACATTCGAACGGCTTTCAGACCTGCCGGGCGCTGCACGTGCTGCAAATTCTGCTGGGCTCGGTCGATGTGCCGGGCGGATTCCGTTTCAAGCCGCCCTATCCCAAGCCGGTGGAAGCCCATCCAGTGCCGCATTGCAAGGCACGTCCCGACCTGCCGCTTGACGGCCCGCACCTGGGCTTCGTGCATGGGCCAGAGCATCTGGCCTTGAAGGACGACGGGACCCCGGCCCGCATCGACAAGGCGTTTTCCTGGGAAAACCCGCTATCTGTGCATGGGCTGATGCATATGGTGATCTCCAACGCCCATGCCGGGGATCCCTATCCCATCGACACCCTGTTCCTGTATATGGCCAACATGTCGTGGAATTCGTCGATGAATACCCGTGGCGTCATCGACATGCTGACGGATACCGACGAAAAGGGCGATTATGTGATCCCCCGGATCATCTATTCGGATGCCTACAGTTCGGAAATGGTGGCCTATGCCGATCTGGTCCTGCCCGATACAACCTATCTGGAGCGTCACGATTGCATCAGTCTGCTTGATCGCCCGATCAGCGAGGCCGAGGCAGCGGCCGACGCGATCCGCTGGCCAGTCATTGAACCCGACCGCGACGTGCGCGGCTTTCAAACGGTCCTGATCCAGTTGGCCAATCTCATGGAGCTTCCGGGCTTCGTGCGTGAGGATGGCGCCCCGATCTACAAGGACTATGCCGACTATATCGTGAACCACGAACGGCGGCCGGGCATCGGACCGCTGTCTGGATTTCGCGGCAATGGCGATCAGACAGGGCGGGGGATGCCCAATCCCGACCAGTTGCGCCGCTATATCGAAACCGGGGGCTTCCACATCGCCCATGTCCCGGCGGGCGCTGAATACTACAAGGCATGGAACAAGGACTATCAGGAATGGGCGGTCGGCATGGGGTTTTACGACAAGCCTCAGCCCTACGTGTTCCAGTTGTACGTAGAGCCGATGCGCAAGTTCCAGCGTGCCGCCGAGGGTCATGGAGAGCGTCAGCCGCCCGAACATCTTCGGGATCAACTTCGTCAGGTCATGGACCCGCTGCCGATCTGGTATCCGCCCCTGGAAGACAGCCGTGTCGATCCCAAGGACTATCCCCTGCATGCCCTGACGCAACGGCCGATGGCGATGTATCACAGTTGGGGTACCCAAAACGCCTGGCTGCGTCAGATCCACGGGCATAATCCACTGTATGTGTCGCGCGATGTCTGGGAAAAGCACGAGTTCCGCGAGGGCGACTGGGCAAGGGTGACTTCGGCCCATGGGTCGATCACCGTGCCGGTCGCGCTGCATGGGGCGCTTAACCCGCATACCGTCTGGACCTGGAACGCCATCGGCAAACGCAAGGGCGCCTGGGCACTTGGCGAAGACGCGCCAGAGGCGACGCGGGGATTTCTGCTGAACCACCTGATCCACGAACTCCAACCGCCTCGTGGCGACGGACTGCGCTGGTCGAATTCCGATCCGATCACCGGGCAGGCGGCCTGGTTCGATCTGCGCGTCAGGATCGAGAAGGTGGCGCCCCAGGACGAAGCCGGACCCCCCTTTGCGCCGATTGCCTCGCCAGTGGGGCAGGGACCAAAAAATCTGACCTGGAAGGTGGGCAAATGACCGCATTGCCGCAATCGACCGAACGCAAGCTGGGATTAGTCATCGATCTGGATACCTGCGTGGGGTGCCATGCCTGCGTGATCAGTTGCAAGGGATGGAACACCGAAAATTACGGCGCTCCGCTGTCGGACATGGATGCCTATGGATCCGAGCCGACCGGCACCTTTCTCAATCGTGTCCACAGCTTTGAAATAGAACCGGGATGCGGGGGGACGGCGCAAACGGTACATTTCCCGAAATCCTGCCTGCATTGCGAGGACGCGCCCTGCGTGACGGTATGCCCGACGGGCGCCAGCTACAAACGGGCCGAAGATGGTATCGTGCTGGTGAACGAGGATGCCTGCATCGGCTGTGGGCTTTGCGCCTGGGCGTGTCCTTATGGCGCGCGCGAAATGGATGCGGCCGCCGGGGTCATGAAGAAATGCACGCTTTGTGTGGATCGGATTTATAACGAGAACCTGCCCGAAGACGACCGGGTCCCCGCCTGCGTGCGCACCTGCCCGGCAGGCGCGCGCTATTTCGGAGATCTGGGCGATCCGGGCAGCGCCGTCAGCCAGCTTGTTGCCAGCCGGGGTGGATTTGACCTCATGCCTGAACTGGGCACAAAGCCCGTGAACAAGTACCTGCCGCCCCGACCAAAAGACCGTCTCAAAGCGGCAAGCCATCCGCCGGTCCCCGTCTCGCAGGACAGCAAGGGATTTTTTGCCTGGCTTGACCGCGCTCTGGAGAAAATCTGATGCATCCGGCTCCCTCCGTCATCATCTTCAGTGTCCTGTCAGGCGCGGGTTTCGGCTATCTTGCTTTCCTGGGGCTGGGAATTTCCACGGGTACGGGAATGACCGCGTTCTGGCAGTTCGGACTGGGCATTGCCTTGGCGGTCGTGGGCCTGATCTCATCTACCTTCCATCTGGGAAATCCAAAGCGGGCGCTTCTTGCCTTTACCCAGTGGCGGACAAGCTGGCTCAGCCGCGAGGCTTGGATCGCCGTTGCCGCGCTGCTGACCATGGGAGTGTTTGCTGCCGCAGCGGTCTTTCTGGAGCGTCTTGTTCCCATTGTCGGCGTTTTAGGGGCGGCGCTGTCCTTGGGGACCGTTTTCGTCACATCAATGATCTATGCGCAAATGGCCACGGTCCCGCGGTGGAATTCACCGCTGACGCCCGCCTATTTCCTTGCTTCATCGGTCAGCGCCGGGGCGATCCTGTCGGGACATATCGCTCTGGCGCTGACAGCAATTCTGTTGCTTGGGATCATTCAGTTGGCGTGCTGGTGGTGGGGCGATCAAAGCTTTGCCGGTCGTGGCCATTCAGTCTCGTCGGCCACCGGATTGGGCAGGGGAGGGCAGGTGAGATTATTCGAATCCCCTCATAGCGGCACGAACTACCTTCTGAAGGAATTCGTTTTCCAGGTCGCCCGACGGCGGGCTGACAAGCTTCGCGCAATCTGCATCGTTTTTTTCATTCTCTTGCCCGCTTTGATCATTCTTGCTGACGCCGGTGTTCTGGCCATTGGCCTGGCTTTCGGCGCCCATCTTGTCGGGACGCTCATTTCACGCTGGCTGTTTTTCGCGCAAGCCGAACATGTGGTTCAACTGTATTACGGTCATCAACCGACCCTGGGGTCGGGACTGGCTGATGGTCCCGGTCAGGAAAGGGCGGCTGTGGGAAGTGCGATGGGTGCAGGAAGCTAGCGCCAAGGCTCGTGTAATCTGCCACTGAACAGTCATGAAGGCCGGGTCTTCAGGATTTCATGTTATCTAACCCGCCCAGTTGTGCGTCAGGATCTCGACGTCTGGCACGCCTTGCCTTAAGCGCCGTGGTGGGTTGCCAGATTCCCCGCCCGCCCCTTGGTTTACGGAGACAGGCCATGGTAAATACAAAAATATCAACAGGCCGATCCGGTGCCGGAATGGTCGATCTGGGGGCGTCGGGGATGGGCGCTGCCGCAGCGCTGGTGCTTGGCGCGATCGGCCTTGCCCTGACTTATGGCCCAAGGCAGGCGGCCCTGTTTGTTGTCGGCGGAGCGCTGGGAATATCCCTGTATCACGCGGCCTTCGGATTTACGTCGGCCTGGCGTGTCTTCATTACCGAAGGGCGGGGGCGCGGGCTGCGCGTGCAGATGGTGCTGTTGGCCTTGGCTGTGGTCCTGTTCTTTCCGGCGCTGGCGTCGGGAACGCTGTTTGGCAATGAGGTCAGCGGACTGATCGCCCCGGCGGGTCTGGGGGTGATGGCAGGGGCGTTCATGTTCGGGATCGGGATGCAACTGGGCGGCGGATGTGCCTCCGGCACCCTGTTCACGGCCGGCGGCGGAAACGCGCGGATGCTGATCACGCTGCTTTTCTTCATCATCGGGTCGGTTCTGGGAA
This sequence comes from Paracoccus subflavus, assembly GCF_004310345.1. GTDB lineage: Bacteria > Pseudomonadota > Alphaproteobacteria > Rhodobacterales > Rhodobacteraceae > Paracoccus > Paracoccus subflavus. Next base: position 155,393 of record NZ_SISK01000006.1, on the reverse strand, counting down.
CAGTGCATTTCGACTGGTGGGCCGGCCTGCCGTCTTTGCCGCCTACTGCCTTGTGGCAGCCCTTTGGAGCAGGTGGCGGTATCGCGCTTTCCCTGGCGATTTTTGCTGCCATTGCCGCCCTGACGGTATGGGTCGAGCGGCGCCGGAACGGAGCCTTGGAAACAGCGCCGGCAAGCCCGCGCACGGGGATTGCGCGCTGGCTGCGCGGACCCTGGCCGCTGGTTGCAGGAGCAGTCGCGCTCGTGCTCCTGAACTTTCTGACACTGGCTTTGGCTGGCCGGCCCTGGGGCATCACCTCGGCCTTTGCGTTGTGGGGCGCCAAGCTGGCCCAGATCATCGGCATCGACCCGACGGCATGGGCGTATTGGCAAAGGCCGGGCAATGCCGAGGCGTTACAGGCCAGTCTGTTTGCCGACATCACGACCGTCATGAATTTCGGCATCATCGCCGGAGCGATGCTGGCCGCATCGCTGGCGGGGCGGTTCGCGCCGTCCCTTCGCATTCCGCTGCGGTCGGTCATCGCTGCAGTGATCGGCGGGCTGCTGCTGGGCTATGGGGCCCGCATCGCCTATGGCTGCAATATCGGGGCGTATTTTTCGGGCATCGCCTCTGGAAGTCTGCATGGCTATTTATGGGCGATCGCGGCATTCGCAGGGAATATCCTGGGCGTGGCGATGCGACCTCGTTTTTTTACCGAAGGTCGCCCAAGCAGAGCGGATGGCTGAGATCCGGGACGATGGCCCCTATCAGGGTGGCGACACCGTCGTGTGTCGCAGGCAGGATGCCGGATTCCCTTTTCTTTATTTCGCGTGCATTTGACGAATGTGACAGGTTTTGCCGCGGCGCGGTGAGGGATGAGCATTTTTGCACCAAAGGCGGGTTGATCTTTTGATCGCCTTCGGCCTATGAGGCAGCCAAGCGCAAGGACCCGGTGAAATTCCGGGTGGCTCTTCCGGCCGCCGATCCGCCGGACAATCCTTCAAAGAACCGCGCCCCGAACGCTGGAACGTCTTGCATAAAGACCTTCCGATGCGGGGCATTGGATACATCATGATCTCATTTTCCGAATACCGCGCGCAGTGGTTCGGTAACATCCGCGGCGATCTGCTGGCCGGGCTTGTCGTGGCCTTGGCCCTGATCCCCGAGGCCATCGCCTTTTCCCTCATCGCTGGCGTGGACCCAAAGGTGGGCCTTTATGCCAGCTTTTCGATTGCCGTTCTGATCGCCTTCGTCGGCGGCAGGCCCGGCATGATTTCCGCCGCGACGGCGGCGACCGCCGTCCTGATGGTCACGCTGGTGCGCGATCACGGGCTGGAATACCTGCTGGCCGCGACCGTGCTGGCCGGCCTTTTGCAGATCGGTGCGGGCCTGCTGAAGCTCGGCCGGTTCATGCGGTACGTATCCAGGTCGGTGATGACCGGTTTCGTGAACGCCTTGGCCATCATGATCTTCATGGCGCAGTTGCCGGAACTGGATTTCGGCAATCCGGGCGTCACCTGGCTGACCTGGGTGCTGGTGGCGGCGGGCCTTGGCATCATCTATCTGTTCCCGCGCATCACAACGGCGATCCCGTCGCCCTTGATCACCATTGTCGTGCTGACGGCGCTGGTCTGGACCATGGGCTGGGACGTGCGCACGGTGGGCGACATGGGCGCGCTGCCCGACACGCTGCCGGTCTTCCTGATCCCCGACATCCCGCTGAACCTGGAAACGCTGCTGATCATCTTTCCCTATGCGGCGGCCGTGGCCGTCGTGGGGCTGCTGGAAAGCCTGATGACGCAAAACATCGTTGATGACCTGACGGACACCAAGTCCAACCGGAACCAGGAATGCATCGGCCAGGGCATCGCCAATACCGCGACCGGTTTCATCGGCGGCATGGCGGGCTGTGCGATGATCGGGCAATCGATCATCAACGTCAAATTCGGCGGACGGGGACGGCTTTCCGCTTTCACCGCAGGCGTGGTTCTGCTGATCCTTGTCGTAGGTCTTGGCGGGCTGGTTGCCATCATTCCCATGCCCGCCCTTGTCGCGATCATGATCATGGTCTCGATCGGCACCTTCTCGTGGTCCTCGCTCAAGACTCTCAAGACGCACCCCCGCTCGTCGTCGGTTGTGATGCTCGCGACGGTGGCGACGGTGGTCTATACCCACAATCTTGCCATCGGGGTCCTGGTTGGGGTCATGCTCTCGGGCATCTTCTTTGCGGCGAAGATCGCGCAGTTGTTCCGCATCCGCTCCATATTGTCCGAGGATGGACGGGAACGGACCTATATTGTCGAAGGGCAACTGTTCTATGGCTCGGCCGAGGATTTTGCCCAAGCCTTCGATTTCCGCGAGGCGGTCGAGCGCGTCACTATCGATGTCAGCCGAGCGCATATCTGGGACATCAGTTCGGTTCAGGCCTTGGACATGGCGGTCCTGAAGTTTCGTCGCAAGGGGGCAGAGGTTCGGGTGATCGGCATGAACCAGGCCTCAGAAACCTTGGTCGACAAGCTGGCCATCCACGACAAGCCGGGCGCGTTCAATGCGCTGACGGTGCATTGAAGAACTCAGGAACAGCAAGATACGCGCCCTGACGGACGGCTGACCGGCTCTGAAAGCGGCTGCCCACAAGCGGTCGTGCCGTGCAGTTTGCAACGGCATCTTGGGGGGGCGGATGTGGCGGAACCTGGCAATGAAGGCGAATGTCATGCCGCCGCCGCGCAGCCTGCGTCTTGTCTTGGTAACCACAGCCCCGGCAGCAGGCCCAGCCTTCACGGCAAGGCGTCTGCCGGGGTCTTGAAACATGTATCAAGCCCTGCCTCGTGCAATGATGCTTCTTGATAAATGTCGTTTATCTCCGTGCGCACCTGCTGATCCAGCAGTCCCGATATCCCAATGGCCGTGCGGCGGTACAACAGGTCATCCACGCATCCCACGCGTTCGTGCCGGATCAGCCATTCAAGTTCTTCGCGGCTGTAGTCGGGCAGAAAGGCCAGCGGTGTATCCTTTCCCAGTTCCATGGCGATCAGGCGCGCGCGCGTGCCATATCGGTGCAGCAAACTCTCGGCCCGGAGCGGGGAAATGCCTGCCGATCGTGCGCATTCCGCAACCCAGTCCGCGCGCGTCCCGGCATCGGGAAAATCCTTGCCGCCGCCAATCGGCATGTTGTCCGTACTGGCCTGGCGCGGCCTGTCAAGTTGGCGCAGAACTTCGTCCGAGGCCTGTTCGGAAAAGCGCCGAAAGGTCGTCCATTTGCCCCCGATGAGACAGAGGACCGGCGTACCGGCAGGCAAAGCCAGCCGCGCGATGCAGTGGTCGCGGGTCACCATGCCAATGTCGCCATCCGCACGCGGCAGCGGCCGCACCCCGCTGAAGCGGTGGCGGATCTGGTCGGCAGTCACCGGAATGTCGGGAAAGATTTCGGCCACGACGCCGCGCAGATAGTCCGCTTCCGCATCCGAGCATTGCGCCTGGTCGGGATCGTCGATGCGGATGTCGGTTGATCCGACAAGCACCCGGCCCATGAAGGGATAGACAAGGTTGACCCGGCCGTCGGCGGTGCCGAAATACACCATGTGGCCGTTCAGCGCCTGCAGCAGGCGGTCGTTCTCGATGACAAGATGCGCCCCTTTCGACCCGCCCATCAGCTTGCTGTCCAGGCCGATCGCGGCGTTGACGCTGTCGATCCATGCGCCGCCGGCATTGATGATGATCCGGGGCCGAACGCGATGGCGGACCCCGTCATGGGAATATGTCACGATCCCATCTGCCTGCCCTTCGATCGTGACATGGTTCAGCGCCCGAGAGCCCGGGTTCATGGCCTCGCCGTCCAGAACCAGCTCCAGGCCCAGCCGCTCGGCATGGCTGATCTGGCCTTCGTAATAAAGACCGGCACCGACGATGCCGCGATCCAGTCCCGGAACAGTGCGCTCCAGTTGACGGCGCGACAGCATCCTGTGACGCGGCAGGGCGCGGAACCTGCGGCCATAGAGGTCGTACAGAGTCAAACCCAGCCGGGTGATGAGATGACCGCGATCGTTCAGGGCCGCCTTCATTCCGAAGAAGCGCAGGATCGACGGCAGGATGCCACCGAGCCGGCTGCGCACGGGCAGAACCGAGGGCAGGGGACTGACGTAATGGGCCGCGTTCCGCAGCAGGCGGTTCCGTTCCTCGGCGCTTTCGCGCACCAGCCTGAATTCGCCGGTTTCCAAATACTTCAACCCGCCATGCATCAAGCGCGACGACCCCGCCGATGCGCCGCTGCAGAAATCCGACCGTTCCAGCAGCAGGCAGTCCACCCCCTGGGCGCAGAGGTCGCGAAACGTTCCGCATCCGTTGATGCCGCCGCCCAGGATCAGGACGTCGATGTTGCGCATCTCAGCCATTCATCACCGCCACCTTGATCGCCGCGCCTTTCTCGGCCATCGCCAGAGCATCCTGGATGTCGTCCAGGCCGAAACGATGCGTGATCATCGGCCGGAGGTCCAGCCGGCGGCTTGCCACCATGTCGAAGGCCTGATCATAGTCCTTGCGCGACAGACCAAAGGCGCCGGTCACCATCAACTCGCGGTAATGGATCGCATTCACATCCATTTCGGCCGACTCGCCCTTGGAAAAGCCGGCGAACAGGCTGATCCGTCCTCCGAAGGCTGCAAGATCGGTCGCCTGACGCGCCAGGGCGGGAATCCCGATTGCACAGATCACCACATCGGCGCCTCGTCCGCCAGTAGCCTCCTTGACCCGCGCCTCCACATCCTCGGTCATGGGGTCGATGGTGAAATCCGCGCCTGCGGCCAGCGCGACCTCGCGGCGGGCAGGATTGGGGTCCGAAACGAGGATCTTCGCCGCCCCGCGCAGGCGTGCCAGATGAACGTGCAGCAATCCGATCGGTCCGGTCCCCAGGATCACCACCGTATCGGCGCTGCTCAGGTTGACCTTGTTCTGGCCATTCAGGACGCAGGCCAAGGGTTCGACCAGGGCGGCTTCCTCAAAGCTCATGCCGTCGGGCAGGCGACGAAGATTGCCGGCCTCGACCGCGCGGGCGGGGATGCGGATCACTTCGGCAAAGGCGCCGTCGATTTCGTATCCGATGGCCGTGCCCTGGGTGCAAAGGTTCTCATGTCCGGTCTTGCAAAGATGACAATGGCCGCAGGCGACAAAGGGGCACAGCGCCACCCGATCGCCCGTACCGAGGGCGGGATTTCCGCCGGTGTCAACGATCTCGCCGGCGAACTCGTGGCCCAGAACAGAAGGATACCGGACCCCGGCGGTCTTTCGACCGCGATAGATCCTGATATCCGTTCCACAAATCGTCGCAGCCCGCACGGCGATCAGGACATCCCCCTGATTCGTCTCTGGTACGGCGATATCTTCCAGAGAAATTGCATCCGGCGCAGTCAGAACAGCAGCTTTCACAGCATCCCCACCCTTATACATTTGTTCTTCAATATATACTATAGTTCAAAGACGGTCTCTACTGAAAATTGGATTGTCCATGATAACTTTGAACCTTGCCAGGACAAGCCAAGGCGGCATGAACATATGTGCTGCAGAAAAATAAAAGTATTGACATGCTGGCCTGACAGAGGCAATTTTGTCGTGCTTGTCGGGAGGGGATGAGGAATGCGCTACGATTATACATCCATGGGGTTCTATACCTTTGACTGCCTGGGCTGGCCCTTTTCGGCGGTGCCTCCGGGTGGCGGAACCTATCTTCTGGATGAAATCGCGCTTGCCGTATCCGGCGCAGCCGGTGTTGCGGCCATCGTCGGAGCCAAGATGGGCCTCAAGACCTGCGCCGTGGGCGGCGTGGGCGAGGACATGATGGGCGATTGGGTGTTGCAGCGCATCGGCCAGTTCGACATCGACGCGACTGAACTGCGTCGCTGCCCCGGTGTTCCGACTTCGAGCTCGATCGTGCTGACGCGGGCGGACGGCTCGCGCCCGGCGCTGCACGTCAAGGGGGCCACCGGCGCCTTTGTCGTGCCCGAGGAGCGTTTCGAGGCCATCACGGATTGCAAGGTCTTTCATCTGGGCGGCGTCGGCCTGATGGACGCCATGGATGGCGACCGGAATGCCGCCTTGATGAAATACGCCCAGGACCGGGGCTGCATCACCACCGTCGATGTCTTTGCCGGATCGCAGGCCGATCTGCCCGATGTCGCCGCGGTGCTGCCATACACCGACTACTTCATTCCCTCGATCGAGGAAGCCGAGGCGCTGAGCGGTCTGCACCGGATCGAGGATATGGCCGAGTTCTTCTTTGACCTGGGTGCCCGATGCTGCGTCTTCACCCGCGGGGCGCAGGGGGCCTATTATCATCATCGCGACGGCACGATCTTCAGCATCCCGGCCTTCAAGATCGCCGTCCGCTGCACCTGCGGCTGCGGCGATGTCTTCAATGCGGGATTTGCGACCGGCCTGATCCGAGGCATGGCACCCGAGGAGGCCGTGCGCTTTGCCCAAGCCTGTTCGGCCCTGAACGCGACCGGGCTGGGATCTCAGGCAGGGGTCCGGGATTTCGATCAGGTCATCGACTTCATCAGGACGACCCCGACCCTTGAACTGAACAACGAGGCAGTCACGGCCTGAGGAAGCCGCCGCTGCAACCAAATCTGGAGGAGACATCATGAAGACCAAACGTGCGTCCGCCGTGCTGGCGGCGACCCTTGCCGCATGGCTGCCGATGACCGCAGCGGCGCAGGGCCAGGGCGACCTGATCACGCCTATCGATCGCAAGCTGACCTTCATCTTCGTGCCCAAGGTCATCCATCCCTGGTATGACGTCGTTGCCGAAGGTGCTGCGTTTGCCGTGGAGGAAATGAAGCAGCGCGGCATCGAGGTCGAGGTGGTCTGGGACCAGCCGCCACAGGCCGACGTGGTCGATCAGAACATGCGGATCGAAGCTAATATCGGCCGCCAGCCCGACGGTCTGGCCATTGCCTGCCTGGATCAGGCCACCAACGTGCAGTTGATGAAGGAAGCGGTCGAGGCGGGCGTCTTTGTGACCAGCTTCAATTCCTTCTGCGACGATGCTTTCCAGTTCATCGGCCCGAAAAGCAGCAAGCAGGACGGCTTTGACCTGGGCGAGCGTCTGGCCGAAATTCTGGGCGGCGAGGGCAAGATCGCGATCCTGGCGGGCAGCCTGACCGCGACCGACCATGTGCAACGGATCGAGGGCTTCAAGGAGGCGCTTGCCGCGCATCCCGGGATGGAAATCGTGTTCGAGCAGCCCGACGACGACATCCTGGAAAAGGCGGTCGAACTGACCGAGAGCGTCCTGTCGGCCCATCCGGATCTGGATGGCATCTTTGCGTCCAACGCGTCGAACCCGATCGGTGCCGCGCGGGCCGTCCAGAACGCCGGAAAAGAGGGCGAAGTCCATATCGTCGGCATGGACGACCTGCCCGAAGCGGTGGATTTTGTCTGTTCGGGCGTGATCGACGCGCTGAAGGCGCAGCGTCAGTGGGACATGGGATACTGGGCGGTCAAGTATATGGTCGCCATGAACGAAAATCACACCGTGCCGATGTTCCACGACACGGGATCGCGGTTCCTGACCCAAGAGGACTGCCAGTAAGCGCACCCGCCGCGCCGCTCGACAGGCGGCGCGGCCATTTGACCTTCGGACCCCCGACCGTACAGCCTGTGGAGAACTGATCCGATGTCCTCATCCGTTCCCGTCTTCGAGGCCCGTGGCGTGTCCAAGCTGTTCGGACCCGTCACCGCGCTGTCGGATGTGTCGGTGACGCTGAATCGCGGCGAAATCCATTCGATCATCGGCGAGAACGGCGCAGGCAAGTCCACCCTGATGAACATCATCTGCGGCCGTCTGGCGCCGACCACCGGCACCCTGCTGGTGGACGGGAATGAGACGCATTTTCGTGTTCCCAAGGATGCGCAGGCCCAGGGCATCGCCATCGCCCCGCAAGAGATCAACCTGGTCCCCGACCTGACCGTCGCGGAAAACATCATGCTGGGCCGGCAGTTGGGCGGCGCCGCGCGGATCGACTGGAAGGCCACGCGCGCCAATGCGACCCGGCATCTGCACCAGGTCGACCACACCATCGACCCCAGTGCCAAGGTTTCGGCGCTGTCCAAGGCGCAGCAGCAACTGGTCCAGATCGCCCGCGCCGCCGCAACCGAGGCCCGTATCATCATCTTCGACGAGCCGACCGCGACCCTGACCTATCGCGAGGAAGAGGCGCTTCTGAGCTATATCGAAAACCTCGCCCGCGAGGGACGGTCGGCCTTCTATATCTCGCACCGGCTGGAGGAGGTTCGGCGGCTGTCCCACCGGATCACCGTGCTGCGCGACGGCCGGCATGTGGGCGAGCTGACGCCCGAAGAGGCCACGCGCGAACGCATGGTCACGCTGATGGCCGGGCGCCCGCCCAAGACCGGCGCCCAGCCGCGTCGCGAGATCGCGACCACCGAAACCGTGCTGGAGGTTCAGGGCCTGTCGCGCGCGCATGAATTCCGCGACCTTTCGTTCGCTCTGCGCAAGGGCGAGATCCTGGGCGTGTCGGGCCTGATCGGGTCGGGCCGGACCGAGATGGCCAAGTGCATTTTCGGCGCCACGCGGGCCGATGCCGGGCAGGTGCGGCTGAACGGCCAGCCTGTGCGCTTCGACAGTCCCCTGCAGGCCATCCAGGCCGGGGTGATCTACCTGCCCGAAGAACGCAAGCAGGAGGGGATCTTTCCGCTGCTGTCGATCGCCGAAAACACCGCCCTGCCGACGCTGGACCGCTTCACGGGCCTTTTGCACCTGCGCAACCGCGAGATGCTGGCCGAGGTCGAGCGGCTGGCAATCCAGATGAAGGCCAAGTTCAACTCGCTGAAGGATCCGATCGTTAGCCTGTCAGGCGGGAACCAGCAGAAGTTCATCATCGCCCGCTGGCTGATGCGCGACGCCAAGGTTCTGATCATGGACGAGCCGACGCGCGGCATCGACGTGAACGCCAAGTTCGAGATCCAGTCGGTCCTGCGCCGCCTGACCGAGGAACGCGGTCTTTCGATCATCGTCATCTCCTCCGAAATGGAGGAACTGCTGGATGTCGCCGACCGCATCCTGGTCATGCACGAAGGCGCCATCAAGGGAATCGTCAACCGTTCGGACGCCACGCAGGAAGGTCTGCTGCGCCTGGCCATGAGCTGATCGAACCGAAGGGGAAACATCATGACAGCCATCAATTCGACCTCGGATCGATCGCCCGCCGATCGCAGGAAGGTATCGATCCTGTCGCGGTTCTGGGCCTGGGAAGGCAGCGGCGTGCTGGTGGCGCTGGTCGTGCTGACGGCCGCGCTGGCCCTTGCCACCGACAATTTCCTGTCGTCCTACAATGTGTCGGTGGTCATGCGTCAGGCCGCTTTCGTGGGCCTTGTCGCCCTGGGCCAGACGCTGGTTCTGCTGGTGGGCGGCATCGACCTGTCGGTCGGGGCGGCTGCCGGACTGTCGGCGACGGTCGGGGCGATCCTTTTGACCCAGTTGGGCATCCATCCCTGGATGATCATTCCGCTGACGATGGCTTTCGGGTTCGGCCTGGGGGCCCTGAACGGGATATTTGTCGCGGGCTTGCGGCTGAATCCCTTTATCGTGACGCTGGCCACCTGGGAAATCTTTGCCGGCCTTACGCTGGTCATCACCAAGGGCTATCCGATCCGCCCGCTGGGCGAACAGTTCGGCGTCTTTGGCAAGGGCGAGATCCTGGGGATTCCGCTGCCGGTCATCATCTTCCTGGCGGTGGCCGCCATCCTGGTCTGGATGCTGACCCAGACGCGGTTCGGGCGCAACATCTTTGCCGTTGGCGGCAATCGCGATGCGGCGATGCTGGCCGGTATCCGCGTCCGGCTGGTCGAATTCGTGGCCTTCGGCATGGCGGGGATGCTGTCGGCGCTGGCAGGGATCATGTTCGCCAGCCGGATGGACGCGGCCCAGCCCTCGGTCGGCGAAGGCTGGCTAATGGGGGCGATCACCGCGGCGATCCTGGGGGGCACCTCGCTGCGCGGGGGGCAGGGGTCGATCGTCGGCACGGTGCTGGGCGCCCTGCTGCTGGCGGTTCTGGCCAACGGCACCGTCATGATGAACGTGTCGGGCTTCTGGCAGCGCGTGATTGTCGGGGCGGTCGTGCTGGTGGCGATCCTGGTGGATCTGCTGCGCAGACGCCGCTGAGACGCGGCGATGCGGCCCCTATGTTCCCAGGGCGCCTCCGGGCGCCCTTTTCCATTGCCTTTGGTCAGATGGCCGCAAAGGCTAGGTCGTCTCGGTCGGACGGTCCAGCGATGGGGTGTGCGGCTGGGCAGCGATTTCTTTGGCGCCGTTCGTACGAAACAGTCCGGGCTGCTGCCATTCCGGTTCGTCGCCGGCAAACAGGTCCAGGAACGCGATGGCAAGGGAAGGGTCTTCGCAGACGTTTTCCTTGAAGCTCCACCAGGTGCGGGTCTCGTTCAGCGCGGCGGCGGGATGTTGTGCCGCGTCGAAGTCGGTTTTCAGGACAAGCCCGCGCAGATTCAGACAGAACAGACTGTAAAGATAGCCTTCTGGCCAGAAATACGCGGGCAGGGCCTTGTCGGCATCGGCCGCCAGGGCGACAACCGACACCGGCCTGTTGCGGATCAGGGCACGCAGCATCAGCCCGGCAGCAAAGCCTACATAGGCCTGCTTGTCTTCCTGTCGGGCGGGCTTCTGCGCCTCGAATGCCTTGAACCATTCGGCAAAGGCCTGGGCCAGGGCGTTGCGGTCCACGCTGAAGCGATTTCCCGTGTCCCTGGATGTTGCATCCACCTGATGTTCAAAGGCCTGCACGATCCAGCGCATCCGCTGGGCGGCCTTGTGGATCGGTTGCTGGTCCGCTGGCAGGCTGGGAAGGTTCATGGCACCGGCTTTCAAAGATGCGCCGCGGTGTCTGCCAGGATGGGGGCCAGCAGGTTGCGATCGGTGATGGCCGCCAGAACGTCGGCGCGGACAGCCCCCACAAGGGCCAGGGCAAGGTCCAGCAGGACTTCCTCCTCGCGCAGCGAGGCCGGCCGATCGGTCAGCAGCCAGACAACGACGGCCACCAGAGCAAGATCAACCTCCTGTCGTTCGGCTGCCGTCGGGGCGCCGCCCAGGCTTGCTGTCGGCCAAAGGGCCGATGAATCCCTCAGCCTGACGATCAGATTGGCCCCGGACTGGGCCGGCGACTGACCGGCGCCGCGTGTCATGCGCGAAAGGCGTGCCGCCAGCATCGTTTCGCTGATCAGATGGCGGCGCGTCCCGGCGGCATCGTGAAGGTGTTCCCAGGCATTCCCGATGACGGTCGCGCAGCATTCGGCAGCCGCATTGTCCGGGGCGCTGCCTGCCACGAAGCGGGCGGCGGTGCGGATCTGATCCTCTGTAACCGGCGACGTCACCAGACGCTTTCCGGCCTGCCTGACCCGGTTCACAAGGCTGCCGACCTGGGTGCGAATCGGTGGTGGCAGCAGCACTGCAGCAGGCGCAAGGATGTCGTCGGTCGTGTCGGCAAGCGTTGCCGCACTGCGAAGAATGTCGCGCAATGGCAGTTTCAGGTCGGGCAGCACTTTCATCGGGACGACTTTTCACTGGGACGAGGGACGGTGATGCGGACAGCTTAACGCAGAAGACCGCGATTTCACAGGATTTGGCAACACCAGGTAACAGAATGGCGCTTCAAGCCGGTTTGCCCAAGGATAAGTTTTTCTGAACAGTTCAGCAAGAATGTCATCGGAATGTGCGGATGGTCTGTCCATTGTGGATTTACTCCCATCAATCGTGAACAAATGAATTGACGAAAATGCAATAGTTCATCATAGTGGCTGCAACTGTGTGGGGGATGTAAGCATGGCTTCGAACATTGCATTGACGGGATTGGCCAAGGATTTGGCCGCGCGCGCCGACACCGGCAGACCGGTTCGCATCGGGCTGATCGGATCGGGCGAGATGGGCACGGATATCGTGACCCGCGCCGCCATGATGGATGGCGTCGAGGTGGCCGCCATCTCCGAGATCAACCTGCCCAATGCCCACAAGGCGGTCGAGATCGCCTATCAGGCCAAGGGCCGCAGCCGCGATGCCTCGGGCAGCGACGCGCTGAATGCGGTCATCGAGGGGGGGCAGGTCGCCATCACCGACAATGCCGATGCGATCCTGGAAAGCGGGCTGATCGACGTGGTGATCGACGCGACGGGCATTCCTGCCGTGGGGGCCGACATCGGCCTCAGGGCGATGGAGCGCGGCAAGCATCTGGTCATGATGAACGTCGAGGCCGACGTGACCATCGGCTCGTACCTGCGCCGCGAGGCCGAGCGTCTGGGCGTGATCTACAGCCTCGGTGCTGGGGACGAGCCCTCGTCCTGCATGGAACTGATCGAATTCGTTTCTGCGATGGGCCACCGCATCGTCTGCGCGGGCAAGGGCAAGAACAACCCGCTGAACGTCGACGCCACCCCCGACGCCTATGCCGCCGAGGCGCGCGACCGCCATATGAACCCGCGCCTGCTGGTGGAGTTCGTGGACGGGTCCAAGACCGCTGTAGAGATGGCCGCCATTGCCAACGCGACCGGCCTGATCCCCGACTGCGACGGGATGCACGGGCCGGCCGCCGGGCCGAAGGAACTGGCCAAGGTTCTTGTTCCGAAAAAGGACGGCGGCATCCTGTCCGACATCGGCCGCGTCGATTATTCGATCGGCAAGGGCGTCTCGCCCGGCGTCTTTGTCGTGGCCGAGGCCGAGCATCCGCGCATCTGGGAACGGATGAAGGATCTCAAGATGGGCGACGGCCCGTATTTCGAATTCATCCGCCCCTATCACCTGACCTCGCTCGAGGTGCCGCTGACCTGCGCGCGCGTGGTCCTGTATGGCAAGGCCGACATGGTTCCGCTGGACCGTCCCGTGGCCGAGGTCTGCGCGGTCGCCAAGAAGAACCTGGTTCCCGGCGACAAGCTGGACCAGATCGGCGAATACACCTACCGCGCCTGGGCTATGGAGGTTTCGCGCGCCCAGGCGGCGCAGGCGCTGCCGGCGGGTTTGCTGACCGGCGCGGTCGTCACCCAGCCCATCGCCAAGGGCGAGTTGATCACCGCCCGCAACACCGCCCTGCCCAACACCCGCCTGGTCGAGCTGCGTCGCCGCCAGGACGAGATGCTGTACGGAAAAGAGGTCGTCGATGCCTGATACCCAGCTTGAACAGAATATCCCCTATGCCATCCGCGCCTATAGCCCCGAGCAGTTGACGGATGCCCTGCGCAAGATGTTCCTGATCCGCAAGTTCGAGGAAGGGGCCGAGGACAGCTATACCCGCGGCCTCATCCACGGCACGATGCACCTGTCCATCGGGCAGGAGGCATCGGCGGTCGGGTCCTGCATGTCGCTGACCGACGAGGACAAGATCACCTCGACGCACCGCGGCCATGGCCATTGCGTGGCCAAGAACGCCGACCTGGGTAAGATGTTCGCCGAGTTCTTTGGCAAGGAAACCGGCTATTGCAAGGGCCGCGGCGGCTCGATGCACATCGCTGACCCTGCCAAGGGCAATCTCGGCGCCAACGGCATCGTCGGCGGCGGCCTGCCCATCGCGGTCGGCGCGGCGCTGTCGGCCAAGCGGCTGGGCACCGGCGCGGTCACGATCTGCTTTTTCGGTGACGGCGCCAACAACGAGGGCGCCTTTCACGAATCGCTGAACATCGCTTCGGTCTGGAAGCTGCCGGTGGTCTTTGTCTGCGAGAACAACAAATACGGCATGTCCACCTCGACCGAGCGGTCCACGGCGGTCAGGAACATCGCCGACCGGGCGGTGGCCTATTCCATGCCGGGCCGGACCGTGGACGGCAACGACTTTTCGGCCGTGACCGAGGCTGTCGATGCGGCGGTCGCGCGGGCGCGGCGGGGCGAAGGGCCGAGCCTGATCGAGAACCTGACCTATCGCTGGCGCGGGCATTCGAAATCCGACCGAAACCGCTATCGGACCAAGGAAGAGATCTCGGACTGGATGGGCCGCGATCCCATCGTGTCCATGTCGCGCCTGCTGGTGGATCATGGCATCCTGACCAATGACGGCGTGGCCGCCCTGGAAACCGAGGCCGAACAGGTCATCAAGGACGCGATCGAGTTCGCCGCCGCCAGCCCCTATCCCAAGGTCGAGGAAGTGACCCGGGATGTCTATACCGTCCAGGAGGCCGCCGAATGAATGCCCATACCCCGACCGCGCTGCGCGAACTGTCCTATGCCGAAGCGATCCGCGAGGCGATGGATCTGGCGATGGCCGCGGATGATCGCGTCATCCTGATGGGCGAGGATATCGGCGTCTATGGCGGCGCATTCCAGGTCACGGGTGATCTGGTCCACAAATACGGCACCGACCGGGTGATGGACACGCCGATCTCTGAACTGGGTGGGGCGGGTGTCGCGGTGGGCGCGGCGCTGACCGGCCTGCGTCCGATCTTCGAATTCCAGTTCTCGGACTTTGCCGCCCTGGCGATGGAGCAGATCGTCAACCAGGCTGCCAAGGTGCGCTACATGCTGGGCGGCGCCGTATCGGTGCCGCTGGTGATGCGTTTTCCGTCGGGATCGGGGACCGGGGCGGCCGCGCAGCATTCGCAAAGCCTGGAGGCCTGGCTGGGCCATGTGCCGGGGCTGAAGGTCGTGCAGCCGTCCACCCCCGAGGACGTCAAGGGGATGCTGCTGGCCGCGCTGGAGGATCCCGACCCGGTGATGATCTTCGAGCACAAGATCCTTTACAAGATGAAGGGCCATGTTCCCGAAGGCTATTACACCACGCCCATCGGCAAGGCGGCCATCCGCCGCGCCGGCAAGGACGTCAGCATCGTCGCGACCTCGATCATGGTCCACAAGGCCCTGGCCGCCGCCGAGCAGTTGGCCGGCGAGGGGATCGACGCCGAGGTGATAGACCTGCGCACCGTGCGTCCGATGGACCACGAGACCGTACTGGCCTCGGTGCGCAAGACAGGGCGGCTGGTCTGCGTCTATGAGGGTGTCAAGACGCTGGGCGTCGGGGCAGAGATTTCGGCCATGGTGGCCGAAAGCGACGCCTTCGATTTCCTGGATGCGCCGATCGTGCGTCTTGGCGGCGCCGAATGCCCGGTTCCCTACAACCCCGAACTGGAAAAGGCCGTCGTTCCCCAGACCCCAGACATTGTCGAGGCGGTGAAGAACGTGGTCAAGGGACGGATCTGATGCCTATCGAAGTGATCATGCCCAAGGTCGACATGGACATGACCAGCGGCAAGATCGCCGTCTGGCACGTGGCCGAGGGCGAGGCCGTGGCCAAGGGCGATCCGCTGTTCGACATCGAGACCGCAAAGGCGGCCATGGAAATCGAGGCCCCGGGCGACGGCGTCCTGCATTTCGCCGCCCCGGAGGGAAGCGAGATCGCCATCGGCCAGCCGGTCGCATGGCTCTATGCCGCCGGCGAGAAACCCGTCGAGCCTCCGCAGCGTCCGGGCGGAGTCGGCACTTCTCCGGCTGCGGACCAGCCCGTCGGACCAGACGACCGGCAGTCTGCGGCACCGGACCCGGTGCCTGCGGCAGACCCCGAACCGGCCCACGAAGCCGGGGCACTGGCCGATGACCCTGCTGCGGCCGAAACCGGCGAAGGCTTTCGCGCCACGCCCCGCGCCCGGTCCCTTGCCCGCGAGAGCGGTCTGGATCTGCGCGGCCTTTCCGGGACCGGTCCCCGAGGCCGCATCCAGGGCGAGGATGTCCGGAGTGCGTTGCAGACGACGCGAACCGCACCGGCCCCGGCGCGATTTGCCGCCGAAACCGGGCCGCTGGCGGTTACCCGGTCGAAGGGCGGCACCGGAACGCCCGTGGTGCTGATCCATGGCTTTGCCAGCGACGCGATGTCCTGGGCGCCCATCGAAGGGGCGCTGAAGCAACGGCCGCTGATCCGCATCGACCTGCCGGGCCACGGCAAATCGCCGAAACTGCGCATTCCCAGCTTTCGCGATCTGGTGAAAGTGCTGCGCGAGGCGTTCGACGCGCTTTCGCTGGAAACGGCCCATCTGGTCGGTCACAGCCTGGGCGGCGCACTTGCGCTGGCCTTGGCCGACACCCGGCCCAAATCGGTGTCCACGCTGACCCTGATCGCCCCTGCGGGGCTGGGGGCCGAGGTTAATGGCGCGGCCCTTCTGGGGATCGGCAATGCGACCCGACCCGAAAGCCTTGGACCTTGGCTGCGGACACTGGTCGCCGACGAACGCCTTGTCACCGACAGTTATGTCCGGCTGGCGATGGCGGCGCGCAGCGATCCGAACCTGCGCGCGGCGCAACTGGCCATGGCTGATATGCTGTTCCCCGATGGCGTCCAGGCGATCGACCTGCGCGCTGCCCTGGAACGGGTCGAGATGCCCACTCGCGTGATCTGGGGGCGCCAGGACGCCATCATCCCATGGCGCCATGCGCTGCGCGCGCCCGGTCGTGTCGGATTGCATCTGTTCGATGGCATTGGGCACATGCCGCAAATGGAAGCCTCAGATGAGGTTGGAAAGATCATCCGATCCAATCTATGATCGGGTGTTCGCCCACGTCGAAGGGGAAAGGTCATGCCTTACGACCAGACAGCCGACCAGACCCGTGATCGTATTCCAAACGATCCGGCCACGCAGCTTCGCGTCCGCGCGTCCTGGCTGTATTTCATCGAAGGCATGACCCAGTCCGAGGTCGCAAAGAAACTGGGCGTGAACCGCATCATGATCACCCGCCTGCTGTCCGAGGCCAAGCGGCGCGGCGAGGTGATGATCCGCGTCCGGTCGCAACTGGCGGCTGTCGTAGAACTTCAGCAGCGGCTTGAAGAACGGTTTGGCCTGGACCGGGCGATCGTGGCGCCCTTCGACGACGAAAGCGGCGATGCCACCAAGGTCATCGCGGCCGCCGCCGGTGCCTATGTCAGCGAGATCATGAAGGATGACCTGACGGTCGGCGTGGGATGGGGCCGGACCCTGCACTCGATGCTGCCCTTTATCGAGGGACGGTCCCTGTCGGGGGTGCGTGTCGTGTCGCTGTTGGGCGGGATCGCACAGGCGCGGCGATTCAATCCGGCTGAATTCGCCTGGCAGTTCGCAGAACTGTTCGATGCCGAAGGCTATCTGATGTCGGCCCCCGCCATCGTGGATTCCGTCCAGACAAAACACGCGCTGCTTGAACATTGCGGTTTGGACCAGATCCTCCAGATCGCCGAGGCCTGCAATGTCGCCCTGCTGTCCTGCGGGGGTATCTCGTCGCTGACCACATCGTACCGGCTTGGCCATGTTTCCGAGGCCGAGCGCCAGTCCATGATCGACGCGGGAGCCGTGGGCGACATCCTCTATAATTTCGTGGACACCAAGGGCGATCCGGTGGACCACCCGGTGAACGATCGTGCAATCTCAATGTCTATTGCGCGGTTGAAACGGATTCCCAACAAGGTGTTGATCTCTGGCGGCACCGAAAAGGTCGAGATCATGCTGGCTGTGATCAACTCCTTGCGGCCAAGCGTCCTTGTCACGGACGAGCGCACGGCCCGCGAGCTGCTGGAACGCCACGACCCGGCCAGTGCGGGCAGGACCACAGGCGGCGCCAGGGGCCGCAAAGCGTCAAGCTGACCGAGACATCGGCGCGGCAGCCTATAGGGCCTTGCGTTTTCGGGTCGCGCTCTGGTCGCGCCCTTTGCGGCGCAGGTGATGCAATGTCCCGATCCTTTCTTCCGGTTTTATCCGTTTGATATCCCCTTTGAGGGAGCGGGAACGCATTCGGCCTCAGGGAACGGATTGGCGTTCTGGGGATACGGGAACCTTGTGACCCAACCCGATGATATTCCCGTCCAGTCCGATTCGCTGGAACAATTTGTCTGTTCCTTTGCGGAAAGTGCGTCCGGTTCTGCAAGAAAAACCTAAAAAATTAATTATTCGTTAAATTTCAACCATATCTCTTTCCGGTCGATGGGGAACTGAACATTTGACCGAACCCCACGATTAATGTACAAAGTGTTTGGAGGAGAAGCACATGTTCATGTGCGTCCGGAAAACATACGCGACAAAGGGAGAAGAAGCTGATGACTCGTAAGGCGATCTGGCCTGTGCTGGCCTCGGCGACCTGGCTGTTGGCATCGGGCATGGCCCAGGCCGACAACACGGCCAACGTCAAGCATCCGCTGTGGTTCAAGGAACCGTCGGCCTATCTGCAGGAAAAGGCCAATCTGGACGATCTGTCCGACATCGTGGTCGGCGAGGGTCCGTTCGGCGAGGAGGGTGTGCTGTATTCCGATATCACCGTGTCGGACGAGCAGCTTGAGAAGATCCGGGCCGGCAACTTTACCGTTGCGATCGCGCTGGGATGGCTGGGCGACGACTGGGCGCAGCAGCAGCTTGCCGGGATGCGCGAGGAATTCGAACGCCTGGGCATCAAGATCATCGCCGAAACGAACGCCAACTGGCGCGACGCCCAGCAGATCTCGGATCTGGCCACGGTCAGCGTGCTGCAGCCCGATCTGGTCGTCAGCTTTCCGCTGAACGCCCAGACCACGGCCAGCGCCTACAAGGAACTGGCTGACGCCGGCACCAAGATCGTGTTCATGGACCAGGTGGCCGAGGGTCTCGAGCCGGGCAAGGGCTATGTCTCGATGGTGTCCTCGGACAACCACGCCTTGGGCATGAACATCGCCGACATGCTGTCGGACGCCATCGGTGGCAGCGGCAAGGTCGCGGCCATGTACTATGCGCCCGACTTTTACGTGACCAACGTCCGCTACGAAGGCTTCATCGCCCGGATGCGCGCCAAGCATCCCGAGGTCGAACTGGTTGCATCGATCGGCCATAACGGTCCCGACCGTGGCCAGGAGGTCGCCCAGGGCCTATTCGCCCGCTATCCCGATCTGGATGGCCTTTATGGGAGCTGGAGCATCCCGGCCATGGGCGCCGTGACGGCGGCCTCGGTCGCGGGCATCGCGCCGACCGATCTGCGCATCGTCAACGAGAACTTCGACCACATCGTCGCGGCAAATATGGCTCAGAATGGCTACATCGCCGGCATTTCGGCGCAGAACCCCTATCTGAACGGGATCACCGAAGCCCGCTTGGGCGCCCTGGCCCTGATCGGTGAGGAAGTGCCGCCCTTCGTCGTGATCCCGCCGATCAAGGTGACGCGTGACAATCTGACCGAATCCTACAAGCGGATCTACCGTCAGGATGCCCCGGCCGAAATCACCAACGCCTTGTCGAACTGAAACTGTCCCGGGGGGCGCCGACATGTGCCCCCCGGAACCACGGATCATCGAACGCCGGCGGGAGGCAGGGCAATGAGCGACGAACACCCCATCCTTGAAATGCGCGATATCGAAAAGTCCTTCGGGGCGATCTCGGTACTGAAAAAGGTCGATTTCACCCTGCAGCGCGGCGAGGTTCATGCGCTGATGGGGGGCAATGGCGCCGGCAAATCGACGCTGATGAAGATCCTGACGGGTGTTTACAGCATGGATGCGGGGACCATCGCGGTCGAGGGCCAGCCGATCCGGCTGCATGACGCCAACGACGCCAAGCGTGCCGGGATCGCCATGATCTATCAGGAATTCAGCCTGATCCCGACGCTGACGGTGGGCCAGAACATCCTGCTGAACCATGAACCGCGCGCCGGCTCGCTGTTTCTGAACGACCGTGCCGCGAACCGTCTGGCACGCTCCATCCTCGAAGATCTTGGCGAGGATCTGAATCCCAACACGCTGGTCTCGGATCTCAGCGCAGGGATGATGCAGATGGTCGAGATCGCCAAGGCGCTGTCGCAGAAAGCCAAGATTCTGGTCATGGACGAACCCACGGCCTCGCTGTCGGAACACGAGACCGAGACGCTGTTCAAGATCATCCGCAAGCTCAAGGCCGCGGGGATCTCGATCGTCTATATCTCGCATCGGATGGCCGAGATCTTCGAGCTGTGCGATCGCGTAACGGTGATGCGCGACGGCCAGATCCGCATGACCGAACCTTGTGCGAACCTGACCATTCCGCAATTGGTCGAAACCATGCTGGGCGCGTCATCCGCGTCCGAATTCACCTGGCACGACCGTCACAAGGAATTCCACGGAGAACCGCTGGTCAAGGTCCGCGGCCTGGCGATGCCCCCGCGGGTGGTCGATGTCAGCTTCGACATCCACCCCGGCGAAATTGTCGGCCTTGCGGGCCTGATGGGCAGCGGGCGCACCGAGATCGCCGAGGCGATCTTCGGCCGCCGCACCCCCGCGGCAGGCGAAATCCTGATCGACGGCAAGCCGGTGAGCGATCAGAAACATGCCATCGATTCTGGCATCGCCATGGTCCCCGAGGATCGTCGCCGCATGGGCCTGGTGCTGGACCATTCGGTCCAGAGCAACATGATGGCGCCGAACCTCGACCGGTTCTCGAACGGCATCTTCGTGTCGGACACCAATGCCTCAGGCGTCATCGAAAGGCTGATCGGCCGCTTTGGCATCAAGACATCCAGCCCGGCGAAGGCCGCGCGGCTGCTGTCCGGGGGGAACCAGCAGAAGATCGTGATCAGCAAATGGCTGATCCGCAATCCCAGGCTGCTGATCCTGGACGAACCAACGATCGGCGTCGATATCGGCGCCAAGGGAGAGATCACCGCCCAGATCCGCGAACTGGCCGATGCCGGTACCGCGATCCTGCTGATCTCGTCGGAACTGGAGGAGTTGCTGGCCGTCAGCGACCGTATGCTCATCCTGCACGAAGGGCGGATCGTTCAGAACATTCAAAGAAGGGACATCACGTCCGAGGAGGAGCTTCACCATGCAGTCCAAGGCCATCTCATCGCCCAAGCCGATCCCGTCCATGCGGCCTAGCATGGGCAGCAGCTTGGGCTTCATCCAGGATTACAGCGTCTATTTCTTCTTTGCCGCGGTCCTGATCTTTTTTGCCGTCACTATCGGCGATCAGGGCTTTCTGACCGTCAACAACTTCTTCAACATCGCCCGCACCACGGCGATGATCTCGATCGTCTCGTTCGCGATGACATTCGTGATCGCCTCGGGTGAACTGGACCTGTCGGTGGGATCGGTCTGCGCGCTTTCGGCCCTGACCTGTGGTCTGGCCATCCAGGGCGGCTATGATTGGTATGTTGCGGCGTCCTTCGGCCTGTTGTCGGGCTTGGCGATCGGTCTGGCGAACGGGCTGCTGGTGACCAAGATCGGCATTCCGTCCTTTCTGGTGACGCTGGGCATGATGCAGTTGATCCGCGGCGTGGACATGCGCGTGACCTATACCAACCCGGTGGCCATTCCCGATCCGACCTTCAACAGCCTGTTCGGCGCGGGCAAGCTGTTTGGCATCCCGTCGCTGATCATCTGGTCGGTATTGCTGGCCGTGGTGGGGCACGTGGTGCTGCGTTATACCACCTTTGGACGGCGCGTGCTGGCCACCGGCGGCAACCGGCTGTCGGCGGACTATTCGGGCATCAACACCAGCCGCATCAAGCTCTATACCTTCATGCTGTCGGGCCTGGCCGCCGCGCTGGCGGGGCTGCTCTACTCGGGCATGATGCAGACCGCGCGCTACAATTTCGGCGAGGGCATGGAACTGGCGGCCATCGCGGCGGTAATTTTGGGCGGCACCAGCCTGTTCGGCGGGAAGGCCAGCATCATCGGCACCTTCGCCGGCGCGCTGATGATCGGCACCATCAACAACGGGCTGATCATCATGGGGCTGGATGTCAGCGAACAGATGATGGTCGCCGGCGGCATCATCATCCTGGCCGTGGCCTTCGCCCGCAAGCCCTCTCACTGACACCAAGACACGGCAGGCCCTGTTCTGGCCAAGCCCCGCGCGGGGCCTGCCCCCTGACGACCCAAGACAAGCCAAGATCATGACGGAGGAGACAGACATCATGGCAACATCTCTTGACAAATATGCCGACCGCAAGCCCGGCTGGGACACGCCGCTGATCGTGGAATCGCACCTGAACGGCGAACGCACCAAGGAGATGAACCCCAATACGCCGCGCACCTACGAAGAGGTCATCGAGGACGCGATCCGCTGCTGGGACGCCGGGGCCTGCGCGATCCACACGCACAACACCGACTTCAACCTGAAGGGGGAGGCGGCCGCCAAGGACTATCATCCCGTCTACGACGAGGTGCTGCGCCAGCGGCCCGACCTGACATGGTATCCGACCACCTGCAACCGCGAGTTGCTGACCGAGGACGAGTTCGGCACCGAGCACAGCGGGTTCCTGCACAAGACCCACAACGTCAACATCTCTTGCATCGATACCGGCATCAACCTTTTCGCGTTCGACGTGAACGAAAAGGGCCACATCGAGGGCCGGGAATACGGCTGGAACTACAAGCAGGTGGCCGGCCAGGTCGATCAGGCGCTGGCCAACAAGATGAGCATCATCTGGGGCGTCTACGAGCCCGGCCAACTGCGCCTCGCCATGCACTACATCAACCGCGGCATGTCCACTCCGGGCTCTTTCGTCGACTTCTACCTGATCGGGCCCTACGCGCTGACTTCGACCAAGGCGATCGGCACCTCCGGCATGGAGCCCACGCGCGAGAGCCTCTACTACTATCTCGACATGATGGAGCAGCTGAACCAGACCGGAAAGACGCCGAACTGGTGCATCTCGATCTGGGGCGAGGGCGACCGCGACACCCGCGACGTCATCAAGCGCACCATCGAACTGGGCGGCCACGTCAAGACGGGCCTGGAGCTGTTCTACGATCCCGCGCGCAACCCGACCAACCTCGAGCTGCTGCAAGAGGTGCAGGCGATCGCGCGCGAAGTCGGCCGCCCGCTGGCCACCCAGCAGGAAGCCCGCGAAATCTACGGCATCGCCTGAGCGGCGCGGCGTCCGCCCTTGCGCGGGCGCCCGCTTTCCAGAACATTCGGGAACGGCCCCGGTCCTGTTCGGGGGCCGCGACCACAGGGGCGGCCCGCGGCGTCCGCCATGCAGGAGGAGGAATCATGCCAGAAATCTACGACCACGAGGGAAATCCCGTCCGCCACGGCCGCGCACGCGTCAACGGCATCCGGATGCACTATGTCACCGCCGGACAGGGCGAGCCGCTGCTGCTGCTGCACGGCACGCCCAAGACGCATTACTACTGGTACAAGCTGATCCCCCTGCTGACGGCCCATTTCACGGTCGTGGCCCCCGACCTGCGCGGGTTTGGCGACACCGACAAGCCGCCCGCAGAGGAAGGCTACGATTCCCTGACCAACGCGCGCGACATGGCCGAACTGATGACCCACCTGGGTCATGAAACCTTCCACCTGCACGGCGAGGATCGCGGGGCCGAATTCGCCTATGCCCTGGCCGCGACCGAGCGCGACCGCGTCAAAACCCTGTCCTTCTGCGAAATGCTGCTGTCTGGAGAAGGGCTGGAGGAGTGGTCGAACTTCACCCCCGAGAACATCTCGGCCCAGTTCCGCCAGCAGGGCGTCTGGGTCTGGCACATCCCGTTCTTCTACATCCCGCACCTGCCCGAGATGCTGATACAGGGCCGCGAACGCGAGTTCTGGGAATTCTGGATCAAGGCCGAAACCTGGAACCCCACCGCCATCACCGACGAGGCGATCAGCGAATGGATCGCCCGTCTGTCGGCGCCGGGCGGATTGCGCGGCTGCCTGGAGACCTATCGCGCCGGCCTCAAGAACGCCCGCATCAACCAGGATCTGAAAAAGACCAGGCTGACCCTGCCGATCATGACCGTTGGCGCACCCGAGTTCTTCGGTCCCCTGGTCGAGGACCAGATGAAGCGCGTCTCGAACGGCGTCGCACGCTCGGCAGTGTTCGAGGAATGCGGCCATAGCCTGGCGCTTGAGGCGGAAGTCCGTCTGGCGGACATGCTGCGCGAGTTCATGCAGCCTGCACGCTAGGGTGCAAGTCCCTGAGTGACCCCTGATCGTTTGGTCCTGGGGTCGGGGAATTCACCGTCCCGATCGGTGGCCGCCTTTCCATGGATGGCTTGTGAGGGCCTTCGCGTCCCTTCGGGAACAACCAAATGCCTTTTGAGGCAATGGTTGTCCCGAAGCGGCAGCGCCGGAATGGCAGTCCTTGAGAGGTGGGCATTCCCGTCTGTTGCGCCATGCCGAGGCATCGCTCCCGGACAAAGGAGCGCTTCCTGTTTTGCCGACTGCAACGACGCGGCCGCGGATCACATCGCCGCCAGTTGCGCCAGGGCCGCCTTCAACCGGGCGATGTCGTCGTCCAAGGCGGCCAGTTTGTCGCGGGTTTCCTCGATCACCTCGGGTTCGGCGTTTTCCACGAACTTCGGATTGCCCAGCCGCCTGCGCAGCCCGTCGGCGTCCTTTTCAGATTTCGCAACGGCCTTTTGCAGCCGCGCAGTTTCCGCGACCGCGTCGATCACGTCGCCGATGGGCAGGGCAAAGCTGGCCCCGGTGACGGCCACCGCAATCATGCCCCGGCCTGCCGCGCCGTCCACCGGCGCGTTGACGCGCGCCAGCCGTTCGATCAGCGGGGCGTTGGCGGTCAGGGCCGTGCGGGCGGTCGCGTCGGCCTCGGTCACAATCAGATCCAGCTTTGCCCCTGCGGGGACGCCCATCTGGGCGCGGGCGGACCGGATGGCCTCGATCAGCGCGATGACCCAGTTCATCTGGCGATCCGCCTCGGGGTCGATCAACTCGGCCCCATAGTCAGGCCAGTCGCCATGGACCAGCATCTTGTCACGGTC
The DNA here is from genome assembly GCF_004310345.1 of Paracoccus subflavus. Lineage (GTDB taxonomy): Bacteria > Pseudomonadota > Alphaproteobacteria > Rhodobacterales > Rhodobacteraceae > Paracoccus > Paracoccus subflavus. The sequence continues at coordinate 130,737 of NZ_SISK01000006.1, read as the reverse complement.
ACCGGTCAGGCGCCACAATTCCTCGGTCACGAAGGGCATGACCGGGTGCAGCAGCAGATAGCACTGATCCAGCACCCAGCCCATCGTGGCGCGGGTCTCGTCGGCATGGTCGCCGTCGAACAGCGGCTTGGCGAATTCGACATACCAGTCGCAGACCTTGCCCCAGATGAAGGCATAGAGCCCGTTCGCCGCGTCGTTGAAGCGATAAGATGACAGCGCCTCGTCGGTGGCCATGCGAATCCGCGCGACCTCTCCGATGATCCAGCGGTTCACGGTATGGCCGGGTTGGGGCAGGGGGCCGCCGCCACGCACGCCGTTCATTTCCGCGAACCGGCTGGCATTCCAGATCTTGGTGACGAAGTTGCGCGCGCCCTCGACATGCTTCGGACCCAGCCTTGGGTCGCGGCCCATTGCGGCCATCCCGGTCAGCGTCATGCGCAGCGCGTCGGCCCCGTATTCGTCGATCAGCGACAGCGGGTCGATGACGTTGCCTTTCGACTTGGACATCTTGGCGCCCTTTTCGTCGCGCACAAGGCCGTGGACATAGACGGTGCGGAACGGCACGTCGCCCGCCACCTCCAACTGCATCATCATCATCCGGGCCACCCAGAAGAAGATGATGTCGAAGCCGGTGACCAGCACGTCCGACGGGAAATACTTGCGCAGTTCCGGCGTATCCTCGGGCCAGCCGAGCGTGCCGAGGGGCCACAGGCCGGAGGAGAACCAGGTGTCCAGGACGTCGGGGTCGCGCCAGACCGGATAGACCAGCTTGGTGGGATCCTCGGTCAGGTTGTATTCGGCCAGTCCCTGCGCAAAGATATCGACGGCGGCTTCGCGGTCGGCCACCTCGACGATGCGGGCGATCTCCAGCGGCTGAGGCAGGCCCGCGATAGAATCGCGAAACTGCTCGGCTACCTCGGCAAAGCTGGCGGCGGCGCGGTGCAGTTCGTCGCGGTGGACAAGGCCCTCCTCCAACAGGGCGAAGATTTCAACCTCGTCCAGGGCGCCATCATGGTCATCTTCGACTTGGCCCTCTGGCGACAGATCGAGACCATACCAGACCGGGATCTGGTGCCCCCACCAAAGCTGGCGGCTGATGGTCCACGGCTCGATGTTCTCCAGCCAGTTGAAATACACCTTCCTGTGCTGCTCGGGCAGGATCTCGGTGCGGCCCGACCGCACGGCCTCCAGCGCCGGGCCGACGATGCGCTTGGTATCCACGAACCACTGGTCGGTCAGCATCGGCTCGATCACCACGCCGGACCGGTCGCCGAAGGGCTGCATGATCGGCTTGGCATCGACCAGCGGGCGTCGTTCCAGATGCTCGGCCCCAGTATCCTCGTCGATTTCCTTGTGCAGGTATGTCACCGCCAGTCGCTCGGCATTGATCTGGTCGATCACCCGCCTGCGCGCCTCGAGCCGGTCCAGCCCGCGCAGATCCTCGGGAACCAGGTTCACGTTCGACACGTCGCCCACATCCTCGCCCTTTGCTGCGCGGGTGGCGATGGCGGCGGACTCGGGATAGGACAGCCCGTCGCTGCGCATCGCCCCTTTTGTGTCCATCAGCGAATAGAGCGGGATGCCATTGCGCAGGGCCACGCCATAGTCGTTGAAGTCATGCGCGCCGGTGATCTTGACCGCGCCCGACCCGAAGGTCGGATCGGGGTATTCGTCGGTGATGATCGGGATCAGGCGGCGGTGTTCCCGTGGCCCCACCGGGATTTCGCACAGCTTGCCGACGATGGGGGCATAGCGCGCATCATCCGGGTGGACTGCCACCGCGCCGTCGCCCAGCATGGTTTCGGGCCGGGTGGTGGCGATGCTGATATAGTCGCGCGTCTCGCGCAGCGTGACGTTGCCGTCGGCGTCCCGTTCCACGTATTCATACGTCTCGCCCCCGGCCAGCGGGTACTTGAAGTGCCACATGTGGCCCGGAACCTCGCGGTTCTCGACCTCGAGATCGCTGATCGCGGTCTCGAAATGCGGATCCCAGTTCACCAGCCGCTTGCCGCGATAGATGATCCCCTTGTTGTACAGATCCACGAACACCCGGATCACCGCGTCATGGAAATTCCCCTCCTCGCCCGCAGGCGCACCGGGGGCGCCCGACATGGTGAAGGCGTTGCGCGACCAGTCGCAGGACGCGCCAAGGCGCTTCAACTGGTTGATGATGGTGTCGCCGGATTCCTGTTTCCATCGCCAGATTTCAGCGGTGAAATCCTTGCGCGACCAGTCGCGGCGCGGCGGCTTGCCCTCGGACGCCAGCTTGCGTTCCACCACCATCTGCGTGGCGATGCCCGCGTGGTCCTGTCCGGGCTGCCACAGCGTGTCGAAGCCGCGCATCCGGTGCCAGCGGACCAGGATGTCCTGCAAGGTGTTGTTGAAGGCATGGCCGATATGCAGGCTGCCGGTGACGTTCGGGGGCGGGATCATGACCGTAAAGGTTTCCGCGCGCCGGGCATTGGCCCCGGCGGCGAATGCGTTCGATTCTTCCCAGGCCGCGCTGATCCGCGCCTCGGCGGCCTTGGCGTCAAAGCTTTTGTCCATGCTCATGTCGGCAGATCCCCTTCGCTTGGGAACGGGATTAGCGAAAGCGGGGGCAAAGGCCAAGGGACAGGCGGTGGCTTATCCCGCGGCCATGCGCGCGTCTGCCGCCCGCCAATGCGCCATGTGATCGGCCAGGGCCTTGCGAAAGGCCGGACGGTCGGTGGCACGCTCGACATAGGCGGCAAGCGCGTGTAGGTCGTCCAGAAAGCCGTTCTGGGCCGGAATGCGCAGGATATCCGCCATCATCAGGTCGGCGACGGTAAAGCGGTCGCCGGTCAGCCAGGGCTGATCCCCCAGGGCTGCCTGCACCTGCGCAAGCCGCTGGTGCAGCCGGGGTTCCTGCCGCGCGGCCCCGGCCTCGTCCTTGTCAAAGAACCGGGCCAGAACCCAGGCCATGCTGAACGGCTCGACGCTGTTCAGGGCCGCAATCAGCCATTGCTGGACAATCGGGCGCTGCGCGGCGGGGATCAGGTCGCTGCCCTCGGCCAGATACAGCAGGATCGCGCCCGATTCGAACAGCGTCAGGTCGCCGTCGCGAAGAAAGGGAACCTGGTGGAAGGGCTGGCTGTCCAGATGCCCGGCGGACTTGTCGCGCAGCGGCACGGTTTCCACGGAATAGGGCCGCCCCAGTTCCTCGAGCAGCCAGCGCACGCGGATGTCGCGCACGAAACCGCGCGGAAATTCGGGAACCCAGTCATAGGTGGTCAGGACGGGGGTCATGGCGTCTCCTCCAGAGTGCCAAGCAGGGCGATGCCGGTGCCCTGCGGATCGGTCGCGATCAGGATATGGGAATTGCCGGTCACCGGTGAAGACCCATGGGGGATGACGCCCCGATTCCCGGATGCGCCCGGCGGCATCGCCTGTCGCGGGTGCGATCCAGACCGGTTGTCCCTGATGGGGTGTCCTGGCAGCACCCTAAGGGGTCTTGCTGTCAAAGACGGGCGCAAAGCCGCCCCAGAACATGCGCATTCCGTCAAAGGGCATGGCGGGCATGTCCATGCCGGCCATCTCGGCCTCCATCCTGCGGCCGGCCTCGTCGCAGGTCGCGCGGTCGGGCCATTCGATCCAGGAAAACAGCGGCACTTCGTCTTGCTCGGCCTGGGTCGCGCGATAGAAGTCGGTCTGTTTGCCATGGGGCACGTCCACGCCCCAGCATTCCATCTGGCAGGTGGCGCCCATGCGGGTGAACATGTCTGTCGCGCTGCGGGCCATGTCGATATAGGCCTGTTTCCTGTCTTTCGGCGCGGCCAGCACGAAGCCCTGGACATAGCGGCCGGGCTGGCTGTCGCCGACCGTGACGATGGGTTCGAAGCCGCCCCAGAACATGCGGGCGCCGTCAAAGGGCAATTCCGGCATCCGAGGCAGATCCGGATCGCTGTCCATGCCGGCCCAGGCCGCATCACAGGTTTCGCGGTCGGGCCATTCGATCCACGAGAACAACGGCACCTCGCCCTCCTCGGCTTGGGTCGCGCGATAGAAATCGGTCTGCTTTCCGGGCTTTACGTCCATACCCCAGCATTCGACCATGCGCAGGGCACCGCGTTTCTGGAACCAGGGCCATCCGGCCCTGGCATGGGCGATGAACGCATCCTTGTTGGCAGCCGGAACAGCCGCCACGAAACCGAAAATATAGGTCATGAGCCCTCTCTTTTGCGGCGGCATGGTGGCCCGCATGCGACTCAGCCTGCCCATTGTGGTATGAAAAAGCAACTGATAATGCTTCGCCATGACAGAGCCACGCCAGAGCCCGCGCATCCGCTATGACGAAGGGTGCCTTGCCGCCCATGCGCTGAACGTCGTCGGCGACCGCTGGGCGCTGCTGGTGGCGCGCGAACTGATGCTGACGCCCAAGCGATTCCAGGCGATCCGCCGCGGGCTGCCCGGCGTCACGGCGGCGGTGCTGACCCAGCGGCTGGGGCAACTGGCCGAGGCGGGCGTGGTGGCGCAGGGTGCCGGCCTGTATGCGCTGACCGATTCCGGGCGCGGCCTGATGCCGGTGTTGCAGGCCATGTGCCGGTGGGGGGCGCTGCATCCAGGCCACGACCCGCGCCGTTTCATCAGCCCCACGGCGCTGATCATTTCCATGACGGCCATGATCCGGCCCACGCCGGCGCACGCGGTTGCAGGGCTCGTCATGGGCGACGAGGCCTTCACGCTGCACCTGACAGGCGACGGCATTCTGCGGCCTCGGGCCGGGGCCGATCCAACGGCCGGTTTCGTTCTGTCGGGAAACGGCAATGACTTGGCGCGGGCCGTCTATGGTCCGGCGCCGCTATCCGATCTGGCGCGGAACGGCACCATCGGCCTGACGGGCGATGCCGCTGCGGCGCAGGATTTCGTGGACCTGTTCGGCCTGCGCTAGACCGACCGGTCCAGCTTGGTGGACAGATGGATCAGGCTTTCGGACGACCGGATGCCGTCGATGGCGCCGATGCGGTCCAGGGCCTCGTCCAGTTCCGCCGTCGATCCGCTGACGATCTGCACCAGCAGGTCGATCCGCCCGCTGGTGGTATGGATGCGCTCGACGGGGGTCATGGCCTTCAGGCGCGACAGGATGGCCGGCTGGCTGCGCGGCTCGATCGCCAGCAGCACCGTGGCGCGGATGCGGCCCAGCCGGGCCGCCTCGCCCAGGCGCAGGGTATATCCGGCGATGGCGCCCGACGTTTCCAGCCGTTCCAGCCGCGCCTGAAGGGTGGACCGCGCCACCTTCAGCCGCCGCGCCAGCACCGCGATGGACATGCGGGCGTCCTGCGATAGCAGCGCCACGATGTTGCGATCCAGATCATCCATCACCATCACCCACGGATTTCGTCAAACCGACATGAATTTCGTCATAATGATCGGCATAACATGCGATTCTGGTCTTTTCATCGGTGAAACTGAAACCCAAAAGCGCCATTCTGGATTAAAGGGCCTTGACCCTATGTCCGCCTGACCGAACCCGCGAAAGGAACCCTTCAATGGGGACACACAAGACCGTCTGGGACAATCCGGCCGAGATCGTCCGCCATCTTCAGCCCGACCACCCGGTGATGGCCTTTGCGCCCACGGTGTTGCAGGATCGGGCGCGGCAGTTCCTCGACGGCTTTCCGGGCCTTGTCACCTATGCCGTGAAATCGAACCCCGACGAGGCCGTGATCCAGAACCTGGTCACCGCCGGCATCAAGGGATTCGACGTGGCATCCCCGTTCGAGATCGACCTGATCGGACGCCTGGCCCCCCGTGCCGCACGCCATTACCACAACCCGGTCCGGTCACGCCGGGAAATCGCCCATGGCGTGCGCGAAGGCATTCTGGCCTGGTCCGTGGACAGCCGCAGCGAACTGGACAAGCTGTTCGAACAGGTGCCGGCCCATGTCCAAGGGCAGGGGGTCGAGATCTCGCCCCGCTTCAAGCTGCCGGTTCTGGGCGCGGCCTATGACTTCGGGTCGAAATTCGGCGCGACGCCGGAACTGGCGGCAGAGTTGCTGCGGCTGGTGGCGGAACGCGGCTATGTCGCCTCGCTGACCTTCCATCCGGGCACGCAATGCACCGACCCGATCGCCTGGGAAAGCTATATCCGCGTCGCCAAGGACATCTGCGACATGGCCGGCGTCCGGGCACAGCGGCTGAACGTGGGCGGCGGATTTCCCTCGCACCGCGTGGTGGGGGTCGAGCCTGACCTGACATCCATCTTTGCCGAGATCGGCGATACCGTAACCGAATGCTTTGGCGACGATGCCCCCGCGCTGGTCTGCGAACCGGGCCGGGGCCTCTGCGCGGACGCCTATGCGCTGATCACCCGGGTCAAGGGCGTGCGCGACGGAACCAACATCTTCCTGAACGATGGCGTTTATGGCGGCTTGGCGGAATTGCCGATCATCGGCAACATCGACCGGATCGAGGTTCTGACACCCCAGGGCAAGCCCCGCACCGGCGAACGCAGCGGCCGCGTCATCTTTGGCCCGACCTGCGATTCGGTGGACCGCCTTCCCGGCGAAATGGGCCTGCCCGATGACACAGACGAAGACGATTATGTCATCTTTCATGGCGCGGGCGCCTATTCGGTCGTGACCAATACCCGCTTCAACGGCTTTGGGGCCATGACCCGCGCCACGGTGATGGGCTTCGAATAGGGGACCCTCATTTTTGTCTGGCCGGTTTCGGGGGCCGGGGGGAAACGTGGCCCCGGCCTTACGCCACCGCCCCCAGATCGCGCACCGGCTGAACCCCAAGGGCCGAACAGACCGCCAGCGTCAGGTCGGGCCGGTTCAGCGTATAGAAATGCAGCCGGTCCACGCCGCCGTCCATCAGGCGATGGCACAAGTCGATGCAGACTCGCAAGGACAACGCCCGCTCGGCCTCCGGGCCTTCGGCAGCAGCCTTTGAGAACGCCTCATCGGCCCAGGCTGGCACACTTGTTCCGCAGGTCGCGGCGAACCGCCTGGCCCCCGCCCAGCCCTGGATCGGCAGGATGCCGGGAATGATCGGCGCCCTGATCCCTGCGGCTGCGCATTTGTCGCGGAACCGGAAAAACGTGTCCGCATCGAAGAAGAACTGCGTGATCGCGCTGGTCGCGCCCGCGTCGATCTTGCGCTTCAGCCAGGCCACGTCGGCATCCGTGCCAGGGCTGTCGGGATGGGGTTCGGGATAGGCGCCGGCGCGGATGGTCATGTCGCCGCGCGCGGCGATCGCCTGGATCAGTTCGACCGTGTTGGCAAAGCCTTCGGGATGGGGCGCGAACCGGTCCTGCCCCTTGGGCGCGTCGCCGCGCAGGGCCACGATCTGCCGGATCCCGGCATCGGCATAGGCCTGGACGATCTCCATCGTCTCGGCCCGCGTGGCCTCCACGCAGGTCAGGTGAGCCGCCACCGGGACGCCGTAGTGGCGGTTGATGGTTGTCACCGCCTCGTGGGTCAGCTTGCGGGTTGTCCCGCCCGCGCCATAGGTGACGGACACGAAATCAGGGTCCAGAGGCGCCAGGGCCCGCGCAGTTTCCCACAGCCGAAAGGACGCATCCAGCGTCTTGGGCGGAAAGAACTCGAAGCTGACGGTCGGGCGGGACATGGCGGTTCCTTTTCTTTCGGTGCTTGTGCCATGGCCTGCGGCGTGAGACAAATTCATAATCCTCAAGATCAACATGAGCCTGTTTCACCATGCATCTGGAACTGCGCCACCTGCGCACCGTCCACGCGATCCACGAACAGGGCGGCCTTGCCCGCGCGGCCGAGGTTCTGAACATCACCCAGTCCGCGCTGTCCCATCAGGTCAAGGCGCTCGAGGAACAGGCCGGAGTCGATCTGTTCGTGCGCCGTGCCAAGCCCCTGCGCCTGTCCCCCGCGGGAATGCGCCTGTTGCGGCTGGCCGAACAGGTCCTGCCGCTGGTCGCCGCCACCGAGGCCGAGTTCAAGGGTGTCGAGGCGGGCCGGATCGGGCGGCTGCACATTGCCATGGAATGCCACGCCTGTTTCGACTGGCTGCTGCCGGTGCTGGACATCTTTCGCCGCACCTGGCCCGAGGTGGACCTGGACATCCGCCAGCGGCTTGCCTTTGGCGCCTTGCCGGCCCTGGCCCGGCAAGAGGTCGATCTGGTGATCTCCTCGGACCCCGAGGAGATGGCGGGCATCGCCTATCAGCCGCTGTTCGACTATTCGCCCACGCTGGTGGTGCCTGCCGGTCATCCGCTGGTCGCCAAGGGTTATGCCGACCCGCCTGATCTGGCCGGGGAAACCCTGATCACCTATCCCATGGACCGCGCCCGGCTGGACGTGTTCAGCCAGTTCCTGACCCCGGCGGGCATCGAACCCGCCCAGAGCCGCACGGTCGAACTGACCGCCGTGGCGCTGATGCTGGTGGCGTCGGGGCGCGGGGTCGCGGTGATGCCCGACTGGGTGCTGCGCCGCGAAGCCGCCAATGCGGAAATCGCCATGCTGCCGCTGACGCGCGGCGGGATCATCCGCCGCCTCTATGCCGCCGTGCGCCAGGACGACCTGAACCAGCCCTACATGGCGCATGTCCTGCGCCTGGCGCGGACCGAGCCGTTGCGGATGCTGCGGGAGGCGGCGGCGTGACGCCCTGACGCTTCACATTTCCGCCGCCTGCCCCTATGACGCCCGCCAACCCCCTGTCCGCCCCCCTGTCCCGGAGCATCCCATGGCAAGCGCCAATCTGAACGTCATGATCAAGGCCGCCCGCAAGGCCGGGCGCAGCCTTGTCAAGGATTTCCGCGAGGTCGAGAACCTTCAGGTCAGCGTCAAGGGCGCGGGCGATTTTGTCACCAAGGCCGACCAGGAGGCCGAACGGATCATCAAGGACGAACTGCGCGGGGCGCGTCCCCATTATGGCTGGCTGGGCGAGGAAACCGGAGAGGACGCGGGCGAGGATCCGACCCGCCGCTGGATCGTCGATCCGCTGGACGGCACCACCAATTTCCTGCACGGCCTGCCGCACTGGGCGGTCAGCATCGCGCTGGAACACAAGGGCGAAATCGTCGCCGCCGTCATCTTCGATGCGGCCAAGGACGAACTGTTCGTGGCCGAAAAGGGCGGCGGGGCCTTCATGAACGACCAGCGGATGCGGGTGTCGGGGCGCCGGAGGCTGGATGAATCGCTGTTTGCCACGGGCATCCCCTTTGCCGGGCGCGGCCCTCTGCCTGCGGCCCTGCAGGATCTGGCCCGGCTGATGCCACTGACGGCAGGGGTGCGGCGGATGGGGTCGGCCGCGCTGGATTTGGCCTATGTCGCGGCGGGCCGGTATGACGGATACTGGGAACGCGGCAACAAGCCCTGGGACGTGGCCGCCGGCATCCTGATGGTGCGCGAGGCGGGCGGCTTCGTGGAGGGCATCCGCGAGGGCGACGACCCGCTGGAATCGGGCCGCCTGATCGCCGCCAACACCCAGGTTTTCGAACCGCTGGCCAAGATCATCCGAACCCGCGATTGAGGCAACGGAAAGAGGTATCCCCGGCTTGCCGGATACGCAGGGCCGGGCTGGCTTGACCTTGCGGCGGGACCGGCGCATGGCGAAGCGGACCGGGGGACGCGCCATGCCAGACGATCAGAACAGCCCACCCTATGCCGCTTCGGCCGCGGCGGCCTCTGCGCCCCCGCCCCTTCCGCCGGTCGAAAAGGGGGCCAGGCCGGACCGGACGGGACTGGGGATCGTCCTGATGTGCGCGACCTGTCTGATCTTTGGCTGGCAGGATGCGTTTTCGCGCGTGCTGGGGGCGGAATATCCCCCGGTCCTGGTGGTGATGATCCGCTATTGGGTCTTTGCGCTTTTCGTCATCGCCATGGTGTCGCGCCAGCCGGGCGGGCTGAAGCGAGCGATCCGCACCCGGCGGCCCAGGACACAAATCCTGCGCGGGGCGATTCTGGTGATCGAGACCACCCTGATGGTCGAGGCGTTCGTGCGCCTGGGCCTGGTCGGCACCCATGCCATTTTCACCGCCTATCCCCTGCTGGTGGCGGCCCTGTCCGGCCCGATCCTGGGCGAACGGGTCGGCTGGCGCCGCTGGACCGCGATCGCGGTGGGATTCGTCGGCATCCTGATCATTCTTCAGCCCGGTCGCACGGACCTGAACCTGGGCGCCGTTCTGGCCTTTGTCTGCGCCCTGCTTTTTGCGATCTATGGGCTTCTGACGCGTCATGTGTCGCGCGACGACCCCGCACAGGTCAGCTTTTTCTGGACCGGCATTGCCGGGGCGGTCACGGTGACGATCCTTGGCATCCGGCAATGGGAATGGCTGGCGCCCGCCGACTGGATCTGGATGGGATTGCTGTGCGTCTGCGGAATCCTCTCCCATTACCTCTTGATCCGCGCCTATGAAGTGGCCGAAGCCTCGGCCCTGCAACCCTTTGCCTATACCCAGTTGGCCTGGGTCAGCCTTATCGGCGTGCTGGTCTTTGGCGAGGTTCTGCAACCCCATGTGGTGATCGGCACGGGCATTGTGGTTGCTGCGGGTCTGTTCACCCTGTGGCGGGCGCGGGTGGGCCCTGCGGGCCTGCAACCCACCGGCAAGGCCGCGCCGAAGACACGATCGTGATGCGGCCTTTCGGCAGGTCGCGCGTTATGCGGCCAGACGCTGTCATCACAGGAGCAGTCATGAAAGTCTCTTTCGCATCAACGGCGGCGGCAGTGTTGATCGCCGCGCTGTGCGCAGGCCCTGCATCGGCCGATCCGGGGCGCGGCGGCGGTCAGGGCAACGGCAAGGCCAAGGGGCATGGCGCAGAGGCGCGCCAGGTCGTGGGCTGTCCGCCCGGCCTCGCCAAGAAAAATCCGCCTTGCGTTCCGCCGGGCCAGGCCCGCAAGCAAGAGGTCCGCTATGGGACGCGCGTCGGCGACGTTCTGCGGGTCGGCGATTACATCGTCATTTCCGATCCGCGCCGCTATGACCTCGATCCCCGGTCCGGCTGGCAGTATTACCGGGACGACAACCGGATTTATCGGGTGGACAGCGACACGCGCCGGGTTCTGGCGGTTCTGAACCTGATCGACGCTTTTACAAACTGACGGTCAGTTCACGGATGCCGGACCCGCCGGTCCTGCCTCGACCGCCACCGGCGGCTGCCAATCTTGCGGCAGCCGCGGCCCGATGAACGGCTTTTCGACCGGCCGCGCCGACAGCGCCAGGGTCAGGCGGGCGACAGGGGGCGGCATCAGCCCGCCGCCCGTCAGATCCCAGGTCGGCACGATCGGGGCGGGCTTGCCAAGAAGGCGGGCGCGATAGACGGGCATCGCCTCGGTCACGCGCATCACATAGTTGCGGGTTTCGTCAAAGGGGATCAGTTCGACCCATTCGACCGGGTCCATCCCCTGGCGCAGGTCGCCGAAATCGCGCAGCCAACGCGCCGGGCGCCCGGGCCCCGCGTTATAGCCCGAGGCGATCAGCGCCGTCGAGGCCCCGAACCGGTCGCGCAAGCCCGCCAGATAGGCCGCGCCCAGCCTGGCGTTATAGGCGCCGTCCCCCGTCAGCCGCCCCAGGTCGAAGGGTTCGCGGATCTGGCGGGCCATCTGCCTTGCGGTGTCGGGCATGACCTGCATCAGCCCCCGCGCACCGACCGGACTTTGCGCCGCCGGATTGAATTCGGATTCCTGGCGCGCGATGGCCAGAACCAGTTCCGGCGGCACCCCCAGATCCCGATCCTGCAACCCGGTCAGCGGAAAATGCGCGGCAGGATGGATCAGCCCCTTGTCGGCAGCGCGTTTCGACAGGCGCAGGCTGTGCCAGACTGCCCCGGATTCAGCCATCAGGCGGGCCATGCGCAGCGTGTCCTGCGGATCGGCGCTTTCCGACAGGTGCAGAAAGAACCGCTGCGCCTCGTCCCGCCGCCCGGTGGCCAGCAGCCACAGCCCGGCCTGGAACACGGTGCTGCCGCCCAGGGACGATCCGCGCCAGTCGGGCAGGGGGCCGGGCGCTGCATAGTCAACGGGCATGGGCGCGCCGATCCGTTCGGCGGCAAGCTGGCCGTAATAGGTTCCGGGCAGGGCCGCCGCCCGCGCAAAGGCCGCATTGGCCGTCGGCTCGCCCAGCGCGTCAAGCGCCCGGCCCTGCCAGTAAAGGGCGCGCGCCCGGCTGATCTGGCTGCCGACCACGGTTTCCAGATGCCGGAAATGCGCCAGCGCCCGGTCGGGGGCGTCATTCTTCAGCGCCGCAAAGCCAGCGAGCCATTCGAGATCGGCGTAATGGCGGTTGTCGGGCGGCAGGAAATGCGGCCGCGCCAGGGCCTCGGCCCGCACCCAGTCGCCCCCCCGCATTGCCAGACGCGCATAATCGACCCGCATCGCCGCCCACAGGGCGGGATCGCGCAAACCCGCGGCGCTGGTCGAGGCTTCCAGCATCAGCGTCTGCGCGCCCTCGTGCTGCTTGGCGCGGACCCGCCACAGGAACCGGTCCATGGTCAGACCGGGATCGGCGCGAACCGCATCGGGCAGGGCCTGGATCAGGTCGTCCACCCCCGCCTGTCCGGCCTGCAACGCCAGGCGCGCGGCCAGCAGGGGGCGATCGGGTTCCGGCAGGCGGGGCAACAGCCGTTCCGCCTGCGCCCAGTCCTGCCGGTCCAGCATGGCGGTTGCCCGTGCGGTCATCAGGGGCGACAGCTCGGCCTCGTGGGCGGCCAGAAATGCGGTTTCCTCGGTGGCGGTCAGGGGCACGGCGGTCCAGAACCGGGCACGTTCGGCACGGGCCGCGGCAGGGTCGAGCGTCGCAAGATAGGCGGTTTCGCCTGCCAGCGTCTCGGGCAGGCGGTCTGCGAACCATTCGCGGATGTCCTGCGGGGGCAGATCGGGGCTCAGCCGGGCATCGCCGCGTTCGCGCAGCAGGTCCAGTCCCGGCCAATCCCCACGGGCACGGACAAAGGCAATATAGTCGCCGATCTCGCCCTCGCCCGCGCGTAGGGCCTGCCAGGCCACCAGGGACTCGGCCATGGGGCCGGACCGCCGGGCCGCATCGCGCGCCGTCACCCAGTCACGGGCATCCGCCGCCGACAGGGCCAGGGCCATGGCGCCCGCGTCCTCGGCCCGCGCCGGGGTCCAAGGCATGACGGCAAAGGCAAGGGCCAGAAGCCCGGCGGCCAGCATGTCGCGCAGGTATCCCATCACCGTCCTGTGTCGCCGCCACATGCGCCCGACGCAATTCACAACCTTGGCAAGTCCGCCAACCCCCGCTAATCAGGCGCGCGATCAACCTTGCACGGAGCGTGTCATGTTCAAAGGGTCATTGCCCGCACTGGTCACGCCGTTCACCCCGGACGGCGAGCTGGATCTGGACACGCTGAGAAAGCTGGTGGACTGGCATATCGACCAGGGCAGCCACGGCCTGGTGCCGGTGGGCACCACGGGCGAAAGCCCGACGCTGACCCATGACGAACACCGCCTGGTGATCGAGGAGGTCGTGCGCACCGTGGATGGCCGCGTCCCGGTCATCGCGGGGGCCGGGTCGAATTCGACCCGCGAAGGCATCGGCCTGATCCGCCACGCGGCCGAGGTGGGGGCCGACGCCGCCCTGGTCGTGACGCCTTATTACAACAAGCCGACGCAGGCCGGTCTGATCGCCCATTACACGGCCCTGGCCGAGGCGTCCGACCTGCCCATCATCATCTATAACATCCCCGGCCGTTCGGTCGTGGACATGACGCCGGAAACCATGGGCGAACTGGCGAAGATCCCCTCGATCATCGGCGTCAAGGACGCCACCGGCAAGCTGGAGCGTGTCAGCCAGCAGCGCATCACCTGCGGCCCGGATTTCGTACAGCTTTCGGGCGAGGACGGGACCGCGCTTGGCTTCAACGCCCATGGCGGCGTGGGCTGCATCAGCGTGACCGCCAATGTCGCGCCGAAACTGTGCGCCGAATTCCAGAATGCAACGCTGGCCGGTGACTATGCCAGGGCGCTGGAATACCAGGATCGGCTGATGCCCCTGCACATCGCGATCTTTGTCGAACCGGGGCTGGTGGGCGCGAAATACGCCATGTCCCGGCTGGGCCTGTGCGATGAACGGGTGCGCCTGCCTCTTGTGCCGCTGACCGACCCGACCCGGCGCCTGATCGATGCGGCGCTGGATCATGCCGGGCTGATCTGACGCGGCCGCCCGGCCGCTGCGGCCCGGCGGCGTATCGCGCAAACATGCAGCGAATTGTCGCAACCGTCTTTTCAACCGGAACAGCCTGTCCCATATTGAGGGGGAGGAGACGTTGCCATGCCCCTGCCGCATTTTCTGGTTCTGATTGTTGCCGTGATCCTTGGTGCGGCGGTGACCTTGTGGGCCGCGTTTTCAGCGGATGCACCGGTCGTGGTGCTGGCCATGGTAACGCTTTCGGCAGCGGCGGCCCTGCATCTGGCACAGGACCGCAACCGCGATCACGACGCCTGACCGGATCGCTTGACCCGGATCGTCAGCTTTCCAGCTCGGCATCCCAATAAAGATAATCCATCCAACTGTCGTGCAGGTGATTCGGTGGAAACCGCCTGCCCGCCGCGTGCATTTCGTCGGGTGATGGCTGGCGCGGCTTGCGGCGCAGGCTCATACCGGAATGACGCAGGCTGCGATTGGCCTTGCGCAGGTTGCATGGCGAACAGGCGGCGACAACGTTGTCCCAACTGGTTACACCGCCACGGGACCGGGGCACGACATGGTCAAAGGTCAGGTCGCCCTTGGCCCCGCAATACTGGCAACAGAATTCGTCGCGCAGGAAAAGATTGAAGCGCGTAAAGGCTACGCGCTTCTGGGGTTTGACGTAATCTTTCAGAACAACGACCGAAGGCAGCCTGAACGCCTGCCGCTGACTTCGGACCACCGCATCGTATTCGGCGATGATGTCCACGCGGTCCAGGAAGGCGGCCTTGATCGCCTCTTGCCAGGGCCATAGCGACAGCGGGTAATAGGACAGCGGACGATAGTCGGCGTTCAGCACCAGGGCCGGGAAATGCCGCAGGCTCGCAGGCTCGCGCACGAACTGGGTCCGAAAATCCGTCTGATGTCGTTCGTCCAGCATGCCGCCTTCCCGCCTGCCCCCATGGGGTTGATCGGGGGCGCCCGTCAGTTTCATGAGGCCGACTATATATCGTGCCCGTCGTCTGGCAAGCCCCCGGATCTATCCGACCCGCAGTCCGACTAACCGGCTTTGGTGACACGGCCATGACGGTTGCGTCCTTCCTTTGCAACGGGCAGGCTGGCTTGCATGACCGACCGAATGCCCCCTGTGCTCGGCACGCTGGAATCGGCGCTTTATGCCGACGATCTGGATGCGGCGCTGGGCTTCTGGCGCGACGTGATGGGGCTGACCCCTTTGCAGGCCGTGCCGGGCCGGCATGTGTTCTTTCGCGTGTCCCGGTCGCAGGTGCTTCTGGTCTTCAACCCTGCCGCAGCCTCGCGGCCGCCCGCGCCGGGCACGAGGCTGCCCGTCCCGCCCCACGGGGCGCGCGGGCCGGGGCATTTCTGCCTTGCCGTCGCCGCCGACCTGCTGGATGCCTGGCGCGGCCACCTGACGGCGCAAGGCATCCCCATCGAGGCCGATTTCCGCTGGCCCAACGGCGCCCGGTCGATCTATGTCCGCGATCCGGCAGGCAATTCGATCGAACTGGCCGATCCGGCGATCTGGGACTGAGGGTTTATCCGCCCTGGTGCGGACAGTCCGCAGCGTCCGGGCGCGCGAAGCCCCTGGCCTTCATTTCCCCAACCGGTCCTTGATGAAACTCAGCGCGACCGACAGACCGTCGGGCGAAATCCCGTGGCCGGTGCCCTTCATCACATGGCCGAAGACGTCGAAACCCGCCTTTTCCAGCGCTTCGCCCGCCACCTGCATGTCCTGAAACGGCACCATCGGGTCCTGATCGCCATGCAGCAGCAGGACGGGCGGCTTGACGCGCGCCTCGGCCGCCAACAGGTCGGGGACCAGCAGGCGCCCTGAAAAGCCGACGATTCCCGCGACCGCCGCCTTGCGGCGCGGCAGGACATGCAGCGCCATCATCGTGCCCTGGGAAAAGCCCACAACGACCATGCGGTCAGGGGTCAGCCCTTCGTCGGCCAGCACCCTGTCCAGCCAGTTGTCCAGCAGGCCCACGGACCGGGCCATCGATTCGCGGGCCTGCGCTTCGGTCGATCCGTCCAGCCAGGGGATCGGAAACCACTGATAGCCGAACGGGTTGTTGACGCTGCGTTCCGGCGCGTCGGGGGCGTGAAAGGCCACGCCCGGCAGATGCGGCGACAGCGGATCGGCCAGGCCCAAAAGGTCGGCCCCGTCGGCGCCGTAGCCGTGCAGGAACACCACGACCGCATCGGCGCTGGACGGTCCCTTGCGGGCGGATTTCAGACCGGTCATCGCACTCCCTCGCGGTTCTTGGCCAGCCGGTAATAGGCCCACAACCCCCGGGCCGCAACCGCGCGCCAGGGCCGCCAGGGCTCGGCCATCTGCCGCAGGGCGGCGGGGCCGGGGCGGGCGTCCAGCCCGTACATCATCCGCGCGGCCTCTTGCAGGGCCAGATCGCCGGCGGCGAACACGTCCGCCCGTCCCAGTGCGAATTTCAGATATATCTCGGCCGTCCAGACGCCGATGCCGGGCAGGGCCACCAGGGTCGCGATGGCCTGGTCGTCGGGCAGGGCGCGCAGCCCGTCCCAGTCCAGTCCGGCGGCGGCGATCCCCCGCAGATAGCGCGCCTTGGACCGCGACAGACCGACCGCCCGCAAGACATCCTCGTCGGCCGCGGCAATCGCCTGGGGCGTCAGCAATCCCGCCGCCTCCATCCGCGCCCAGATCGCCCCGGCAGCGGCGACCGAGATCTGCTGGCCGACGATGGCGCTGGCGATGGCCTCGAACCCGTCGGGGCGCCGTCGCAGGGGCAGGGGGCCGATCTCGGGGGCCATGCGCGCCCAGACCGGGCAGGCCGCGACCAGATGGGCCATCCCCTCGGCCAAGTCGGCTTCGGTTTCGATGATGCGCGGCCCATGACGGGGAAGGTGGCGGGGGGCCTCAGTCACGGTCCACCGCCGCGTCCAGCTTCAGCCGCGTTTCCCAGGCCATCGAGATGTGCTGGCGCAGCGCGCGGTCGGCTGCCGTGCCGTCGCCCGCCGCAATGGCGTCCACGATGCGCTTGTGTTCGGCCAGCGCCGTTTCGCCCCGCCCTTCGGCCGCCAGGGATGTCCGCGCCATCAGCGCCATGCTGCGATGGACCAGATCAAGCTGCTGCACCAGATAGCGGTTGTGCGATGCCAGGTGGATCTGGTGGTGGAACCGCTTGTTGGCGCGCGCCAGGGCCTCGGGGTCATGGACCGCGCGCTGGTCGTCTGACACCATCTGCGCCAGGACGCGCACCTCCTCGGGGGTGGCATGGCGGGCGGCCAGCCGCGCGGCCAGCGCCTCCAGCTCGGCGCGCACGGTGTAGAGTTCGGCCAACTGGTTGTGGTCCAGCGAGGCCACGATCAGGCTGCGCCCGTCGCGCACCAGCATGGCCTGGGTTTCCAGCCGTTGCAGCGCCTCGCGCACGGGGGTGCGGCTGACGCCGAAGCGTTCGGCCAGTTCCGATTCGACCAGCCGGTCGCCGGGGCGATAGGTGCCCGCCTCGATCGCGGCCATGATCAGCATGTATGCATCCTTCATGGGCGGCACGATTGGCCGGGCGGTGGCCGATTGCAAGCCTGCCCGTGCGGGTCTAGGCAGGCGGGCATGGACTTCGCGCATGTCGACACCTGGATCTTCGATCTGGACAACACCCTCTACCCGCCCGAGATGGCGCTGTTTCCGCAGATCGAAGCGCGCATGACCGATTACGTCATGCGCACCCTGGCGGTCGAACGCGACGCCGCCGACCGGATGCGGCGCGACTGGTGGGCGCGCCACGGCACCACGCTGGCGGGGCTGATGGCCGAACACGCCATCGACCCGGCGGCCTATCTGGTTGACGTGCACGACATCGACTTCGCGCCCCTTCTGCCCGCGCCGGATCTGGCCCAGGCCATCGCCGCCCTGCCGGGGCGCAAGCTGGTTCACACCAATGCCGACGCGGCCTATGCGGCCAAGGTGCTGCGGGCGCGGGGTCTGGGCACGGCCGATGCCGGCGTGCCCGCCCCGGTCTTCGAGGCGATCTACGGGATCGCCGAAACCCGTTTCCACCCCAAGCCTTCACCCGAAGCCTTTGCCTTGGTGATCGAGGCCGCCCGGATCGATCCCGCCCGTGCCGCTTTCTTCGAGGACGACCCCCGCAATCTGGCGGTTCCGCACGGTCTGGGGATGCGCACGATCCTGGTCGGGCCGGGGCGGCATGGGCCGGACGCGATGACGGGCGCGGCGCCGGCCCATGTCGATCACCACATTCACGACCTGACGGGGTTTCTGCGCCGGATTGCGCCCGGCGGATGAATGGGCCAGATTGTCGCCCGGACGCGCGCCCATTCTTTCGCAGGTTTTCCCATGACCCGGACCCATGACAAGGGCGACAATCGCCAGACCATCCTGATCCTTGCCGCCGTGCTGGTGGCGCTGGCGGCTGCGGCGCTGACCGTTCTGTTCTTTGGCCTGCCCATGCTGGGCATCATCGGGCTGGTCCTGACGGTGGCGGTGTTCGCCGTCATGCTGCTGTTCACCTCGGGCAATTGACGGCTGCGACAACGCGGCCTCTGGCCGGACGGCGCACCAGAGTCCATGATCCCCGCGATTGCGGGATTGGGGCGGGATGGCGATGACTGGCGATATCGAACCGATCGACATCTTGGTGTCAGGGGGCGGCATCGCCGGTTTGATCGCGGCGGCGGCCTTTGGCGCGCAGGGCTTTTCGACGCTGTGCGTCGATCCCGCCGTCCCCGTCACGGACGAGGGGGCCGAGGGCGCCGACCTGCGGACCACGGCGCTGTTGGTGCCATCGGTTGCGCTGCTGCGGCGCATCGGGCTGTGGGACCGGCTGCTGCCCCACGCCATGCCGCTGCAGGTGATGCGCGTCGTCGATGCGGGCGGGGCGCAGCCGGTGGCCCGGCTGATCCGCGATTTCGACGCGGCCGAACTGGGCGACCAGCCGTTCGGCTGGAACCTGCCCAACTGGCTGCTGCGGCGCGAGATCACGGCCCGGCTGGCCGAGATGGATCAGGTCCGCTTCCGGCCGGGCGTGGGGACCGACAGGGTTCTTGTGCGCGATTCGGGCGCGGTGGTGACGCTGACCGACGGGCACAGGGTCAGGGCGCGGCTGCTGGTGGGCGCCGACGGGCGCGATTCGCCTGTCCGTCAGGCCCTGGGCATCGGCGTGCGGCGGTTCCGTTACGGCCAGAAGGCGCTGGCCTTTGCGGTCACGCACGATCTGCCCCACAACAATGTATCGACCGAGGTGCATCGGACCGGCGGGCCGTTCACGCTGGTGCCGCTGCCCGACCGCGACGGCCGGCCCAGTTCCGCCGTGGTCTGGATGGAGGACGGCCGCGAGGTGACGCGGCTGGCCGCCCTGCCACGGGACGCCTTCGAGGTCGAACTGAACGCCCGCTCGGCCGGCATCCTGGGCCGGCTGTCACTGGCCACCCGGCTGACGCAATGGCCGATCATCAGCCAGATCGCCGACCGCTTTGCCGCCCCCCGCACCGCCCTGATGGCCGAGGCCGCCCATGTCGTGCCCCCCATCGGCGCGCAGGGCCTGAACATGAGCCTGGCGGATCTGTCGGCGCTGATCGACCTGACCGGCGACGATCCCGGCAATCCGGCGGGCCTGGCCGCCTATGACCGCACCCGCCGCCCCGAGGCCTATGCGCGCCTTCTGGGCATCGACGCGCTGAACCGCGCGAGCCAGGCCAGCATCCGCCCCCTGCGCGACCTGCGCGCCGCGGCGCTGGGCGGGCTTTACGGCATTTCCCCCGTGCGGCGCCTGATGATGCGGGCGGGACTGGGAATGCGCTGAGGGCCGGAACATCGCCCCCGCCCGCGCGTTCGCCCCGGCAAGGCCCAAGCGATCGGAGGAGCCCATGCCCGACCCTGATACGCCCGATTCCGATGTGCCCGATCGCGATGTGCCCGATCCCGATGTGATCGACCGCATCTGGACCATCGCCGACAAGCTGGATCCCTGCATGTTCATCACCACCGACGGCAACGGGCAGCGGGCGCGGCCCGTCTATGCCCGCGTGCGCCGCGATGAAGGGGCGATCTATGTCCTGACGGACATCCAGGGCTGCAAGCTGGACCACATCGATGCGAACCCCAATGTGACGCTGGCCTTTTCGGACGAGCGCGCCAATGATTACGTGGTGATCAACGGCACCGCGCAGGCCCGCCACGACCCCGACAAGGCCCGCGAGGTCTGGCGGTTCAGCGACGAGACGTTCTTCAGGTCGCCCGACAACCCCGACCTGCGGGTGATCACCGTCCGACCCGCCACGGCCGAATTGTGGGACGGCAGCAACCTGCTGATCTCGGGCGCCAAGATCCTGGCGGAACGGCTGGTCGGCGCCAGGACGCAGCTTGTCGAGAACATCAAGGTGGACCGGCTGGACTGACCGGACTTGAACAGCAGGCCGGACAGCCTATCCTAGGTGCCAGAGGACGACCTCTCCATCATGGGCAGACAGGCCGGGACGACCCGGTACCACAGGGGGTTGTCATGGCCTGGGTCTATCTTGTCCTTGCCGGTCTTCTGGAAATCGTCTGGGCCGTCGCGATGAAGCAGTCGCAAGGCTTCACCCGCATCTGGCCCACCGGCATCATGGTCGCGGGCATGATCGCGTCCTTCTGGCTGCTGGCCGTCGCCATGCGCACGCTGCCCCTGGGCACGTCCTACACGATCTGGGTCGGTATCGGGGCGGTGGGGGCGTTCATCGTCGGGATCGCCCTGTTCGGAGAGCCCATGACGCCTGCCCGCCTGCTGGCCGCGGGACTGATCATCGCGGGCATCATCACGATGAAACTGGCGACCTGACACACCGGAACGAACCCGCGGCGCGCGAATTCGGCAATTTCCTTTCGGGCATGTCGGTGGTAAAACCACCCGCCAGCCAAAAGGAGTCGCGCCATGCCCGCCTATCGTTCCCGCACCACCACCCACGGCCGCAACATGGCGGGCGCGCGCGGTCTGTGGCGCGCGACCGGGGTCAAGGACAGCGATTTCGGCAAGCCGATCATCGCCATCGTCAACAGCTTCACCCAGTTCGTGCCCGGCCATGTGCATCTGAAGGATCTGGGCCAGATGGTCGCGCGCGAGGTCGAGGCGGCGGGCGGCATCGCCAAGGAGTTCAACACCATCGCGGTCGATGACGGCATCGCCATGGGACATGACGGGATGCTGTATTCGCTGCCCTCGCGCGAGATCATTGCGGATTCCGTGGAATACATGGTCAATGCGCATTGCGCCGACGCGATGGTCTGCATTTCCAACTGCGACAAGATCACGCCGGGGATGCTGATGGCCGCGCTGCGGCTGAACATCCCGGTGGTGTTTGTCTCGGGCGGCCCGATGGAGGCCGGCAAGGTCGTGCTGGAGAACGGCAAGGTCAAGGCGCTGGATCTGGTCGATGCCATGATTGCCGCTGCCGACGACACCGTGACCGACGCCGAGGTCGAGGTGATCGAGCGATCCGCCTGCCCGACCTGCGGATCCTGTTCGGGCATGTTCACCGCCAATTCCATGAACTGCCTGACCGAGGCGCTGGGCCTTGCGCTGCCCGGCAACGGCTCGACCCTGGCGACCCATGCCGACCGCAAGCGCCTGTTCGTCGAGGCCGGGCACCTGATCGTCGATCTGGCCCGTCGTTACTATGAAGGCGAGGATGCCAGCGTGCTGCCGCGCTCCATCGCTAGCTTCGAGGCGTTCGAGAACGCGATGACGCTGGACATCGCCATGGGCGGATCGACCAACACCGTGCTGCATCTGCTGGCCGCAGCCCATGAAGGCGGCATCGACTTCACCATGTCCGACATCGACCGCCTGTCGCGCCGCGTGCCGGTGCTGTGCAAGGTCGCCCCCGCGAAATCCGACGTTCACATGGAGGATGTCCACCGCGCCGGCGGCATCATGGGCATCCTGGGCGAACTGGACCGGGCCGGGCTGCTGCATACGAACGTGGGCAGCGTCCATGCCGGATCGCTGGCCGAGGCGCTTGACCGCTGGGACGTGATGCGCACCGATGCCGCATCGGTCCATGACTTCTACCGTGCGGCGCCGGGCGGCGTGCCCACGCAGGTCGCGTTTTCCCAGGACCGGCGTTACGATTGCGTCGATACCGACCGCGAGGGCGGCGTAATCCGCACCGCGGAACACGCGTTTTCGCAGGATGGCGGGTTGGCGGTGCTGTATGGCAACCTGGCCGAGGATGGCTGCATCGTGAAGACGGCGGGCGTTGACGACTCGATCCTGACCTTTACGGGCACCGCGCATATCTTCGAGAGCCAGGACGATTCGGTGTCCGCGATCCTGACCGGCAAGGTCAAGCCGGGCGAAATCGTGCTGATCCGTTACGAAGGTCCGCGCGGCGGGCCGGGGATGCAGGAGATGCTGTATCCGACCAGCTATCTGAAATCCAAGGGGCTGGGCAAGGCCTGCGCCCTGGTCACGGACGGGCGGTTCTCGGGCGGCTCGTCGGGGCTGTCCATCGGCCATGTCTCTCCCGAGGCGGCCGAAGGGGGCACCATCGCTCTGGTCGAACAGGGCGACACGATCCGGATCGACATTCCGAACCGCACGATCCATCTGGATGTGGACGACGCCACGCTGGCGGCACGCCGGGCGCAGCGCGAGGCCCTGGGCTGGAAGCCCGCCAAGCCGCGCCAGCGTCAGGTGTCCACGGCCTTGCGCGCCTATGCGGCCATGACCACCAGTGCCGCGCGCGGCGCCGTGCGCGTCATTCCGGAGTGACAACCGGCCGGCCTGCGATCCAGACGGATTGCAGGGTCCAGGCATCGTCCAGCAGCACCAGATCGGCGCGCCTGCCTGCCCGCAGCGCGCCGTGGTCCTGCGACAGGCCGATGGCGCGCGCCGGTTCCGTCGTCGCCATGGCAAGTGCGCGTTCCGGGGCGACGCCGGCCTGATCCAGCAGCACCCCGATGGCCCGGTCCATGCGCAGATCCGCCCCCGCCAGGGTGCCGTCGGCCAGCGTCAGGCGTCCGTTGCGGCGGATGATCCTGCGGCCCTCCAGAAACATCTCGGTCAGATCCGTGCCCGCGAAACCCATGCAGTCGGTGACCAGAAAGATCCCATCGGGCCGCGCCGCAAGGGCTGCGCGCATCGCTGCGGGATGGACATGAATGCCGTCAGCGATCAGCCCGGCGTGAACATCCCCCGCCAGCACCGCCCCGACCAGTCCGGGCGCGCGGTGGCCCAAGGGGCTCATGGCGTTGAACAGATGCGTGGCGCAGCGCGCCCCTGCGGCGAAGGCCGCGCGGGCGGTATCGTAATCGCAATTGGTATGGCCCAGGCTGACGATCGCTCCGGCCCCGGTCAGGGCGGCGATCTGGTCGGCGCTCACCGCCTCGGGCGCCAGCGTCACCATCAGCACCGGCAGGGCGCGGGCCGCATCGCACAGCCCCGCCAGATCGTCTGGCGCCATGGGCCGGATCAGGGCCGGATCATGCGCGCCGTGGCGGCGGGGGTCCAGATGCGGGCCTTCCAGGTGCAGGCCCAGGAAGCCGGGCGTTCCCACGGACGCGATCCCTGCGGCGATGACCTGCGCGGTCGCTTGGGGCGTGTCGGTGATCAGCGTCGGCAGGATCCCCGCGCAGCCCAGCCGCTGATGCGTGGCGCAGATCTGACGCAGCGCGGCGGTGTCGGTGTCGCCGCCCACCATCACCCCGCCGCCGCCGTTCACCTGCAAGTCCAGAAACGCGGGGGCGAGCGTTCCGGCCAGCCGCAGACCGGGACCGGCCTCGGCCACCGGCACGACTGCCGCGATGCGGTCCCCCTCGATCACCACGGCATGATCGGTCAGGAACCGCTGGCCGTCGAAGACCCGCGTTGCTGCAAGAACGGTCATGCCGCCCCGGCCATTTGCCGCGCCATCAGCAGCGCGCCGTCCACGCCCGACCCAAGCGCGGGCCGCTGCGGCCATTCGGTCAGCCGCGCCGCATAGACCGGGCCAAGCCCGCCGACGAAAACCACCGGCAAAGAGGCATTTTCCTGCAGGACGGAGAGGATGTGACGCAGCTCTGCCACGGCGCCGTTAAGGATTTGCCGCGCCGCCGGGTCGTCGCCTGCGACAATACGCGGCGCGAACGCGGCGAAATCCGCCGGGCCGGCGCGGTTGCCGAACCGGATGATCCCCTCGATCCCGCCCAGTTCCTCGAGAATCTGTTGCAGCAGGGGGGTCATGTCGGCAAACCCGTCCTCGGCCCGCATGGCCAGAGACAGCAGCGCCCGTCCCAGCACCGCGCCCGACCCTTCGTCGCCCATCAGAAAACCCCGGCCGCCCACCTGCCGCAAATCGCCGCCCCGCTGGACGGCGAAGACAGAACCCGTGCCGATCGCGGCCAGGATGCCGTCCTGCGTGCCCAGCGCCCCGCGTGCCGCCGTCACCGCATCGTTGACGATCTGCATCCGGGCAAAGGGCAGCAGCACCGCCAGCCGTTCGGTCGCCGCCGTCATCGTGCCCCCGGCCAGGCCCAGCGTGGCGATCAGGTCGCGAGGATCGGCGCCGGTGCCCTCCAGCGCCTGCGCCGTGGCGGTCAGGATATTGACCGCTGCCCCTTCGACATCGGTATTGATGTTGGCAGGGCCGCCACGCCCCTGTCCGATGATGCGGCCATCGCCGTCCGCAAGGGCCGCGCGGCATCCCGTGCCGCCACCGTCGATTCCCAGAAAGAACGCCATGCGCTGTCCCCTTGCCGTCGGGGGTGTTCTAGCCCCGTTCGTCGCTACCGAACAACCCGCGCAACCCGCGTGTGACCAGGTTGCGCACCTTGGGGCGGGGCTGGGCGATGAAGGGCAGGGGGCGGCAAACCTCCATCGCGGCGATGCCGACGCGGGCGGTCAGCGCGCCGTTCACCACGCCTTCGCCGAAACGGCGGGACACCTTGGCCAGCACGCCGCCGCCGGCGACCGTGTGGATCAGGTCGTCGCCCGCCGCGACCGCGCCGGTCGCGACCAGATGCGTCATCACGGTGCGCGCCAGCCGCCAGCCGCCGACGGCGCCCGCGCGCCCGCCATAGATCTCGGCCATGCGGCGGATCATGCGCAGGTTTGCGGCCAGGGCAGCGGCAACATCGGCCAGGGCGAGCGGAATCAGTGCGGTGGCGGTGGCGACGGTGCGGGCGGCGGCCTCGATCTCGCGCCGGGCGTCCTGGTCGAGGCTTGCCAGCAGTTCGGTTTCCGCCATGGTCAGCAGGGTTCTGGCGTCAAAGGCATCGCCGCGATTGTCGGCCAGGCGCTTGCGGTGCCATTCCAGTTCCGGGCGCTCGCGATACAGCGCCAGCATGTCGTCGGCCACCGCCCGGGCCTTGTCCATGCTGTCATCGGCCAGGGCCGCGCCCGCCTGCCGCTGGATCGCATCGATGCGCGCGAACCGTGCCCAGGCCCGGTATTCCCGCCAGGCCATGCCCAGCGCCGCCAGCGTGAACAGCGCGAACAGCGCCACCCCGATCCAGCCCAGCACCGGATAGCGGGTCAGCAGACCGCTGATGAAGTTCAGCGCGGAGATGGACAAAAGGAAGGTGAACAATGCCACGCCCGAATTGATGAAAAAGCGTGTCAGGCGGGACGGCGGGCGCCCGACCAGCCGCGTCACCATCTCCATCGTCCGGGGGCGGGGCAGGACCGGATCGGTCGCGTCGATGGGCGGCGCGTCGGCGGGGTTCAGGGTGTCGTCGCGCGGCTCGGACGCCGGGCCGGGACGGGGGTCGGCAGGCGGCGCATCCAGTTCGATCAGGACGGGGCCCCGGCGGGGGGGTGTGTCGCTCACAACCGGTCTCCGATCAGAAAGTCGGCGGCCCGGTCCAGCCGGATGTGGGGCGGACCGTCGCCGGGCCGCGCGGTCATCGGCGCGGGGGCAAAGTTCATGATGGCATAGTCGCCGTCCAGCCAGCGGTCCGCCCCGTCGCGCGCCGGATGCAGCAGGGCCGCGGGATCGGCGGGCAGTTCGCCGGGATAAAAGGCCGCTTGCCGCCCGTCCAGCAACTGCCCGCGCACGGCCGGAAGCTCGTCTCCGTTCTGGCGGATCGTGTCCTCGGTCGTGGCGCGCAGGGCGGCGATCGACATGGCCTCGGTCCGGGCGCCGCTGAAGTCCGCGCGGTCGCGCGCCTCGCGCAGCATGGCCGACAGGATCGCGGTCAGGCGGTTGTGCTGGACATGGTGCAGGTGGTCGGCCTTGGTCGCCGCGAACAGGATGCGTTCGACCCGCCGCGTACCCAGCAGTTGCGCCAGCCAGCCCGCACGGCCGGGACGGAATGCGGTCAGGATGTCGGCCATGGCGCGGCGCATGTCCTCGACCGCGCGCGGCCCCTGATGGATCGCGCCCAGCACGTCCACCAGCACCACCTGGCGATCGATACGGGCGAAATGATCGCGGAAAAAGGGTTTGACCACCCGCGATTTATAGGCGTCGAAGCGGCGCCGGAATTCCTTGTGCAGCCGCCCTTCGGCGAAGGACGCGGGCAGGGGGGCAAAGGTCAGCGCGGGCGACCCCTCCATCTCTCCGGGAATCAGGAAACGGCCGGGGGTGCAATCGGACCAGCCTGCCTCGCGCGTGGCGTGCAGGTGGGCGGTATAGGTCTGGGCCAGCCGCTGCGCGGTCGGTTCGTCGAATCGGTCGCCGTCGATGCCGCCCAATGCCGCCTGATAGGCATCGGCGCCGGGGCGGCCTGCCATGCGGTCCAGAACCTCGGCCGACCATTCGGCGAAATCCCGTTCCATCAGCCGCAGATCCAGCAGCCATTCGCCGGGATAGTCCACGATATCCAGATGCACGGTGCGCGGACCGGTCAGCCCGCCGAACAACCCCTTGGCATCCATGCGCAGCGACAGGCGCAACTGACTGACATGGCGGGTGCCTTCGGGCCAGTGCGGCGCAGGGCCGGTCAGCGCGGCCAGATGCCGTTCGAAGTCGAACCGGGGAATGGTGTCGTCGGGCTGGGGTTGCAGCCAGGCGGCCTTGATGCTGCCATCGGCGGCGGCCCGCAGGGCGTGCATCCGTCCCCGGTCCATCAGGTTGGCGACCAGCGATGTGATGAACACCGTCTTGCCTGCCCGCGACAGGCCTGTGACGCCCAGCCGGATCACCGGATCGCCCAGGCCGATGCCCGCCATGATTGCGCTGCCGATGCCCATTCCGCCTGCCTGCTTTATGTTCGTCTTTGCCGGAAGATAGGCGCCTGGCCCGGATTTGAACAGGGCGGCGGGCCGGGGTTCCGCTTGGCCCGCCGTTGCGACATAACGCAGGGATGCCCGATCGGTTGCCCATCGACGATGTCCTGCCCGCGCTGTGCGATGCGCTGGCGGCGCATGGCCGGGCCGTGCTGGTCGCCCCGCCGGGCGCGGGCAAGACGACGCGGGTGCCCCTGGCGCTGCTGGACCGGGTGGCAGGCAAGATCGTCATGCTGGAGCCGCGCCGTCTAGCGGCACGGGCGGCGGCCGAACGGCTGGCCGAGCAGTTGGGCGAGGCCGCGGGCCGGCGCGTGGGATATCGGATACGCGGCGAAAGCGTGCCGGGCAGCCGGATCGAGGTCGTGACCGAGGGTATCCTGACGCGGATGATCCAGTCCGATCCCGGCCTTGACGGCATCGGTTGCGTGATCTTTGACGAATTCCACGAACGCAGCCTGAACGCCGATCTGGGGCTGGCCCTTGTCTGGGAGGCGCGGGGCGCGCTGCGCGAGGATCTGGCGGTTCTGGTGATGTCGGCGACGCTGGAGGCAGAACCCGTCGCGGCGCTGCTGGACGACGCGCCGGTGATCCGCTCCCGGGGCCGCGCCTTTCCCGTCGAGACGCGCTGGCTGACCCGTCCCCTGCCCGCCGGCGCCCGGCTGGTCGATGAGGCGGCACGCCTGATCGCGCAGGCCGAGGCCGAGACGCGCGACACCGGCGGCACGGTGCTGGCCTTTCTGCCGGGCGAGGGCGAGATCCGGCAGGTGAAGGCCCGGCTTGGGGACGGGTGCGAGGTGCTGCCGCTGTATGGGGCGCTGAAACCGGCCGAACAGCGGCTGGCCCTGTCCGCGCCTGGCGAGCGGCGGCGGATCGTTCTGGCAACGGCAATCGCCGAGACATCCCTGACCATTCCAGCGGTGCGGGTGGTGGTGGATGCGGGCCGGGCGCGGCGGGCACGGTTCGACCCAGCGTCGGGGATGTCGCGGCTGGTCACCGAACGCGTCAGCCGGGCCGAGGCCGATCAGCGGCGCGGCCGCGCGGGCCGGGTCGCGCCGGGCATCTGCTATCGCCTGTGGACGCGGGCCGAAGAAGGCGCGCTGCCTGCGTTCGCGCCGCCGGAAATCGCTGTCGGCGATCTGTCGGGGCTGGCCCTGGAACTGGCGGCCTGGGGCGCGGAACCGGGCGATCTGGCCTTTCTGACCCCCCCGCCCGAGGGTGCCCTGGCCGAGGCGCGGGCCTTGTTGCAGGGGCTTGAGGCCCTGAATGCCGCGGGCCGCATCACCGATCACGGACGGGCCCTGGCGCGTTTGCCGCTGCATCCGCGCCTGGCGCATATGCTGCTGCGTGCGGGGCCGGATGCGGCGGACCTGGCGGCGCTGCTGTCGAACCGCGACCCCCTGCGCGGGGCGCCCGTCGATCTGGAGATGCGACTGGCGGCGATACGCGATTCCAGGCAATTCGCGGCGCGATATCCCTTTGAGACGAACCGCGCGGTCGTCCAGCAAATCCGCGACGAGGCTGCCCGGCTGCGGCGGCTTGTTGCGTCCCGCGACGGCCGGGGGGCCAGCCCCCCGGACCCCCCGGGGTATTTGTGCAATGAAGAAGGGGGCGCGACGGTTTCGCTGGCCTATCCCGACCGGATCGGATTGCGGCGGAATGGGGAAGATCCGCGATATGTGCTGTCGGGCGGCAAGGGGGCCGTGATGGACAGGGGCGATCCGCTGGCATCGCAACGCCTGATCGTGGCCGTCGATCTGGACGGCGACGCGCGCGAGGCGCGCATCCGCATGGCGGCCCGGCTGGACGAGGGCGACGTGCGCACCTTGCACGGCGACCGGATCGATGTGGTCGAGCTTTGCGAATGGTCGCGGCGCGAGGGGCGGGTGTTGACGCGCCTGCAAGAGCGGCTGGGAGCGGTGGTGCTGTCGGATCGTGCCTGGCCCGATGCGCCTGCCCAATCCATCGCGCAGGCCGCGCTGGAGGGGCTGCGCCTGGACGGGCTGTCCTGGACCCCGGCCTCTGCCCGGCTGCGGGCACGGATCGCCCTGCTGCCGGATCTGGGGCCGGTGGACGATGCCAGCCTGCTGGCCGATGCGGACTGGCTGCTGCCCTGGCTGGAACGTGTGCGGACTTTGGCCGACCTGCGGGCCCTGAATCTGACCGAGCCGCTGAAGGCCCGGATCGGCTGGGACGGCCAGCAGCGGCTGGACCGCGAGGTGCCCGCGCATTTCGTCACGCCGCTGGGGCGCCGGGTGCCGATCGATTACGGCCATGAACAGCCGTCCATCGAACTGCGCCTGCAGGAACTGTTCGGCGTGACGCACCACCCGGCCGTGGGCGGGCGGCCCCTGAGGATCAGCCTGCTGTCGCCGGGCGGCACGCCCGTGCAGGTGACGACCGACCTGCCGGGGTTCTGGGCGTCAAGCTATGCCGAGGTCAGAAAGGACATGCGCGGCCGCTATCCCCGCCATCCCTGGCCCGAAGACCCGCGCGAGGCCGACCCGACCACGCGCGCCAAGCCGCGCCGGGCCTAATCGACGGCCCGGATCAGCGCCTTGTCGAAGACCCGCAGAACCTGGGCCAGGTCATGGCCGCGTTTCAGGATACGCCCGTCCATCGCAATCACGGCATAGGCGCCCTGGGCCGCGCGCAGCCGGGGGCGTTTCTCGATGCGATACAGGGGATGTTCGGTCGCCCGGCGAAAAACGCTGAAGACGGCGGCATCGCGCAGAAAGGACATGGCATAGTCGCGCCATTCGCCCGCCGCGACAAAGCGGCCGTAAACCGACAGGATCAGCGATAGTTCCGTCCGGTCGAAGACGACGCGATCCGGATCGGCTCCGGGCGGCGGGAGGGCGTTCATCATGACGGGATGGTGACAGCCCGCCCGGCCCATGGCAATGCCAAAAGGCCGGCGCCGGCTGTTCCTGCCCGGCTCAGAAGCAACTGATCTTTTCGATCCGGCCGGTGCGGCCGTATTCGATGTTCAGCCGGTCGGGCCGGAAATCGGCCGTGACCGAATCGTCGGGTCCGATCTGGCGGGTGCCGATGGGAAAGGTCATCGCCGCCAGGACCGAGATGGGCTGCCCGACCAGGCCCTGATAGGCCGAGGCGCGGCAGTCGTCGGGCACCTCGACCGGCAGGGGTTCGGCGGGGATCGGTTCGCAGGCGGCAAGGGCGGCGGCGGCCGTCAGGACAAGCACAAGGGTTCTGGCGTTCATGGCGTTTTATCCACAGTCCACGTTGCTGATATTGCCCGCCGCGTCCAGGCGGAAGACGATGCGGTTGGGATCGTATTCCTGCGGCTCGATGCCGCGGTATTCGACCACGCGATAGTCCTTGGCGATGCCCAGCGTCGGGATGATGCTGCCCGGCTGTCCCACCGTCGATCCATGATTCTTGGCCGCACCGCACAGGTCGGGCTTGCGTTCGGTCAGGCCAGCCACGCCCAGCACCGGTTCGGGCGCGGCCGGAATGGCTGCCGCAGGGGCAGGGGCGGGCATGGGCATCGGGGCAGGCACAGGGGCCGGCATGGTGGCCGGGGCCGGAGGCATGCAGCCCGCCACCAGGGCCATCGCGGCAAGCGGCAAAAACAGCGTCGATCGGTTCATGGTGCTCAGGTTCCCTCGGGGTGCCCGTCTGTCGCGGGCTTGACCCCGCCATGATACAGGCGCGGCGGGGGGTTTTGAAGCCACGGGGGGTGTCACGTTTGCATCATCGCCCCAGGGCGGAGCCGCTGACAGAACCGTGCCCTGTGCGGTTCCGTCTTGGCACCCCGTGCCGGGCGGCTTAGCCTTGGCCAGGGCCCGGCGTTGCCATGCAGGAGAAGCGATGACGATCCACCAAGCCTCGTTCCGCGATTCGGTCGAGCGGATGTTCACCCATGCCGCCGGCCTGATGGACCTGCCGCCGGGGCTGGAGGAAAAGATCCGGGTCTGCAATTCGACCTATGTGGTGCGGTTCGGGGTGCGGCTGCGCGGGCGGATCCATACCTTTACCGGCTATCGCTCGGTCCATTCCGAACACATGGAGCCGGTCAAGGGCGGCATCCGCTATTCGCTGGATGTGAACCAGGACGAGGTCGAGGCGCTGGCCGCGCTGATGACCTATAAATGCGCCCTGGTCGAGGTGCCGTTCGGCGGGTCCAAGGGCGGGCTGTGCATCGACCCGCGCGCCTGGGACGAGGACGAGCTGGAACGGATCACCCGCCGTTTCACCTATGAACTGTCGCGCCGCAATCTGATATCGCCCAGCCAGAACGTGCCCGCGCCCGACATGGGGACCGGCGAACGCGAGATGGCCTGGATGGCCGATGCCTATAAGCGGCTGCATCCCGACGACATCAACGCCAAGGCCTGCGTCACCGGCAAGCCACGCCATGCGGGCGGCATCGACGGCCGGGTCGAGGCGACGGGCCGGGGCGTGCAATACGCGCTGCGCGAGTTCTTTCGCCATGGGGACGTGATGAAGAAGGCGGGGCTGGAAGGCACGCTTGCGGGCAAGCGGGTGACCGTGCAGGGCCTGGGCAACGTCGGCTATCACGCCGCGCAGTTCCTGTCGACCGAGGACAAGGCCCTTGTCACCTGTGTCATCGAACGCGATGGGGCCATCGCCAACCCGCAGGGGATCAACATCGACGCGCTGCGCGGCCATATCCGTGCGACCGGGGGCATCAGGGGCTTTGCGGGCGGCGATTACCGCGAGAACGGGCTTGCCGCGCTTGAGGATGACTGCGACATCCTGATCCCCGCCGCGGTGGAAAGCGTGATCCATGCGGGCAACGCCGACCGGATTCGCTGCAAGCTGATCATCGAGGCCGCGAACGGGCCCGTCACCGCCGATGCCGACGACCTTTTGAAACGCAAGGGCATCGTCATCATCCCCGACATGTATGCGAATGCGGGCGGGGTCACGGTCAGCTATTTCGAATGGGTCAAGAACCTGTCGCAGATCAGCCTGGGCCGTCTGGAGCGCCGCCACGAGGAGGCGCGCGCGCGGATGCTGATCGAGGAACTGGAACGGATTTCGGCCGATACGCGCACGAACTTCAAGCTGGCGGCGGGCTTCAAGGATGCGTTCCTTCATGGCGCCGACGAACTGGATCTGGTGCGGTCCGGCCTCGACGACACCATGCGAGAGGCGTTCGGCAAGATGAAAGAGGTCTGGATGTCGAACCCCCGCGTCGATGACATGCGCACCGCCGCCTATGTGGTGGCGATCCGGCGCGTCGCCAATGTCTATGGGTCGCTGGGGCTGTAACCGGTGCCGGGGGCGCTGCCCCCGTCCTTCGGACTCCCCCGGGATGTTTTTTCAAGGCAAAGAGCCCGAACCCGGCCTCAGCCCCGCGGGGCGGCGGCGCGGCGCAGGCGGTCGTTGATCGCGGCGCCAAGCCCGTGGTCCGGGATGGGCGCCACGGCGATCGGATGGCCCTCGCGGTCGGCGCGGCGCAGGGTGTCGAACAGGCGGGCCGCCGCCTGAACCGGATCGCCGGCTTCGGACAGGCTGAGGGGGCCGGGGGCGCCAAACGCGATATACGTCTCGCCAGGGCGGGGCTCGGTCGCGTTCAGGCGCAGCGAGGCGTTCGGCGCGTAGTGGCTGGTCAGTTGGCCCGGCGCAAGGGGCGCGACGGGATCGCCCCGGTGCGGCGCAAGCGGATGGCCCAGCACATCGGCGATCGTCTCGGCCGGGATGCCGCCGGGGCGCAGCAGGGTGGCGCGGTTGTCGGGCCAGCCGACAATGGTGGATTCC
Organism: Paracoccus subflavus; assembly: GCF_004310345.1. Taxonomy (GTDB): domain Bacteria; phylum Pseudomonadota; class Alphaproteobacteria; order Rhodobacterales; family Rhodobacteraceae; genus Paracoccus; species Paracoccus subflavus. The sequence continues at coordinate 97,716 of NZ_SISK01000006.1, read as the reverse complement.
AGCCCGACCGGGCAGGCTCCGGCATCCAGCACGGCACTGATGCGTCCGTCCAGCCCGCCATCGGGGTCCAGCACGTGATCCGCGCTTGTCGGGCTGATCCGGCCCGATTGGTTGGCCGAAGGCGCGGCCAGCGGGCCGGTCAGACGCAGCAGGGCCTGGGCCACCGGATGGGCCGGGACGCGGATGGCGATGGTTGAAAGGCCCGCCGTGACCAGCGACGCGACCCCGGCATCGGAACGCATGGGCAGCACCAGGGTCAGCGCGCCGGGCCAGAAGGCCTGGGCCAGCCGTTCGCCCTGGGGCGTCAGGTCGGCGATGGTCCGGGCGGCTTCAATGTCGGGGACATGCACGATCAGCGGATTGAACGACGGGCGGCCCTTGGCCTCATAGATCCGCGCGACCGCCTGGCCGTTGCGCGCATCGCCCGCAAGGCCGTAAACCGTCTCGGTCGGGATCGCCACGACCTGTCCCCCCGCCAGCAGGATCGCGGCGCGGGCCATGCCCATCTGGTCTGGCAACAATCGTTCGGTCTGCATCCGTGACGCCGGGTTTTGGTTGAGCCTGGCCCCAAGCCCCCTAAGATGGCCGGAACAGAGGTTTTGATAGTGGCGCCGGGACCGATTGCCAAGGCGCGAAGGGAAGGGGACCAGATGGGCTACAAGGCGCCGGTCGCGCAGATCGAGTTTATCCTGAACCATGTCGTGGCGTTCCGCGACCTTGCCGAAACGGATCGCTTTGCCGAGGCGACGGCCGATACTGCCGCCGCGATCCTGGACGAGGCGGGAAAGCTGGCAACCAACGTGCTGGCCCCCCTGAACCGCGCCGGTGACGAGCATCCGGCGATGCTGGAAAATGGCCGCGTGCGGTCGTCGCCCGGTTACGAGAACGGGTTCCGCGCCATCGCCGAGGGCGGCTGGGTCGGGCTGGCGGCCGATCCCCAGCACGGCGGCATGGGCCTGCCGCAGGCGCTGAACATGGCCGTGGCCGAGATGATGTCGGGCGCCTGCCTGGCGTTGCAGTTGAACCCGCTGCTGACCCAGGGCCAGATCGAGGCGCTGGAACATCACGCCAGCGACGACCTGAAGGCATTGTATCTGCCCAAGCTGATTTCCGGCGAATGGTCCGGCACCATGAACCTGACCGAACCCGGCGCCGGCAGCGACGTGGGCGCGCTTGTGACCCGGGCCGAGCCGCAGGACGACGGCACCTATCGCGTGACCGGGCAGAAGATCTATATCACCTGGGGCGACAGCGACGTGACGGAAAACGTCTGCCATCTGGTTCTGGCGCGCCTGCCCGGCGCCCCCAAGGGCACGCGTGGCATCAGCCTGTTCATGGTGCCCAAGTTCATTCCCGACGACAGTGGGCGGCCGGGCGTCGCTAACAGCCTCAAGGTCGTCAGTCTCGAAGAGAAGCTGGGCATCCATGGCAGCCCGACTTGCGTGATGAGCTTCGAGGGCGCGACGGGCTGGATGGTCGGGGACGAGCACAAGGGCATGGCCGCGATGTTCACCATGATGAACGTGGCCCGGCTGGGCGTCGGGATGCAGGGTGTCGGCGTGGCCGAGGCCGCCCTGCAGCAGGCCGTCGCCTATGCCGCCGACCGCAACCAGATGGGACCGATCATCGGGCACCCCGACGTGCGCCGGATGCTGGCCACCGCCCGGGCCGAGGTTTTTGCGGCCCGCGCCATCGGCCTGGCCTGCGCCACCGCCATCGACCTGGAACGCGCCACGGGCGACGCGGTCCATGCCGCCCGCGCGGCCTTTCTGACCCCCATCGCCAAGGCCTATGGCACCGATGTCGGCTGCCGCGTGGCCGACATGGGCATCCAGGTCCATGGCGGCATGGGCTATGTCGAGGAAACCGGCGCCGCCCAGTATCTGCGCGACGTGCGCATCACGCCCATCTACGAAGGCACCAACGGCATCCAGGCCATGGATCTGGTCGGCCGCAAGCTGTCGGACGGCGGCGACGCCGCCCTGCGCCTGCTGGACGAGATCGCGGACAGCGCCAAGGCCGCGCAGGCCGACCATCCGCAGATGGCCAACCAGGTCTGGCAAGCGGCGGAAACCCTGCGCGAGGCAACGCAAACCCTGCTGGAGCGCGACCTGCCGGCCCGCTTTGCCGGGGCGGTGCCCTATCTGACCGCCTTTGCGCGGGTGTTGGGCGGGTTCTTTCACCTGCGCGCGGCGCAGGCGGGGGGCGACCGGCACCGGGCGCTGGCCAGGGTGTTCATGGCCCGCGTGCTGCCGCGGCATGTATCGGACCTGGCCGAGGCGCTGGCGGGCCTGGACGACCTGACCGGCATCGACGATGCGGCGCTGGCCGGCGATTTCGCAGCGTGATCGCCTTTCCTTTCGATGCCCCGCCCGCCCATGGCGAGGCCGTGACGGTGGCGCCGGGCGTGTTGTGGATGCGCCTGCCGCTGCCCATGGCGCTGGACCACGTCAACGTCTATGCGCTGGACGAGGGCGATGGCTGGACGCTGGTCGATACAGGCTTTGACACGCCCGCCAGCCGCGACGCATGGGGCGCCTTGCTGGCGGGACCGCTGGGCGGGGGTCCGATCCGGCGGGTGATCGGAACGCATCACCATCCCGACCATATCGGCCTTGCGGGCTGGTTCATGGCCCGCGACGAAGCCGAATTGCTGATCAGCCGGACCGCCTGGCTGATGGCGCGGATGCTGGTCCTGGACCGGCAGGACGTTCCCGCCCCCGAAACGCTGACCTTCTGGCGTCGCGCCGGGATGCCCGAGGATCTGCTGGCACGGCGGGCGGGCCAGAAACCCTTCAACTTTGCCGACGTGGTCCATCCGCTGCCCCTGGGATTCACCCGTCTGGCAGAGGGGCAGGATATCGGGTTCGGCGGCCGCCGCTGGCGCATCGCCATGGGCCACGGCCATGCGCCCTGCCATGCAACCTTCTGGTCGCTGGATGACGATCTCGTGATCGGGGGCGATCAGTTGCTGCCCTCGATTTCGCCCAATCTGGGGGTCTATGCGACCGAGCCGCAGGCCGATCCCGTTGGCGAGTGGCTGGACAGTTGCACGCAGATGGCCGGGCTGGCCCGGCCGGGCCATCTGGTCCTGCCCGGCCACAAGCTGCCCTTCACCGGCCTGCCCACCCGGCTGGAGCAGTTGATCGACAACCATCACACGGCGCTGGAGCGGCTGGCCGCAGCCCTGCGCGACGGCCCGCGCACGGCGGTGGGCTGTTTCGACATCCTGTTCCGCCGTCGCATCGGCGAATCCGAGTTCAACCTGGCCCTGGTCGAGGCGATGGCCCATATGAACCACCTGCGGCATCGGGGGCTGGCGCGGGTTGCGGGATATCGGAATGGCGCAGTCCTGTGGGGGGCGTGACAGGACGCGCGGTTTCGGCTATCGCGGGAACCGACACGGACAGGAGGACGGCCCATGGCCTCGAAGCACGAAGTTACCGAACACCAGGTCGGCACGATGGACATCACCGACCACAAGAAGACCTTTGCCGGATTCATTAGGTTTGCCGGATGGGTCGCGGGTCTGTCGATCCTGACGCTGATCTTTCTGGCGCTAGTCAACAGCTGATCGCGGGCAGGGTTTTTCATGAAAAGACGTGTGTTCCTGGCGGCGGCAGTGCCGGCCGCATTGTCGGCCTGCGGCGCGCAGAGCATCTGGGCCACTGACGAGGAGGTCCGGGCGGCCCGCTATGTCTCGCCCGAGCCGCCGTCGATCACGCTTCTGACAGTGATCGGCATCCCGCGCGGCGAGGGCGGCCATTCCGGGCTGATGATCAACGGCAGCCATCGGGTGATCTATGACCCGGCGGGAAGCTGGCAGCATCCGCGTATCCCCGAACGCAACGACGTGCTGTACGGGATTACCGACAATTTCAAGAACTTCTACATCGACTATCACGCGCGCCGCACCTATTGGGTGGCCGAGGATACCGTGTTCGTCAGCCCCGAAGTCGCCGAGGCCGCGATTCGGGCGATCGAGACGCAGGGCGCCTCGCCCAAAAGCTTTTGTGCAGTCAATACCGGGCAGGCACTGCGCCGCGTGCCGGGCTTCGAAGGCGCGCCCACGGGCTTCAGCCCGATCCGGCTGCGCAACTGGTTCCTGACGCTGCCGAACGTGCAGTCTAAGCGCCACATGGACGGCGATCCGGCCAACAACCACGATGTGCTGCTGCGCCAAAGGGACGGACGGATCGTCGGCTATAACATGTAGAGCAGGCCGAACAGGGTGACGGCCCCGGCCAGGATCGCCAGGATCATGTTCCGGGTCCACAGGCCGACCGCCACCGTCGCCGCGGCAGCCGCCATCCGTGCCGGGTCCATCTGGCCGCCAGTCGCGGCGGGCCAGACCACCAGCGGCGCGACCAGGGCGGGCAGGACGGCAACGGGCGTATAGCGCAGCAGCCGCAGCACCCAAGGCGGCATGTCCCGATTGCCAAGCGCCCCTAGAAAGGACCAGCGGATCAGGAAGGTGCCGATCCCCAGCACCACGATCACCAGCCAGACGGTCGTGTCGGACAGGCCAGTCATGCCCGCGACCTTTCCCCGGTCCGGCTTTCCACGGCGGCGCCCGCCGCCATGCCCAGCACCGCCCCGATCAGCAGCCCCATGCCCGAAGGCAGGTCCGCCAGGGCCAGCGACCCCGCGATCGCCACGAAACAGGCGACCAGATGCGCGGGCGTGCGCAGCATCGGCGCGATCATCGCCAGAAAGGTGATCGGCATGGCGAAATCCAGCGCGATGTCGTCTGGAATGGCCCGGCCCGCGGTTGCGCCCAGTGCGGACCCGACCATCCAGGGAACGCACACCGTCACCGCCACGCCCGCAAAAAAGGCCAGCCGCTGCGGCAGGGCCATGCGCGGATTGGCCTCGTATTCCTGGATCGACATGGCATAGCTTTGATCGACCAGGGCATAGGCGATCCACGCCTTTTGCGGGCCTGTCGCCCCCCGCAGCCAGGGAACCAGCGACGCGGAGTACATCGCCATGCGCAGATTGACGGCCAGGCAGGACAGGATGACGATGGCAACCGAAGCGTTGTCGGACAAAAGCTGCACTGCCGTGAACTGCGACGCCCCCGCCAGCACCAGCACCGAAAAGCCCATCACCTGCGCCACGTCCAGCCCCGCCTCGGTCGCGACCACGCCGAACAGGACGGAAAACGGGATCATCACGATCAGAAAAGGCAGGGATCTGACGGCGGCCAGCATGAATGTGTCGCGCACGCTGCGCGGCAGAGCGTCATCGGCACGGGGGTGCCGAGGCTCGGGCCGGGAGTCTGGGGTCGGGGCCATGGGACTTTCGCTTGGCACGGGATCGCGGCACCTTGCTTGCACGACGCGCAATCAGTGACAAGCCCGGTGCAGATCGTCACCCCCATCCCCGATCGCCATCTGGACGCGGCCGCGCGTCTCTGGGCACACCATTTCCTGCCGCCCGTCCTGCGGGCGCAGCCGCGCCTGCGGGCCTGTCATGGCATGGCTGCGATCGGCGGGGATGGCGCCCTGCAAGGCGTGGCAGGCTTTCGCGACCATGACGGTGGGGTGCTGGCCGACCTGCCCTGGATTGCCCGGCACCTGTTCCGGCCGGCGCCGCCCACCGCCGATCTGGTGATCGACGGCATCGCCGTCGCCAGCCCGCGCCGGGGGACCGGCCGCGCGCTGCTGGAGGCGATGGCGCCGATCGCCCGCCGGGCAGGACGCCCCGGCCTGCGTGCCGAAGTCGAGGTCGAGAACGGCCCCGCCATGGCCTTTCATGCGGCCCTGGGCTTTTCCCAGATCGGACAAGGCCAGTTCGGCTGGCCCTGGTCGGGGCCGGTCGCGATCCTGCGCAGGCCGGTCTGACCGGCCCGCCGGATCAGCCGAACAACCCGGCGATGCGTCCCAGCAGCATGAAGGCCCGCGCAGACCGCGTCTGGGCCAGAACGGCGATCTGTGCATCGTCCATCTGGGGGATCTGCCGGGTCAGCAAACTGTCGAAATGGCGCAGGAAATGATGTGCCGTGTCGCGAAAGATCTCGTCCGCCTCCAGCATCGCACCCACCGTATCCAGCGCCGCCTGATCGCGGATGCCCCCCAGGGCCGCCACCGTGCTGCCGCGCAAGCCCTGGGCAAAGCGGCGCCACAGCGCGGGCGGGGCCGGATCGGGGGACAGGTCGTCCATGTACAGATCCTGCCCGGCCAGCAGGGTCACCACGTCCTGCGCGGCCCGCAGCACGCGGGCATGATCGGGGTCTTGCAGCGCCTGGCGCAGCGCCGCGATGGCCTGCGCATCCTCGGGACCGTCGGGAAAGTCCAGCGCCCGGATCAGCGTTTCGGTATCCACGTGAACCGGGGCCCCGCCGTTCGTTCGCGGCTGCGGACGGGAATCGGCCGGCGCGCGGGGCAGCGGCCGAACCGGCACGGGGGCCGGGCCGCGAGGCGGGATATCCGGGTCCGGGCTGCCACTGGCGTCGGGCGGCGCGCGGTCCGGGGCGCGGGGCGGGGCGCCGCGAACCTCTGCCGCCTCGCGCAACTGGGCCAAACGGTCGCGCAGATCGTCGGCTTCGGCCCGCAGGACGGCGATGGCGCGCGCGGTTCTGATGGCAAGCCAGATCAGCACGAGGGGCAGGATCGTCGCGATAACCGTGGCCAGACGGGACAGCCCGCCCTGCGGCTGCCCATCCCCCGGCGACAACAGCCAGAACAGCGCCACCAGGAAAATCCAGGCCAGGCTGAGGGCGACGCCGGCGGCGGTCATGGCGTCGCGCTGCGCCAGGGTGGCGATCCGTGCGATCAGCGACATCGGCCTACTCGTACCGGATGGCAAGGATTTCGTAACTGCGCTGGCCGCCGGGGGTCGTGACCTCGACGCTGTCCCCCACGTCCTTGCCGATCAGCGCCCGTGCCAGGGGGGACCGGATGTTCAGCAGCCCGCGCTCGATGTCGGCCTCGGCCTCGCCCACGATCTGATAGGTGCGCTCGTCGTCGGTATCCTCGTCCACGACATGAACAATGGCGCCGAACTTGACCGATCCGGTCAGCTTGGCGGTGTCGATCACCTCGGCCCGCGACAGGATGGATTCCAGTTCCTTGATGCGTCCCTCGATAAAGCCCTGTTTTTCGCGCGCGGCATGGTATTCGGCGTTTTCCGACAGGTCGCCATGCTCGCGGGCTTCGGCGATCTGACGGATGATCGCGGGGCGTTCCCTGGATTTCAGGTCGCCCAGTTCGCGTTCCAGCGCGGCATAGCCGCTGCGGGTCATTGGAATCTTGTCCATCGCTGCCCTGTCCTTCCGGGATGCGGTTCGTGGTCAAATGCAAGGCAAAGCCCCTGCCATGCGGATGGCAGGGGCGGGGCCGATTTGTCGCCAGCGTGACCCGATTTGCCGCAGCTTTGCAACCCCGCGCGGCAAATCGGCGGCAAATTTTGGCCGCCGCGTCAGCATTGCCGCGTCGTGGCCGAAACGCTACATGCTGATGAAGATCAAGCCAAGGAGCCCCGCCATGACCTCTCATCCGCGTCCTTTCCGCGAGTCGATGGAGTATGACGTTGTGATCGTGGGGGCGGGGCCGTCGGGGTTGTCGGCGGCGATCCGGCTCAAGCAGGTGGACCCCGACCTGTCGGTGGTGGTGCTGGAAAAGGGGTCCGAGGTGGGGGCGCATATCCTGTCGGGGGCGGTGCTGGACCCGGTGGGGCTGGACCGGCTGATCCCCGACTGGAGAGAGCGCGGCGCCCCGGTCAGGACGGCGGTCACGGACGACAATTTCTACGTGCTGGGCGCGGCGGGCCAGGTCCGGGTGCCCAACTGGCCGATGCCGCGGCTGATGTCGAACCACGGCAATTACATCGTCTCGATGGGCCGCGTCTGCCGCTGGCTCGCGGAACAGGCCGAGGAGCTGGGCGTCGAGATCTTTCCGGGCATGGCGGCAAGCGAGGTCGTCTGGGCCCAGAACGAGGACGGCACCGAGCGCGTCAAGGGCGTGGTCGCGGGCGAGATGGGCTTGCTGTCGGACGGCACGCCCGGCCCGCATTACGAGCCCGGCATGGAGCTGCACGGCAAGTACGTGATGATCGGCGAAGGCGTGCGCGGGTCGCTGGCCAAGGAGATCATCAACAAGCTGAACCTGTCCCAAGGTCACGAGCCGCAGAAATACGGCCTGGGCATGAAGGAGATCTGGGAGGTCCGCCCCGAAAAGTTCCATCAGGGCCGGGTGGTCCATACGATGGGCTGGCCGCTGGGCAGGAACGCCGGCGGCGGCAGCTTCATCTATCACGACGAGGACAACCTGGTGATGGTGGGCTTCGTGGTGCACCTGAACTACGAGAACCCGTATCTCTATCCCTACATGGAGTTCCAGCGATTCAAGCACCACCCGATGGTGGCGGACCTGCTGGAGGGCGGCAAGCGCATCAGCTATGGCGCCCGCGCGATCAGCGAGGGGGGCTGGCAGTCGCTGCCGGAACTGAGCTTCAACGGCGGCGTGCTCTTGGGCTGTTCGGCCGGCATGGTCAACGTGCCGCGCATCAAGGGCAACCACAACGCCATGCTGTCGGGGATCGAGGCGGCCAATGCGGCGGCGGCGGCGATTGCGGCGGGACGCGCGGGCGACCGGCTGACCGACTATGACAGGGCCGTGCGCGAGGGCGAGATCGGACGCGACCTGAAGAAGGTGCGCAACGTCAAGCCGGCCTGGTCGCGTCATGGCCTCTGGCCCAGCCTGGTGCTGGGCGGCATGGACATGTGGGGGGCGGGCCTGACCGGCCGCAACATCCTGCGGACCTGGAAGCACGGCAAGACGGACGCCGAGGCCACCGGCAAGGCGCGGGATTTCCAGCCGATCGACTATCCGAAACCCGACGGCAAGCTGAGCTTCGACCGGCTGACCAACGTGGCCTTTTCCTTCACCAACCACGAGGAAAGCCAGCCCTGCCACCTGCGGCTCAAGGACCCCACGGTCCCGATCGCCGTGAACCTGCCCGAATACGCCGAGCCCGCGCAGCGCTATTGCCCGGCGGGCGTCTACGAGGTGGTCGAGGACGCATCAGGTCCGCGCTTTGTCATCAACTTCCAGAACTGCGTGCACTGCAAGACCTGCGACATCAAGGACCCCTCCCAGAACATCGTCTGGACAACCCCCCAGGGCGGCGACGGACCGAATTACCCGAATATGTGATCCGGAAAGGCGGCCGGGGCGTTGCCTGAACGGCGGGCGGGCGTTAGGGTCTGCCGACGATTTCGTGATTTCGGGATGGATGCCTTGACCCTGACCCGCCCGGCCCTGGCCGTGATCGCCGCCCTTCTGGCATCGGCTTCCGCCTTGGCCGCCCAGGACCGCCCCGAGCCGCGCCCTGCCGAGGACGCGGCCGCTGCAGACGTGCCAGTTCCGGCCCCTGCGCCGCAGGCCTTTGGCCTGGCGGGGCCGTTCCTGGCCGCGCGCATGGCAGTGGTCGAAAACGACTTTCAGGCCGCCGCCCGGTTCTTCGTGCAGGCCGTGGCCCATGATCCCGGCGACCGGTTCCTTCAGGACAGCGCGCTTGTGTCCCTGGTTTCCGCCGGAGAAATCGACCGCGCCGTCGACCTGTCCCGGCGCATCGCCACCGATGGCGAGCCGACCGAACTGTCCCGCCTGATTCAGCAGGCCGAACGGGTTCATCGGGGCGATTGGGACGGGCTGCTGGCCGATCTGGGCACCCCCGCCGATACCGAGGCCGAGGCCGACCTCCTGGCGGGCATGATGCGCGGCTGGGCCCTTCTGGGGGCGGGCCGCGCCTCTGATGCGCTGGCCGAGTTCGAGCGTCTGGCGGGGTCGCCGGGGGTCGCGCCGATGGTGAACTATCACCTGGCGCTGGCCCGGGCGCATGTCGGCGATCACGAGGGGGCGGCGGCGCTGCTGGCCGAGGAGACAACCGGCGCGCATCTGCTGGGTTTTGCCGCCCGCGCGCAGGTTCTGGCACAACTGGACCGCCGCGACGAGGCCGTCGCCATGATCGAGGCCATTCCGGGGGTCGAGGCCGAGCCGCAGCTTCTGACGCTTCGCGACCGGCTGAAGGCGGGACAGCCCGTGTCCTTCGATGTGGTCAGGACGCCCGCCGACGGCATCGCCCAGGTTTTCCTGACCTTTGCCGCCGCGCTAGCCTCCAGTCCCGACCCCGAACCCCTGTCGCTGATCCATGCCCGTCTGGCGGCCTGGCTGTCGCCTGAAACCGCCGAAGCGCGCCTGATGGTGGCCCAGATCCTGCAGGAACGCCAGCAGTTCGATCTGGCGGAACCCGAATTCGATGCCCTGCGCCGCATGGGGCAGATGCGTCCGGCGGCCGAACTGGTTCGCATCGAGACCCTGACGGGTGCCGGCCGGTCCGAGGAGGCCGGCAAGGCCGCCCTGTCGCTGACCGCCGCCTATCCCGACCTGCCGCAAGCCTGGATCGCCTTGGGCGACGTACTGCGCCGACAGGAAAAATTTGCCCAGGCGGTGCCTGCCTATGATAAGGCGCTGAATCTGCTAAAGGATGCGCCAGCCGAGGCGCGGTGGTTCCCGCTGTATGCGCGAGGTATTGCCTTGGAGCGGTCGCAGCAGTTCGATCGGGCCGAGGCCGATTTCCTGGCCGCAATCGAGATCCGCCCCGAGGATGCCAGCCTGCTGAACTATCTTGGCTATAGCTGGATCGACCGGGGCAAGAACCTGGACCGCGCACTGGCCCTGATCGAACAGGCGGTCGCGCTGTCGCCGGACGACGGCTATATCCTGGATTCGCTGGCCTGGGCCTATTTCCGGCTGGGCCGCTATGACGAGGCCGTGGCGCCGATGGAACGCGCCATCCTGTCGATGTCCGAAGACCCGCTGGTGAACGACCATCTGGGCGATATCTACTGGAAGGTCGGCCGCCACCGCGAGGCCGAAATCCAGTGGCAGCGTGCCCTGTCGCTGGAACCCACGGGCACCGATGATGTCGATCCCGACCGTATCCGTGCAAAGCTGGATCGCGGGCTGGACCAGGTGCTGGCCGAAGAAGCGGCCGCGCCTGCGGCCACCGACGCATCGGCCCCCGCGCCGCAGGCGGCCGCCAGCAACTGATCGATGCCCCCCCTTGTGGAACTGGCGCGGGCCAAGCTGAATTTGGCGCTGCACGTCACGGGCCGGCGCCCGGACGGCTATCACCTGCTGGATTCGCTGGTGGTTTTCGCATCCATCGGCGACGTGATCGCGCTGTCGCCCGGCCCGCTGTCGCTGCGGATCGACGGACCTTTCGCCGCAGGGCTGCCCACCGATGACAACCTGTGCCTGCGCGCCGCAAGGCTGGCAGGGGCGGGTGCTGATCTGGTGCTGACCAAGAACCTGCCGGTCGCCTCGGGCATCGGAGGGGGGTCCGCGGATGCCGCGGCGGTGCTGCGGGGGCTGGCGCGGATGGGCCATGCTGTCCCTGAAAATCCTGAAAGACTGGGGGCCGACGTGCCGGTCTGCCTGGGGTCTGGCCCTGCACGGATGCAAGGCGTGGGCGAGATCGTGACGCCGCTGCCGGCGCTGCCTGCCATTGCCGTGGTGCTGGTCAATCCCGGCATCGCGCTGTCCACGCCGCGGGTCTTTGCCGCGACAGAGCGGCGCGACCATCCGGGCCTGCCCGACATCCCGCGCCTGGCCGGGCTGGGCGACCTGATCGGCTGGCTTGCCGAGACGCGCAACGACCTGGAGCCCGCCGCCCTGTCCATTGCCCCGGTGATCGGGCGGGTTCTGGACGGCCTGCGCGCCACGAATGCGGCATTCGCCCGCATGTCGGGGTCGGGGGCGACCTGCTTTGGCCTATACGAAACGCCTGAACAGGCCCGGATTGCCGCCGCGGCGTTGAAACAGCATGGCTGGTGGGCCGTCGCCACGGAACTGGCACCCCCGCCCGCACCTCGCTAGACTGTCGCCAAACTGTTTGCTCGAGGGTTCCCATGCTGCGTCTTGGCGTCAACATCGATCACGTCGCAACCATCCGCAATGCGCGCGGCACCCCCTGGCCAGACCCCCTGCGCGCCGCCCGAATCGCCGAGGCCGCAGGAGCCGACGGCATCACCGCCCATTTGCGAGAGGATCGCCGCCACATCAGCGACGCGGACATCGACGCGCTGATGGCGAACCTGACGCTGCCGCTGAATCTGGAAATGGCGGCCACCGCCGAAATGCAGGCCATCGCCCTGCGCCACCGACCCCATGCCGTCTGCATCGTGCCCGAAAAGCGCGAGGAACGCACCACCGAGGGCGGCCTGGACGTGGCGGGCAACGAATCGATGCTGGCGGACTTCATCGCCCCGCTGCGCGAGGCGGGCTGCCGCGTGTCGCTGTTCATCGGCCACGACCCCGCCCAGATCGAGGCCGCCGCCCGCATCGGCGCGGCGGTTGTCGAACTGCACACCGGCGCCTATTGCGATTATGACACCGAGGGGCGTCTTGCGGACCGCGACGCCGAACTGGCGGGCCTTGTCCAGGGTGCCCGCCTTGCCGACAGCCTGGGGCTCGAGGTTCACGCGGGTCACGGCCTGACCTTCGACACGGTCGGCCCGGTGGGCGCGATTCCCCAAGTCAAGGAACTGAATATCGGCCATTTCCTGATCTCGGAATCGGTGTTTGTCGGCTTGGGCGAGGCGATCCGGGAAATGCGGCGCTGCATGGACATGGCGCGGCAGGAATGACCTTCACGCCTGTCGATTATTCCCGGCTGAACGCGCGGCAGAAAGAACTCCACAACTTCCACAAGATCGCGGCGCGCCTTGCCGACTATGGCTATCATTCGATGTGGCTCAGCGACGACTGGCAGGGCGCGGACTTTCTGGCCTGTCATATCGACGGCAAGACGGTGCTGCGGGTGCAGTTGAAGGCACGGCTTACGCTGGACAGGAAGTATCTGGGCAAGGGTCTGCATGTCGCCTTTCGTCAGGGTGATCGGGTGTTCGTCTATCCCCATGACATGCTGCTGGCCTGGGCGCGCGAATGGGCGCTCTTCGACGAATCGACAGAAAGCTGGCAAGTAAAGGGCAACTGGCACTGGTCCAGTCTGCCCGGCTGGGCCGGGGTCTTTCTGGCCCATTTCGAACTCAGGACCCGCATCTCATGATCCTGGGCATCGGCACTGACCTTGCCAATATCGACCGCATCGCGAGCACGCTGGACCGGTTTGGCGACCGCTTTCGCCACCGCGTCTTTACCCCCGTGGAACTGGCCAAGGCCGCGCGACGCCGGGACGAGGCGGGCACCCTGGCGAAACGCTGGGCCGCCAAGGAGGCGTGCTCCAAGGCGCTGGGCACCGGGCTTGCCATGGGCATCAGTTGGCGCGACATGGCGGTCAGCAACCTGGCGAGCGGCCAGCCGGTGATGGAACTGACCGGCTGGGCCGCCGACCGTCTGGCGGCGATGACGCCACCGGGCCACCATGCCGTCGTTCACGTCACCTTGACCGACGATCACCCCTGGGCGCAGGCTTTCGTGGTGATCGAGGCCCGGCCTTTCGTCTCGCAACCTTGACTTTGCGGCCTGCCGGTGGCCTAGAACGCGGCAATGCGGCCATTCGCCCGCGCTTGACGACGAAGGACGATATCATGGCCGACAGCACGGCGGGAAAGAAGAAGGAAGGGCTCTGGGAAACGGTCAAGACCGTGTTCTGGGCCCTGGTGATCGCGGGCATCTTTCGCACTCTGTTCTTCCAGCCCTTCTGGATTCCCTCGGGGTCGATGAAGGACACGCTGCTGATCGGGGATTTCCTGTTCGTCAACAAGATGGCCTATGGCTATTCCCGCTATTCCTGCCCCTTCTCGCTTTGCCCGATCTCGGGCCGCATCCTGGGGTCCGAGCCTGAGCGCGGCGATGTCGTCGTGTTCCGCCATCCCACGCGCGGCGTCGATTTCATCAAGCGTCTGATCGGCCTGCCCGGCGACACGGTGCAGATGCGCAACGGCCGGCTGCTTATCAACGGTCAGGAAGTTCCGATCGCCCCGGCGGGCGAGTTCGTCGAGGTCAAGGAGCAGCAGGGACCGCAGGGCCTGATCCCGCGCTGCGTCAACGACCCGGTGCCCGAAGGCGGCGACTGCATCAGCGAACGGTTCACCGAAACGCTGCCCAACGGCGTCAGCCATGACATCCTGAACATCCAGGACGGCGCCTATGCCGACGACACCCCGGCCTTTACCGTTCCCGAGGGACAGTATTTCTTCATGGGCGACAACCGCGACAATTCCGAGGATTCGCGTTTTCCGCAGGAAATCGGCGGGCTGGGCTTCGTGCCCGCCGAATACCTGATCGGGCGCGCCGACCGGATCATGTTCTCGTCCGCGGGCCGGTCGCTGTTGTATTTCTGGACCTGGCGCGGCGACCGCTTCTTCAAGGCGGTCGATTGAGGCCGTCCCCGGTCAGGGTGGGCGCCGACATCCGCGCCTTCATGGACCGGCTGGGCCACGATTTCGCCCGGCCCGACCTGCTGCTGCGCGCCCTGACGCACGGGTCCATCGCCACCGCAACCCGGCCCGACAACCAGCGGCTGGAATTCCTGGGCGACCGGGTGCTGGGTCTGGTCATGGCCGAGGCGCTGTTCGACGCCGACCAGTCCGCCAGCGAAGGCCAGCTTGCCCCCCGCTACAACGCCCTGGTCCGGGGCGAAACCTGCGCCGCCATCGCCCGCCAGATCGGGTTGGGCGAGGTGCTGAAGCTGGGCCGGTCCGAGATGATGTCGGGCGGCCGCCGCAAAGAGGCGGTGCTGGCCGACGCGATGGAGGCCGTTCTGGCCGCCGTCTATCTGGACGCCGGGTTCGACGCCGCGCGCCGGATCGTGCTGCGGCTGTGGGCCGACCGGCTGGCCACGCTGGAGGACGATCCCCGCGACGCCAAAACCGCCTTGCAGGAATGGGCGCAGGCCCACGGGATGCCGCCCCCCGCCTATGAACAGACCGAACGCAGCGGCCCCGACCATGCCCCGGTCTTCCGGATCACCGTCCGCCTGGCCGACGGCCAGCAGGCTCAGGCCCAGGGCGCGGGCACCAAACGCAGCATCGAACAGGCCGCCGCGCAGGCGCTGCTGGACCGGCTGGAGGGCCGCGCATGACCGATGAGACCCCGACCCGTGCCGGGTTCGTCGCCCTGATCGGCGAACCGAATGCCGGGAAATCCACGCTGCTGAACCAGATGGTCGGCGCCAAGGTCAGCATCGTGACCCACAAGGTCCAGACGACCCGCGCACGCATCCGGGGCATCGCCATCCATGATGCCGCGCAGATCGTGTTCGTGGACACCCCCGGCATCTTTCGGCCCCGCCGCAGGCTGGACCGGTCGATGGTCGCTGCCGCCTGGGGCGGCGCGTCGGATGCCGACATCATCATGCTGCTGATCGAGGCGCATCGCGGCCTGACCGAAGGCGCAAGGGCGATCATCGAATCGCTGAAAGGGCTGGACGGCAAGACGCCCGTGGGGTTGGTCATCAACAAGATCGACCGCGTCAGGGCGGAAACCCTGCTGGCGCTGTCGGCCGAAATGAACGCGGCCTATCCCTTTGTCAGCACCTTCATGATTTCGGCCGAAAAGGGCTATGGCTGCGACCAGTTGCGCGACTGGCTGGCCGCGACTTTGCCCGAAAGCCCGTGGCTTTACCCCGAAGACCAGATCGCCGACCTGCCGATGCGCATGATCGCCGCCGAGATCACCCGCGAAAAGCTGACCCTGCGCCTGCACGAGGAAATTCCCTATCAACTGACCGTCGAAACCGAAGCCTGGGAAGAACGCAAGGACGGGTCGGCCAAGGTTGACCAGATCGTCTATGTCTCGCGCCCCGGCCACAAGGGCATCGTGCTGGGCAAGGGCGGCGAGACGATCAAGGCCGTGGGTCAGGCCGCGCGGGCCGATCTGGAGGAGTTCATGGGCCGCCGGGTCCATCTGTTCTTGCAAGTGAAGGTCCGCGAGAACTGGCTGGACGAGGCCGAACGGTACAACGAGATGGGTCTCGATTTCCGCGACGGCGATGCCTGAGCCAAGGCTGGCGACCGGCATCTGGGTTTCGGCCTATCTGGCGCGGCTGGGGCTGGCGAACATCCCCGCCTATGTGACCGCGCGCGGCGACGACACGGCGGGCGCGGTGCTGGTGAAATGCGCGCATCTGGACGGGACTGCCGCGCTGCATGGCCGGGAATGGGACTTCGACAGCGACAGCCGGCCCTGGCATCTGCTGGTTCAGGGGCCGGAAGGCCAGGTGGACGCGGCCATCGCCCGGCAGCGCGGCTTTGACCCCGACCTGTGGGTGATCGAGATCGAAAGCCGCGACGGTCGCACGCTTCTGCAGGAACCGGGCCTGACCTGATCCCATCTGGCGTGCATTCGATTTGCAGCCTATGCACATCGCATGAGCATTCCGTCCCCATCCGGTGATTCCCCACGCGGTCTGATGCTGGCCGTCGCGACCTATGTGATGTGGGGGTTCCTGCCGCTGTTCATGAAGCAGCTTGCCCACGTTCCCCCGTCCGAGGTGATCGCCCACCGCGTGCTGTGGTCGCTGCCCATCGCGCTGGCCGTGCTGCTGTGGCAGGGCCGCTGGGCAGATGTGGGCGAGGCGATGCGCCGGCCGCGCCTGCTGGTGATGGCGGCGCTGACGGCGGCGCTGATTTCGATCAACTGGATGATCTATGTCTGGGCTGTCGGCAACAATCACGCGCTGGACGCGGCCCTCGGCTATTACATCAATCCCCTGTTCAGCATCTTTCTGGGCGCATTCCTGCTGAACGAACGGCTAAGCAGGGTGCAGATGATCGCCATCGCCCTGGCCGCCCTGGCGGTGGTGGTGCTGACGGTGCAACTGGGCCGGCTGCCCCTGGTAGCGCTGGGCCTGATGCTGACCTGGGGCATCTATGCGCTGTGCAAGAAAAGCCTGCCGCTGGGGCCGACGCAGGGCTTCACGCTCGAGGTGCTGATCCTGACGCCCTTTGCGCTGGCTTTCGTGATCTGGCTGGGGGTCAGCGGTCAGTCGCATTTCGCATCGGGCAGCATCGCGGATACGATCCTTCTGATCGGCTGCGGGCCGGTCACGGCGGTGCCCCTGATCTGCTATGCGATGGCCGCCAAGCAGTTGCGCCTGTCCACCATCGGCATCCTGCAATACATCGCGCCGACGATGATCTTCGTGACGGCTGTCCTGATCTTTGCCGAACCCTTCGGCATGGCGCAGATGATCGCCTTTCCGATGATCTGGGCCGGGGTCGTCCTGTATTGCCTGTCCCTGCTGCAAGCCAGCAGCGCGCGGCGCCGCGCCGCCGGATAGCTTGGCACCGGCGCAGCCCCGTGCCACTCTGCGCGGAGGAGGTTCAGATGATGTCCCTGCCGCGCCAGCGCATCACGCTTGTCACCCTGGGGGTCGCCGACATGGACCGCGCCCAGCGGTTCTATCGCGGCTGGGGGTGGGTGCGGCATCCCGCCTCGCAACCCGGCGTGACCTTTTATCAGATGAGCGGCGCCGTGCTGGCGCTGTTCGGACTGAAGGATCTGGCCGCCGATCAAGGCCGGCCGGTCGCGGCCCTGGGTTTCGGAGCCGTGACGCTGGCCCAGAACTGTGCGGATGACAGGGAAACCGATGCGGTGTTCCAGGCGGCGCTGAATGCGGGCGCAACGGCGTTGAAGTCCCCCGAAAAGACGTTCTGGGGCGGTTATTCCGGCTATTTCGCCGATCCTGACGGGCATGTCTGGGAAATCGCCACCAATCCCTTCTGGCCGCTGGCCGCCGACGGGTCGCTGACCCTGCCCGACGTTTGAATGGAATGGCAGGCCGAAGGCACGGTCCTTGCACGCCGCCCGCATGGGGAAACGGCGGTGATCCTGGACGTGCTGACCGGCTTGCACGGGCGGCATTCGGGGCTGGTTCCGGGCGGCGCCTCGCAGAAGCGGGCGGCGATCCTGCAACCCGGATCGCGGCTGGACCTGCGATGGCGGGCAAGGCGCGACGACCAGTTGGGGACATTCTCGGTCGAACCGCTGCGGCTGCGTTCGGGGCTGATGACCGACCCGACGGCCCTGGCCGGGCTGAACGCGGTCTGTTCGCTGCTGGTCTTTGCGCTGCCAGAACGCGACCCGCATCCGGCCCTGGTATCGGACACCGAACATCTGCTGGATCGGATGGACGCCGGCGGCGACTGGGGCGCGGACTATCTGCGATGGGAAATCCGTCTTCTGGACGAGATGGGCTTTGGTCTGGATCTGTCCGCCTGCGCGGTGACGGGCGCGCGGGGCGGGCTGGCCTATGTCAGCCCCAGATCAGGCCGCGCGGTCAGCCGCGAAGGGGCAGGCGAATGGGCCGACCGGCTGCTGCCCCTGCCGGGCGTCCTGGGCGGTGCGGGCGACAATCGCGGTCAGGATCTGGCCGAAGGGCTGGCCATCACCGGCCATTTCCTGGCCACGCGCATCGCCGGCGAACTGGTTGGGCGCCCCGTTCCCCCCGCCCGCCAGCGTCTTGTGGACCGGCTGGCACGCTGCCAGCCGCAAGCCGTCACTGACCGGCCCGCGCCTGATCCAGCGCGCTGACCTGCGCCTGCGCCTCGGGGACGCCGCGTTCGAAGATCAGCCAGGTCTCGGGCGATTTCACCTTCAGCACGCCGCCGAAATACTCCATCTCGGTCGCGGATTGCAGGACCGAGAAATAGCGGTTTTCGATCCGGGCATTCTTGCCGCAATCGACCCCCGTCTGCTGTAGGGGCGAAAGCTGCACCAGCGGCAGTTCGGCATTATTCGCGGCGCCATAGCCGTTGCAGGGACCGCGGCCCGAAATGCTCTGCTCTGCGATCGTCAGGGTGATGTTGCGCAGGGGGACGGTTTCGCCGTCCATGCCGACCAGCACATAGTCGCCGCCGGGAATGAAGCCGCGGTCGTTGACGGGGTCCACGGCCGGTGCGGCGGGCGCGCAGGCCCCAAGGGCGAGGGCTGCGGCGGTCAGCATGGCAAGGGTGCCGGGGCGGGCAAGGCAGGTCATGGCAGGGACTCCCTGAGGCGATCGTCGAACGGAAATGCGGCAAAACCGCTTTGGTTGCAGCACCCTAGACGAAATCTGAACCCTTCGACAGTTGCCGGGCGATCACTTCACGCGAAATCGCCTGCTTGGGGGCAGAATTATCCTGCAATGCGTGAATCCGACAACACTTGTGCCTCTGGCGGCCATTTTCATTTCCGGTTCGCGCGTCTAGCCTGCACGCATGTTCGGGCTGGACCCTTGGCAATTCTGGACGATCTTTGCCGTCACGGCCTTTGCGGGCTTCGTGAAGGGCGCGATCGGATTTGCCATGCCGCTGATCATGGCTTCGGCCTTTGCCTCGGTCCTGCCGCCGCAACTGGCGCTGGCGGCGCTGATCCTGCCGGTGCTGACCACGAATGTCCACCAGGCGCTGCGGCAGGGTCCGGCGGCAGCCATCGAGTCGATCCGGGATTTCCGCTGGCACATCGGCATGGTGCTGGTGTTTCTGATAGCATCGGCGGGCTTGGCGCGGGCGATCCCGCAAGGGCCCATGTATGCGCTTCTGGGGCTGCCGATCCTGGCGTTCGCGTTGTGGCAACTGTCGGGCCGGCCCATGGCGCTGCCCATCCACCACCGCCGCCGGGCCGAAATCGCCACGGGCATCGTCGGCGGCCTTTACGGCGGGGTGTCCGGCATCTGGGGGCCGCCGCTGGTCGTGCTGCTGCTGTCGCTGGGCATTCCCAAGCAGGAACAGATCCGGGTGCAAGGGGTGGTGTTTCTGCTGGGCGCCGCGGGACTGACCGCTGCGCATCTGGTATCCGGCATCCTGAACGCCCAGACCATCCCGCTGTCGGCGGTGCTGTGCATTCCGGCCTTTGGCGGGATGATGGCTGGCTTTGCCTTGCAGGACCGCATGGATGTCGCGCAATTTCGCCGCTGGACGCTGATCCTGCTGGTCATCACCGGCCTGAACCTTGTCCGCCGCGCCCTTTCCGACTGGAGCTGACACCGTGACCGATGCCGCCGACCTGACCGCCCGCCTGATCCGCTGCCCCTCTGTCACGCCCGAAGATGGCGGCGCCCTGGTGATGCTGGGCGATCTTCTGGCCGATGCCGGGTTCGAGGTTCACCGGGTGGACCGCAACGGCACCCCGAACCTGTTCGCCCGCTGGGGCGCCAGGGGCGCACGGACCTTCGGCTTCAACGGCCATACCGACGTCGTGCCCCCCGGCGACCTGGGGTCGTGGACGCATCCGCCCTTCAGCGGGCATGTTCAGGACGGGGTGATCTGGGGCCGGGGCGCGACCGACATGAAATCGGGCGTCGCGGCCTTCGTGGCCGCCGCCATCGACTTCGTGCGCGAGACGCCCCCCGATCGCGCGGTGATCCTGACCATCACCGGCGACGAGGAAGGCCCGTCCCGCGATGGCACCATCGCCATCCTGGACTGGATGCGGGACAACGGCGAACGCATGGACGCCTGTATCGTGGGCGAACCGTCGAACCCCGAGATCATGGGCGAGATGATGAAGATCGGCCGGCGCGGCGCCGCCACCTTTACCATCACCGCCAAGGGCGTTCAGGGCCATGCCGCCTATCCGCACAAGGCCAGGAACCCGCTGCACGCATTGACGACATACCTGAACGACCTGATCGCCGCGCCGCTGGACGCGGGGACCGACCATTTCGACCCGACCGGCTTGCAGATCACCAGCATCGATTGCGGCAACCCGGCATCGAACGTCATTCCGGAAACGGCGCGGGCGGTGGTCAACATCCGCTTCAACGATCTTCATACCGGGGCCAGTGTGCAGGCCGATCTGACGGCGCGGGCCAACCGCGTCGCGCAGGCCACAGGCGTGACCTTGTCCATCGAAGCGCAGATTTCAGGCGAGGCCTTCCTGACCCAGCCCGGCCCCTTTGTCGATCTGGTGCGGGGCGTGGTGACGCAGGAAACCAATCGCCAGCCGGTCTTGTCCACGACAGGTGGCACGTCGGATGCGCGGTTCATCAAGGATCACTGCCCGGTGGTCGAATTCGGGCTGGTGGGGGCCTATATGCACCAGGTGGACGAACGGGTGCCGGTGGCGCAGGTTCACCAGCTCAAGACCATCTACCAGCGGATTCTGGAAAAATATTTCGAATGAAGATCGAGACGACCACCGACCTTGCCGCCTGCCATGCCCTGCGCCGCGCCGTGTTCATCGAGGAACAGGGCGTCCCCGAGGCCGAGGAACTGGACGATCAGGACGACCGGGCCATCCACCTGCTGGCCTGGCAGGACGGCCGGGCGGTCGGCTCGGCGCGCATCCTGCTGCTGGGCGACACCGGCAAGATCGGCCGTGTCTGCGTGCTGGCCCAGGCGCGCGGCCGGGGCCTGGGCGCGGCGCTGATCCGGGCGGCTCTGGATGTGATGCGGGTCCAGCCGGGCATCCGGCGTGCCAGGCTGGGGTCGCAGACCCACGCCATCGGCTTTTACGAAAAGCTGGGCTTTGCCACCTGCGGCCCGGTTTACGACGACGCCGGAATTCCGCACCGTGACATGATACGCGATCTGTAAGGACATCCCATGGCCCATTTGCCCAGCAAGGAACAGATCCTGGAATGGGTCGCGGACAATCCCGACGCCAATTCCAAGCGCGACATCGCCAAGGCCTTTGGCATCAAGGGCGCCGAACGGATCGAACTGAAGCGCCTGCTCAAGGAACTGGAATCCGAAGGCCATCTTGAACGCCGGCGCCGGCATTATCGGGATGCCGAACGCCTGCCGCCGGTGACGGTGCTGGAACTGCTGCCGCCTGACGGGTCGGGCGACCTGTTCGCCCGCCCGCTGGAATGGCATGGCGAAGGCCCGATGCCGCGCATTCTCTTCGTGCCTCGCGACAGCGATCCGGCGCTTGGCCGCGGCGACCGCTTTCTTGGCCGCCTTGTCGAGGTTCAGGGAGAGGATCACCAGTATCAGGCCCGCCTGATCCGCCGCATCACCGCCGCCCCCCACCGTATCACCGGCATCTTTCGGAAAGAGGCCGAAGGGGGCCGGATCGTCCCCATCGACAAGGGTCAGGACAAGGAATGGCGCGTCCGCCCCGACGCGACCCTTGGCGCCGAGAGCGGCGAACTGGTGCAGGCCGAACAGATCGGACCCAGGGGCCGGATGGGCCTGCCCATGGCGCGGATCATCGACCGGCTGGGCGATCCGTCCGCCCCCCGCGCGGTCAGCCTGATCGCCATCCACCAGCACGGCATCCCCGACGAATTTCCCGACGCCGTGATCACCGAGGCAGAGGCGGCCAAGCCCGCCACCCTGAAGGGCCGCGAGGATCTGCGCGATCTGCCGCTGGTCACCATCGACCCGTCGGATGCGCGCGACCACGACGACGCGGTCGCCGCGCAGATCGAGGAGGACGGCGGCGCGACCATCTGGGTCGCCATCGCCGATGTCGCCCATTACGTCACTCCCGGTTCCGCCCTGGACCGCGAGGCCTGGCTGCGCGGGAATTCGACCTATTTTCCCGATCGCGTGGTCCCCATGCTGCCCGAGGCGCTGTCGGCCGACCTGTGTTCGCTGCACGAGGGCGTGGACCGTCCCGTCATCGCCGTGCGGATGCGGCTGGACGCCCAGGGCAACAAGATCGGCCACAATTTTCATCGCGGCATGATGCACAGCCGCGCCAGCCTGGCCTATGAACAGGCGCAGGCGGCGGCGGACGGGAACCCGGACGACCGGACCGCGCCCTTGATGGACAGCGTGATCCGCCCGCTGTGGTACGCCTATGATCTGCTGAAACAGGCGCGCGCGCGCCGGCAACCGCTGGATCTGGACCTGCCGGAACGGCGGATCGAACTGACCCCGGACGGGCGGGTGAAATCGGTGAGCTTCCGCGACCGCTTCGATGCGCACCGGCTGATCGAGGAATTCATGGTGCTGGCGAACGTCGCCGCGGCCGAGGAACTGACCCGCCGCCAGCGGCCCCTGCTGTTTCGCGTCCACGAGGAACCCAGCCTGGAAAAAATGGACGCCCTGCGCGAGGTCGCCCAGGCATCGGGCTTTACGCTGGCCAAGGGGCAGGTGCTGCACACCAGCCACCTGAACCGGCTGCTGGCGCAATCCGAAGGCACCGATTTCGATGAACTGATCAACATCAGCACGCTGCGGTCGATGACCCAGGCCTATTACCACCCCGAAAACTTTGGCCATTTCGGGCTGGCGCTGAAATCCTATGCACATTTCACCTCGCCCATCCGGCGTTATTCCGACCTGATCGTGCATCGGGCGCTGATCAGCGGGCACGGTTGGGGCGGGGGTCGAAAAGGAACGGGGGACGGGCTGTCGCCGCAGGACATGGAGCGGCTGTCCGAAACCGCGACCCATATCAGCGAAACCGAACGCCGCAGCATGGCGGCCGAACGCGACACGACCGACCGGTATCTGGCGGCCTTTCTGTCCGAACGCGTGGGAACCGAAATGACCGGGCGGATCAGCGGCGTCCAGAAATTCGGCGCCTTCGTCAAGCTGGACGAAACCGGGGCCGACGGGCTGCTGCCGATCCGCGCCATCGGGCAGGAATATTTCCACTTCGACCCAGGCGCGCAGACGCTGATCGGCAATGACACGGGGCTGGAGATCGGGCTGGGCCAGCGTGTCACCGTCAGGCTGGCCGAGGCGATCCCGATGACCGGCGGGCTGACGCTGGACCTGCTGGAACTGGAGGGTCAGCCCCTGCCGCGCGGCCCGCAGAAGGGCAAGCGCGGGCGGACGCCCCGCCGCATGTCCACAACCTCTCGGCTGGCCGAGATCAAGCGCGCCACCAAGCGGCGGCGCAAACGCTGATCGTCCGGAAAAGGCCGAATTCCCCGCCGCCCTGGCCAAGCGCATAGGGCAAAATCCCCGGCTATCCCTGTGACCCGCCAGGGATGGCGGGCCCAAGGCTCAGCTTTCGCGGAAGGCGCGATTGAAGTAATCGGCCATCGGCTTCAGCAGATATGCCATCGGGCTGCGCTCGCCGGTCTGGATAAAGACCTCGACCGGCATTCCGGGGATCAGGTCCAAGTCTCCCAGCCGGGCCAACTGTTCGGCGGGAATGGTCACCTCGGCCCGATAGTAGGGCATCTGGGTGGCCTCGTCGATCAGCGCATCCGCCGAGACGCGGCCCAGTACGCCGTCGATTTCAGGCGTCGTGCGGGACGAGAATGCCGAAAAGCGCAGCACCACCGGCTGACCTACCTGCACCTCGTCCACGTTGATGGTCGCAAGACGTGCGCTAACCACCAGCGGGCGGTCCTGCGGGATGACATACAGCACCGGATCGGCCGGGCGGATGACCGCGCGGGGCGTGGTTGCCTGCATGTCGTAGATGATGCCTGCCGCAGGCGCGCGGATGTCCAGCCGGTTGATCTGTTCGATCAGGCCCCTGCGGCGTTCGGCCAGTTCCAGTTCGCGATAACCCAGATCACGCAGTTCGGTTTCCGCCTGTTCGCGCCGTTCGGCGCCAAGGCGCAGGCGCTGGATGTCCAGTTCAGTCTGGCGCGTTTCCGCAGAGGCGCGGCTGGCCTTGAGTTCGCCCAGCCGGCCATCGAGGCTTGCCGCCTCGCGTTCGAGCGCCAGCACGCGGGAGGCCTGCGCCAGCCCCCGGTCCAGCAGCGTCTGCTGATCTTCCAGCTCCTCGCCGATCAGGGCGCGCTGGCGGTCCAGTGCCGCGATCTGCGCGTCGATGCCGTCCACCTGCTGGCGAACCTGTTCGGACTGCTTTTCCAACTGCTCGATGGATTGGCGCAACGTGTCGCGGCGGGTTTCGAACAGGCTGCGCTGGCCTTCGATCAGGGCGGCCAGGTCGGGGTCGCTTTCGGCTCCCCTGACCAGTTCGGCGGGAAACGTGGTCTGTTCGGCATCACCACGCTCGGCCTCGAGCCTGCCGCGGCGGGCGAGGATTTCGAAATACTGGCCCTCGACGATGGCATGTTCGGTGCGCAGAAGGTTCCCGTCCAGCCGGATCAGGATCTGGCCGGCCTCGACGGTCTGGCCCTCCTGGACAAGAATTTCCTCGATCACGCCGCCGTCGATATGCTGCACCACCTGGCGCTGCTGTTCGACCTCGACCTGGCCCTGGGCCACGACCGCGCCGGAAATCCGGCTTTGCACCGCCCAGACGGTGGTGCCGCCCAGCAGGACGACGATGGCCAGAATCCCCATCGACATTGCCGCGCGCACCGACCAGCGGGCCGGGTCGGGCGGCGCGATGGGCCTGGGCGGTGCCGGGGGGGATGGAGGCTGAACGGGAGGCTGCTGGGCAGGGGCGGCGGACTGCGCGGGGGGTGGGCTGGCCGGGCGGTCCGGCTCGTTCCCCGGCGTCCCGACGTGGCTGGACAGGATGCCCGTGCGGATGCCGGACCCTTGCGGGGCGGAGGGTTCGTTGCCGCCGGGCCTGTTCGAGTTCTCGCTCATGTCACGCCCCCTGCGCGTCCGGCTTCCTGTGATTTCAGGATTTGGGCAGAGTTCTGCACCATCTCCTGCAATACCTTGTCGCGCGGGCCAAAGGCGCGCCGCATCCCTTGTTCCATCACCAACAGAAGATCGCATTCGTTGATGGCCGCGGGCCGGTGCGCCATGATGATCACGCATCCGCCCTGCGCCTTGATCCGTCGGATTGCCGCGTTCAGCGCCAGCGATCCCTCGTTGTCCAGGTTCGAGTTCGGTTCGTCCAGAACCAGCATCGCCGGGTCGGGATACAGGGCGCGGGCCAGGCCGATCCGCTGGATCTGGCCGCCCGACAGCCGCCCGGCCGCCTGGCTGATGCGTGTGTCATAGCCCTGCGGCAGGTCCAGGATCATCTGATGGGCCGCCGCCGCCTGGGCCGCGCGCACCACCCGCACCGGGTCGGGGTCCGGGGACAGCCGGGCGATGTTTTCGGTGATCGTTCCATCGAACAGGGTGACGTGCTGGGGCAGATAGCCGATCAGCGTGCCCAGAATGTCGGGGTCGTACTGGTCCAGCGTCGCCCCGCCCAGCCGGATCGAGCCCGCGCCCACCGGCCAGGCCCCGATCAACGCGCGGGCCAGCGTCGATTTGCCCGCGCCCGAGGGTCCGATCACCCCCAGTGCCTGCCCCGGTGCCACCCCGAACGATACGCCGCGCACCGTTGCGACAGACTGGCCCGGCGGGGCGACGGACAGGTTGCGCACCTCGACCGTGGCGTCGGGGCGGGGCAGGGGGGTATGGGCCGGCAGCGGCGGCTGGCGCGACAAGAGCCGGGCCAGACGGCTCCAGCCGTCCTGCGCCGCCTGCACGGCGGGCCAGCCGCCGACCAGCAGCTCCACCGGGGCAAGCGCGCGGCCCATCATGATCGAACTGGCGATCATGGCGCCGGGCGTCAGCGACCCCTGCAGAACCAGCCACGCGCCGGCGGCCAGCATCGCGCTTTGCAGAAACAGCCGGAAAGTCTTGGAAAAGACGGCAAAGCCCTGCGAAAGGTCGGCGCCGCGCACGGCCTGTTCCTGCGCTTCCGCCCGGGCCTTGCGCCAGCGGGCATGGGTCGCGCCCCGCATTCCCAGGGCGCCGATCACCTCGCCCTCGTCGCGATAAAGGTCAGCCATGCGCTGCGCCTGCGCCGCCGCCGCGTTGGATTGCTGCAGGGGGGTCCGGGTCAGCGACCGGTTGGCCAGCGTACTCAGCACCAGGATCAGCCCGCCCACCGTCGCGACAACGCCCAGCAGGGGATGGAAGATATAAACCGCCGCCAGGAACAGCGGCGCCCAAGGCAGGTCGAACATCGCCATCAGCACGGGCGAGGCGATCAGCCGCTGCACCGCGTCCAGGTCGCGCATCCCGCTGGCGGCCGCTGCCGATTCGTCGCCCGCGATCGCCCCTTCGCGCAGGGCGGCGGTAAAGACCCGCCCCTCGATCCGGTCCTGAAAGCGGGCCGCGACCCGCTGCATGACCCGGCTGCGCAAAAGGTCCAGAAAACCCATCAGCAGGAACAGGAACACCACCAGCACGAACAGCGCCGTCAGTGTTTCCACCGACCTGGAGGCCAGCACCCGGTCATAGACCTGCAGCATGAACAGCGGGCCGGTCAGCATCAGCAGGTTCACGACCGCCGAGAACAGTCCGATCCCCGCATAAAGCGGCATTCCCGCCGCGCGCGCGCTGCGCAGTTCCCTGGCGCCGTCGTGAAAGGCGGGCGGTTTCATCATTCCTTCGTCCTTCGCCTGTGGGCCGTCGCCCGTGGCCTTGCCGCAAGGGCCGCTCCCGGCTATGCCGGGGAGGGCCGTCGTGGTGGGTAGCTCATGCCGGATACTACCGCATTCCCTGATAAAGGTTAGGAGAACCTTTGGCTTCCTTGTCCCTTGCCGCACCCTTGGCCCTGATCCTGGCCCTGGCAGGATGCGCGTCGCAGCCTGTGATGCAGGACAGCATCCGTGTCAACGACCCCTACGAGGCGCAGAACCGCCGTGTCCATGCCTTCAACAAGGCGGTGGACCGCCATGTCATCAGCCCTGTGTCAACACGTCTGTCGGGCGGCGGCGACACGCCGTCGCAGGGCGGTGCGGTGAACCTGGTCATCAACGCAGGCAGCAACCTGTCGCTGCCGGGCAAGGTGGTCAACAGCCTGCTGCAGGGTCGCCCGGAACCCGCGATCAGGAATTTTTTCCGCTTTGCCGTCAATACGACACTGGGGATCGGCGGATTGCTGGACCCTGCCGGCACGGATTTCGGACTGCCCGAACAGGACACCGATTTCGGCGAAACGCTGGCCGTCTGGGGCGTCCCCGAGGGGCCCTATCTGGAACTGCCTGTCCTGGGTCCCGCGACCGGACGGGACGCGGCGGGCAAGGTGGGGGATCTGCTGATCGACCCGTTGTATCACCTGCTGCACCCGGACGGCGCATTGGCGGTATTCGGCCTACGCGTCGCCTCAAAAGCCGGTGAGCGGGCACGTTTCGGCGACACGGTGGATAGCGTGTTGCAGGACAGTGCGGATAGCTATGCCCAGTTGCGGCTGATCTATCTGATGCACCGCCGCCATGACCTGAACGAAGGAGGGGCCGAGATTGACCCATATGCCGATACTGCCGCGGATGACGTCATCGACCCCTATGCGCCCTGACCGGCGCGGCGTCCTTGCCCTGATGGGGGCGGGCACCGCGGCGGTTCTGATGCCGGGCGGCGGGGCCTGGGCGCTGGATGCGAACCAGGCCCGTGCGCTGATCGACCGCGCTCTGGGAGAGGTTTACCGGGTCATCAACGCAGGCCAGCCGCCCGCGCAGATGTATCGCGAATTCGAGACGATCTTTGCCCGCTATGCCGATGTGGACGTGATCGCCCGTTCGGCCCTGGGGCCTGCCGCGCGGCAGGCCGGTCCGGCCGCGCTTGCCGCCTATACCCAGGCTTTCCAGGGCTATATCGGGCGCAAGTACGGCAAGCGGTTCCGAGAGTTCATCGGATCGCGGATCGAGGTGACGGGCGCCCGCCCGCTGAAAAGCTTCTTCGCCGTCACCTCGGTCGCCTATCTGAACGGCCGCGCGCCGATGGAGGTCGAATGGCACGTGTCGAACAAGTCGGGCCGGGACCGGTTCTTCAACATCATCATCGAGGGCGTGAACATGCTGGCCAGCGAACGCGCCGAGATCAGCGCGATGCTGACGGCACGGCGCGGCGATCTGGCGGGATTGACGGCGGATTTGCAAAGGGCGGGGTAGGAGTTGGGCAAGAGGCACAGAGGTGGCAGTAGCTTAGTTTAGGCATACTGTCGGCTTTCGCGGACAAGCCTGACTTTCTAGATTTAAATGCTTCGTTGCGATGACTGTCAGATCGGTCGCATGATAAGAACGCGGCGTCTCGGTCGGATGGCCTTGCTCTGCATCCTTACGCTCTTACGGAAAACGACCCCAACCCCGCCAGATACCGGCGCAGCGAAGAGAAGGCGTCAAGGTTACCTGTGATCTTGAGCCGGACGATAACCCCTTCGTAAAGATTGATCAGGTCCGCCACGACAACTTGAGTATCGACCACCGGGTCCACCTCTCCCCGCGCTTTCGCAGCGTCGATCTGTTCGGCTAGGGATGCATGCCAGGCATCATAGGCGGCTGCGAGGGCGGTCTGGAAGGCGGGAGATCGCGACGAGGCCGTCTGGGCGAGACTGCCGTATAGGCAGCCACCATGCGGCAACGTATGCCCCAATTCCGACTGAAGCTCCGTGAAATACGCGTCGAGCCTCGCCATCGGCGACAGCCTCTCATCACCGAAGATCCGCTGCCGCATCGCTTCATATCGCGCTTCATAGGCACCGACGATCTCTGCCGCAAAATCGTCCTTGCTGGCAAAATAATGGTAGAAGGAGCCTTTGGGGACGCCCGCTTCAGCCAGCACCGGCCCAATGCCCATGCCTTCATAACCGTGACCAAGCAGATTTTTCAAACCTGTCGCAATCAGTCGATCGCGGGTCGCTGTTGCTCCAGGATTTGTGTAGACGACCGGTCTATTCATATCCCACCACATATCAGTAGGCTGCTACATGCTACAAGGATCACGCAAGCTTGGCATCCTTCTTGTCCTGGTGTCCGCCATCCTGTGGAGCACCGCAGGACTGTTCGTCCGGGTCGCGGATTTGGACATCTGGTCCATGGTTGGCTGGCGCTCTGCGTTCACGGCCATCGTCCTGGGTCTCTACATCGTCTGCCGAAATCGGTTCGAAGGCACGCATACGGTCCGCAGCTTCGGTCGTCCCGGGCTGGTGGCCACGGCCGTCGCCGTGGTGGCCTCTATCACCTATGTCGCTTCGCTGACTTGGACCTCGGTCGCAAATGTTATGACGGTCTACGCCGCGCTGCCGTTTGCGGCTACCTCGATAGCCTTCCTGTGGCTCGGCGAACGGATAACCGGTCGGTTCATTCTGGCCGGGAGCGTTGCCTTTGTCGGGATCGCGGTGATGGTCGGCGCGAGTTTCGGGGGCCGCGACCTTCTGGGAATCCTTGCCGCAACCGTAATGACGCTGAGCTTTGCCACGGAGCTGGTGATCGCCAAACGATACCCGAGGCTCGATTTAACGCAAATGACAATGCTGGCAGCCATCGCCTGCGGCCTGATCGCGGTTCCCTTCATGTCCGGCGGCCTGCCGACGCCCAAACAACTGATGGCTTGCGCAGCTTATGGCGTGCTGAGCACCGGGATCTCTTACATCCTCGTCCTGATGGGCGGGCGTCTGATTGCTTCGGGCGAGGCGGGGTTCCTGTCGATGCTCGATGTCGTGCTGGGGCCATTCTGGGTCTGGCTGTTTTTCGACGAGCGGATCGGTCTTTCGGGCTTCATCGGCGGCACCATCGTGATTCTGGCAGTAATCTGGTATCTGGGTGGCGGTCCAAAGAATGTCCGGGCGGCTCTGCCGACAACGGATGGGTAGGCAAGAGCGCACAGAACCCAGCGAAGGCTCTATATATCCGCCAAGCATTACCGGTTACTGTGCGCCAATGACTGCCTTAGACTCAAAGCTGCCGCTAAGTGGGAAACCCTAATTCCCCCCCAGGATCCCGTTCAGCGCCTGGCTCAGCGCATCGTCCGAGCTGGCCGTGCTGCTGCTGCCCGGGGTTTGCGGGGCCGTGACTTGCGGGGCCGTGGCGGGGGTGCCGATCACCTGCCCGCCCGGTGCGGGACTGGCCGAATTCACCGCCCCCGCAAGCGCCGCCGCCAGCGGATCGTCGGCCGATCCCGCGGTCACCACCCTGGGCGCGCCGTCGTTCGACAGCAGGATGCCGCTGCCGTCCGGCGATACCGTGGACAGGGGCAGTTCCGGCAGCCCCTCGTGGATGTCGGTCATCACCGCCTGCCAGATCTCGGCCGGCAACCCGCCGCCGGTGACGCCCTCCAAGGGCGTGTTGTCGTCGTAGCCCATCCAGACGCCGACGACATACTGTTCGGAAAACCCTACGAACCAGGCGTCGCGATAGCTGCTGGTGGTGCCGGTCTTGCCGGCCACCGGGCGGGTGCCCATCTTGGCGCGGGTGCCGGTGCCGCTGTCGATCACCTGTTGCATCATGTAGATCAACTGTCCCGCCGCCCGCTGGCTGATGACCCGCTGGCCCATGCCGCCGGTCTGGCCCATCAGCGGCTGGTCGTCGCCCGCGATGCGCAGCTCGACCAGGCCATAGGGCGCGACCGATGTGCCGCCGTTGCGGATGCCCGCATAGGCCCCGGTCAATTCCATCAGCGTCGCCTCGGACGCGCCCAGACCCAGCGAGGGGCTGGTGGTTAGGTTGCTGACGATGCCGAAATCATGGGCGATGCGGCGAACCTGGTCGCGGCCCACGGTTTCCTGCAACCGGATGGTGGCGGTGTTCAGCGACTGCTTGAGCGCCGTGGTCAAGGTCACGTTTCCATAGAAGCGGCGGGTATAGTTCTGGGGCGACCACGGCTTGCTGCCGGGAATGCGGATGGTCAGCGGCCCATCCTCGACCTGGTCGCCGGGGCCGTATCCGGCCTCGAGCGCGGCGGCAAACACGAAGGGCTTGAAGCTGGACCCGGTCTGGCGCTTGGCCTGGACGGCGCGGTTGAAGGCGCCGTTCACGATGCTGTCGCGCCCGCCGATGATCGCGCGCACGGCGCCATCGGCCGACATCACCACCACCGCGGCCTCGGCCTTGCTGTCGTCGCTGACCTTTTCAGCAAAGATCCGCTGCAATGCGCGTTCTGCGGCGGTCTGGATGCGGGGGTCGAAGGTGGTGCGGATGGTCACGTCCTCGGTCGTTTCGCTGGTCAGGAAGCCGGGGCCGGATTCCATGACCCAGTCCGCGAAATAACCGCCCGCCCGCGCCGTGGCTGCCTGTGACAGTTGTGCGGGGTTGGCGCGCGCCGCCGCCACCTCGTCGGCGGTCAGATAGCCTTCCTCGGCCATCAGGCCCAGAACCACGCTGGCGCGTTCCTGGCTGCGCGCCAGGTTCGCGGTCGGCGCGAAATAGCTGGGCGCCTGCAACAGGCCGGCCAGCATCGCCGCCTCGGCCGCGTTCACGTCGGATGCGGGCTTGTTGAAATAACGCTGGCTGGCTGCCTCGAACCCCCGCGCGCCGCCCCCCATGTACGAGCGGTTCATGTAGATGCTGAGGATGTCGTCCTTGGAATACTTGGCCTCGAGGGCGAAGGAATAAGGCACTTCCTTGATCTTGCGCCACAGGCTGCCAACCCGGCACGACGCCTCGAACTCGGCCTCGTTCTCCCATCGGATGGGATCAAAGGTTTCCCCCAGGCACAGCAGCTTGGCTGTCTGCTGGGTGATGGTGGACCCGCCGTTGCCCTCCAGCGCGCCGCGCCCCTCGGCCAGGTTGATCCGGATGGCGCTGGCGATGCCGCGCGGACTGATGCCGAAATGCCAGTTGAAGCGGCGATCCTCGGTCGCCATCACGGCCTGTTTCAGGACCGGCGCGATCTTGTCGCTGGTCACGGCGCCATAGGTTTCGCCCCGCCAGGCAAAGACCTTTCCATCGTTGTCCAGCATCGTGACGGAACCGCGCGCCCGGGCGTCGAACAGGGCCTCGGGCTCGGGCAGGCTGGCATAGTAATAGGCAGTCGCCCCGCCGACGATCAGGGCCACCACCATCGCCAGGCGCCAGACCGACCCCCACAGGATGCGCCAGATCAGGCCGACGGTGCCCGCCACGGTCCGCACCACCACGTTGCCGCGACGCGCGGGCGTCCGGTGGCGCCGGACCGGGGGTTTCGGTTCGTCGGGCGCTGCCGCGCGCTTGTCGGCGACAGGGCTGCGGCCCGTGCGCTTGGGGGTGCCGGTCGGTCGTTTCATGCGTCGGGTGCCTGCGTAACTGCCCAGGGCCGCTTGCCGGCCGGATTGGGTGCCAGCCTATACCAGGAATCGTCCTGATGGAATTGGCCTGACCAATCCGTGATAAAGGCATGGAAACGGCCCGGCGGGTCGCGCCGGGCCGGGTGCGTTTCGGCCCGCCTCAATTATAGGCGTTTTCGCCGTGGGTGGTGATGTCCAGGCCCTGACGTTCGTCGTTGTCGGCGACCCGCAACCCGATCAGCGCCTTGACGATGTGAATGGCCACAAAGGATACGATGCCCGACCACAGGATCGCGATCACCACGCCCAGCGTCTGGTTCCAGACCTGCGCGCCCATCGAGAATTCGGCCACTGCATTGGCGCCGTAATCGAACACGCCCGTGCCCCCCAGGGACGGCGCGGCAAAGACCCCTGTCAGGATCGCGCCGACAATGCCGCCGATGCCGTGGATGCCGAACACGTCCAGGCTGTCGTCGATGCCCATGCGCGGCTTCATGCTGATGACGAACCACATGCACAGCAGGCCCGCCACCAGCCCGATGGCGATGGCCCCCATCGGTCCCACGAATCCCGCGGCCGGGGTGACGCCCACCAGACCCGCGATGGCGCCCGAGATGCCGCCCAGCAGGCTGGGATGGCCGCGAAACGCCCATTCGCCAAAGGACCAGGCCAGCACCCCGGCAGCCGCAGCGACCACCGTGTTGACCATCGCCAGGGCCGTCAGGCCGTTCGCTTCAAGGTTCGAGCCGGCGTTGAAGCCGAACCAGCCGATCCACAGCAGGCATCCCCCCACCAGCGTCAGGCTGAGATTGTGCGGCGCCAGCAGTTCCTTGCGATAGCCGATGCGGGGGCCGGCCACCATCGCCGCGACAAGGCCCGCCACGCCCGCATTGATGTGGATGACCGTGCCGCCCGCGAAATCAAGCGCGCCATGACCGAACAGCAGACCCGAAGGCGCGTCATAGGCGCTGGGACCGCCCCACCACCAGACCATGTGGGCCATCGGCAGATAGGCCAGAACGAACCAGATCACCACGAACAACAGGATGGCGCTGAACTTCAGCCGCTCGGCCGTGGCGCCCACGATCAGGGCTCCGGCAATGCAGGCAAAGGCCATCTGGAAGACCACGAAGGACAGCTCCGGGATCACCACGCCGGCCGAAAAGCCCTCGATGTTCGACCCCGTTGTCACGCCGGCCAGAAACATCTTGGTCAGGCCGCCGATATAGGGTGTCAGGGCGGTCGCATCCTCGGCCGAAGCGGCCCCGGTAAAGGCCAGCGAATAGCCGAAGGCCACCCACAGGATCGCGACCATGCTGAAGACCGCCAGCACCTGCATCAGCACCGACAGCATGTTCTTGGCCCGCACCAGGCCGCCATAGAACAGCGCCAGGCCCGGCAGCGTCATCATCATCACCAGAATGGCCGAGATCAGCATCCAGGTCGTGTCGCCCTTGTCGGGCACCGGTGCCGTGGCCGCGACCGCGGCATCCTGCGCAAAACCGGGCGCCGCGATCAGGGCCGCGGCGGTGGCAATAAAGGGAGCAGCCCTTTTCATCATCATATCCCCTTCAACGCGGCACCGGGCGCGCCGCCGATGCCCCTTCATTCCGGGGTTCAGGGTCATTGCACAGGCCACGGGCATTCCCGGAAAGGGTCGGGACGGGAATTGCCCTTTTGGCGGGCTTTATTGCGACGCGACGCCTAAAATAGTTGCAAAACCTGTTTTGCCGATGCCCTCATGACGTGCATGGCACAAGCCAAAAGCGCTAGGGCGATCGTGGAAGCAGCGGTGTTATGGCCGGAATCAGGCCACGCGGCTGACCATGAAATCGGCCATGTCCGACAGCATGTCCCGGATCGGATGCGGCGGCAGCCCGGTCAGCGCCGCCTTGGCCTTGGCCGACCAGCCCAGGGCATCGGCGCGCGCCGCCTGCATCGCGCCGTGGCGGGACAGGATCGACAGCGCCCGTTCCAGATCGCCTTCGCGCTGATCGCCCGATTCGATGACCCGCGACCAGAAGGCGCGTTCCTCGGGGGTGGCCCGGGCAACCGCCTTGATGACCGGCAAGGTCAGCTTGCGTTCGCGGAAGTCGTCGCCGACGTTCTTGCCGATCGTTTCGGTCGCGCCGCCGTAATCCAGCAGGTCGTCAACGATCTGAAAGCTGATCCCCAGCGCATCGCCATAATCGAACAGGGCCTGCACCTGTTCGGGGTCCGCATGTGCGATGACGCCGCCCACCTCGGTCGCGGCGGAAAACAGCGCGGCGGTCTTGCCGCGCACGACCTTGAGATAAACCGCTTCGTCCGTGCGCAGATCCTGCGCGGCCGTCAGTTGCAGCACCTCGCCCTCGGCAATGGTGGCGGCCGCGTTGGACAGGATCTCCAGCGTGCGCAGATTGCCCGGCTCTACCATCAACTGAAAGCTGCGGGCGAACAGGTAATCGCCCACCAGCACGCTGGACTTGTTGTCCCAAAGCAGGTTTGCCGTAGGCCGCCCGCGCCGCTGACGACTTTCATCCACCACGTCGTCGTGCAGCAGCGTCGCGGTATGGATGAATTCCACCGTTGCGGCCAGATGGATGTGGTAGGGGCCTTCGTATCCCATGATCCGCGCGGCAGCCAGCGTCAGCATCGGTCGCAGCCGCTTGCCCCCGGCCTCGATCAGATGGGCCGTCACCTCGGGAATGCGGGGGGCGTGTTCGCTGGTCATGCGGTCGCGGATCAGAGCATTCACAGCCGCCATGTCGGCGCCCAGTGCCTCGGACAGACGGTCCAGCGGTTTCTGCACGTTTTCCTGCACACCCATGGCCATAACCCCATTGCCGCGCCCGTCCTTGCCACGCCCTCGACATTTGCGCAACCGCCGCCTAGCGTCGTGCCCATGAAAGAGCTTTTCCGCAGCAACGATCCCGTCCGCATGTCCCGCGCCCTGAGCCTGCTTGAGGACGAAGGGATCGTGGCCTTTCAGATGGACCAGCACATGAGCGTTCTGGAAGGGTCTCTGGGCATCCTGCCGCAGCGGCTGATGGTCGCGGATCGGGACGAATTCATGGCCCGCGCCATCCTGCGGGATGCGGGCCTGGATGAATGACCCGACCTGCGACGGCTTTCTGGACGGCCGTCTGCGCATCCTGCAACCGAAACACGGTTTCCGGTCGGGTGCCGATGCGGTGATGCTGGCGGCGGCCTGCCCGGCGCGGATGGACCAGGCGGTGCTGGAACTGGGCTGCGGGGCCGGGGTGGCCAGCCTGTGCCTGGGATGGCGGGTGCCGGGCCTGCGGCTGGTCGGGCTGGAACGGCAGCCCGATTACGCGGACTTGGCGCGGCAGAACGCTGCCGGAAACGGTATCGCGCTGGAGGTGCTGACCGGCGATCTGGCCCGGCCTCCCCTGGGATTGCGCGCCCGGACCTTTGACCATGTCATCGCAAACCCGCCGTATTTCCTGGGGGGAACCCCCGCCCCCGACAAGGGCAGGGCCGGTGCCCGGCGCGAAGATACCCCCCTGTCCGCCTGGATCGACGCTGGCCTGCGCCGATTGCGTCCCGGCGGCATCCTGACGCTGATCCAGCGGGCCGACCGTCTGGACGCGATCCTGGCCGGGCTTGCGGGCCGCGCCGGGGCCACCGTTATCCTGCCCGTCGCCGGGCGGGCAGGACAGCCGGCGGGCCGGGTGATTTTGCGTGCACAAAAGGGCGCACGCGGGCCGCTGCGCCTGCTGGCGCCTTTCGTGATGCATCAGGCGCCCGCCCATCCGGGGGACCGCGAGGATCTGACCCCGACCGCGCGGGCGGTTCTGCGCGACGGTTCGCCACTGGCATCGATGTTATCGAATCCCGCGTGACAGAATCATGAAGCTGTGCTGCAATCGCCTTGTTCGATTCAACCTATACAGGAGGACGCGATGTCGGTTGCTTCCCATGTCGAAGAACTGCGAAAGAAACACCAGGTGCTGTCCGAGGCCGTTGAAAAGGAACAAAGAAGCCCGGGTGCCAGCGATTTGCAGATCAAGGCCATGAAGCGCGAGAAACTTCGTTTGAAGGAAGAAATCTCCCGACTGTCCCATTGACCGTCTTGTCTGACGGAACCACAGACGGCCCGCGCAGATTGCGCGGGCCGCATCGTTTCAGCCGGGCCGATCAGACGAAATACTGTCCGCCATTGGCGCTGATGGTGGACCCGGTGATGAAGCCTGCGTCGTCGGAGGCAAGGAACACCACGGCCCGCGCGATTTCCTCGGGTTCGCCCAGGCGGCCTACCGGAATCTGGGGGATGATGCGGTCGGCCAGCACCTTTTCGTCGATGGCCTTGACCATCTCGGTCGCAATATAGCCGGGACAGATGGCGTTGACGGTGATGCCCGCCCGCGCGCCCTCTTGCGCCAGGGCCTTGGTGAATCCCAGATCGCCCGCCTTGGCCGCCGAATAGTTGGCCTGACCCGCCTGGCCCTTTTGCCCGTTGATGGAACTGATGTTGATGATGCGGCCGAACTTGCGGTCGCGCATCCCCGACCAGACCGGATGGGTCATGTTGAAAAGCCCGGTCAGGTTGGTGTCGATGACCTCCTTCCATTGCTGGGGGGTCATCTTGTGGAACATCGCGTCGCGGGTGATGCCGGCATTGTTGACTAGGATCGCGATCGGGCCGACCTCGTCCTCGATCTGCCGGATGCCGGCGGCGCAGGCGTCATAATCGGCCACCGACCACTTGTAGGTCTTGATCCCGGTTTCGGCAGTGAACGCCTTGGCGGCGTCGTCGTTGCCGGCATAGGTGGCCACGACCGTGTGGCCCGCGTGTTGCAAGGCCTTGGAAATGGCCGCTCCAATGCCGCGCGAGCCTCCGGTCACGAGTGCTACCTTTGACATGAATCCCTCCTCCTGTGAAAATGTTGCAGTCCCCGTCGGGCCGTCAGCGTTCCAGGCACAGGGCGACGCCCATGCCGCCGCCGATGCACAGCGTGGCCAGACCCTTCTTGGCATCACGGCGCTTCATCTCGAACAAAAGCGTGTTCAGCACCCGCGCGCCCGACGCGCCGATCGGATGGCCGATGGCGATGGCCCCGCCGTTCACGTTGACGATCTCGGGGTTCCAGCCCATGTCCTTGTTGACCGCGCAGGCCTGGGCGGCAAACGCCTCGTTCGCCTCGACCAGATCCAGGTCGTCGACCTTCCATCCGGCCTTTTCCAGGGCCTTGCGGCTGGCCGGGATCGGTCCGGTGCCCATGATCGCCGGGTCCAGCCCCGCGGTCGCCCAGGACGCAATGCGCGCCAGCGGCGTCAGGCCGCGCCGGTTCGCCTCGTCCTCGGTCATCACCATCACCGCCGCCGCGCCATCGTTGAGGCCCGATGCGTTGCCGGCCGTGACCGAGCCGTCCTTGGAAAACGCCGGGCGCAGCTTCTGCATGGCCTCGATGGTGGCGCCATGGCGGATGTATTCGTCCTTGTCGACCACCGTGTCGCCCTTGCGGGTCTTGACCGTATAGCCGACGATCTCGTCGTCGAACCGGCCCGCCTTCTGCGCGGCCTCGGCCTTGTTCTGCGAGGCCAGCGCGAATTCGTCCTGCTGGTCGCGGCTGATCTGCCATTTCTGCGCGACGTTCTCGGCCGTGCTGCCCATGTGATAGTTGTTGAAGGCGTCCCACAGCCCGTCGCGGATCATTGTGTCGATGAACTGCATGTCGCCCATCTTCTGGCCCGCGCGCAGATAGGCGGCGTGGGTGGACATGGACATGCTTTCCTGCCCGCCCGCCAACACCACCCGGGCATCCCCCATCATCACCTGCTGGGCGGCCAGAGCCACCGCGCGCAGCCCCGACCCGCACACCTGGTTCAGCAGCCAGGCCGAGGATTCCTGCGGCAGACCGGCCTTGATGTGCGCCTGGCGGGCCGGGTTCTGGCCTTGCGCTGCGGTCAGCACCTGTCCCAGGATCGTTTCGTCCACCTCGGCCGGGTCGATGCCCGCACGCGACACCACCTCCTGCAGAACCACGGCGCCCAGATCATGGGCAGGAACCCCGGCAAACGATCCC
This sequence comes from Paracoccus subflavus, assembly GCF_004310345.1. Lineage (GTDB taxonomy): Bacteria > Pseudomonadota > Alphaproteobacteria > Rhodobacterales > Rhodobacteraceae > Paracoccus > Paracoccus subflavus. The sequence goes on along the minus strand of NZ_SISK01000006.1, from coordinate 58,973 downwards.
AGAAAACTGCCGACCGCAGTGCGGGCAGCAGAAACAATTACAGCAGTGGTCATGAGGGGCTCCTTCCCTTGAAAGCCGGATGGCTGTCGAATCGGGAACAGGATGCGCCTTCATGCCGGCGCGTCAAGCAGATCGCCCGAAGGACGGGCAGGCCCTTCCTTCAGCGCAGAGCGATGGAGGGGGGTGTCTTCCAGGGCGGCGCGATCGTCGGAGCCCCGAAATAATAGCCTTGCAGGCAGTCGATGCCGTTGCTGATCAGAAAGCTGGCATCGTCGGCGGTTTCCACCATCTCGGCCACGGTAAACATGTCGAAGTGCTGGGCAATGGACATCAGCGCCTGGGTCAGCACCTGGTTGTCGGGATGGGTCGAGATTTCGCGGATGAACTGTCCGTCGATCTTGATCATGTCGAAGCAGAAGTCCCGAAGATAGCGGAAGGATGTGTAACCGGCCCCGAAATCGTCCAGTGCCAGGCTGATGCCATAGCGCTGCACCTCGCGCATGAAGGTCTTGACCTCATCTGGCAGGCCCATGGCCGAGCTTTCGGTGATTTCGAGAATCAGCCGTTCGGCGGCCTGCGGGTCTTCGGCCACCCCGTTCCGCAGAATCCCCATCCATTCGGGATAGCCGATGGACCGTGCCGACATGTTCACCGACAGCCGCAGCGACGGATCTTCGGCCAGGGCCTTCATGCCCAGCGACAGGGACAGGCAGTCGATCTGGCGGCCCAGTTCGGTGGTTTCTGCCACCGGCATGAAGTCGCGCAAGGGCACCATGCGGCCCGAATCGTCCATGATTCGGATCAGCCCCTCGTAAAAGGCGGGGCGGTCGGTCCGCTGAGCCTGCACCACCGGCTGGAACGCCAGCAGTCCGTTGCCCTTTTCCACCGCCAGCCGAACCGCCGGCAGCGTCAGCCGGCTTTGCTGATCCATCGCATAGTCCAGCGGAGAGCCCTTGGCGGGCGGGTTCGCGTCGGTCACGTCTGCCCTCATCAACAATCATTCCGTGCATGGTTATGCGGATGATCGCTTAATTTGCCGTAAAGGGGCAGGCATTTTTGGGGAAAGGGTTAATCGCGCCGGGGGCTTATTCTGTCGCCGCCAGCTGCTCGATCACCTGTCGGGCGGGTTCGGACGCCCAGTCGGCCTCGCCCAGAAGACGCGCGATCTCGTTGCCTTCCCGGTCGATCAGCACGGTGACAGGCAGGCCCACCACGCCCATGGCTCGTGACAGCTTCTGCCGCGGGTCCAGCAGGACAGGCAGGTTCTGCAGGCCGGTTTCGGCATAGAAGCGGTCGATCTGCTCGGGCGCGTTGCGGCCGGTGGCGACGGCCAGGACCACGAAATCATCGCCCCCCATGTCTGCCTGCAACCGGTCGAGCGAGGGCATCTCCTCGCGGCAGGGGGCGCACCAGGTGGCCCAGAAATTCAGCAGCACGACCTTGCCCCGATAATCCTCCAGACGGTGCGTGCCGCCCTCGGGGTCGGTGAATTCGACATCGGGAACGGGCCGGGGCGATTCGGCCGGCACCAGCTTGACCATCCCCGCGTCGCGGGCGGCCTGCCAGTCCACCGGACCGGCCAAGGCGGCGTTTGCACCGAAAAGCAGGGCCGTATAAAGCAGGGCGGAACGCAGCACGTGACCTCCGAAGGACGCAGTAATGACCGACCGGCCGCAACGGGATGCCGCCAACAGCATGTGGGGCGGGCGCTTTGCCGCAGGTCCCGACGCGATCATGGAGGCGATCAACGCCTCGATCGGCTTCGACCGGCGGCTCTACGCCCAGGACATCCGGGGCAGCCGGGCCCATGCGGCGATGCTGGCCGCGACAGGCATCATCAGCACTAACGATGCCGAGGCGATCAGGGAAGGGCTGCTCACCGTCTTGTCAGAGATCGAGACGGGCGATTTCCCCTTCCGCACCGACCTGGAAGACATCCACATGAATGTCGAGGCCCGGCTGAAGGAGATCATCGGCGAACCGGCGGGCCGCCTGCACACGGGCCGGTCCCGGAACGACCAGGTGGCGACGGACTTTCGTCTGTGGGTGCGCGACCAGTGCGACACGACGATCGACGCGCTTACTGCCTTGATCCGCGCGGCGCTGGCGCAGGCCGAGGCGGGGGCCGATTGGGTCATGCCCGGTTTCACCCACCTGCAGACCGCCCAGCCGGTGACCTGGGGTCATCACATGATGGCCTATGTCGAGATGTTCGGCCGCGACCTGTCGCGGTTCCGGGACGCCCGCCGCCGGATGAACGAATCGCCCTTGGGGGCGGCTGCGCTGGCGGGCACCGGTTATCCCATCGACCGCGAGATGACGGCGCGCGATCTGGGTTTCGACCGGCCGATGGCCAACAGCCTCGATGCGGTCAGCGACCGGGACTTTGCGCTGGAATATCTTTCCGCCGCCAGCATCTGCGCCGTCCACCTGTCGCGGCTGGCGGAAGAACTGGTGATCTGGTCCTCGGCCCAGTTCCGCTTTGTGTCGATGTCGGACAAGTGGTCCACCGGATCCTCGATCATGCCGCAGAAGCGCAATCCCGATGCGGCGGAATTGATCCGCGCCAAGATCGGCCGCATTTTGGGGGCCACGGTCGCGCTGTTCACGGTGATGAAGGGCCTGCCGCTGGCCTATTCCAAGGACATGCAGGAGGACAAGGAACAGGTGTTCGACGCCGCAGACCACCTGATGCTGGCCTTGGCCGCGATGGCCGGGATGCTGTCCGACCTGACCGCCAACCGCGACCGGATGGAGGCCGCGGCCTCGGCCGGGTTTTCGACCGCCACCGACCTGGCGGACTGGCTGGTGCGCGAACTGGGACTGCCGTTCCGCGATGCCCATCATGTGACAGGGTCGCTGGTGGCGCTGGCCGAGGGCAAGGGATGCGACCTGCCCGACCTGACGCTGGCCGACATGCAGGCGGTTCACGGGGGGATAACAGAGGCGGTCTTTGGCGTGCTGGGCGTTCACAATTCGGTCGCATCGCGGCAAAGCCAGGGCGGCACGGCGCCGGATCAGGTGCGCGCGCAGATCAATCGCTGGAAGGAGAATCTGGCATGAAATGGATCACGATCCTGGTGGTGACGGGGCTGGCAGGCTGCGGCGTCGATGGCCCGCCAGAGCGGCCTGTCCCGGCACCCCGGACGGCGGCGCAGTCCAACGTCTCGATTTCCGGCCACGCCACGATGGGCGTGATCACGGAGCTGTAGGTGGATCACTTCAACTACCATCGGGGCGAGCTCTGCGCCGAGGATGTGCCCCTGACGCGCATCGCGGCCCAGGTCGGAACGCCGGTCTATGTCTATTCCGCCGCTACCCTGACACGGCATTTCGGGCTGTTCCGGCAGGCGCTGGCCTGGACGGACCATCTGGTCTGCTTCGCCGTCAAGTCGAACAGCAACCTTGCGGTGCTGAAGCTGCTGGGGGATCTGGGCGCGGGCATGGATGTGGTGTCGGGCGGCGAATACGCGCGGGCGCGGGCCGCGGGCGTGCCGGGCGACCGGATCGTGTTTTCCGGCGTGGGCAAGACGGTGGCGGAAATGCGCATGGCCATCGAGGGCGGCATCCGTCAGGTCAACCTGGAATCCGAACCCGAGATGCGGGCGCTGTCGGCGCTGGCCGCCAGCATGGGGGCGGTGGTGCCGGTGGCGGTGCGGGTAAACCCCGATGTGGACGCCAGGACACACGAGAAGATCGCCACCGGAAAGTCCGAGAACAAGTTCGGCATTCCCATCGCCCGCGCGGCCGAGGTCTATGCCGAGGCGGCGGCACTGCCGGGTTTGCAGGTGGTGGGCATCGATGTGCATATCGGCAGCCAGTTGACCGACCTGGAGCCGTTTCGGGCGGCCTATGCCAAGGTGGCCGACCTGACCCGAACGCTGCGCGCCGACGGTCATGCGATCTCGCGGCTGGACCTGGGCGGGGGCCTGGGCATTCCCTATCGCCGCGACAACAACGCCCCGCCCCTGCCCATCGAATACGGCCAGGTCATCCGCGAGACGGTCGGTGATCTGGGCTGCGAGATCGAGATCGAGCCGGGCCGAAACATCGTCGGCAACGCGGGCGTCTTGCTGTCGCAGGTGATCTATGTGAAGCAGGGCGAGGGGCGCGATTTCCTGATCGTGGACGCCGCCATGAACGACCTGGCGCGTCCGGCGATGTATGGCGCCCACCACGACATCGTGCCGGTGGCCGAACCGGCGGTGGGCGCGCCGGTGCGGCCCTTCGACGTGGTCGGCCCGGTCTGCGAATCGGGCGACACCTTTCAGAAGGGGGCCGAACTGCCGCAAATGGCGGCAGGCGACCTGATCGCCTTCCGTTCGGCGGGGGCATACGGCGCGGTGATGGCTTCGGAATACAATTCCCGGCCGCTGGTGCCCGAGGTCCTGGTCAGCGGCGATCACTTCGCCGTCATCCGGGCAAGGCCGACGTTTGAGGAAATGCTGGCGCGCGATAGCATCCCGGAATGGCTTTGACCCGGCATCATGATACGACGTCGCAGCCGGGGGCTTCGGACCCCGGGACGGCTGAGGGTATTTTTCTGACGAGGAAGGGTCCTGTCGCCCGCGCCCTGCGCCTGACGCGCTGGGGCATGATATGGGAACAGGCAGCGCGTGCCTTCTGGCCGCTGGCCACCGTTCTGGCGCTGGCCCTTGCGGCGCTGGCGCTGGGCGTCGTGGCCGCGGTGCCGGGGCCGGTGCTGCCATGGCTGGCGGGGGCGGTGCTGCTGGGGCTGATCTGGTCGGCGATCCGGGGGGGCATCCGGTTTCGGCGTATCCGCATGGCCGACGCGCTGGACCGGCTGGACCGCACCCTGCCGGGGCGGCCGCTGGCGGCATTGTCCGACCGCGCGGCCCTGGGCGGCGAGGGTGCCTTGTGGCGGGCCCATATGGCGCAGATGCAGGCCCGGACTGTCGGCGCGCGGGCGGTTCGGCCCGATGCCGGGCTGGCGCGCCGCGACCCCTTTGCCCTGCGGCTGGCGGGTCTGGTGGCGCTTGTGACGGCGCTGATCTTTGGCGGCGCGGCCCAGATGGGGCAGGGGGTCGAGGCGCTGGCCGCGACCATGGGCCGACCGGGCGTGTCCGGGGCCGTGCCCACCGGGCCCGGCTGGGAAGGCTGGGCCGAGCCCCCCGCCTATACCCGGCGTCCGACGATCTATCTCAATGCCCTGGCCGAAGGGCAGGCGCTTGAACTGCCCAAGGGCAGCGAGGTCACCTTCCGCCTGTATGGCGCGGGTGCCGAGGTCGTTCAGGACATCGGTCCCGCCTTGGCTGATGATCCCCAGGCACCGGGATTTCGCGCCGAACAGTCCGGCACCATCGAGGTGTCCGGGCGACGCTTCGACGTGGCGGTGCTGCCCGACAATGCGCCCCTGATCCGCGCCGGCGCCGCGCCGGTGCGGCGGGCCGATGGCCGCATGGTTCAGGATTTCGAGGCCGAGGACGATCATGGCGTTGCCTCGGCCCAGGCTGTCATCGCGCTGGATCTGGCGGCGGTCGATCGCCGCTTTGGCCTGTCCATCGACCCCGAGCCGCGCGAGCCGGTGGCCCTGACCCTGCCCCTGCCGCGCGGGGACCGCCGGCAGGTTGCGGGCCAGTTGACCGAGGATCTGTCGCGCCATCCTTGGGCCAACCTGCCGGTCAGCCTGTCCCTGCGCGCCATCGACGGGATCGAGCAGGTGGGCGACGCCCAGCCGATGCACACCGTTCTGCCGGGGCGGCGGTTTTTCAACCCTCTGGCGGCCGCGCTGATCGAGTTGCGCCGCGACCTGCTGTGGTCCCGCGACAATGCCGGCCGCAGCGCCGAGATCCTGCGCGCCGTCACCTGGCGCCCGGACGGCTTCGTGGCCCAGCCCCTGTATGCCGACCTGCGCGGCGCGGTCGATCTGCTGGAGGGCGAACGGCTGAGCGATCAGGCCCGCGACGATCTGGCCGAGGCCCTGTGGCAGGCGGCGGTCCAGCTTGAAGATGGCGGGCTGTCCGACGCGTTGGAGCGGATGCGCCAGGCCCAGCAGAAACTGTCCGAGGCGATCCGCAACGGCGCCAGCCCCGACGAGATCCAGCGCCTGATGGACGAACTGAAGGCCGCGACGGATGCCTATACCGAGATGCTGGCCCAACAGCAGGCGCAGCAGGATCCGTCCGAGCGATTCACCGGCGATCAAGAGGGCCAGCAGATCACCGGCGATCAGATCCAGCAGATGATGGACGAGATCCAGCGCCTGATGAACGAGGGCCGCATGGCCGAGGCTCAGGAACTGCTGGAACAGTTCAACCGGATGATGGAGAATCTTCAGGTCCAGCAGGGCCAGGCGGGCGAGGGCCAACAGGGCAGCAGCGGCAACCAGCCGATGAACCGGCTGGCCGAAACGCTGCGCGAGCAGCAGCGCCTTTCCGACGAATCGTTCCAGGACATGCAGGACCAGTTCGGGCAGGGCCAGTCGGGCCAGCCGTCGCCGAACGCCCCGGGACTGGCCGACCGCCAGCAGCAGTTGCGCGAGGAACTGGGCCAGCAGCAGGGGTTGCTGCCTGGCCAGGGCTCGCCCGGCGGCGACGAGGCACGGCGCCAACTGGACGAGGCGGGCCGCGCCATGGACGAGGCCGAGCAGGCCCTGCGCGACGGCGATACCGGCGGCGCCCTGCAGCGTCAGGCCGATGCCATCGAGTCGATGCGCGAAGGAATGCGCGCCCTGGGCGACATGCTGAACCAGCAGCAGGCCCAGCAGGGCCAACAGGGTCAGCAGCCCGGTCAGGAAGGCCAGCAGCCGGGCGCAGGCGACCGCGCGGGCGCTGCGGGGGAAACCTATGACCAGCGCCCGGCGCTGGACCCCCTGGGGCGTCAGCGCGACGGCAACGGCAATGTCATCGCCGGGGGCGATCCGCTGGCCGAAGGCATCGATCCTGCCCGCCGTGCCCGCGACCTGCTGGACGAGATCCGCCGCCGCAGCGGCCAGATCGACCGCCCGCAGGACGAGCGCGACTATCTGGGCCGTTTGCTGGAACGGTTCTGATCAGCGCACCAGCATGTCCGCACGATCCTGAAGCCACAGACGAACCCCGTCCGCCTGGGCGCGGGCCTGATCCAGAACCTCGCCCAGGGTGCCCTGATCCGTAAGCGCCGGGGTCATCGCATAAAGAACGACGCCGGTGACCGCCAGCATGACGGCAAAGACGAATCCCGCCGCATAGCGGCCTGGGCCTGGCCTGCCGGCGGTTTCCACGTCTCGTGGCGGGTCTGCCGGACGGACCAACGGCATCTGCCTGACGTTGGGTCTGGCGGCCTCGGCCGGGGCCGCAGCTGGTACGTCCGGCGCAGGTTCGGCCGGGGCGGGGGTATCGCCCCCGTGCGGCGACGGGCGGGGGTCGATGTGGCGGGTGATGGTCGTGGCGGGCCAGTCGGGGTCCGCCGGGCTGCGGGCCGTGTCCGGCGCGGGCCCCTGGGCTTCGGCACTGGCAGACATCGCCGTTTCCGCCGCCCTGGCGCGGCGTTCGTGTTCCACCTCGTCACGAAGGATCTCCAGGACCGAGGGGGGCAGAGAACGGTTCAGCGGCGGGGTCTGGCCGGGCGCGGTCTGGGCCGGAGGCATCATGGCATCGACCAGCGCCAGACGCGTCGTCAGGGGCGTCGCGTGCCAGACATGGCCGCAGCCGCTGCATTCGACCTCGCGCCCCTGGGGGGGGATGGCTGCGTCGGACAGGCGGTATTCCGCGGCGCAACCCGGACAGACCAACCGTATTTCCGCCATGCCGACCCCTCGCATTCGCCTTGTGGCTGTTCTATCAAGCGCAGGCCCGGCTTCCAAGCGGGCCAGGGGACGAATGCAGGAAAGGACAGCGCTTGATCGAGATGGGGGATGTCGGCTTCGGCTATCACGGAGGGCCCGAGCTGCTGTCGAACATGACGCTGAGCCTGCAACCGGGCCTGTTTCATTTCCTGACCGGGCCATCGGGATCGGGCAAGACCACCCTGTTGCGCCTGTGCTATGCGGATCTGCTGCCGACATCCGGGCAGATGACGGCCTTTGGCGACGATGTGCGCCGGTTGACGCGCGACGGCATCGCGGACCTGCGCCGGCGGGTGGGCGTGGTGCATCAGGACACGCAGTTCTTGGACCATCTGCCGGTGGCCGAAAACGTCGCCCTGCCGCTGACCGTGTCGGGCCAGTCCGTGGACATGGAGGCGCTGCGTGACCTTCTGGGCTGGGTAGGCCTGTCCCAGCACGCCCGCGCCCTGCCGCCGTCCCTGTCGGGCGGCGAACGTCAGCGCGCCGCCCTGGCGCGCGCCGTGATCCTGTCGCCCGACCTGATCCTTGCCGACGAACCGACGGGTAACCTGGACTGGGACATGTCGGTGCGGCTGATGCAGTTGCTGATCGAATTGAACAAGTCCGGCAAGACCGTGCTGGTGGCGACCCATGACCTGACCCTGATCCGCGCCGTCAAGGCACAGGTCGCGGCGCGCGTGCTGCGGATCGCGAACGGAACATTGCAACTGGCGGGGGCTGATCTGTGAAACGGACTGAACTGCGGACCCTGAGCCTCCGGTCGCTGTGGCATGGGCTGATGCGCGATGGCGCAGCGGGCGACCGGATCGTGCCGCCCACGGGGTTCACCGCCCAACTGACGCTGTTTTCGGCAGGGGCGATGGCTTTTCTGGCGGTCTTTGCCCTGGCCTTGTCGCTGGCAACCGGGCGATTGGCAGACCGCTGGGCCAGCGAACTGGCCGGTTCAGTCACCGTGCGCGTCAGCGCGCCGGGCGATGAACAGGCAGCCCTGGCCCAGACAACCCTGCGCATTCTGGAAACCACGCCCGGCGCCGGCCAGCCGCGCCTGCTGCCCCCGGACGAGGTGGCCGGTCTTCTGGCGCCCTGGTTCGGGCCCGACATGCCGGTCGATGCGCTGCCGGTGCCCGCGCTGATCGACCTGCCCGTCACGGGACGGGATTTCGACGCGCAGGGCCTGCGCCTGCGGCTCGAGGCCGAGGCGCCGGGCGCGGTGCTGGACGACCATACCGAATGGCGCCGCCCGCTGGTCAGCGCGGCGAACCGGCTGCGGTTGCTGGGGGTGATCTCTCTGGTGCTGATCGCCGCAGCCTCGGCCTCGATGATCACACTGGCAGCCAAGGCAGCCCTGGCGGCGAACGGGCAGGTGATCCGGGTGCTGCGCCTGATCGGGGCCCGCGACATCACCATTGCCACGGCTTTCGTGCGCCGCTTTACCAAGCGCGCGGCCCTGGGGGCGGCGGTGGGCACCCTGTGCGGGATGGCGGGCATCGCCATGCTGCCCCCCATGGATGCCGCAGGCGGGTTCCTGACGGGCCTGGGCTTTCAAGGCTGGGGCTGGCTGGTGCCCCTGCTGATCCCCGTCACCGCCGCCGTTGTCGGCTTTCTGGCGACCCGCTGGGCGGCGCTGAAGATGCTGGGGGCGGTGCGATGACCGGACACAGGGATCGGTCCGTTCCCGGCCCCCTGACAGCCTGGCAATATTTTCAGAACGGGCTTTATTACCTGCATGTGGTGCTGGCGACGCTGGTGCTGGGCCTTGCGGGACTGCCGTCCCTGCTGCGCCATGGGCGGGCGGGGGCGAACCGGGTGGCGACCCGCTGGATCGGCTACATGCTGTGGGCGGCGCGGCTGCATCTGGGCATCGCCTGCGAGGTGCGCGGAACGCCCCCCACGGGCGATTGCATCGTCGCGGCCAAGCATCAGTGCTTTCTGGACATTCTGGTCATTGCCCATGCCGTTCCGCGCCGCGCCTTTATCATGAAGCGCGAGGTGATGCGCGTGCCGATCATGGGCTGGTATGCCTGGAAGGTCGGCTGCATCCCCATCGACCGGACGCGAGGGCGCGACGCCATGCGCGCCATCTCGACCGAGATCAACCGCCGCCTGTCGGGCGACGGGTTGGGTCAGCTTATCATCTATCCCGAAGGGACCCGCACCCTGCCGGGTGAACGCCGTCCCTACAAGCACGGGGTTGGCACCATCCGTGCCGCGACCGATCTGCCGGTGGTGCCGGTCGCGGTCAACACCGGCCTGTTCTGGCCCCGCAAGGGCTGGGGCATCCGGCCGGGCCGCGCCGTGGTGGAGTTCCTGCCCACCATCCCCCCGGGCGTTCCGGCCGAAGGGTTCGTCGCCCGCCTGGAAGCCGAAATCGAGAGCAATTCCGACCGCCTGATGGCCGAGGCGGGGTTCGCCCCGCAGGGGGCTCCCGCAGCCTGACCCGCCTCAGGCGGCCAGGCTTTTCGATCCCATGTCCAGGAATTTCCGGCGCCGGTCGCGGATCAGATCGGCGGGTTTCCGGCCATCCAGTTCGGCCAGCATCGTGGCGATTTCCTCGCCCACGGCCTTGATCGCCGCCGCCGGATCGCGCTGCGCGCCGCCAACGGGCTCGGCGATGATGCGGTCGATGACGCCCAGCCTTTTCAGATCCTGCGCGGTCAGGCGCAGCGCCTCGGCCGCCTCGCGCATCCGTTCGGCGTCCTTCCACAGGATCGAGGCGCATCCTTCGGGCGAAATTACCGAATAGATCGAATGTTCCAGCATGGCGATGCGGTTGGCCGTGGCAAAGGCCACCGCGCCGCCCGATCCGCCCTCGCCGATGATGACGCTGACCAAAGGCACGCCGATATCCAGGCATTTCTGCGTGCAGCGGGCGATGGCCTCGGACTGCCCGCGTTCTTCGGCGCCCTTGCCGGGATAGGCGCCGGGCGTATCGACCAGGGTGATGACCGGCAGGCCGAAGCGATGGGCCAGATCCATCAGCCGGATCGCCTTGCGGTATCCTTCGGGCCGGGCCATGCCGAAATTGTGGTGAATGCGCGTCTTGGTGTCATTGCCCTTTTCGTGTCCGATCACCAGGCAGGGCGCGTCGTTGAACCGCGCCAGCCCGCCCATTACCGCATGGTCGTCGCCAAACGCCCGGTCGCCGGCCAGGGGCGTGTATTCGGTGAACAGCGCCTCGATGTAATCGCGGCAATGCGGGCGGTCGGGATGGCGGGCCACCTGCGTCTTGCGCCATGGGTCCAGCGACCGATAAAGGTCGCGCAGCAGGTCGGCGGACTTGCGGTCCAGGGCCGCCGCCTCTTTTTCCACGTCAACGGCGTTTTCGGATTTGCGTGCCAGGGCGCGAAGCTCCTCGGCCTTGCCTTCGATGTCGGCAAGCGGTTTTTCGAAATCCAGATAGACCATGCGGTGACTGCCTTCGGGCTGTTCGGGTTGCGCCCCTATATGATCGCAGGGGCGCGCGATTGCAACGCGGGCCTATTGCAGGTCCGCGAACGCGTCCTGCAGGCGGGCCACCGCTTCGGCCACGCGGGCGCGAGGGGTGGCGATGTTGAAGCGCAGAAACGTCTCGCCCCCGGTGCCGAAGGTGGCGCCGTGGTTGGCGGCGATGCGGGCGCCCTGTTCGACACGGGCGGTGAATTCGGCGGGCGCCATGCCGGTGCCCGCGAAATCCACCCAGGACAGATAGGTCGCCTGCAAGGGCATCGACCGCAGGCCGGGGATCGCCGCGATGCCGCTGTCGAACAGCCGGCGGTTGTCGTCCAGGTATTCGATCAGCGCATCGACCCAGGCCGCCCCCTCGGTCGAATAGGCCGCGGCCACCATATCCATCCCGAACAGTCCCGGAGAGATGCCGCGCGCGCCCAGCGCCGCGCGGAACCGGCTTCGCAAGCCGTCCTCGGCAATGATGGCGTTGCCGATATGGGCGCCGGCAATGTTGAAGGTCTTGGTGGCCGCGCTCAGCGTGACCAACCGGTCGCCGATGTCGGGACAGGCCAGGGCCGTCATGCGGTGCCTGTGGCCGGGCATGACAAGGTCGCAATGAATCTCGTCCGAGACCAGGATCAGGTCGTGGCGGACGCAGAAATCGGCGACCTGGCGCAGTTCATCGTCGGTCCAGACGCGGCCGCTGGGATTGTGCGGCGAACACAGGATCAGCAGCCTTTCGGTGCCGGTCAGGCGGTTTTCCCAGGCGGGCCAGTCCATCCGGTAAAGCCCGTCCTGCAGGGTCAGCGGCAGTTCCACCAGCCCGCGCCCCGCGGCACGGATCACGCGGGCAAAGGCGTGATAGACGGGCGACATCACGACCACCCCATCGCCCGGCCGGGTATAGGCATCGATCGTCATGGCCACGCCGTTGACCAGACCCGCGCAAGTCGAGATCCAGCCCGTCTCGATCTGCCAGCCGTGACGGTTTTCCATCCACCAGCGGATCGATTCGAGATAGGCGGGGTTCGCGCCGGGATAGCCATAGATGCCATGGGCCGCCATATCCTCGACCGCGCGCTGCACGGCGGCAGGGGGGCGAAAGTCCATGTCGGCCACCCACATCGCCAGCCCGTCGTCCGGGGCGACGCCATAGGCTGCCTGCATGTCGTCCCATTTGGAACAGCGGGTGCCAACACGGTCGATGATCTGGTCGAAATCGGGATGGGTCATGGTCCTGCCTGCTGCCGTTTTCCCATGCATAGGGCGGTTGTTGCTTATGGTGAAGCCTTGCCCTAAATCGCGGAACATGAGCAGCCTGCGCCCGATCCTGATCCATCCCGACCCGCGCCTGAAGAAGGTCTGCGAGCCGGTGTCCCGCATCACCCCCGAGATCGAGGCCCTGGCCGCCGACATGCTGGCGACCATGTACGATGCGCCGGGGGTGGGGCTGGCCGCGCCGCAGGTGGGGGTGTTGTCGCGCGTCTTCGTGATGGACGCGACCCGCGACCCCGAGGCCGAGCGCAGGCCCATGGTTCTGGTCAACCCCGAGATCGCCTGGGTGTCCGAGGATCTGAACACCTATGAGGAAGGCTGCCTGTCGATCCCCGAGCATTATGCCGAGGTGACGCGTCCCCGGCAGGTCCGGCTGCGCTGGCTGGGCCTTGACGGCAGGACGCACGAGGAGGAGTTCGACGGGCTGTGGGCCACCTGCGCCCAGCACGAGCTGGATCACCTGAACGGCATCCTGTTCATCGACCATCTGTCGGCCATCAAGCGGCAGATGATCACCCGCAAGATGGTCAAGCTGAAGCGCGAGCAGGCCCGTGCATAAGCGGGGCTTCCCGGGAAGGCCGTCTGCATGACCGTCCGACCGTTTATTCCCTATGGCGACCGCCGCCTGCATGTCGCCGCCAATCCGGTGGACTTTGTGACCGAAACGGTGCGGATGATCTGGGACGACATGATCGACACGATGGAGGCCATGCCGGGCGTCGGCCTGGCCGCGCCGCAGATCGGGATCATGCTGCGGCTGGCGGTCGTGGACGCGTCCGACAAACGGGGGCAGGCGGTCAGGATGGCCAATCCCGAGGTGTTGCACGCCAGTGTGCAGTCTCGCAGCCACGAGGAAGCCAGTCCGAACCTGCCGGGGGTTTCCGCCCTTGTCAGTCGGCCGCGCGCGGTGACGGTGCGGTTCCTGAACGAGGCGGGCGAGATCGAGGACCGCGATTTCGTAGGCCTGTGGGCGACCAGCGTGCAGCATCAGATCGACCATCTGGACGGGCGGATATACGTCGATCATCTGTCACCCCTGCGTCGCAAGATGCTGGTCCAGAAATCGGCTAAGCTGGCGCGCCGGTGACAAGGCCGGGGCCGGCAGCCCCGGAGCCCCCGGAATGCCTGCATGAAAAGGAAAGGGCCTGCCGATGCGCATGATCTTCATGGGAACGCCGGGGTTTTCGGTTCCGGCATTGCAGGCGGTGGCCCAGGAACACGACATCCTGGCGGTGTATTCGCAGCCACCCCGAGCGTCCGGACGGGGGCAAAGGCCGCGTCCGACGCCGGTGCACCAGGCGGCGCTGGATCTGGGGCTGCCGGTGCGCACACCCCTGCGCCTGCGCGATCCCGCCGATCAGGCCGACTTCGCGGCCTTGCAGGCCGACGTGGCGGTGGTCGTCGCCTATGGGCTGATCCTGCCGCAGCCGGTGCTGGATGCGCCCCGGCTGGGCTGCCTGAACATCCACGCCTCTTTGCTGCCGCGCTGGCGCGGGGCGGCGCCGATCCACCGCGCGATCATGGCGGGCGATGCGGAAACCGGTGTGGCAATCATGCAGATGGAGGCGGGGCTGGACACCGGGCCGGTGCTGGCCTGCGCGCGGACCCCGATCGGGGCCGAGGAAACCACCGCCGACCTGCACGACCGCCTGGCAGGGATGGGCGCGGATCTGATCGTCGATGTGCTGGCGCGGCTGCCCTTGCCTGCGGTCCCCCAGCCCGAGCAAGGCGTCACCTATGCCGCCAAGATCGACAAGGCCGAGGCACGGGTGGACTGGACGCGCCCCGCAGCCGTGGTGGACCGGCAGATCCGGGGGCTGTCGCCCTTTCCCGGCGCCTGGTGCGAGGTCGCGGGGGAACGGGTCAAGCTGCTGCGCAGCCGGGTGGCCGCGGGCCAAGGGGCACCGGGGCAGGTCTTGCCGGGGTTCACCATCGCCTGCGGCGATGGCGCGGTCGAGGTGCTGGAGGCGCAAAGGGCCGGGAAAAAGCCGATGCCGGCACGCGATCTGCTGCGCGGATGGGTGCTGCCTGCGCGGCTGGGCTGAGGAAACGGCGCCCTAGAAGGCGCCGTGGCAATGCTTGAACTTCTTGCCCGATCCGCAGGGGCAGGGGTCGTTGCGCGACGGATTGCCCCAGGTTGCGGGATCGGTTTCGTCAAAGCCTTCGACCAGCGGTTCAGGCTTGTCGGCATCGTCGTCGGACTGCCGGTCTGCGCCGTGTTCCATCGTCAGGTGTTCCTGCGCGGCTTTCTGCTGCTGAGCCATCTGGCGCAGCATTTCGTCGCGCTCGGCCTCGGTCAGGGGGCGGATCTGCGCCAGGCGCTGCGTCACGTCGAAGCGCAGCCCGTCCAGCATGGTTTCAAACAACTGGAAGCCCTCGGTCTTGTACTCTGACAAGGGATCGCGCTGGGCATAGCCGCGAAAGCCCACGACCGAGCGCAGATGTTCCAGCGTCAGCAGATGGTCGCGCCATTTCTGGTCGATCATCTGCAACAGCACCTGCTTTTCGATGTTGCGCATGTTTTCGGGGCCAAAGGCCTGCGCCTTGTCCGCCATATAGGTATCGGTGGCCTTCTCGATCCGCTCGCGCAGGGCATCCTGATCCACGCCTTCCTGGGCGGCCCAGTCGGTCACCGGCAGGTTCATGTTCAGCCGTTCGCGGATCGCGGCGTTCAGTCCTTCCAGATCCCACTGCTCGGGATAGGTTTTCGGCGGCATGAACTCATCGACCAGATCGTCGATCACCTGATGGCGCATGTCCGCCGCGATCTCGCCCACTTCGGTGCTGTCCATGATCTCGCGGCGCTGGCTGAAGATCGCCTTGCGCTGGTCGTTCATCACGTCGTCGAATTTCAGCAACTGCTTGCGGATGTCGAAGTTGCGCCCCTCGACCTTGGCCTGGGCGCGTTCCAGCGACTTGTTGACCCAAGGGTGGATGATCGCCTCGCCTTCCTTCATGCCCAGGGTGGACAGGACCTTGTCCAGCCGCTCGGACCCGAAGATGCGCATCAGGTCGTCGTCCAGCGACAGGAAGAACAGCGACCGGCCGGGATCGCCCTGCCGGCCAGAACGGCCGCGAAGCTGGTTGTCGATCCGGCGGCTTTCGTGGCGTTCGGTGCCCAGCACGAACAGGCCCCCGGCGGCCAGCACCTTTTCCTTGTCGGCGGCATGTTCGGATTCGATCCGGGCGCGAAGCTGGTCGGGATTTGCCCCGGGGTCGGCAGCCAGGGCCTCCATCACCTTCATCTCGACATTGCCGCCCAACTGGATGTCGGTGCCGCGACCGGCCATGTTGGTGGCGATGGTCACGGCGCCGGGCTTGCCCGCGTCGGCGACGATCTGGGCCTCGGCCTCGTGCTGGCGGGCGTTCAGGACGTTATGAGGGATGTTCTGCTTTTTCAGCATCTCGGACAGCATTTCCGACTTTTCGATGCTGGTGGTGCCGACCAGGGTGGGCTGACCCTTGGCATGGGCATCCTTGATCGCCTCGATCACGGCGGCGTATTTTTCCTGCGCGGTGCGATACACGCGGTCATGTTCGTCGATGCGCGCGATGCTGCGGTTCGTGGGAACCTCGACCACGCCCAACTTGTAGATCTCGGCGAATTCGTCGGCCTCTGTCGCGGCCGTGCCGGTCATTCCCGCCAGCTTGTTGTATAGCCGGAAATAGTTCTGGAAGGTCACGGATGCGAGCGTCACGTTCTCGGGCTGGATCTGGACGCCTTCCTTGGCCTCGATCGCCTGGTGCAGCCCGTCCGACAGGCGGCGGCCCTTCATCATCCGGCCGGTGAATTCGTCGATCAGCATCACCTCGCCGTCGCGGACCATGTAGTGCTGGTCCTTGTTGAACAGCTTCCAAGCGCGCAGGGCCTGGTTCGCATGGTGGACGATGGTGGTGGATTCCGGATCATACAGCGTCTGGCCTTCGGGCAGGATGCCGTCGGCCTGCAGGCGCTGTTCCAGGAATTCGTTGCCTTCCTCGGTAAAGGTGGCGTTGCGGGCCTTTTCGTCCAGCTTGAAGTGTTCGTCCGTCAGCAGCGGGATATACTGGTTCAGCGTCACATACAGTTCGCTGCGGTCCTGGCTGGGCCCCGAGATGATCAGCGGGGTGCGCGCCTCGTCGATCAGGATGCTGTCCACCTCGTCCACGATGGCGAAGTTGTGACCGCGCTGGACCATTTCCTCGACGCTGCCCTTCATGTTGTCGCGCAGATAGTCAAAGCCCAGTTCGTTGTTGGTGGCATAGGTCACGTCCGCCGCATAGGCCGCGCGCTTGTCCGGTTCGGGCTGAAACGGATAGACGACACCCGTCGTCATGCCAAGTTGGCGAAATACCTTTCCCATCCAGTCGGCGTCGCGTTTCGCCAGATAGTCGTTGACCGTGACGATATGGACACCCTTGCCGGTCAGCGCGTTCAGATAGGCCGGAAAGGTCGCGACCAGGGTCTTGCCCTCGCCCGTCTTCATCTCGGCAATGTTGCCCTGGTGCAGGAAGATGCCGCCCATCAACTGCACGTCGAAGGCGCGCAGCCCCAGGGCGCGGCGCGCACCCTCGCGGCAATTGGCAAAGGCTTCGGGCAGCAGGTCGTCCAGGCTTTCGCCACTTGCAGCGCGGGATTGCAGCTCTCGGGTCTTATCGGTCAGGCCCCCGTCGCTCAGCGCCCGGAACTGGTCTTCCAGCGCATTGATCCGGGCGATCAGCCCGCGCGTGCCCTTGACCTTGCGGTCGTTGGGGCTGCCAAAGACCTTTTTCGCCAATTGTCCGATGCCGAGCATGTAAACCTTCGCAATCACGTTGTTGGGAAAGGCGGTCACGGCCGGGCCACTTGCCCCGGCCTTCCGCATTGCCGTATCAGGGGCCTGAACGAACGCGGCGGCGGCGCCTTTCACGGAGTTGATCCGGGATGTATGCCTCGCCCGCCAGACTGTCAACGTCGGCCCGATCCGGCATCGGTTGGAACGGGCGCATCATTCGAGGGAAAACCCACATGCTGAAACCGTCGATCCTGGCCGCCCTGCTGGCGGCTGCACCGCTGGCGATGCCCGTCCTGGCCCAGGACCGCAGCGCCGATACGGTGGTGGCCACCGTGAACGGCACGCCCATCACCCTGGGCCAGATGATCGTGATGAAGCAGGCCGCCGCGCAAGACCCGCAGATGGCCACCTTGCCGGACGCCGCGCTTTACGATCTGATGCTGGACCAGTTGATCCAGCAAAGCGCGGTGGCCTCGGCCGGTACGGAAACCCCTGCCGTCCGGGCGCAACTGGATCTCCAGCGCCGCAACGTCCTCGCCTCTGCCGCCATTGCCGAGATCACCAAGGCCGAGCCGACGGATCAGGAGATTCAGGCGGCCTATGACGGGATGTTCGCCGAGGCCCAGCCCACGACCGAATATTCCGCGGCCCATATCCTTGTGGACTCCGAGGAAAAGGCCAGGGAGGTCAAAGCCCAGTTGGACGGCGGGGCCGATTTCGGAACGCTGGCCGAACAGAACTCGACCGGTCCCAGTGGTCCGAACAAGGGCGATCTGGGCTGGTTTTCCGCCGACCAGATGGTCAAGCCCTTTGCCGACGCGGTCAGCGCGATGGAAAAGGGGCAGATTTCCGACCCGGTGCAGACCGAATTCGGCTGGCACGTGATCCGGCTGGACGACACCCGCCTGCGCGACGCCCCGCCGCTGGACGAGGTGCGCGACCAGATCGCCCAGATGGTGCTGCGCGACCGGGTGCAGGGCGAAATCCAGCGCCTGACCAGCGAGGCGACGGTCGAAAAGGTCGAGGGGATCGACCCCGCCCTGATGAACAGCACCGATCTGCTGGAGGCCCAATAGCATGGGCAAGGCGGGGCTTCCCGTCTCGCCACTGGCGCCGGCGGGCTTTCCGGCCCTGCCGGTGATTGCGGGCGTCGAGTTCGCCAGCGGCGCGGCGGGCGTGAAATACCAGGGCCGGACCGATGTGACGCTGATCCGCATCGCGCCGGGATCGACCGTTGCGGGGGCGTTCACCCGATCCTCGACCCGCGCGGCCTGCGTGCTGGACAACCAGGCCAAGCTGGCGCAGGGGGGCGAGGCGCCGGACGGGGCGGCGATCATCGTCAACTCGGGCAATGCCAATGCCTTTACCGGCGCAAGGGGGCAGGAATCGGTCGATGCGGTGACGGCCGCGGTGGCGCGGGCCACAGGCGTTCCGGCATCGCGGGTATTTTCGTCCTCGACCGGGGTGATCGGAGAGCCGCTGCCCCACGACCGGATCGTCGCCATCGTGGACGATCTGGCTGCGGCGCTGGATGCGGGCGGCATCGCCGATGCGGCGCGGGCGATCATGACCACCGACACCTTTCCCAAGGGCGCCTCGGCCACCGTCGCGGGCGAGGGTGGCGATATCCGCATCGCCGGTATCGCCAAGGGGTCCGGCATGATCGCGCCCGACATGGCGACGATGCTGGTCTATGTCTTTACCGACGCGGCCATTCCCGCGCCGCTGTTGCAGCGGGCCCTGTCGTCCGGCCTGGATTCGACCTTCAACGCGATCACGGTGGACAGCGACACGTCCACCTCGGACGCGCTGATCCTGGCCGCGACCGGGCGCAGCAACGCGGCGCCGATCATGTCGCTGGACAGCGGGGTGGGCGCGGATTTCGTCACCGCGCTGCATGGCGTGATGCGCGAACTGGCGCAGCTTGTCGTCCGCGATGGCGAGGGCGCGACGAAGTTCGTCGAGGTGCGGGTGACGGGTGCCGCATCCGACACGGACGCGCACAAGGTCGCCATGGCCATCGCCAATTCGCCCCTGGTCAAGACCGCCATCGCCGGCGAGGACGCGAACTGGGGTCGCATCGTCGCCGCCGTGGGCAAGTCCGGCGCAGCCGCCGACCGCGACCGCCTGACCATCCGGTTCGGGGATATGGTTCTGGCCGAAAACGGCTGGCGCGCGCCGGATTACGACGAGTCCGCCGCCAGCGCCTATATGAAACAGCAGGATCTGGTCATCGGCGTCGATCTGGGCCTTGGGCAGGGGGCGCGGACCGTCTGGACCTGCGACCTGACGCACGGTTACATCGACATCAACGCCGATTACCGATCGTGAAAACCGTCCTTGTCGCCGCCGTGGCCCTTATCGACGCTGACGGGCGCGTGTTGCTGGCGCAGCGCCCCGAAGGCAAGGCGATGGCGGGCCTTTGGGAATTTCCCGGCGGCAAGGTCGAGCCCGGCGAAACGCCCGAAGCAGCCCTGATTCGCGAACTGCACGAGGAACTGGGCATCGACACCTGGACCTCGTGCCTGGCCCCGCTGACATTCGCCAGCCACAGCTATGACGATTTCCACCTGCTGATGCCGGTCTATGCCTGCCGCCGCTGGCAGGGAATCGTCCGTCCGCAGGAAGGTCAGAGCCTGGCCTGGGTTCGCGCCGGGGATTTGAGAAATTACCCCATGCCCCCGGCGGACATTCCCCTGATCCCGGTCTTGCAGATGTGGCTTTGAGGGCGCATTCCTGCCGGTTTCGTCCTCACGATGCCTCAAAACGTCGTATGTTGCCATTTCGTTAATTCTTTTGAAACCATTTCGTGACAAGAATGGAACCAGAGGGAACCAGAGGGGTTGACATGATTCGCACGATTTCCATCGGCAGCCACATTCTCATCCAGGGGCTTTTCGAATGCTTGGCCCCCAATGGGAACATGATTGTCCGGATCGGGACGCGGACCTTTGAGGGCAAGCCGGTAACGCGCTGACCCGCATGGTCCACCACGATACTGGCCACCACGACACGGGGCCACGACGAATTGCAAAAAGGGGCGGCCACGGGGCTGCCCCTTTGATGTTTCGGCATCGCCCTTGCGGGCCTGGATGCCTACAGTTTCCGCTCGACTTCCTCGCGTTCGAAGATCTCGATGACATCGCCCTGGCGGATGTCGTCGTAATTCTCGAACGCCATGCCGCATTCCTGGCCGGACTGGACTTCCTTGACCTCGTCCTTGAAGCGCTTGAGTGTCTTCAGCGTGCCTTCGTGGACGACCACGTTGTCGCGCAGCAGGCGCACGCCCGCCGAACGTCGCGCCACGCCTTCGGTGACAAGGCAACCCGCCACCTTGCCGACGCCGGTGACCTTGAACACTTCGCGGATCTGGGCATAGCCGATGAAGTTTTCGCGCACTTCGGCCGACAGCAGGCCCGAGGCCGCCGCCTTGATGTCGTCCACCAGGTCATAGATGATCGAGTAATAGCGGATCTCGACGCCCTTCTGGTTGGCCGAATTGCGGGCCGGGGCATTGGCGCGGACGTTGAATCCGATCACCGGCGCCTGGCTGGCCTCGGCCAGGCCGATATCGGATTCGGTGATCGCCCCGACGCCGTAATGCAGCACGCGGACGCGCACCTCGTCGTTGCCGATCTTTTCAAGGGCCTGCACGATCGCCTCGGCCGAGCCCTGCACGTCGGCCTTCACGACCACCGGCAGTTCGGCCACGCTTTCGTCTGCCTTGGCCTTGGCCATCAACTGTTCCAGCGTGGTCGCAGCCCCGGCGGCGGCGCGCTTGTCCTTGGCGGCCTGGCTGCGATAGTCCGCGATCTCGCGGGCCTGAGCCTCGGTTTCGACCACGTTCAGAACGTCGCCTGCCTCGGGCGTGCCGTTCAGGCCCAGAACCTCGACCGGGACCGAAGGCCCGGCCTCGTCCACGCGCTCGCCCTTGTCGTTGATCAGCGCGCGGACCTTGCCCCACTGTTCGCCCACGACAAAGATATCGCCGCGACGCAGGGTGCCGTTCTGGACCAGAACGGTGGCCACGGGTCCGCGGCCCACGTCAAGCTGTGCCTCGATCACGGCGCCTTGGGCGGCGCGGGCGGGGTTGGCGTTCAGTTCCAGGATCTCGGCCTGAAGCGCGATGGCTTCCAGCAGCCCGTCCAGCCCCTGGCCGGTCTTGGCCGAAACCTCGACGTCCTGCACGTCGCCGGACATCTGTTCGACCACGACCTCGTGCTGCAGCAGCGCCGTGCGGACCTTTTGCGGATCGGCCGAAGGCTTGTCGATCTTGTTGATCGCCACGATCATCGGCACGTTCGCGGCCTTGGCATGGTTGATCGCCTCGACCGTCTGCGGCATGACCGCATCGTCCGCGGCCACCACCAGAACCACGATATCCGTGACCTGCGCACCGCGTGCCCGCATGGAGGTGAAGGCCGCATGGCCGGGCGTGTCCAGAAAGGTCAAAACCGCGCCGTTCGCTGCCGTAACCTGATAGGCGCCGATGTGCTGGGTAATGCCCCCGGCTTCGCCCGCAACGACATTGGCATGGCGGATCGCATCCAGAAGCGAGGTCTTGCCGTGGTCCACATGCCCCATGATCGTGATGATCGGTGGGCGCGGCTGCAAGTCCTCGGCCTTGTCCTGAACCGTGTCGATGACCTGTTCCACGTCGGCGTCCGACACCCGGACGGCCTTGTGGCCGAATTCCTCGATCACCAGTTCGGCGGTGTCGGCATCGATCGCCTGGTTCATGGACACCATCATGCCCATTTTCATCAGCGACTTGACCACGTCGGCCGCGCGTTCCGCCATGCGGTTGGCCAGTTCCGACACCACGATGGTTTCCGGCAACTGCACGTCGCGAACCTGTTTTTCGGTCCGCACGTTGCCCATGGCCTTTTGCCGGGCGCGGTCCTGCTTGCGCTTCATCGCAGCCAGGGACCGCTGCCGTCCGCCTTCGCCGTCCAGCGCCTGGTTCAGCGACAGCCGGCCCGTGCGGCGGCTATCCTCGGCCTTGGCCTTGGCCTTGGCGTCGCTGTCGCCGCCACTGTCGCGGCGGTCGCGGTCGGTGCGTCTCGGACCTGCCGCAACGCCGGGCTTTTCGGCGCGGGCCGCCGCCGCCTCGATCGAGGCGCGGTCGGGGGCGGCTGGGCGGCTGCCGGCCGGACGCGCATCGGCGGCACGGGCGGGGCGTTCAGCGGGCTTGGGCTCGTCCTTGAGACGGGCACGCTCCTCGGCCTCGCGGGCGCGGCGCTCGTCTTCCTCGGCCTTGAGGCGCAGGGCTTCTTCGCGCTCGCGCTCCTCACGCTCCTTGGCTTCGATTTCGGCGCGGCGGCGTTCGCGCTCTTCCTCGCGGGCCTTTTCCTCGGCGACACGGGTCACGGCCTCGTCGGCCTCGCGGATCTTGGCAGCCGCAAGCGCCTTGAGCCGGCGCTCCATCTCGGCATCCGAGATGCCGGCAGGGCGCTTGGAGGGGTCGCCCGCCATGCGTGCCGTCAGGGGGTTCTTTTCCTTCTGGGCATCCGTCATCTGCGTGGCGCCCGCCTTGGGCACCACGACGCGCTTGCGCTTGGTTTCCACGACGACGCTCTTGGTGCGACCGTGGCTGAAGCTTTGCTTGACCTGGCCCGAACGGCCGCTGCCGCCGAGTCCCAAGGTCGATTTTCCGTCTTTGTCGCTCATCTGCGTCTTCATTCCTTCCCGGCCGCCGAATTGCCGCCGTCATGCCCGCGCAGACCTGTCAGTCTGCCGGCTTCCAAGATCACCTTGTCCGTCAGGCCACCCGCCGCAAGCGCGCCGTGTATGACATGATCGCGCCCGAAGGACAAACCCAATTCTGATGCGGACAGACAGCCGAACCAGCGGCCGCCCGTGGGCGTCCACAGCTTGCCCTTGCCGCGATCCGACCCGTCGCTGGCCTGAAGCAGCACACGCGCGCGCCCTTCTGCCAGCCAGCCCTTGACCTTTTCGAACCCGGCGACCGCAATGCCCGATTTGCGCGCCAGCGACACCAGTTCGATCACCCGCCGCGCCAGCCCCGCCTCGACCAGATCGGCCAGCCCTTCGGGGGCCTTGACCGGCGCCCTGGCGGCGCGCGAGAACAGGCCCTTGGCCGCCGCCTTGTCGATTGCGGCGCGATCCGCCGCAACCCAGATGCCCCGGCCGGGCAGCTTTTCCGCCAGATCGGGCACCACCATGCCATCCGGCCCCGTCACGAACCGGATCAGCCCGCGCTTGGGCTGCACGTCTCCGGTGACGATGCAGCGCCGTTCAGGCTCGTCCCGATCCTTGACAATTCCACCGCGGCTCAAGCGCGCACATCCGGGGCATCACGCCCCGGCCTCCTCGTCATCGGGACCATCGGTCGGCCCGGCCTCGAGTTCGGCCGGATCCACCCAGCCCAATTGCACGCGGGCAGTCATCACCAGGGTCTGCGCCTCCTCGAGCGATATGTCGAATGGTTCCAGAAGCCCGTCGTCCTTGACGCGCTGGCCGTTTACCGTGGTCCATCCGCCGGCCAGTTCCCAGTCGGCGCAGGTCGCGAAATCTTCCAGCGTCTTGACGCCGTCCTTGGCCAGCGCCTCAACCATCTGGGGGGTCAGTCCCTCGAATTCAATAAGGCTGTCCTCGGCCCCCAGGGTGCGGGCGTTTTCCAATGCGGCCTTGGTCCGGGCTTGCAGCACGTCGCGGGCGCGGGCCTGCAGTTCCGCGGCCGTGCCTGCGTCCACGCCGTCGATGGACAGAAGCTCGTCCTGATCGACATAGGCCACTTCTTCCAGGTCGGTAAAGCCCTCGGCCACCAGAAGCTGGGCAAAGAACTCGTCCAGATCCAGCGCATCCATGAACAACTGGGTCCGGGCGTTGAATTCGGCCTGACGGCGCTTGGACTCCTCCTCCTCGGTCAGGATGTCGATGTCGAGGCCGGTCAACTGGCTGGCCAGACGCACGTTCTGGCCCCGCCGTCCGATGGCCAGGGCAAGCTGTTCGTCGGGAACAACGACCTCGA
Source organism: Paracoccus subflavus (assembly GCF_004310345.1). Taxonomy (GTDB): domain Bacteria; phylum Pseudomonadota; class Alphaproteobacteria; order Rhodobacterales; family Rhodobacteraceae; genus Paracoccus; species Paracoccus subflavus. The sequence continues at coordinate 34,738 of NZ_SISK01000006.1, read as the reverse complement.
TCTTGCCGGCTTCCTCGTCGAACACGACCTTGCTGACTTCGGCCGGTTGCAGCGCGTTGACAAGAAAGGTGGCCTGATCCTCGTTCCAGGGAATGATGTCGATCTTTTCGCCCTGCAACTCGCCCACCACGGCCTGAACGCGGGAACCGCGCATACCCACGCAGGCGCCGACCGGGTCGATCGAGTTGTCATAGGAAATGACGGCGATCTTGGCACGGCTGCCGGGATCGCGGGCCACGGCCTTGATCTCGATGATGCCGTCATAGATCTCGGGCACCTCCATCTTGAACAGTTCCGCCATGAACTGCGGATCGGTGCGCGACAGGAAGATCTGCGGGCCGCGCGTTTCCCGGCGCACGTCCTTGACATAGGCGCGGATCCGGTCGTTCGGGCGATAGCTTTCGCGACCGATCTTTTCGTTGCGGCGCAGGATCGCCTCGCCGCGGCCCACATCGACGATGATGTTGCCGTATTCCTCGCGCTTGACGACGCCGTTGATGATGGTGCCGGCGCGGTCCTTGAATTCCTCGTACTGGCGATCGCGCTCGGCCTCGCGCACGCGTTGCAGGATCACCTGCTTGGCCGACTGTGCGGCGATGCGGCCCAGTTCCACCGGCGGAACCTGGTCCACGATCTCGTCGCCGATCTGCGGGTTGTCCAGATAGGGACGGGCCTGTTCGACCGTCAGTTGCGCCTGGTAATTCTCGACCGCGTCATCCTCGACCACGGTGCGGATGCGGGTAAAGGTCGCATGGCCGGTCTTGCGGTCGATCTTGACGCGGATGTCCATTTCCGCCCCGTAGCGGGATTTGGCCGCGCGGGCGAGGCTGTCCTCCATCGCTTCGATGACCAGTTCGGGCTCGATCATCTTCTCGCGCGCGACGGCTTCGGCGGTTTGCAGCAGTTCAAGCTGGTTGGCAGAGGTGATGGCCATCGCTCACTCCTTGGCATCGGCGTTCTCGCCGTCGTTGTCTTCGGTTTCGATCTCGTCAAAGGCACTTTCGTCCAGATTCTCGATCTGGACGCCGGCTTCCTTCTTCTGGCGCAGCATTTCGCGGATCAGGTCGTCCGTCAGCACCAGCTTGGCATCGGACAGCCAGTCGAACTGCAGGCCGATGGTCTGGACTTCACCGGATTCCTCGATATTCAGCAGAACCTCATCGCCGCCCTCGCCTTGCTCGACGCCCGCCAGCACGCCCTTGAAACGCTTGCGCCCGTCGATGGGCTGGTTCGTTTCCAGCCGCGCCTCGTATCCCTCGAAGGTCGCGAAATCCTTGAGCCGGGTCAGCGGCCGGTCGATGCCGGGGCTGCTGACTTCCAGGTAATAGGCTTCCTCAAGCGGGTCCTCGACGTCCAGAACCGCGCTGACCGCCACGGAAATGTCGCCGCAGTCATCCACGTTGATGCCGCCTTCGGGCCGGTCGGCCATGATCTGCAAGGTGGCGGTCTTGCCGCCTTGCAGGCGGATGCGCACCAGTTCGAATCCCAGATCCTCGATCACCGGGGCGATGATCTCGGCCAGACGCCGGTCGATGGCGGTCTTGGCGATCAGATCGTTCGACATGAGATCCCTTCGGATATGGAAAAGGCCCGTCAAGCGGGCCATGCGGAAAGCGCCGGTGGGCAGGGGGTGGAAGCCTGCGCCGCTGTTGGGGGGGATTTAGCACAGGCGGCCGGTTTTGCAAGGTCAAACTTGGGCCATGGCCCGGCGGTCCCGGATATCGTCCATCACCCGGACCAGTTCCGCCGAAATCCGCGGTTCCGACAGCGCGTGCCCCGAGGCCGGGATCAGGCGAAGGTCGCAGCCCTCCCAGCCTTCGGCCAGGCGCCAGGCCGACAGGGGCGGGCAGACCATGTCATAGCGGCCCTGGACGATCACCGCCGGCAGGTGTTCGATGCGGTGCCGGTCGCGCAGAAGCTGGCCTTCGTCCAGAAAGCAGCGGTTGAGGAAATAATGGTTCTCCAGCCGCGCGAAGGCGCGGGCGTAATCGGCGGGCGCATGGGCCGCGCCCGAGGACTGAAGCCCCGCCAGAGCGTTTTCCCACATCAGCCAGGGCTGGGCATAGCGGCCCTGCCGGCCCGGATCGTCGTCGAACAGCCTCCGGTGATAGGCCGCGATCAGGTTGTCCTGTTCGGATTGCGGGATCGGATCGCGGAACCTCGCCCACAGGTCCGGAAAGAACCGTCCCGCGCCGCCGCCATAGAACCAGTCAAGTTCCCCTTGCGTGCCCAGGAACACCCCCCGCAGCACCAGGCCGGACACGCGGTCCGGATGCGCCTGGGCATAAGCCAGCGCCAGCGTGGCCCCCCAGCTTCCGCCGAACAGCAGCATCGCGTCCAGCCCCAGCCGGCGGCGAATCGCCTCGATGTCGGCGATCAGGTGATGGGTCGTATTGGCCAGGACGGAGGCCTGGGGGCGCGACCGTCCGCAACCGCGCTGGTCGAACAGGATGGCCCGGTAATGGGTCGGGTCGAAGAACCGACGCATGAAGGGGCTGCATCCCCCGCCGGGGCCGCCATGCAGCACGATCACGGGCCGGCCTTCGGGATTGCCGCTTTCCTCGACATAGATCTGATGGCCGTCGCCCACGTCCAGCATATGCCGGGCAAAGGGCTCGGCCGCCGGGTGAAGGCGGCCATGCGTCGCAGCGATTTGTCCTGCCAATCGGTCCATCGGGCCAATATAAGCGCAGATGGACCCGCCTGCCAGAAGGACACGCCATGACCAGCATCGACCCTGCCGAGATCGCCAAGTTCGAGGCGATGGCCGCCGAATGGTGGGATCCCAGGGGCAAGTTCAGGCCCCTGCACCTGATGAACCCGCTGCGTCTGGATTATATCGCCGACCAGATCGCAGCGGAATTCGGGCGCGACCGGCGCAGCCTGCGGCCCTTCGAGGGGCTGCGGGTGCTGGACATCGGCTGCGGCGGCGGGCTGGTGGCCGAGCCGATGGCGCGGCTGGGCGCAGGGGTGGTGGGCGCCGATGCGGCCGAGGCCAACATCGCCGTGGCCCGCCTTCATGCCGAACAACAGGGGTTGTCCATCGACTATCGCGCCACCACGGCCGAGGCGATGGCTGCCGAGGGCGAGCGGTTCGACGCGGTCCTGGCGCTGGAGATCGTCGAGCACGTGGCCGACCCCACGGCCTTCGTGGCCACCTGCCGCAACCTCGTGCGGCCGGGTGGATTGGTGATCCTGTCCACCCTGAACCGGACGGCCAAAAGCTTTGCCGCAGCAATCGTCGGCGCGGAATGGATCCTGCGCTGGCTGCCGCGCGGCACGCATGACTGGAACCGGTTCATCACACCGGCCGAACTGGCCGCAATGGCCGCCGCGGCGGGATTGACGGTCGAGGATCGGCGCGGCATGGTTTTCAATCCCCTGACCTTCGGTTGGAGCCTGTCGGGCCGGGATCTGGCCGTGAACTATATCCTGACCGCGCGGCGCGGGGATTAAGCCTCGTTGCCCTCCAGCCGGTGACGCAGTTCGCGCAGCACTGGCAGGGCGGTCCTGACACGGTCGGGGCCGATGTCGCGCACCACCTGGGCGATCAGCGGCATGAAGGCGGCGATGGCCGCGTCGCGCGCCGACCGGCCCGCCGGGCTGATCGACACGAACTTGCGCCGGGCGTCGTCCCAGTCGGGCCGGATATGGACATGGCCCGCCCATTCCAGCCGCGACAGGGTGTTGGTCATGGCGCCCCGCGTGACGTGGAACGCCTGGGCCAACTGGGCCGGGGTGCGTTCCTCGTTCACATGGGCCAACAGGTTCAGCACCGAGAAATGCGAGATCTGCATGCCGCGCGGCAGCGCCTTGCCGATCAGGTTGCGCGACAACTGTTCCGCGATCAGCACCTCGGCGAAAAGGCTGGCGGCAAGCCTGTCGGGGGCCTGGGAACGGTCGTTGTCGGTTGCGGTCAGGGTCATTGTTTCAAACGGGAGGGGCCAGACGGGGCGGGGCGCATCGTGGCGGCGGGGCGAAGTCGGAACCGTGCCCTGCCGCCGCGCCCGGGTCAAGGCCGCAGCGCGTGGCGGCCCGGCCTGTCAGCCCGCCGTGCCCGCGACCAGGGTATCCAGCTTGCCGCTGTCCTCCAGTGCAAATAGGTCGTCGCAGCCGCCGACATGACGCTCGCCGATAAAGATCTGGGGCACCGTGCGCCGTCCATGGGCCCGCTGGGTCATCTGCGCGCGCAACGCCGGATCGGCGCCCACGTCGATCTCGTCGAAGGACAGGTTCTTGTCGCGCAGCAGGCCCTTGGCCCGGATGCAGAACGGGCAGGTGCGGGTGGTATAGATGGTGATCGCAGGCTGGGTCATGGGAACGGTTTCCTTTCGCTGTGGCCCCCAACCTAGTCATCCTTGACGGCCCTTGCCAGAACCGCAACCGAAACCGGCCCCGATCCCGCCGCCAGCAGTGCATCCGTGGCCGCCGCCAGCGTCGCGCCCGAGGCCATGACGTCATCGACCAGCACCACCGGCCGCCCCGCGACCGCTGCGGCACGCCGGGGATTGACCGCAAGCGCCCCTGCGACATTCGCAAAGCGGTCGCCGGCGCTGCGATGGTCCTGGCCCGGCGTGTGGCGCTGGCGCAGCAGCAGGTCGGGCAGGTGCAAAACTCCGTGCGCCCGTGCTACCCGGCCCGAGATCAGCGCCGCTTGGTTGTATCGTCGTTTCAGCAGCCGCCGCAGGTGCAGGGGGATCGGTGCCACGACCGTGTCGGGCCCGATCAGCGGTGAAGCCGCGCGCGCCAGCCAGGTCGCAAGCGCGGGCGCCAGATCCGGCCGGTCGCCGTGCTTCAGCGCCAGCACCAGCCGCCGCCCTGTGCCGGAATAGACCATGGCGGCCCGTCCTTGCGCCCAGGGCCGCGCGATGGACAGGCAATCGTCGCAGGACAGCAGCGGATCGTCGGCCCCCGTACCGTCATCCGGCAGCGGCACCCCGCAGCGGGTGCAGGCAGCCCCGGCGATGAAGCGCATGTCGGGAAAGCAGACCGGGCAAAGCTGGCCGGGTTCGTCGCCTTGCGCCGCGACCGGCGTCCCGCAGGCCACGCATTGCGGCGGGTACAGCAGGCGCAACGCGCCTTTCATCGCCCCCCGAAGCACCCTATGTTGCGTCCCCATGACCAACCCCCCGCCAGACCGCCCCGTCCTGACCGACCGCGCCGCGTTGTTGCGCCAGCGCGACCGCGCCATGCGGCAAGGCTTTGCGGACGTGCTGCACCGGATCGCCGCCGACGAGATCCAGGATAGGCTGTCCGAGATTAACAGAAGGTTTACCGCCCCCGCCGTGGTGACGGGATTTCCGGCCTTCTGGGCGCAGGACTTCCCCCAGGCCCGCATCGTCGCGGACGATCCGGTGCTGGATCTGCAACCCGGCGCGCATGACCTGGTGATCCACGCCATGGCGCTGCACTGGGCCGACGATCCCGTGGGCCAGATCATCCAGTCCGCCCGTGCCCTGCGCGAGGACGGGCTGTTCATCGCCGCCTGCCCCGGCGGCCAGACGCTGCACGAATTGCGCGCCGCCCTGGCCCAGGCCGAGGTCGAGATGAGCGGCGGGTTGTCCCCGCGTATCCTGCCGATGGGCGAGATCCGCGACATGGGCCAGTTGCTGAACCGCGCCGGGCTGGCCCTGCCGGTGGCCGATCTGGTCACCCAAAGGGCGAGCTATCGCGACCTGTTCCACCTGGGCCATGACTTGCGTGCCATGGGCGAGGGCAACGCCATGGCCGCGCGGCTGCGTCGCCCCACCCGCCGCGCCATCATGGCCCGTGCCGCCGCCATCATGGCCGGCACCTGCCCGGACCGCGACAATCCGTCCCGTATCTCGGTCACGTTCGATCTGGTCTTTCTGACCGGCTGGTCGCCCTCGGATACGCAACAAAAACCGCTGCGCCCCGGATCGGCCAGAACCCGACTTGAAGATGCTCTGAACGAAATCAGGACCGGAATGACATGAAGCCCATCCACGCGCCCGCCGACCATCCCTCGATCCCGCCGAAAAAGACCGGGATCCTCATCGCCAACCTGGGCACGCCCGACGGCTATGACTATTGGTCCATGCGGCGCTATCTGAATGAATTCCTGTCCGACCGGCGCGTCATCGACTATCCGGCGTGGAAATGGCAGCCGCTGTTGCAGGGCATCATCCTGACCAAGCGGCCCTTCACTTCGGGCAAGAACTACAAGCTGATCTGGAACGAGGAAAAGAACGAAAGCCCGCTGATGACCATCACCCGGTCCCAGGCCGAGGCGTTGCGCGCCCGCGCGCAGGCGGAATGGGGCGACCAAGTCATGGTCGAATTCTGCATGCGCTATGGCAATCCATCGACCCAGGACGTGCTGGACCGGATGATCAAGGCGGGCTGCCAGCGGATCGTGTTCCTGCCGCTTTATCCGCACTATGCGGGCGCGACCTCGGCCACCGCGAACGATCAGTTGTTCCGCGCCCTGATGACGCAGAAATGGCAGCCCGCCCTGCGCACCTGCGAACCCTATTTCGACCGGCCCGACTATATCGCCGCCCTGGCGGCATCGGTGCGCCGCACATTGGGCGATGCCGTGCCTGCCAAACTGGTCGCCAGCTATCACGGAATGCCCAAACGCTATCTGCTGGAGGGCGACCCCTATCACTGCCAGTGCCAGAAGACATCCCGCCTGCTGAAAGAGGCGCTGGGCTGGCCCGACGGGGTGATCGACACGACCTTCCAGTCCGTCTTCGGACCCGAGGAATGGCTGCGGCCCTATACGGTCGAACACGTGGCCGAACTGGCCAGGCAAGGCATCACCGACATCGCCGTCATCTCGCCCGCCTTCTCGTCCGACTGTATCGAGACGCTGGAGGAGATCAACGGCGAGATCCGCGAAAGCTTCGAACACGCAGGCGGCAAGGAGTTCACCTATATTCCCTGCCTGAACGACGACCCCGCGCATGTCGAGGTGATGCTGAACGTGGTGCGCGACAATATGGGGGGATGGGTGTGACCGCGCAGCCCATGGAGGCGATCGGCTGAAAAGATGCCGCCCCGTCCTGGGTGCGGCATCCTGCACGGCGCAACCGTCGGCGCGTCTACAGTACCAGGACCTGTGTCCCGATACGGGTCAGGTTGTACAGATCCTGGATGTGTTCGTTGTACAGCCCGATGCAGCCGTTCGACGACTTGCGGCCGATCTTGCGGGTGTCATGGGTGCCGTGGATGCGGTAATACTGCCAACTCAGCCACAGCGCATGGGTACCCAGCGGGTTGTCGGGGCCGGGGGGGACGAAATCGGGCCATTCGGGGTTGCGGGCCTTCATGTCGGGCGTGGGCGACCAACTTGGGCCTTCGACCTTCTTGATGATCTCGGTGCGGCCGGTCCGCGTCAGATCCGCGCTGACCGGGATCGAGGACGGATAAAGCCGGTAGATGTCGCCATCCTCGGACCAGAAGTGCACGGCTCGTGAGGTCAGGTCGCACAGGATCGCGCCGTTGGTCAGATTTTCGAAATACGGCTGCCAGCTTTGCGCCTGAAAGCTGGAAATGTTGTGCTGCGGGCTGGCTGTGGCGTCATATTGCACCGCGCCCGCATCCGGGGTGGCGCCAGGAACGGCGCCGGGGATCGTCTGGAGAGGCTGGCCGGTATAAGGGTCGAATTGCTGGCCCAGCGCGGGAACCGCCAGACCGGCTGCGCCAAGCGCAGCAGCCGAACCCAGAAAAGCCCGGCGATTCAGATTCGATGACGTGCTCATCATCCGTGTCCTTTGTCGATGGCCGCTCTTGCAGACAGCCCTGACCACTCTGCCCTGGAAGGCATGAAAAATCCTTACTCTCCGCCGCTGATTCCGGCAATTCACCCTTGCGAAGAACGGTTCGGGCAGGGCAGGTGACCATCACGAATTCGTGGGTTTGAACGGCCTCTCGTCATTCGGTAAACCTGCCCCGGCAAGAACCAAAGGGTGGCGAAAACATGCAGAATTACAAGGCGATCGCTTGTGCATCGCTGGTGGCGCTGGCGGCCTGTCAGCCACGCAGCCTGCCGCCCGTGGTCCCCGCCACCCAGCCGACGGGGGCGGGCAACCAGATCGGCGCTGCGGAAACCGATCAGATTCCGGTTCGCGTGTTGCAGCAAATCAACATGCTGCGCGCCAATATCGCGGTTCCGCCGCTGGTGCTGAACCCGCAGCTCTCGGCTGCGGCCATGGCCCATTCGCGCGACATGTCGGCGCAGAATCGTGCCTGGCACTGGGGATCGGACGGATCGTCGCCCTTGGACCGCGCGCGTCGGGCGGGCTATTTCGGGACCATCATCGGCGAGAACATCTCGGAAACCTATGAAAACGACATCGAGACGCTGAACGCATGGATGGCCACGCGCGATACCCGCGACGTGATCATGGACCCTGCCGCGACCAATCTGGGCATCGCCTGGTATCAGGAACCTTCGGGCAAGCTGTGGTGGACGCTTCTGACCGGAAGCTGAAAGGCAAAGGCCCCGGTTGGCCGGGGCCTTGCCTGATCCCGCGTCAGGGGTTGATCACGATGGGCACGCCCGGACGCAGCATCGCATAGACTTCCTCGATCTCGTCATCCCTGACGGCGATGCAGCCGGCGGTCCAATCGCGCCTGTTCGGGGCAAGCCGGTTGCCGTCCGGACCCCAGCCATGGATGAAGATGTCGCCGCCTGGCTTACGCCCCAGGGCCTGTGCCAGGGCGGTGTCGTTTTCGTTGGGATAGGACACCCCGACCGACAGGTGGTATTGGCTGCGCGGATTGAAACGGTCGATGTAATAGACGCCCTCGGGCGTCTTGCCGTCGCCTTCGAACTGCTTGTGGCCGACCGGCTCGTTGCCCAAGCCCACATCATAGGCTTTCAGCACGGTTCTGTCGTTCAAGAGATACAACTTCCGTTCGCCCTTGTTGACCACGACCTGCGTCACCGCAGGGCCGTTATAGGCGCGGAACTTGCTGGGGGGCCTGCCGCAGGCTGCCAGAACGGCAAGCATGGAAAAGGCGACGACCCGACGGGTAGGCTTGTACATCACTGCCTCTGACGTTTCTGTTTTTTGTGGATCATGAATATCACAGAGCCCGGTGATTTGACTAGATTCGGGCGAAGTCCGCGACGATTTCGACATGCGGCGACCAGCGGAACTGATCCACGATCCAGAGCCGGACCGGACGCAGGCCGCCACCGGCAAGAATCTGCGCATCGCGGGCAAAACTCACCGGATCGCAGGAGACAAAGGCCAGTCTGTCGACCTCGCACCGGGCAATTTCGCGCGCCTGTGCCTCGGCTCCGGCGCGGGGCGGATCAATCACGATTGCGTCAAAGGCTGCCAGCTCGTCCGCCAGCAGGGGCCGTCGGGCAAGATCCCGATTCTCGATCGTGATGCGGTTCAAGCCCGGCGCGCCGCGCCAGGCGGCATCCAGCGCCCTCAAAGGGGCAGCCAGACCCTCGACCGCATGAACGGCCGCCGTTTCGGCCAAGGGCAGCGAAAAGGTGCCGCAGCCTGAAAACAGATCGACGATCCGGGTCGCGCCGCCCACGATATTCCGCACTGACGCTGTCAGGGTGGCCTCTCCCTCGGCGGTGGCCTGCAGGAACGCGCCCGGCGGCGGCACCACCCGAGCGCGCCCCATCGGCAGGGCAGGGGGACGGCGGGTGATCGACTGCCCGTCCCCCGTCTGATCCTGCCAGGTCAGCCGCGCCAGATCGCCCTCGTCCGCCAGGGCGGCAAGGGTCTGGAACAGGGCGGGCTCCATCGGCTTGCCGCCGGTGACGCTCAGGTCCAGACCGGCAGGGCCGTGGATCACGGTCATCGACAGTTCCGCGCCGCGCGCGGCGCCCGCCACCACGATCCGGCGCAGCAGGGGCAGGGCGGCGGTGATCTGGGGCCGCAGGACATGGCATTCCGCCAGATCCACGATCACATCCGACGCGCGGGCATGAAAGCCCACAAGGGCGCCCTTTTTCGTCCGCCTGCCCGATAGCACCGCCCGCCGCCGCGAGCGGGGCGGTGAAACCTGCACCCCGGCCACCGGCGCGGACAGGCCGCGCGCGGCCAGGGCGGTTTCCACCACCTGCCGTTTCCACGCGGTCGCGAAGCCGTCACTGGCATGCATCAACGAACAGCCCCCGCAGGCGCGGTAATGGGCGCAGGGGGGCCGCACCCGGTCGGGCGAGGGGGCAAGGATGCGCGGCGCGGCGATACGGCCGTCCATGGCCTCGCCCTCGATCTGTTCCTCCGGCAGGGTCAGGGGGGCCAGCGCGCGGCCCGACGCGCCCACCGCCACGCCATCGCCACGACGGCCCAGGCGTTCGACCCGCCACAGGGTCATTCCGCGGCTTCCTCGGTTCCCAGGAAGCCACCGGATTGCCGGTTCCAGTATCGCGCATAGAGACCGCCGCGGGCCAGCAACTGGCCATGCGTGCCCTGTTCGACGATCCGGCCCGCATCCATGACCACGATCCTGTCCAGTTCGGCGATGGTGGACAGGCGGTGGGCGATGGCCAGCACCGTCTTGCCCGCCATGGCCCGGACCAAGGCGTCCTGAACCTGCGCCTCGACCTCGCTGTCCAGCGCACTGGTCGCCTCGTCCAGCACCAGAATCGGGGCGTCCTTCAGAAAGGCGCGGGCCAGGGCGATCCGCTGGCGCTGCCCACCCGACAGCTTGACCCCCCGTTCGCCCAGATGCGCGTCGTATCCCGTGCGTCCCTGGTGGTCCTGAAGGGTCAGGATGAAGTCATGCGCCTCGGCAGCCCTGGCCGCCGCCTCGATGTCCGCCTGCGATGCGCCCGGACGGCCATAGATGATGTTGTCGCGGGCGGACCGGTTGAACATGGCGGTTTCCTGCGTGACCATGCCGATCTGGCGGCGCAGGCTTTCCTGGGTCACATGGCGCAGATCCTGACCGTCGATGCGGATCGCGCCCTTTTCCACGTCATAGAGCCGCAGCAGCAGGGCGACCATGGTGGATTTGCCTGCGCCCGATGCGCCGACGATGCCGACCTTTTCCCCCGGCCGGATATGCAGATCGATGTCGCGCAGCCCGCCATCCTCGCGGCCATAGGCAAAGCCCACATGGTCGAAGTCGATGCGCCCCGCCACCCGGTCCAGCGACACGGCATCGGGCGCATCCGTCAGGCCGTGGGCGGGGGACAGGGTTTTCATGCCGTCCTCGACCTCGCCCACGCTGCCCCAGATGCCCATCAGCGCCATGCTGACCCAGCCGGTCATCTGGCTCAGCCGCATGGCGATGGCCCCCGCCGCCGCCACGTCGCCGGGCGTCGCCTGATCCTGCCGCCACAGCATGATCGAGCCGCCGACCAGGATCACCGGCAGGATGCCCGCAATCACCATCAGAGACATGCGGAACGTGCTGCTGACCACGCCGAAATCCAGCGCGCGTTCGCGGAACCCCGCCATGGCGCCCAGGGCGGCCCGATCCTCGTGTTCGGCATGGGCGAACAGCTTGACGGTCTTGATGTTGGTGATGGTATCGACGACCTGCCCGGTGATCATCGCGCGGGCGGATGCGCGGGCCCCGGATTTCGCACGGATGCGCGGCAGAAAGAACTTGATCAGCCCCAGATAGGACAGCATCCACAGGATCAGGGCCACCGCCCCCCAGGTATCGACCGATACCAGAAACGCAGCCGATCCCAGAACCGAGGCCAACGCGAAGGCCACCACGTTGACCATTTCCGACGCCACATCGGTGACGGCGCGGGCGGTCTGCATCTGCTTCTGCGCCAGCCGCCCGGCAAAGTCGTTGTCGAAGAAGGCGACCGAATGGCCCATCGTCCAGCGGTGGATGCGCGACAGCACCAAGGGCAGCACGTTCGGCCCGATGATGACGCTGCTGGTGGCGGTGGACAGGCCAAAGATCAGCGGCCGCAGCAACAGGAAGAAGCCTACGAAGGCCGCGATCAGCAGCCCGTTCTGCGACCACAGCGTCTCGGGGCTGCCGGTGGCGATGGCATCAACGACCCAGCCCAGCAGCACGGCGGCCACCACATCCGCCAAGCCTCCAAGGGCGGATGCAATGGCGGCCAGCGTCAGTCCACCCCAGGCCCCCGACAGGCACCAGCGGAAAAACGCCAGCAGCGTCGCGGGCGGCGGTCCGTCTGCGGGGCGGAACGCGTCGATCAGGCGGCCCAGACGGTGATGCAGGGTCATCGGGACTCTCCGGCCAGAATGGCGATGTCGATCAAGGCGGGCGGGGACAGCGCAAAACCGGATTCGATCCAGGCTGTCTCGGCGGCGGTCAGGGCACGACCCAAGGCCGGACCTTGCAGACGGGGTTGCAGGTCGGACGCGGCAATGGGCAGCGGGCGGGCCGCCGCCTGTGCCTCGGGCCAGCCGGGGCGGGAACCCGAGGGGCCGGTCTGGACCAGCAGCGCCGCACCCGCAGCCAGATCGCCGGTCAGGCGATAGGCGATGCGGTTGAAGGACCAGTCCTCGGCCAGGGCGGTCACAAGGGTTCGGTGATCGCGCGCCTCGGCCCGCGAAAGGCGAAGGTCAAGGCTCAGATCCGCCTGTGACAGGGCTGCCAGGCGGGCAAGCCAGGGCGCGCGATCCCCAAGCGCCTCCAGCGCCAGGAAGCGATCGGGGGTGGCGCCGGGCAGCACCCTGTCCAGCACGCCCGCGCCGGCCATCAGCCGGACCGCCGGCACCGGATCGGGCGCCATCAGCAGCTTGCGCATTTCCTGCCCGATGCGCTCGCGGGAAATGCCGTCCAGCCCGCCGCGCAAATCGCGGCAGGCCGCAACGGCCGCCGGATCGGCGTCGCGGCCATACCAGGCCAGAAAACGGAAGAACCGCAGGATGCGCAGGTAATCCTCGGCGATGCGCTCGGCAGGGCTGCCGACGAAGCGCAGGCGGCGGGCGTAAAGATCGTCAAGACCGCCCACCAGGTCGATGACCGTGCCGTGCTGGTCGGCATAAAGCGCGTTCATGGTAAAGTCGCGCCGCCGGGCGTCCTGCGCCAGATCGCCGGAAAAGGCCACCACGGCTCGGCGCCCGTCGGTTTCCACATCGCGGCGCAGGGTCGTCACCTCGAACCCCTGGCCCCTGCAGACCACCGTGACGGTCCCATGGTCGATGCCGGTAGGCACCGCCTTCAGGCCCGCCGCGCCGGCCCGCGCCACGACCACGTCGGGCAGGGCATCGGTGGCCAGGTCCACATCCTTGACCGGCATGTCCAGAAGCGCGTTGCGCACCGCCCCGCCCACCAGCCAGACACGGCTGTCCTTTGCCGCAATGGCCCCCATGACCGTCTGCAAGGCGGGTTCGTTCATCATGTCGGCGGGCAGCCGGATCATGCCGCGATCCTTCTGGCCAGCCCCAGCAGGATGCGGGCCGTCGCGCCCCACAGGTAATAGGGTCCGAAGGGGGCTGCGTAATAGCTGCGCCACCCCCCGCGCCAGCGCCGCCGCTCGATGCGATAGCAGGACGGATCGGCGACATGGGCGAAAGGCAGGGCAAAGGCTTCCTCGACCTCGCCGGGTTCGGGACGCGGCTGGAAGGGGCCGCGGATAATGCCGATCACCGGCGTCACCGCAAAGCCCGTCACGGTGCGATGCGGGGGAAGCGTGCCCAGAATATCGACCTGCGCGGGGTCGAGGCCCACCTCCTCGCGCGCCTCGCGCAGGGCGGCGGCGATCTCGTCGGCATCGGCGGGATCGACCTTGCCGCCGGGCAGGGCGATCTGGCCCGGGTGATGACGCAGGCCGGAAGCCCGCTTGGTCAGGATCAGGCGTCCGTCATCCTCGTGAAAGGCGGCCAGAACGCCGGCCGCACGCAGACTGTCCGCGGGCAGGGCGATGTCCCGGTTCAGGTCATAGTCCGAGCTTGGCTCAGGATCGACGGCCATGGCCCGGCGCAGGCGATCCTCGGACCAGGCGGGGCTCACTCGGCCGCCCGGTCAGAGATGGGGCCGGACAGGGGCTGTCCATCGGCATCGACCGTCGCCTCGAATCCCAGGCTGTGGGGGTCGAATTCGTAATGGGCGCCGCAGAACTGGCAATCGGCGGTAACGATGCCCGCATCGGTGGTCATGTGCGCGATGTCCTTGGCCGAATAGATCGACAGCGTGTCGCGCACCCGATCCGATGTGCAGGAACAGCCGAATTCCACACGCTGCGCGTCGAAGACACGGGGGGCCTCCTCATGGAACAGCCGCAGCAGAAGGTCGGTCGGCCCGACCGAGGGACCGATCAGTTCCAGCGTCTCGACGGTATCCAGCAGCAGGTTGGCGCGGTTCCAATCCTCGGATTCGGCGCCCTGGAGGATGTCGGCGGCCTCGATCAGCCCGCCGTCGCCGCTGCCGCCCTCGCTTGCCTGCATGGGCTGTGCGGGCAGGGTTTGCAGCATCACGCCGCCCGCGCGCCAGTGGCCCCCCTCGCCCGGACGGCGCGACTGGCCGCTGGCCAGTTGAAACCGCGTCGGCAACTGTTCGGATTGCGCGAAATAGGTCTGCGCGCAGGCAGACAGCGACCCGCCCGACAACGGCGTGATGCCCTGATAGGGCAAGGTGCCCGCGCCCTGGTCGATCAGCAAGGCGAAATAGCCCTCGCCGATCTGGGCAAAGGGCGGGCGGCCGTCCAGACGGTCAGCATCGAAGCTGGCCCAGGCGCGGATGCGCGCGGGCGTGCCGTCCTGTTCGGGGGCATAATAATCGGCCGCCAGCGTGCGGATCGCGCCACTGCCGCGGACCTGAAGGCTCAGCTTCCAGCGCAGCTTGACGGTAGGGCCGATCAGCGCCACCAGCAGGGCCAGTTCCGCCACCATCGCCCCCACCGGGGCCGGATAATCGTGACGCGACAGGATATGGTCCAGCACCCCATCCAGCCGGGCGACGCGTCCGCGAATGTCGGACCGATCAAGCTGAAAGGGCAAAACCGTGTCGTCCCATGCAATCTGGTTGATCTTGCTCATGCGGTGTTCCTGAAAAACGGGTCGCGCCCGCAGGGACGGGCGAGGTCGGGCCCAATATAGGACATTTGCCAGCGATCCCAAGGGGCGGCCTTTGCCGCATCCTTGAGGAGCGGCTTTTTCCGCCCGCCGGTTCGGGATAGACAGGGCCGTGTGATCCTTGGGGGACATTGCATGATACGCCGATACGGCAACCCGCCCGTTCCCGGACGGCGCCACCGCCTGCGGCCGGGCGCCTATGGCCTTCTGGTCCGGGACGGAGGGTTGCTGCTGACGCACCAGTCCCAGCCCGAACCCGAGTTCCAGTTGCCCGGCGGCGGCATCGACGCGGGCGAGGGCGCGCTGCGCGCGCTGCGCCGCGAGGTGTTCGAGGGAACCGGCTGGATTATCGGCCAGGCCCGCTGGCTGGGCGCCTATCGCCGCTTTGCCTTCATGCCGGACCATGGCTGGCACGCCGAAAAGCTGTGCCATGTCTGGGTCGCCCGGCCGATCCGCCGCCTGTCCGATCCGACCGAGCCGCATCATTCCGCCCGGTGGGCCAGTCCCCGCGCGGCCATGGACCTGCTGGCCGATCCGGGGGCGAGGGCGTTCCTGTCCCGGTTCCGGGGGCTGATCTAGCCGCCGGGCAGGCTTACCGGCTGCGCCGGGGCCAGATATTCGAGCAGCACGGCAGAGATGTCGTCCTGGCGTTCGCCCCGGCAATATTCCGACACGGACCAGGCCATCGATTCCAGAAACACGTTGCCGCTGAGAAAGGCGTTGGTGCGCATGATCGCCTCGACCCCGTCGCTGCCCAGCAGGCGACCGGCGGGATTGGTGGCTTCGGTGATGCCGTCCGAACAGATCAGAAGCCGGTCGCCCGGTTCCAGCACAAGGTCGATCTCGTCGAAAACGGGCTTTTCGAAGACACCGATCGGCATCCCGCCCCGTCCCAGGGGCTGAACGGTCCCGTCGGCGCGTTGCAGGACCGGGTGGGGATGACCGGCCTGCACCATGCGCAGCCGGCCTGTCAGGTGATTCAGGTCGGCATAGATCATGGTGTAATAGGTGTCGGTCGCCATTTCCTCGAGCATCATGTTGTTGAAGAAATGGGCCAGGTGTGACGGACTGACCGCATCCGTTCCCGTCTGCGCGGCACGCAGGGCGACGTTCTGGTCGGACGATCCCGACAGGTGAACGGAAAGCTGCGCCGTCAGCAGGGCGGCGGTGACGCCATGGCCCGACACGTCCAGGGCATAGATGCCGACCCGATCCTCTCCAATCGGGAAAAACCCCACCAGGTCGCCGCCGATATGGCCTGCCGGCCGCAAGAGCAGGGACAGTTGCATGGGGCCGAACCGGCCCAGCCGCTGCTTGACCAGGCCCTGTTGCAGTTTGCGCGCTTCGCGCAGGTCGCGGTCGATTGCCCCTTGGGTTTCGCGCAGCCGTTCCAGCGCGGCGCGAAGCTGGGCGTTGCTGGCCCGCAGTTCCTCCTCGACCCGCAGGATGCGTTCGCCCGCGGCCAGCCGGGCCATCAGTTCCTGCTGGATGACCGGCTTGGTCAGAAAGTCGTCCGCCCCCGCCTCGAGCCCGCGGGAAATGTCCTCGGCGTTGTGGGCCGAGGTCAGCAGCACGAAATAGCCGTGATTGCTGCGTTCGGATGCCCTGAAAGCCCGGCACAGATCCAGACCCGTCTGGCCCGGCATCACCCAGTCCGACAGCACGATGTCGGGTTCGATGCGCGCGCAGACCGCCAGTGCATCTTCGACCGAGCCGGCCTCGAGAACCTCGTAACGGGCACGGCGCAACTGGATGGCAAAGATGCGACGCTGGGCCGCGTTGTGGCTGACCACCAGGACGCGGCGCATCAACCGTGTTTCCGACGGTTCCGGGGCGGTCGATGTCTGGCGATTCGCGCGTTTCATGCCACGGTGATAACCCGCCGCCGGTAAAGGCGCGGTAAACGCCCGAAATCAGACCAGAAGTTCGGCCAGGATGGTGTCGTTGGTAATATCGCGATAGGCGAACCCGGCCTGGTCCAGGCGTCGCGTCAGGGCGGTCAGATTGGCAGGGACGGATGTCTCGATCCCGATCAGGACCGAACCGAAATTCCGTGCCGACTTCTTGAGGTATTCGAACCGCGCGATGTCGTCGTCGGGGCCCAGCAGTTCAAGAAAATCGCGCAGGGCGCCCGGTCGCTGCGGCAGGCGCAGCACGAAATACTTCTTCAGGCCGGCGAAACGCTGGGCACGCTCCTTGACCTCGGGCAGGCGCTCGAAATCGAAATTGCCGCCCGAACAGACGCAGACGACGCGCTGGCCCGACAGATCGCCCAGGTCGTCCAGCACGTCGATGGCCAGTGCGCCCGCGGGTTCCAGCACAACGCCTTCGGTGTTCAGCATTTCCAGCATGGTGATGCAGATGCGATCCTCGGGTGCCAGATGCACGTCGCGGGGGCTGAACCGGCGCAATGCCTCGAAGGGCAGGGCGCCGAGGCGGGCCACCGCCGCGCCATCGACGAAATTGTCCACGGCGGGCAGCGCGATCGGGCCCCCCTGCTGGAGCGCCGCCTGCAGGCTGGCGCCGCCCAGGGGTTCGGCAAAGGCGAACCGGGTGACGGGCGCCTCTTCGGCGAAATAGCGCGCGATCCCCGCCGACAGCCCGCCCCCGCCCACCGGCAGCACCACCAGGTCGGGCGCCCCGCCCATCTGTTCCAGAATCTCCAGGCCCACCGTCGCCTGTCCCTCGATCACGTCGGCCGAATCGAAGGGCGGCAGGAACTGTGCCCCATGCTGGGCCGCAAAGGCCTGGGACGCGGCCAGCGTCTGGTCGAAATAGTCGCCGGTCAGCACGATCTCGATCGCGTCGCCGCCAAACACCCTGGTCTTGTCGATCTTTTGCCGGGGCGTCGTCACCGGCATGAAGATCGTGCCGCGCGCGCCGAAATGGCGGCAGGCAAAGGCCACGCCCTGTGCATGGTTGCCGGCGCTGGCGCAGACGAAATGCCCCGGCGCATCCGGCGTCGCCAGCTTGCGCATCGCATTGAAGGCACCCCGCAGCTTGTAGCTGCGCACGGGGGTCAGATCCTCGCGTTTCAGCCAGATGTCCGCGCCGTGCTTGGCCGACAGGTGGTCGTTGCGTTGCAGGGGCGTGGCGTCGAACAGGCCGCGGATCGCGACTTCGGCGTTGCGGACCAGATCGGCAAAGGCGGGGGCAGTGGACGCGGCGGCATTTTCCATGCGCCTGCGCATGACGTGAAAGCGCGCATTTGGCAAGGGGATCGGTGTCCAGCCCTTGTGACACCCGGCGATTGGCCTTATTGCCGCCGAAACGTCGCCAAAGGGTTCACCGCATGTCTGATGCGCCGAAAAAAGTCGTTCTGGCCTATTCCGGGGGGCTCGACACCTCGATCATCCTGAAATGGCTGCAAACCGAATACGGCTGCGAGGTCATCACCTTCACCGCCGACCTGGGCCAGGGCGAGGAGCTGGAACCGGCGCGCCAGAAGGCCGAGCTGCTGGGCATCGCGCCGGAAAACATCCATATCGAGGATCTGCGCGAGGACTTCGTGCGCGACTTCGTGTTCCCGATGTTCCGCGCCAATGCGCTGTATGAGGGGCTGTATCTGCTGGGCACCTCGATCGCGCGGCCGCTGATTTCCAAGCGGCTGGTGGAACTGGCGCACCGGCACGGCGCGGATGCGGTGGCCCATGGCGCGACCGGCAAGGGCAACGACCAGGTGCGGTTCGAACTGTCGGCCTATGCGCTGGACCCCTCGATCAAGGTCATCGCGCCATGGCGGCTGTGGAACCTCACCTCGCGCACCAAGCTGATCGAATTCGCCGAACAGAACCAGATCCCCATCGCCAAGGACAAGCGCGGCGAGGCGCCTTTCAGCGTGGACGCGAACCTGCTGCACACCTCGTCCGAAGGCAAGGCGCTGGAAAACCCGGCCGAGGCTGCGCCCGATTACGTCTATCAGCGCACCGTGAACCCCGAGGATGCGCCGGACACGCCCGAATTCGTGGAGATCACCTTTGAACGCGGCGATGCAGTGGCCATCGACGGGCAGGCGCTGTCACCGGCCACGATCCTGACGCGGCTGAACGAACTGGGCGGCAAACACGGCATCGGGCGGCTGGATTTCGTGGAAAACCGGTTCGTCGGCATGAAGTCGCGCGGCATCTATGAAACCCCCGGCGGCACCATCCTGCTGGAGGCCCATCGCGGGATCGAACAGATCACGCTGGACAGCGGGTCGGGCCACCTCAAGGACAGCCTGATGCCGCGCTATGCGGAACTGATCTACAACGGCTTCTGGTTCAGCCCGGAACGCGAGATGCTGCAGGCGCTGATCGACAAGTCGCAGGAGCATGTCAGCGGCACCGTGCGGCTGAAGCTGTACAAGGGCCTGGCCACCTGCGTCGGACGCTGGTCTGACCAGTCGCTCTACTCCGAGGCGCATGTGACGTTCGAGGACGACGCCGGCGCCTATGACCAGAAGGACGCGGCGGGCTTCATCCGCCTGAACGCGCTGCGCCTGAAACTGGTCGCGAACCGCAACGCGCGGAACACGTAAGCCGACGCATCACGGCAAAGGCCGCGGCATCCCCGCGGCCTTTTCTTTTGCGCGGGCCTGTCCCACAGTGGCGGCGATCACCGAAAGGCCCGCCCCATGACCGACCGCCCCGACCGCCCCGCCCGCATCAGCATCGTCACCGTCAGCGACCGCGCCGCCCGCGGCGAATACGAGGACAAGGGCGGCCCCGGCGCCGAGGCCTGGCTGCGTGATGTGGTGACATCCCCCATGGAAATCACCCGCGTGATCGTCCCCGATGGGCGCGAGGGCGTGGCCGCGACCCTGCGCGAACTGGTCGAGGGCGGCGCCGACCTGATCCTGGTGACCGGCGGCACCGGCCCGGCGCCGCGCGACCAGACCCCCGAGGCGGTGATGGACGTGGCCGAAAAGGAATTGGCGGGCTTTGGCGAGGAAATGCGCCGCGCGTCCTTGCGCGAGGTGCCGACGGCGATCCTGTCGCGGCAAACGGCGGTGATCCGGGACGCGACGCTAATCATCACCCTGCCGGGAAAGCCTGCGGCGATCGCGACCTGCCTGAACGCGGTGTTCGCGGCGGTTCCGTATTGTCTCGATCTGATTGGCGCGGCGCGGGTGGAGACGGATGCGGGGAAGGTGAAGGCGTTTCGGCCTACAATGTGAAACTGGATTGAATCACTTGATGGGCGCGCCAAATTCGGTGCTTGGAGAAGAAAGAGTTCCGAACTTCTTCCGAACCTCTTTGTCAATTATTCTGAGTTCTGAGGACCGAATTGCGTTACCAAGATGCATCATGGAATTGATGTAGATTTTAGGAGGTTCTGCTAGGATTATGCTTCCGTCATTCTGGATCAGAGGGCCAGAGAACAAAATGCCGACAAGTTTTAGACGAGAAGCTCCAATTGAGTAAGATTTTGTTTTTCGGTCATGATAGCCGTTTCGATCATACAAAAATATTGGAGAACCTGACGAGCCAGGAAAGCAAGCCATGTCCACCATAAATTCATTTTTTCCTTGATACTTTTTTGCCAAAGAGGAAGCAGTAATCCCTCTCCTAATAATGGGCAGGTTGTTCGCTTCGTCGTAGATTCCCCGTGGGCATCCAATCATTAATACATCCTCAATGGCATCGAAGTAGTCCCAATCATGCTCTTCGGGAATAAGTTCAAAGGATATTCCAGGCCAGAAGATTTCTAGACCTTTTGATTTCGCTTCTTCCTTGATTGGCCCGAAAAAGATGGCACAAAGATCGACGTTCGGGTCAGGGTGAAGAATGTATGATCCTTCTCTTATTGCCATATGGCACGGCAAAAATTTTCCACAAAGAACGCTAGATTCTGTTAAGTGACAGTTGGCTGTGACAGTATCGGCTCCCGCAATGACATGTTTGTTTGTCACAACTCCTGGTGCGTAGATGTTACCATCTACTGCGAAGTTGAAGAAGAAGCCAGTCCCGCTCCCTACATTTTGACCGTGTTTAGTAAGACTTAGTTTGACAGTTGTGTAGAGCAATAATTCTGCTGTTGTCATCTCATTCATTGCTTTCTCCCCTCGACATGATCGATAAAGCCTCGTTTTTACGCTGACGGCCAAGCACGAAGCGTAAACCTATTACTCGTGAGTACTGCTTATCCCAACCACCCCACCACCCACGGCGCGATCACCGCCGTTAGTACCGCGTTCAGCCCCATCCCGATGCCCGAGAATGCCCCCGCCGTCTGGTTCACCTGAAACGCCCTCGCGGTTCCGATGCCATGCGCGGCCACCCCCACGGCAAAGCCTCTCGCCCGCCAGTCCCGCACCCGCAGGGCGTTCAGCAGGGGCGTCACGACGATCGCCCCGAAGATGCCGGTCAGCAGCACCAGGGCGGCGGTCAGGGTGGGCTGGCCGCCGATCCGTTCCGCGATGCCGATGGCGACGGGGGCGGTGGTGGACTTGGGCGCCAGCGACGCCAGCACCGGGCCGGTGATCCCGAAACCCCGCGCGATCAGCAGCGCGGACACCACCGCCACGACCGACCCCGCCACCAGCCCCGCCAGCATCGGCCAGGCGGCGCGGCGGACGCGGGGCAGGTTGTCGTAAAGCGGCAGCGCCAGGCAGACCGTGGCAGGGCCCAGCATGAAATGGACGAACTGCGCACCCTGAAAATAGGTCGCGTAATCGGTGCCCGTCGCGCCCAGCAGAACGGCCAGCAGGATGACCGCGATCAGCACCGGGTTGGCCCAGCTTTGCCGCCGCGCCGCGCGGGACAGCGCGTCGCCCACGACATAGGCCGCCAGCGTGGCCGTCAGCCACAGCAGCGGGCCTTGCGCCAGATAGGACCAGATCAGCGCGGGATCAGTCATCGGCCTCCCCCTTCAGCGCGGATGGATCGACCGAACCCGTCCGGCGGGCCACGGCCTGGAACGCCAGCGCCCCCGCCGCGATGGCCAGCAGCGTCGATGCCATGATCGCCACCGCCAGCCCGATGCCGTGGTCGCGCAGGGTGGGCAGATGCGCCACCACCCCCACGCCCGCCGGCACGAAGAACAGCGACAGGTTCGCCAGCAGGCCCTGCGCGGTCGGACGCAGCCGGTCGGCCAGCGCGGGGCGCAGCACGCAGGCCGCGACCAGCAGGCACAGACCCACCACCGGGCCGGGCAGGGGCAGGTCCAGGGCGCGGGACAGGACCTCTCCGACAAGCTGGAAGGCCAGAATCAGGGACAGGGCGATAATCATGGCGCGATGTTAGCGCAGGGGTTTGGCAAGGCCATGCCGATCTTGTGGAAAATGCCGCGCTGTCTTCCAGATATTGCGGCCCCCGGTTGACTTGGCCCTGCGCGATGCGACAATCGCCCGCACAACCGGAAAGGAGTCCGCTTGCGCTTTGACCGACTGCGGCTGAACGGCTTCAAGAGCTTCGTGGACCCGACCGACCTGGTCATCCGCGAGGGGCTGACCGGCATCGTCGGGCCGAACGGCTGCGGCAAGTCGAACCTGCTCGAGGCGCTGCGCTGGGTGATGGGCGAGAACCGCCCCACCGCCATGCGGGGCGAGGGGATGGAGGACGTGATCTTTGCCGGCACCGCGCGCCGGTCCGCACGCGCCCATGCCGAGGTCGCGCTGACCGTGGACAACCGCGACCGCCGGGCGCCCGCGGGCTTTAACGACGAGGATCAGTTCGACATCGTGCGCCGGATCGCGCGGGATGCGGGCAGCGCCTACAGGATCGGCGGCAAGGACGTGCGGGCGCGCGACGTGCAGATGCTGTTCGCCGATGCCTCGACCGGGGCGCACAGTCCGGCCCTGGTGCGGCAGGGGCAGATCAGCGAACTGATCAGCGCCAAGCCCCGCGCCCGGCGCCGTATCCTGGAGGAAGCCGCAGGGATCAGCGGACTGTATCAGCGCCGCCACGAGGCCGAGTTGAAGCTGAACGGGGCCGAGGCGAACCTGACGCGCGTCGATGACACGCTGGACCAGTTGTCCACGCAGGCTGCATCCCTGGCCCGGCAGGCGCGCACGGCGGCACGCTATCGCGAGATCGGCGCGGCGCTGCGGCTGGCCGAAGGCGCGCTGCTGTACCGGCGGTGGTCCGAGGCCGAGGCGGCGCGGCTGGCCGCGGTCGAGGCGCTGGCCGGAGCGATCCGCGATGCCGGTGCCGCTGAGGTTGCATCGCGCGCGGCATCCGCCCGGCGCGAGGCGGCGGACGCCGCGCTGCCCGCGCTGCGAGAGGAGGAACAAGTCGCGGCCGCCATCCTGTCGCGCATCCTGGCCGAAGGCGCGGCCCTGGACGAAGCCCAGGCCCGCGCGGCCCAGGCGATCGCCAGCCTGCAAGCTCGCGTCAGTCAACTGGACCGCGACATCGAACGGGAGGATGCGCTGAACCGCGACGCGGGCGAGATGGTGGAACGGCTGGCCTGGGAAAAGGCCGAACTGGACAAGGCAGGGCAAGGGCATGATGCCCGCCTGGAGGATGCCGCCCATGCCGCTCAGGATGCCGCCGAGGCGCTGCGCGAGATCGAGGCGCGGTTGGCGGACCTGACCGACGAGGCGGCGCGGCTGGCCGCCCGGCATCAGTCCGCCGAACGGCTGATGGCCGACCTGCACGCGATGCTGTCCCGGTCCGAACGGGCCGCCACCGAGGCCGAGGCCGCAGCCGAGCGTGCCGCAGCGGCAGGCGCCGCATTGGAACACGATCTGGCCATGGCCGAGCAGACACAGGAATCGGCCGCCGCCCGCGCCGAGGCCGCCGAGGATGCCCTTGCCGCAGCCGAGGCTGGCCGTGCGAATGCCGAATCCGTCGAAACCGCAACCCGCCTGGCGCGTGCCGAGGCCGAGGGAGAGGCGGGCGCCCTGGTGGCGGAAACAACCGCGCTGCGCAGGCTGGTGGAACGGGGCGGATCCGGCGGCCGGGCGATCCTGGATCAGGTGACGGTCGCCAGGGGCCACGAGGCCGCCTTTGGCGCAGCCCTTGGCGACGACCTGCGGGCGGGGCTGGCGGCCCAAGGCGAAAGCGGCTGGCATCCGCTGAACGATTGGGCCGATCCGCAGCGATTGCCCGATGGCGCGGGGCCGCTTGCCCCCCATGTCGCGGCGCCGGCGGTTCTGGCGCGACGATTGTCACAGGTGGGGCTGGTGTCCGACGCGGCAACCGCCATGGCCATCCAGTCCGATCTGAAGCCCGGCCAGCGGCTGGTCACGCCGGCGGGCGATCTGTTCCGCTGGGACGGGATGCGGGTCATGACGGGCGCGGCCTCCTCGGCCGCCGCGCTGCATCTGCAACAGGTGAACCGGCTGGCGGAACTGGCCGACCAGACCGCCGAGGCCGAGGCCAAGGCCGCCCTTGCTGTCGAGCGCCACAACCAGGCGCGCGCCTTTTTGGCCGACGCCACCGCGACCGAGAAATCCGCCCGCGATGCCCGCCGCGATGCGGAACGGCGGCTTTCCGATGCCGCCCGCGCCCTGACACGGGCCGAATCCGATCTTTTCACGGCCCAGGGCCGCGCCGAGGCGGTCCGGTCCGAACTGGCCCGGCACCGTGCCGACGCGGGCGACGCGCAGGCGCGGCTGTCGCAGGCCCAGGCCGCGCTGGCGGAGCTGCCCGACCGGGCCGTGGCGGCCACCGCGCTGGATCATGCCCGTACCGGGGTCGAGGCCGCGCGCATTGCCGCCATGACCCGCCGCACCGCGCTGGACGAAGTGAAGCGCGAGTCGAATGCGCGGACGAAACGTCTTCAGGAAATCGCCCAGGAGGATTCCGGCTGGAGGCTGCGGCTGCAGCAGGCGGGCACGCGGGCAGCCGAACTGGCCGCCCGCCGTGACGCCGCCCTGGGCGAACTGGCCGAGGCCGAGGCGCAGCCCGTTCTGCTGGCCGACCGCCGCGCGGATCTGCGCGGCCGGGAGGTGGCAGCCGGCGCCCGGCTGACCGACGCCCGCGCCAGCCTGGCCGAGGCCGAGGAGGCCGCCCGCGCCGCCGCCCATGCCGAACGCGAGGCCGCGCGTGCCGCCTCGGGGTCCCGCGAAACCCGTGCCATGCGCGACGCGCAGGCCGAGGCCGCCCGCGATGCGGAAGCCGCAGCGCGGATGCGCATTCTGGAAGAAACGGAAACCACGCCGCAGGCGCTGCTCGCCTTGCTGGGGGATGCGCCGCACGACATACCCGCCGCCGCGCTGGATGATCGGATCACGCGGCTGCGCGCGCAGCGCGACGGGCTGGGCGCCGTCAACCTGCGCGCCGACGAGGACAAGCGCGAGCTTGAGGCCGAGCGCGACCGGCTGGCAGGCGAAAAGGCCGATCTGGAGGAGGCGATCCGCAAGCTGCGCGCGGGCATCGGCGCCCTGAACCGCGAAGGGCGCGAACGGCTGCTGGCGGCTTTCGACACGGTGAACGCCAATTTCGCCACGCTGTTCACCACCCTGTTCGGCGGCGGAGAGGCGCGGCTGGTATTGGTCGAATCCGACGATCCGCTGGATGCCGGGCTGGAGATCCTGTGCCAGCCGCCGGGCAAGAAGCTGTCCACGCTGTCGCTGCTGTCCGGGGGCGAACAGACGCTGACCGCCATGGCGCTGATATTCGCGGTGTTCCTGGCCAATCCCGCCCCCATCTGCGTTCTGGACGAGGTGGACGCGCCGCTGGACGACGCCAATGTCAGCCGTTTCTGCGACCTGCTGGACGCGATGACCCGGCGCACCGACACCCGGTTCCTGATCATCACCCACCACGCCGTCACCATGGCGCGCATGGACCGGCTGTTCGGCGTGACGATGGTGGAACAGGGCGTCAGCCAGTTGGTCAGCGTGGACCTGAAGCGCGCCGAGGCTCTGGTCGCCTGAGCGATGCCGCGCTAGGGTCGCGCCCGAAGCACAGGAGGACATCATGAGCATCGAAGCCACCCTTGCCGACAAGGGCATCACCCTTCCCGCAGCCCCTATGCCTGCCGCGAACTATGTGCCCTTCGTGCAGACCGGCAACCTGATCTTTGTATCCGGCCAGATCAGCCAGGACGACAACGGCCTCATCAAGGGCCGTCTGGGCGACGGCCTGTCGGTCGATGAGGGCGCCGCCGCCGCCCGTTGCTGCGGGCTGTCGCTGATCGCGCAGCTCAAGGCCGCCGTGGGCGATCTGGACCGGGTTCGCCGCGTGGTCAAGCTGACCGGGTTCGTCAATTCCACCGCCGATTTCACCGACCAGCCCAAGGTCATCAACGGCTGTTCTGATCTGATGGTCGAGATTTTTGGCGAGGCGGGCCGCCATGC
The DNA here is from genome assembly GCF_004310345.1 of Paracoccus subflavus. Classification (GTDB taxonomy): domain Bacteria; phylum Pseudomonadota; class Alphaproteobacteria; order Rhodobacterales; family Rhodobacteraceae; genus Paracoccus; species Paracoccus subflavus. Next base: position 8,554 of record NZ_SISK01000006.1, on the reverse strand, counting down.
CCGCGCCGCCGTATCCGCCGCCGCGCTGCCGCTGGGCGTCGCGGTCGAGGTCGAAGCCATCTTCGAGGTTGCCTGATGGGTTTGCCCGACGCCTTCCTGACCATCCCCATCGCGCATCGCGGCCTGCACGGCCACGGCATCCCCGAAAACAGTCTGGCCGCTGCCCAGGCGGCGATTGATGCGGGCTATGCGATCGAACTGGACATCCAGCCTGCCGGGGGCGAACCGGTGGTGTTCCACGACTATGACCTGCGCCGTCTGACCGGGACGGACGGTCTTGTCGCGTCGCTTGAACCGGACGCGCTGTCGGCCAGACGGCTGCTGGGCACCGACCAGTCGATCCCGACCCTGCGGCAGTTCCTGGACCTGGTGGCGGGCCGTGTCCCCCTGCTGATCGAGATCAAGGACCAGGACATGCGCCTGGGCCCGCAGATCGGCGATCTGCATCGGCCTGTGGCCGAGGCCTTGCGGACCTACGATGGTCCCGTGGCCGTGATGTCCTTCAATCCGCATGTGGCCGAGGCTTTTCATCGGATTGCCCCCGATATTCCCGTTGGACTGACGACCTGCGGCTTTCCGGAAAACGACTGGTCGGGCATCCCCGAGGAGCGGCGGCGCCATCTGGCCACGATCGCCGATTTCGACCGCTGCGGCGCCTGCTTCATCTCGCATGACAAGAACGATCTGTTGAACCCGCGGGTGGATGCCCTGAAGGCTGTGGGAGTGCCTGTCCTGTGCTGGACGATCCGCAGCCCTGAGGAGGAAGCCGTCGCTCGTCGCGTGGCCGACAACATCACCTTCGAGGGTTATTCGGCGATGCGCTAGGCACCGGGGGTGTCATACCCCCGCACCCCGTGCGACATTTTCGCCAAGTTGGATCCCTCTGCCGCAATGCGGCGCCCAGCCCCCCTGACAAACGCGCCCCAAGCCCCTAGCTTGCGGTCATGACCGCGCTGATCCTGAACACCCACCCCGGCATCGCCGCGATTCCCGCCGATACATGGGACTCGCTTGGCGACGACAATCCGTTCACCACGCATCGCTTTCTGCTGGCGCTGGAGGAATCCGGATCTGTCGGGGGCGGAACGGGCTGGCAACCCCTGCATGTGACGCTGGAGGCCGACGGCCAGGTGGTCGCCGCCGCGCCGCTGTATGCCAAGGCCCACAGCCAGGGGGAATACATCTTCGATCATGCCTGGGCCGAGGCCTATCACCGGGCGGGTGGACGCTATTATCCCAAGTTGCAGGCGGCGGTGCCCTTTACCCCGGCCACCGGCGCCCGGCTGCTGACGCGCGATCCCGCCTTGCGTCAGCCCCTGCTGGCGGGCATGACGCGGCTGGCCGAACGGGTTGGGGCCTCGGGGGTCCATGTCACCTTTTGCACCGAGGACGAGGCGCAGGCCGGGGCCGAGACGGGCCTTCTGCCGCGCGTCACGCAACAGTTTCACTGGCTGAACCGGGGCTATGGCAGCTTTGACGATTTCCTGGGTGCCCTGTCGTCGCGCAAGCGCAAGGACCTGCGCAAGGAGCGGGCGCGGGCGCAAGGCTTTGGCGGCATCATCCGGCACCTGACCGGAGACGATCTGAAACCGCACCATTGGGACGCCTTCTGGGTGTTCTATCAGGATACCGGCAGCCGCAAATGGGGCCGCCCCTATCTGACGCGGGCGTTCTTCGACCATGTGCACGAAACCATGCGCGACGATATCCTGCTGGTTCTGGCCGAACGCGACGGGCGGCCGGTCGCCGGGGCCCTGAACTTCCTGGGACCGGACGCGATCTATGGCCGATACTGGGGCTGCGTCGAGGATCACCCGTTTCTGCATTTCGAGCTATGCTATCACCAGGCCATCGACGTGGCGATCGAACGCGGCCTGTCGCGGGTCGAGGCCGGCGCCCAGGGCGAACACAAGCTGGCGCGCGGATACGAGCCCGTCGCCACCCATTCCCTGCACTGGGTCGCGGACGAAGGATTCGGGCGTGCTCTGGCCGACTATCTGGATCGCGAACGCGACGCCATGGGCGCCGAGATCGAGGCCCTGGCCGAATTCACCCCCTTCCGCAAGGAGGTCTGAGGCCGGCGGTGCGAGGCTGGCGGGCGTTCCGCCAGCCGCCGGGATCAGACCTTTTCCAGCAGCGCCTCTCCGGCGCTGACGGCACATTGGCCGGGGCTGTCCTCGACGTCGATCACCTCGAAGACGCCGTCGTTCAGCAGCGCCGCAAAGCGCTTGCTGCGCCCGAAAAAGCCGACGGCCGGGTTGCTGAAGTCGAGGCCAAGCGATTTGGTCACGCTGCCGTCGGCATCGGCCAGAACCTCGATCCCGGCATCCGCGGCTCCTGTTGACTTGGCCCAGGCGGCGGTCACGAAGGGGTCGTTCACGGTCAGGCAGACGATGCGGCTGACGCCCTTGTCGCGGAACGCCTCGGCGGTGCGCACGAAGCTGGGCATATGGGCATTGGTGCAGGTGCCGGTAAAGGCGCCCGGCAGCCCGAACAGGGCAATTCGGCCCTGGCCCAGATCGGCCGTTTCGACAGCTTCGGGGCCATTCTCGCCCACCCGCAGCAGTTTGCCCTGGGGCAATGAATCTCCGACGGTGACGCTCATGCAGTCCTCCTGAATTGCAACGGATTCGCGCCGACTATAGGCTGCGGGCCGATGACAGGCCAGCGGGCCGGGAAGGGGCGGAAACCGGCATGAAGATCGTGATCGTGGGGGCAGGGCAGGCGGCGGCGTCGATGGCGGCGCGGCTGCGCGCCAGGGGTCATGCGGGCGGGATCGTGGTGATCGGCGCCGAACCCGTGGCCCCCTATCAGCGTCCGCCCCTGTCCAAGGCCTATCTGCTGGGCCAGATGGGGCTGGATCGTCTGGAACTGCGCTCGTCCGGTTGGTGGCGGGATCAGGGAATCATGCTGCGACCGGGCGAAACGGCGACGGCTCTGGATCCGGCGCAGCGGTTCATCCTGACCGACAAGGGAAAGATCGGCTACGATGTGCTGGCCCTGACCACCGGCGCCCAGGCCCGCCGCCTGCCCGCCGCCATGGGGGGCGATCTGCCGGGCGTTCATGTAATCCGCACCCTGGCCGATGTGGATGCGCTGGCCCCGCAGATGCGGGCCGGCCGCCGTCTGATCGTGATCGGCGGCGGCTATATCGGGCTGGAAGCCGCCGCCGTAGCCCGCAGGCTGGATCTGTCCGTCACGCTGATCGAGGCGGCGCCCCGCATCCTGGGCCGGGTCGCGGCACCGGAAACGGCCGACATGATCCGCGCCCTGCACCGGGCGCATGGGGTCGACATTCTGGAAGGCACCGGCATATCCCACATCACCGGGACCGGCCGGGCGGACGGGGTGGCGCTGAACGACGGCCGCGAACTGCCCGCCGACCTTATCGTCGTAGGCATCGGTGTGCTGCCGGATACGGCCTTGGCGCAGGCCGCCGGTCTGGCGGTCGAGAACGGCATCGCCACCGATGCCCTGGGCCGGACCTCGGACCCTGCAATCTGGGCCGCGGGCGACTGCGCCAGCCTGCCGTGGCAAGGCGGACGGCTGCGGCTGGAAAGCGTGGGCAACGCCATCGACATGGCCGAGGCCGTGGCCGACAACATCCTGGGCGCGAACACGCCGTACCAGCCAAGGCCATGGTTCTGGTCGGATCAGTTCGACGCCAAGCTGCAGATCGCGGGACTGGGAACCGGCCATGACCGGATCATCACACGCCCTGGCGAGGGCCGTCACGGCGGATCGGTCTGGTATTTCCGGCAAGGCCGCCTGCTCGCCGTCGATGCGCTGAACGACGCGCGCGCCTATATGATCGGCAAGCGCCTGATCGAGGCGGGCCGCAGCCCCGATCCCGACGCGATTGTCGCCGCAGCCGATCTCAGGACGCTGCTTGCATGATGCGTGTTCTTCCTGACCGACCTATCCTCGGGCGCCCGGGCGGGGCGGGCGGGCAGACAGTTCCCCGCCATCGGTCGCTTTCGGGGATCGTGGCATGAGGATCGTCGGCGGCAGTCTGCGGGGCCTGAAACTGGCCGATCTGGGCGACGGCGACAGGGCCGCCCATCTGCGGCCCACCTCCGACCGGGTGCGCGAGGCGATCTTCAACCTGCTGGTCAACGGCACCCAGGGCAATCCGATCCCGGGGGCGCGGGTGCTGGACCTGTTCGCGGGCACCGGCGCCCTGGGGCTCGAGGCGCTGTCGCGCGGTGCGGCGCATGTGACCTTTGTCGATGACGGCGCAACGGCGCAGGCCCTGATCCGCAGCAACGTGGCCCGGGCCCGGGCCCAGGCGGGGACGGATGTGCTGCGGCGCGACGCGATGCGGATGGGCGACAATCGCGCCGCGCCGTACGATCTGGTCTTTCTCGATCCGCCCTATGCCCTGGGTCTGGGCGAACGGGCGATCGTTCAGGCGATCGGCGGGGGCTGGATCGCCCCCGGCGCGATGGTCGTCTGGGAAGAAGGCCGCCCGCCCCTTGTCCCCGCGCCGTTAAAGCAGATCGACCAGCGGCGCTATGGCGACACCGTGGTCACGCTTGCCCGGCTGCCGGACGCGGCGCGGGGGTAAGGTTCCGGCCTTTTCGTTGGGTCACGGGGAAACGGACGCGGGCCATGCGGTCCGGGCGTCAGGCGGGTTCGGCCAGCACCCGCGCGGCGGCGTCCAGTCCGCCCGGGCCGTGCGGAATGCCCAGGGCGATCATGCCCGCCTGCATCGTACCCAGCGCCGACAGGATCATCGCGGCATTGGCATGTCCCATATGGGCCACGCGCAGCGCGTCCTCGGGCAGAGGGGCGCCCAGGCCGATGCCCAGCGTGACCCCGCATTGTTCGGCCACGAAGGCGCGCAGCGCATCGGCGCCGGGCAGGGTGATCGCCGTGACCGATGATGCCCGCGCGGCGGCATCGTCCACCGACAGGCGGATGCCCGTGCCTCCTTCGGCCCAGGCATCGACGGTGGCCCAGACGGCGCGGGCCAGGGCCGCGTGGCGTGCCCAGACGGCGAACAGCCCGTCCTCGTCCAGGATCATGCGCAGCGCCTCGTCCAGCGCAAAGATCTGCTGGACCGGCGGCGTGCCCCCCCAGAACCGCCACAGCGCCTCGGCATCGGCGCGCAGGTGCCAGTCCCAATAGGGCGTGGTCAGCGCGGTCCGGCCGCGCGCCGCCGTCCGGTCCGAAAACCAGACAAAGCAGGTGCCGGGCGGGCACATCAGCCCCTTCTGGCTGGCCGAGATCAGCACGTCCACGCCCCAGTCGTCCATCATCATCGGCGCGCATCCCAGCGATGCGATGGCATCCACCACCAGCAACGCCGGATGATCGCCCATGGCATCGCGCAGCGCCGGAATGTCGGCCATCACGCCGGTGGCGGTGTCGATCTGGCACACCATTACCGCCTTGATCGCGCCGGCCGTGTCATTGGCCAGGCGGCGCGCCAGCAGGGCAGGATCGGCGGGCAGGTTGCCGAAATCCAGCCGTTCGACATTGATGCCCATCTGTTCCATGTGTCCGGCCCAGGACCGGCCGAAATGGCCCGAACACAGGGCCAGAGCCTGATCGCCGGGGTTGAACAGATTCGCGCCCGCCGCCTCCCACGCGGCATGGCCATTGCCGATATAGGGGGCCAGATGCGCCTGCGTTCCGGCCAGCCGCTTCAGTTGCGCCACGACCCGAAGGTTCAACTCGGCCAACTCCTCGCCATAAATGTCGGGCGAGGCGCGGTGCGCGGCCGCCAGCACCCGGTCCGGCACGGGCGAGGGGCCGGGAATGGCGATCACGGGGCGTCCTGCGGCAAGGCTCATGATGTTCCGATATCCTTCAGATAAATGCCGAATCGCTAGAACCCGCGGGGGCCAAGGTCAACCGCCGCGGCACGGGCGCCGCACCTTGTCGCACCCGGCCCGTCCGGGCTAAGGCTTGGGCTCTGCCCAAGCCATCGAAAGGCGCCGCCGCCCGTGACCGACCACCCGTCCCCGCATCCCGCGGCCTCGACCCTGCTGCGGCGGTTCTGGACCGACTACCTGCGCGTCCATCGCGGTGCCATGGCCTGGGCCTTCGTTCTGATGACGGTCGAGGGATCGACCCTCGCGCTGATATCCTGGATGCTGAAGCCGTTGTTCGACCGGGTGTTCGTGGGCGGCGAACAGGACGCGATCTGGTGGGTCGGCGGCGCCATCATGGGGATTTTCCTGTTGCGCGCGGGGACGCTGATTGGCAGCCGGGCGCTATTGTCGCGCATCTCGCTGGGCATTTCCACCGCCATGCAGCGCGATCTTCTGGCCCACATCATGACGCTGGACGGGCGGTTCTTCCAGGAAAACCCCCCCGGCGCCATCATCGAACGGGTGCAAGGCGACACCATCGCCGTGCAGGGCGTCTGGGCCACCCTGATCACCGGGGCCACCCGCGATGCCCTGTCGCTGGTCATGCTGTTCGGGGTGGCGGTCAGCATCGACCCTGTATGGACCCTGGCCGCCCTGATCGGGGCGCCGGTCCTGATCGCCCCCGCCGCCCTGGTGCAGCGTTACATCCGCCGCAAGATGCGCCAGAACCGGGCAGACGCCAGCAGCCGCGCCACCCGCTTGGACGAGGTGATGCACGGCATCGCCTCGATCAAGCTGAACCGGGCCGAAGCACGCCAGACCGACCGTTTCGCCGGCATTCTGGCCCGTATCCAGCAGTCCCAGGTCAAGGTCGCCGCCACCAGCACCGTCATCCCCGCGCTGACCGACATCGTGACCGGCGTGGGCTTTGTCGCCGTGCTGGCCCTTGGCGGGCGCGAGGTGATGGAGGGAGAGCGCAGCATCGGCGACTTCATGGCCTTCTTCACCGCCCTTGCGCTGGCGTTCCAGCCGATGCGGCGGCTGGGTGCGCTGGCAGGCAGTTGGCAGACGGCCGCGGCCAGCCTTGAACGGATCTATCAGGTGCTGGACACGCGCCCGACGATCCTGCCGGGGCCGCGGACCCGCCCGCCCGAGGATACCACCGTCGTTCTTGATGACGTGTGGCTGGCCTATGACGGCAAGCCCGTGCTGCAGGGTCTGACCTTTACGGCCGAGGCGGGCCGGACCACCGCGCTGGTGGGGCCGTCGGGGGCCGGCAAGTCCACGGTCTTCAATCTGCTGACCCGCCTGGTCGATCCCGACCGGGGACGGATCGCCCTGGGGGGCGTGGCCATCCAGGACTTCGACCTGGGGGTGCTGCGCGACCAGTTTTCCACCGTGTCCCAGGAATCGGCGCTGTTCGACGAAACCCTGCGCGAGAACATCCTGATGGGCCGCCCCGAGGCGGATGGGGAAACCCTGGCGCGCGCCATGGACGCGGCCCATGTGACCGAGTTCGTCGCAATCCTGCCCGATGGGCTGGACAGCCGGGCCGGGCCGCGCGGATCGGCCCTGTCCGGGGGCCAGCGCCAGCGCATCGCCATCGCCCGCGCCATCCTGCGCGACGCGCCCGTGCTGCTGCTGGACGAGGCGACAAGCGCCCTGGACACAGCCAGCGAGCGCTTGGTTCAGATGGCCCTGGAAACGCTGTCGCGGGGGCGCACGACGCTGGTGATCGCGCATCGCCTGTCCACCATCCGCAATGCCGACAGGATCGTGGTCATGGAACAGGGCAGGGTTGTCGAACAGGGCAGCCATGCACAGTTGATGGCGAAGGACGGCGCCTATGCCCGCCTTGTCGCCCTGCAATTCGGAGATGAGCCATGACCCGCACGATCATCCGCGTCACCGGCGATGACCGCGTGCCTTTTCTGCAAGGATTGGTCAGCAACGACGTGACCCGCGCGCCCTGCTGGGCCGCGCTGCTGACTCCGCAGGGCAAGTATCTGGCCGACTTCCTGATCGTGCCCGATGGCGACGCGCTGCTGGTCGATGTCGATGCGCGGCTGGCCGACGACCTGATCCGGCGGCTGGGGATGTACAGGCTGCGCTCCAGGGTTTCGATCGAGCCAACCGACATGACCGTCGCACGGGGCACCGGGCCTGTGCCCGATGGTGCCATTGCCGATCCCCGGCATCCGGCGCTGGGCTGGCGGTTGTATGGCGGCACCGGCGACGACGGCACCGATTTCGACGCCATCCGCGTGGAGCATGTCGTCCCGGAAACGCTGGCCGAACTGATCCCGAACGAGACGTTCATCCTGGAAGCCGGGTTCGAGCGTCTGCACGGCGTCGATTTCCGCAAGGGCTGCTATGTCGGGCAAGAGGTGACGGCCCGCATGAAGCACAAGACCGACCTGCGAAAGGGCCTGACCCGGCTGAGGATCGACGGCGCAGCCCCCGTGGGCACCCCGATCGCCACCGCCGAGGGCAAGGAGGCGGGCACCCTGTTCACCCAGTCCGGCGGTCATGCCCTGGCGCATGTCCGCTTCGACCGCGTTGGGCCTGACATGCGGGCGGGGACGGCGCGGCTGGCCCCGGCCTAGGGTCCAGACTCATAACCACCACGTGACGATAGCGGCGAGGGCTATGGCTGCGGTGTAGGTGCAGGCGAGCTTGTCGTAGCGGGTGGCGACGCGGCGGAAGTCCTTGATGCGACAGAAGGCGCGTTCGAC
>NZ_SISK01000005.1 GCF_004310345.1 Paracoccus subflavus | reverse complement strand
ACTCTCACGACGCACCGTCCGGTCAGTCATTCCCAGAATTTTCCCAGGAAACCCAGGCCATCAAGCCCGTCCCCCCGTCCCGACAACGTTCCCGCCTTCGGTGAAGCGGTATTTACGGAGAGAGGCGGGAACCCACAAGAGGATTTTCGCATTTTTCTTCTTCAAACCGTTACATTTTTTGCAATGGCCTGATTTCAAACAAATCTTATCTCGACGTCTGGGCTGTTCCCCAACGGATCGGGCGGGGAACGACGATCCGCAGGGCCAGAAGCCCCAGAATCACGACCAGCCACAGCACCGGTTCCAGCGGAAAGGTCTTCAGCGCCCATATCCAGTGCAGCGTCACCAGGGGCGCCGCAAGATAGGCCAGCTTGTGAAGGCTTCGCCAGGATGCGGATCCCATCCGGCGGATCGATGCGTTGTTCGACGTCAGGGCAAGCGCCAGCAGCATCACAAAGCTGGCCATGCCGAAGATCAGATAGGGGCGCTTGACCACATCGCGCGCCATGGCCCCCCACAACAGCGCCATGTCCATGACCACCCAGGCCAGCACATGCAGCCCGGCATAGGTAAAACACAGCAGGCCCAGCGCACGCCGAAACTTCATGAAGCTGAGTCCCGTGATGCGCAGGACGGGCGTCACCGCAAGGCTGGCGATCAGGAAATACAGCGCCGTTCGGCCCAGGCGGTGTTCGATGTCGCGGATCGGGTCGATTCCCAGCCCGCCCATCACCGCATCCCAGGTCAGCAGCATCAGGGGCACCAGCCCGCCCAGCCACATCGCCCAGACAGGAATCCGGCGCAGCTCGCCATTCAAGACCGCGCGCATCAATAGTCCCTTGCCAGATCCATCCCGGCATACAGCGAGGCCACCTGATCGCCATAGCCGTTGAACATCAGCGTCTCGTCCCGGCCGCCGAACAGGCCCGTGCCGATCCGGCGTTCGGTGGCCTGGGACCAGCGGGGGTGATCGACCTGCGGGTTCACGTTGGCATAGAATCCGTATTCCGATGGCTGCATGGCCTGCCATGTCGCGACGGGCTGGCGGTCGGTCAGGGTGATGCGCACGATCGACTTGATCGACTTGAAGCCGTATTTCCACGGCACCACCAGCCGGATCGGCGCGCCGTTCTGGTTGGGCAGCGCGTCGCCGTAAAGCCCGGTCGCCAGGATCGTCAGCGGGTGCATCGCCTCGTCCAGCCGCAATCCTTCACGATAGGGCCAGTCAAGAATCGGACGGCTCTGCCCCGGCATCTGTTCGGGGCGATACAGCGTCTCGAAGGCCACGAATTTCGCGCCCGGCTGCACGCCCGCCCGATCCAGCACGCCTGACAGGGGCACGCCGATCCAGGGAATCACCATCGACCAGGCCTCGACGCAGCGCAGTCGGTAGATGCGTTCCTCGAGGGCATTCGCCGGGGCGAGATCGTCCACGGCGTAATTGCCGGGCCGGTCCACCATGCCGCCGATCTCGACCGACCAGGGGTCGGTGACCATCGCTCCGGCATTGCGGGCGGGGTCGGTCTTGTCGGTGCCGAATTCGTAGAAATTGTTGTAGTTGGTGATCTCCTCCAGCGTATTCGGCGCTTGATCCGTGGAATACGGCGACGGCTTGCCAGACAGCGCCCAGGCGGGCGTGGCCATTGCGGCAATTCCGGCGCCGATCAGGGTACGGCGGCTCAAGTACAGGCCTTTCGGCGTGACGTCGGACCAGCGAAGCGTCATGGCGTTCTCCATTCATGCAGCACGGGATAGTCACGCAGAAAAAGACCAAACGGTGCATCACGTTCCGTTTACCGTCAGGACGTAACGATCTCGTGCAGAAAGGCGGCGCCGAACCGGTCCAGGCGCGCGGGGTCCAGATGACGGGCCAGACCGGATTCGTCGGTGGGCTTTGACTCGGCAATCCGCCGGATCTGGGCGGTCGAGCAGGACAGCGGTTTCTCTGTCCCGTCCGGCCCGCGAAGCAGATCGGCCTGCACGGCCACCAGACGGTCGAACAGCACGCCTTCGGGGCGGCCGGCCAGCCTGCGGCGCTGCGGGTGCATGTCGGGCACTTCGCCTGCGATGACCGACAGAAACTCCCGGCCATAGCTTTCCAGCTTCTTGGCCCCCACGCCGCCAACCCGGGCCATCTCGTCCAGGGTCGTGGGGCGCGCCTCGGTCATCTCGATCAGGGTCCGGTCGGGAAAGATGACATATGCGGGGACGCGCGCGGCCTCGGCCAGGGCGCGGCGCTTGGCCTTCAGCGCGGACAGCAGCGGCTCGTCCTCCTCGCTGACCTGGGTGCGCAGGACCGTGGCGGGTTTCGATGCCGTGGTGTCGTGGCGCAGGGTCACGCTTTCCTCGCCGCGCAGGACCGGGTGCGCGGTTTCGGTCAGGTGCAGGGCGCCATGGCGTTCGGGATCGGGACGACACAGGTCGCGGCCCATCATCTGCCGAAAGATCGCCTGCCATTGGGCGCGGCTGTGTTCGCGGCCCACCCCAAAGGTGGGCAGGGTGTCGTGGCCGCGTTCGCGGACCTTTGCGGTGGCGGTGCCGGTCAGGATGTCGATCAGATGCGTGGCGCCGAACCATTCGCCGGTCCGCACCATCGCCGACAACGCCTTGCGCACGGATTGCGTCGCATCGAACAGCCGCGGCGGCGTCGCGCACAGATCGCAGTTGCCGCAATCCTGGGCCAGATCCTCGCCGAAATAGGCCAGCAGCTTGCGGCGGCGGCAGCCGGTCGCCTCGGCCAGGCCAAGAAGGGCGTTCAGCCGGGCGTGGTCGGCGGATTTGCGGGCCGGGTCGGCCAGGCCTTCGTCGATTTGCGTGCGGCGCAACCGGATGTCGTCGGGACCATACAGGGTCAGCGTATCGGCCGGGTCGCCGTCGCGGCCTGCGCGGCCGATCTCCTGGTAATAGCCCTCGATGGATTTCGGCAGGTCGGCGTGCAGCACCCAGCGGATGTCGGGCTTGTCGATGCCCATGCCAAAGGCGATCGTGGCCACCACGATCAGCCCGTCCTCCTGCTGGAACCGCGCCTCGACCGCGCGGCGACGTTCCGCCTCCAGCCCGGCGTGATAGGCAACGGCGGCATGTCCCGCCTGGGTCAGCGCATCGGCCAGGGTTTCCGTTCGGGCGCGGCTGGCGCAATAGATGATGCCCGACTGGCCGCGCCGGGCCGCGACATAGGCCAGCACCTGCTTGCGGGGGCTGTCCTTGGGCTGGAAGGCCAGCCGCAGGTTCGGGCGGTCGAAGCCGCGCAGGAAGGTGACGGGCGGCTTACCGTCGAACAGACGGGTAACGATCTCGGCCCGCGTTTCCGCATCCGCCGTGGCGGTAAAGGCCGCCAGCGGCACGTCCAGGGCGCGCTTCAGATCGCCGATGCGCAGATAGTCGGGGCGAAAGTCGTGGCCCCACTGGCTGACGCAATGCGCCTCGTCCACCGCGATTGCCGTGACGCCCGCGCGGCGCAGCAGCGTCAGCGTCCCGCCCGAGGCCAGCCGTTCCGGCGCCATGTAGAGCAGTTTCAGATCACCCCGCGACAGGGCCTGGAACACCGCGTCGGTTTCCTCGTCCGTGTTGCCGCTGGTCAGGGCACCCGCGGCCACGCCCGCCTCGCGCAGGGCGCGGACCTGATCGCGCATCAGGGCGATCAGCGGTGATATCACCACCGTCACCCCGTCGCGCATCAGCGCAGGCAACTGGAAGCACAGCGACTTGCCGCCGCCCGTGGGCATGATCGCCAGCACGTCCTGTCCGGCGGCGACGGCCCGGACGATCTCCTTCTGGCCGGGGCGGAATCCGTCAAAGCCCCAGACCTGTCTCAGCAGGTCATCAGGCATCACATCCCATAGAAGAAGCCGGCATTGTTCGCCAGGGCGCGTTGCAGGATGATGATGATGATGAACACGATCAGCGGCGCCAGATCCAGCCCGCCGGTGTTGGGCAGCACGTTCCGGATCGGGCGATAGATCGGTTCCAGCAGCCGGTTCAGCCCGTCCCACAGTTGCGCGACCAGCGGCTGGCGCAGGTTCAGCACCTGGAAGTTGATCAGCCATGACATGATGATGTGGACGATCATCACGAACCACACCACTTGCAGGATCAGTTGCAAGGCTTCGTACAGCGTTCCCATCATGCCCTCATCGTCGTGTTCGGTGCTGGTATGGCGATGCGCGACGTCCTTCGCAAGCAAGTTGCCGCAGCGTCCCCTGTTGACGATTGCGTGGGTCCGCGCCACCCCCGCCCCTGGTCAGCCGCGCGAGGTCCGATGTATCCCCTGTTCCGTTTCGCCAAGGAGATGGTCAAGTTCCGCAACGCCCCGCCGCTGGCAATCACGGGAACGCATGTCTCGACGCATATCTGCTGGCCATGGGATCTGGATCCGTGGATCGAGCTGAACAACGGCCGCACGCTGACTCTGTTCGACCTGGGCCGCATCCCGATGGCCCAGCGCATCGGGCTGATCCCGATCCTGCGCCAGCGCCGATGGGGCATCACCGTGGCGGGCAGTTCGGTGCGCTATCGCCGCCGCATCCGCGCCTTTGACCGCTTCACGATGATCTCGCGCGTGGCGGGGTGGGATCAGCGATTCATCTATATGGACCAGTCGATGTGGAGAGGCGCCGATTGCTGCAATCAGGTGCTGATCCGGTCGGCCATCACATCGGCGGGCGGCATCGTGGCCCCGGCGCAGGTGATGGCCGCGATTGGCGCGTCGCCCGACAGCCCGCCCCTGCCCGACTGGATCGCCGGCTGGGCGGATGCCGACGCCCTGCGGCCCTGGCCGCCGGTGCTGCCCCCTGACGCAAAGGCCCACTTGCCAGCCTGATGCGCCTTGGGGCCTTATGGCCGCAAATGCGCGCAGGGGGGCGGATGGACCGCAAACGGATCTGGGGCTGGTGGTTCTTTGACTGGGCCAGCCAGCCTTTCCATACCCTTCTGCTGACCTTCATCTTCTCGGTCTATTTTGCCGAGGTCGCGCAGCGCCACTTCCTGAATGTCAGCGGCGACCTGCGGCTGGCGGGGGCGCAGGCGCAGGCGCTGTGGGGATACGGGCTGTCCGTCACCGGCATCATCATCGCCCTGTGCGCGCCGATCCTGGGGGCCGTGGCCGATACATCGGGGCGGCGGATGCCGTGGATCTGGTTCTTTTCGATCCTGTATGTCCTGGGGTCCGCGGGGCTGTGGCTGCTGGTGCCCAGCCAGCCCCCGCTGATGCAGGCGGTCGTGCTGTTCGGCATCGGCCTGATCGGGGTCGAATTCGCGACGATCTTCACCAATGCCCTGCTGCCGGGCCTTGCCCCCCGGGCCGAGGTCGGCCGCCTGTCCGGGTCCGGCTATGCCTTCGGCTATCTGGGTGGGGTCGTGTCGCTGGGGGTGATGCTGGCGCTGTTTCAGGAAACGCCCGACGGCCGGACGCTGATCGGGCTGGATCCGCTGTTCGGGCTGGACCCGGCGGCGCGCGAGGGCACGCGCTTTGTCGGACCGTTCGTGGCGATCTGGTATGCCGTCTTCATGATCCCGTTCTTTCTGTGGGTCCGCGAACCGCGCGGCCCGCGCCAGCCCGTCCGCATCGGCCCGGCCCTGCGGGATCTGTGGAGGCTGATCCGCAGCCTGCGCCACCGCCGCAGCCTGGCCGCATGGCTGGCCTCGTCGATGCTGTCGCGCGACGCGCTGAACGCGCTTTACGGGTTCGGCGGGGTCTATGCCGGCACGGTCCTGGGCTGGCCGGTGTTCCTGGCGGGGGTCTTTGGCGTGGTCAGCGCCGTCGCCGCCGCCATCGTCAGTTGGGCCGGAGGGCGGGCCGACCGGCGATGGGGGCCGAAACCCGTCATCGTCGCCGCCACCCTTGTCCTGACCGCCGTCTGCGTGGTGGTGGTCGGCATGGACCGCCAGACCCTGTTCGGCCTAGCCGTGCCGCCGGACCCGGTGCTTGGACGGTTCTTCGTGCCCGATCTGGTGTTTTTTCTGTGCGGCGCGCTGATCGGCGGCGCGGGCGGCGCATTGCAGGCCGCCAGCCGCACCCTGATGGTCCGTCACACGACCGAAGCCCGCGCAACCGAAGGCTTTGGGCTTTATGCCCTGTCCGGCAAGGCCACGGCGTTTCTGGCCCCGCTGCTGATCGCGGCTGTCACCGACGCGACCGGAAACCAGCGGATCGGCATTTCCCCCCTGATCGTCCTGTTTATCCTGTCGCTTGTTCTGCTAGGCTGGGTAAAACCGGAAGGAGAGGGACAGCCGTGATCCGCAGATTCCTGACCGCCGCCGCCATCCTGGCCGGCCTTGCCATGCCCGCATCCGCCGACCCGCTGGCCAAGGATGTGTTCGGCAGCTTCCGCAGCGCCTCGCAGGGGCCCGCGGTGTCCGTCGGCTATTATTCCAGGGGCTGCGGACAGGGATTCGTGCAGCTTCCCGAAAGCGGGCCAAGCTGGCAGGCGATGCGCCTGTCCCGGAACCGCAACTGGGGCCACCCGGAACTGGTCAACTTCCTGATCGGACTGTCGCGGGCGGCCCAGCAGGCCGGATGGGGCGGGCTGTATATCGGCGATCTCAGCCAGCCGCGCGGCGGGCCGATGATCTCGGGCCATGCCAGCCATCAATCGGGGCTGGATGCCGATGTCTGGATGCTGCCCCCGTCGTCGCTGAACCTGTCGCCCCAGCAACGCGAAAGCCTGTCCTCGGTCTCGATCACCGACGGACGGGGGGTGGCGCTGTCGGGGAACTGGAATGCGGGGCATATGGCCATCATGCGCGCCGCCGCCCGCGACCGCCGCGTGGAACGCATTCTGGTCGATCCGGTGGCCAAGGTCGCCATGTGCCGGATGGAACAAGGCGACCGTTCCTGGCTGCGCAAGATCCGCCCGATCAACAACCACGACTATCACTTTCACGTCCGGCTGTCCTGCCCGCGCGGATCGATCTGCGACCGGCAGGACCCGCCGCCGCCCGGCGACGGCTGCGCCGAGGCCGCCGAATGGATCCGGAACCGCATCGACCCCGGCCGCGTGCGGCCCGCGCCGCCCGATCCCGACTATCGCCATCCCCGGACCTATCGTCTCAGCGAACTGCCCGCCCAATGCCGATCCGTCGCCGCCGCCCGCTGACGGCCGTTCTTGCAGGACTGATCCTGTCGGGCACCGCCCTGCCGGGATGGGCCCGGACGCTGGATTATGTCGGCACCTATGTCTGGTCCGGCAGCGAGGCCAGCTTCGGGGGGTTTTCGGGCATCGAGATCAGCCCGGACGGCACCGGTTTTCACGCACTGACCGACCGCGCGCAGTTGTACTGGGGCAGCATCGAGCGCGATTCGCAGGGATTGATCCGGGCCATGAACAGCGCTGGGCGGGCGCATCTGAAGGACAGCAAGGGCGTGCCCCTGCCACCCGGATACACCGGCGACAGCGAAGGACTGGCCATCGGCGATGACGGGGCCATCTGGATCAGCTTCGAGGGGCTGGACCGCGTCGCCCTTTACGACAACCCCGATGCCACGGCCAGGGCGTTGCAGCCGCCGCCTCGGCTGCCGGGAATGCGGCTCAATTCGGGGCTGGAGGCCCTGGCGATCCGGGACGGCACGCTTTACGCGGTGCCCGAGCGAACGGGGGACGAGAACCAGCCCTTTCCGATCCTGACGTTTCGCGACAACACCTGGGGCGAAGCCGGGGAAATCCGGCGCGATCCCCGCTGGCTTGCGGTCGGCGGGGATTTCGGACCCGACGGCTGGTTCTACCTGCTGGAGCGCGACTTTCGCGGCATCCTGGGATTCGCCTCGCGCATCCGGCGGATGCGGTTGACCGAGGCCGGACCGCGGGACGAGGAAATCCTGCTGACCACCCGTCCCCTGCAATACGATAATCTGGAAGGGATCTCGGTCTGGCATGACGGACAGGGGATCCGGCTGACGATGATCTCGGACGACAACTTCCTGCTGGTGCAGCGGACCGAACTGGTCGAATACCGGCTGCGCGACTGACACGGGGTGATCGGCAAGGGGCATCGACAGGGGGGCGATTGACAATCCGGGCACGCGCGGCGTAAGGCGCCCGCTGTCCCGCGCGTCTGCGGGACCGAGTTGTTCCGCGACCTTGTAAAACGGAAATATCAATGACCCGCCATCTGCCCGGCATCCTTGCCATGGCCATCATCGTCGTGGCCTCGAACATCCTTGTGCAATTCCCGATCGGCTCCTGGCTGACCTGGGGGGCCCTGACCTATCCCTTCGCCTTTCTGGTCACGGACGTGATGAACCGTGTCCACGGTGCCCGTGCCGCCCGCCAGGTCGTACTGGCGGGCTTTGTCATCGGCGTTTCCTGTTCGCTGATCGCGGCGGGCCTGGACAAGACCACGCTGCGAATCGCCGTCGGATCGGGGGTGGCCTTTTTCGTCGCACAGTTGATCGACATCGCGGTCTTTGACGCCCTTCGCAACCGCCGCTGGTGGGAGGCGCCGTTCCTGTCGTCCTTTGTCGGATCGGCCGTGGATACCGCGCTGTTCTTTGGCATCGCCTTTACCGCCGCCCTGCCGGCTGACGTCAACACCGGCTGGGCGAACGAGGCGGTTCCGCTGCTTGGTCAAGGACCGGTCACGGCGCTGTGGATTTCGCTGGCAACTGCCGACTGGCTGGTCAAGCTTGGTCTGGCGATACTTGCCCTTGTGCCTTTCCGCATCGCGGTGCGCAATTTGTTGCGAACCCGGCGAACAATCTGATTGACACAGGATCGGTCTGTGGCACCATCACCCCATAACGGCAACCAATTGAAAGGAGGTGGTCCAGTGTCGAGAGTGATATTGGAGAGAGGTGTCGGAACAGTCAGGGGGGCCGTGGCCTGAGGGCAGCCCCGAGGGTCGTAAACCCTGGTTGGGACCGGACCATCCGCGTATCCCTAACCGGACCATCTCCGTGGATCTCGCGGGCCGCCCCATCCGGGCGGCCCGTTCCTTTTGAAAGCGCGCGACCGGCAAAAGGGGGCCTGGGCCCCCTTTTCCGTCAGCGGCGCACCGGTTCCAGGCCCGCCTGATTGATGCGCATCCCGCCGATCACGACCAGGGCCCACACGACGGCGGCGGCCCACCAGAGCCCGCCCTGGATCAGGCCCATGCCGATCAGGCCTGCCTGCACCACATAGTAGCCCATGGTGATCAGCGTCTTGCGGATCAGGTCGCCCTCGCGGTCGGTCAGCCCCACCGTGGCCGAGGCCGCAACCACATTGTGCACGCAAATCATGTTGCCCGCCGCGCCGCCAACCGCCTGAAGCGCCACCACCGCCGTGATGCCGGCCAGATCCAGGCCGATCCCCTGCGCGGTCGAGAACTGGAACAGCGCGAACATCATGTTGGACACCGTGTTGGACCCGGCGATGAAGGCGCCAAGCGCCCCCACGATCGGCGCAAACAGCGGCCAGGCGTCGCCCGTGGCGGCGGCCATGCCCTGCGCCAGGGTGATCGGCATGGACGCCATGCCCTCGGACCCGGAGTTGATAAACACCTGCACCATCGGCACCGCCAGCAGCAGCGCGGGCGCGGCGGCCAGCATGGTTCGCCCGGAAATCGCCCAGGCCCGTCCATAATCGGACCCGCGCATCCGGAACAGCGCGACCGAGATCAGCGAAGCCAGGATCATCACCGTTCCCGGCGAATACAGCAACTGGGCCGAGGCATTGATCCCCGATCCGAACAGGTCGTTCACCGCCAGCGTCGTGGACGGCCCCGTCAGCCAGGCCTTCAAGGGCGCGATGGTGCGCGTCAGCACCAACAGGCCCGCCACGATGACATAGGGCATCCAGGCGCTCAGCAACGAGATTTCGCGCCGCGCCGCCGCGCCATGGGGGGCAAGCTCGGCATCGGCGTCGGCGGCCTCGACCGTGCCCTGCCAGTCGTGTTCCCATTCGATGCGCGGCGGGAAATCGAACCGGTCGTCGGGCATGAACAGCCCCGCGCGTGCTGCCGGAATCACGATCAGCAGGCCGATCAGCCCGCCCAGCAGGGACGGGAATTCCGGTCCCAGCACCCGCGCCACCAGCAGATAGGGCAGCGTGAAGGCCAGGCCCGCGAACAGCGCGAATTTCCAGGCGCGGAAGCCTTCGGCAAAGCTGCGGCTGCGGCCAAAGAACCGCGTCAGCATCCCCACCATCAGCAGCGGAATCAGGAACCCGATCAGCGTGTGAATCAGTGCCACGTTGGCCGCGACCACCGGCACATACTGGTCCAGCGTGGCGGGGCTGATCGCGGCCGTCACCTCGTCGCTGTTGGACAGGCCGGTCTTGACGCCCACCAGCATGGGCGTGCCCACCGCGCCAAAGGATACGGGCGTGGACTGGATGATCAGCGTGACCATCACGGCAGCCATGGCCGGAAAGCCGATCGCCACCAGCAGCGGCGCGGCAACCGCGGCGGGCGTGCCGAACCCCGAGGCCCCCTCGATCAGGGATCCGAACATCCAGGCAATGATGATCGCCTGGATGCGGCGGTCGGGCGAAATGTCCGTAAATCCGCGCCGGATCGCCCGGATCGCCCCCGACTCCTGCACCGTATACAGCAGCAGGATCGCCCCGAACACGATGTAGAGCAGCGTGGCCGCTGTCACCAGCCCGTTAACGGACGCCCCGGCAACACGCTCGGCAGGGGCTCCCCAGACCAGCAGGGCCAGCGCGACGGTCGCCAGATAGGCCACCAGCATCGACATCTTGGCCGATTTTCGCATCACCACCAGCAGGACGAACACCGCCAGCACCGGCACCAGTGCGGCCACAAACAACAATCCCTCCATGGAATCCTCTCTCCCGTAAATCCGTTTGCACAGACCGCAAAAAAGGACAGCCCGTCAAGGGTTCTGGTCAAAAAAATTGACCAGATCCGGGAATAACCGGGGATAGATGCTACAGCCGCTCGATGGCCAGCGCGATGCCCTGTCCGCCGCCGATGCACATGGTTATCAATGCCTTGCGGGCATCCCTGCGCTCCAGTTCATACAGTGCCTTGACGGTGATGATCGCGCCGGTCGCGCCGATCGGATGGCCCAAAGCGATGGCGCCGCCATTGGGATTGACACGGGCCGGGTCCAGCCCCAGCCTTTTGCTCACCGCCAGGGCCTGTGCGGCGAAAGCCTCGTTCGATTCGATCACGTCGAAATCGCCGACCGACAGGCCCGTGCGTTTCGTCAGCAATTCCACCGCCGGGACCGGGCCGATGCCCATCACCTCGGGGCGCACGCCCGCCACCGCATAGCCAAGGATGCGCGCGCGCGGCGTCAAACCTGCCGCCTGTGCCGCGTCGGCCCGCGCCAGCACCAGGGCCGCCGCACCGTCGTTGATGCCGCTGGCATTGCCCGCGGTGACGCTGCCGTCCTTTTTGAACACGGCCTTCAGGCCCGCCAGCCTGTCCAGGCTGGTTTCCTTGGGGTGTTCGTCGGTATCGAAGCTGACCGGCCCATTGCGGCCCTTGACCTCGATGGGCACGATCTGGTCGCGGAAATGCCCTGCGGCGATGGCTGCCGCCGCCCGGCGCTGCGATTCCAGCGCGAATTCGTCCTGCGCCTGCCGGCTGATGCCGTGTTCGATCGCAACGTTTTCCCCCGTCACGCCCATATGCCCGGTGCCCATCGGGCAGGTCAGCGCGCCGGTCATCATGTCCATCATCCGCTGATCGCCCATCTTGGCGCCGAACCGGGCCGAGCTGACGGCATAGGGCGCGCGGCTCATGCTTTCGGCGCCGCCCGCGACGGCGAAATCCGCATCCCCCAGCATCAGAGCCTGCGCCGCCGACACGATGGCCTGCACCCCCGATCCGCACAACCGGTTCACATTCATGGCGGGCGTGGTGTCGGGAATGCCCGCGTCCAGCATCGCCACCCGCGACAGATACATGTCGCGGGGTTCGGTGTTGATGACATGGCCAAAGACCACCTGCCCGATCCGGTCGGGTGCCACATTCGCGCGTTCCATCGCCGCCCTGGTGACGGTTGCCGCAAGGTCGATCGGCGGAATGGCGGCCAGACTGCCGCCAAAGGTGCCGATGGCGGTGCGGGCGCCGGACAGGATGACGATCTCGCTTGCGGACATGAAGAACCTCCCTTGGTTTTTGCAGTGCAGCATAGAGGCGGATTGCGATGCAGCAAGAGGATCGTGACCCCTGTTTGCCTCGGCGCTGCGGCTGCGGCTAAGTTGCCAGAGCGACAGGGAACCGAATCGCGATGGAAAAGGGTGTCCCCCGGATCAAACTGCGACTGGAATACGACGCCCCGCTGGTGCTGGGACCGGGCAAGGCGCAGCTTTTGCGGCTGATCGCGCAACATGGCTCGATCTCGGCCGCCGGACGACGCATGGGCATGAGCTACAAGCGCGCGTGGTCCCTGGTCGAGGAACTGAACAGGGCCTTTGTCCAGCCGCTGGTGGACAGCAGCCGGGGCGGTCCGGGCGGCGGCGGGGCAACCGTGACGCCGACGGGGCGCGACGTCCTGCGCCACTACGAATCACTGGAAAGACTGCTGGCGGACCGGGGCGCCGACGATCTGGCGGCCATCGGCGGGTTGATGAAACAGGGGAAAGACGCATGACGATACTGGCCATGGATCAGGGAACGACCTCGTCTCGTGCCCTGGTCTTCAGCGACGACCTGCGCGTGCAGGCCCGCGCGCAGCATGAATTCCCGCAGCATTTCCCGCAATCGGGCTGGGTCGAACACGATCCGGACGACATCTGGACCAGCAGTGCCGGCACCGCCCGCGCCGCCATCGAAAAGGCGGGTGCCCCCCGGATCGACGCCATCGGCATCACCAACCAGCGCGAAACCGTCGTGATCTGGGACCGCAAGACAGGCGAACCTCTTCACCGCGCGATCGTCTGGCAGGACCGGCGCACCGCCGATGTCTGCAACCGCCTGCGCGAGGAAGGGGCCGAGGATCAGGTCACGGAGACGACCGGGCTGCTGCTGGACCCTTATTTCAGCGCCACCAAGATCGCCTGGCTGCTGGATCATGTGGACGGGGCGCGCGACCGCGCCCGGGCCGGCGATCTGGCCTTCGGCACCGTGGACAGCTTTCTGATCTGGAAGCTGACCGGCGGCCAGTCCCATGTCACCGACGCCACCAATGCCAGCCGGACGCTGCTGTACGACATCCGCCGGGGGGAATGGTCCGACGACATGTGCCGGCTGTTCGACATCCCCCCCGCGCTGCTGCCCGAGGTCCGCGACAGCGCCGACGATTTCGGCACCACGCGACCCGACCTGTTCGGGCGGGCAATCCCGATTCTGGGCGTGGCGGGCGACCAGCAGGCCGCGACCGTGGGGCAGGCCTGCTTTCAGCCCGGCATGATGAAGTCCACCTATGGCACCGGCTGTTTCGCGCTGCTGAACACCGGGGATCAGGCGGTGCGATCGCAGAACCGGCTGCTGACCACCATCGCCTATCGCCTGGACGGCACGACGACCTATGCACTGGAAGGCAGCATCTTCATTGCCGGCGCGGTGGTGCAGTGGCTGCGCGACGGGCTGCGGCTGATCCGCGAGGCCAGCGAAACCCAATCCCTGTCCGGACAGGCCGACGACAGCCAGCAGGTCATCATGGTCCCGGCCTTCACCGGCCTTGGCGCCCCGCACTGGGCACCCCATGCGCGCGGCGCGGTGTTTGGCCTGACCCGCAGCACCGGCCCCGCCGAATTCGCCCGTGCGGCGCTGGAAAGCGTGGGCTTTCAGACCCGCGACCTGCTGGAGGCGATGCGCGCCGACTGGCCCCAGGCGGGCGATGCCGTTCTGCGTGTCGATGGCGGCATGACGGCCAGCGAACCGGCCATGCAATTCCTGGCCGACATCCTGGGCGCCCCGGTGGACCGGCCCGCCAACACCGAAACGACCGCGCAAGGCGCCGCCTGGCTGGCCGGCTATCGCGCGGGGCTGTGCCCGCCGCCCGATGACTATGCCCGGGCCTGGCAGCTTGACCGCCGGTTCGAACCGCTGATGCCCGAGGCCGAGCGGGATCGGCGCTATTCCGCTTGGCAGCGGGCGGTGCAGGCGGTCCTGTCCGTCTGAGCTTCCGGCTTTGTGATTTCACCCTGCCGTGATTTTCCGTAATAGTTCGGAAAAACGACAAGAGGGCAGGATGAGCAGGCTTCTGAAACTGGCGATCGTGGGGCTGGTCGCATCATGCGGCGGCGGCAATTATTCGGCCCCTCGGCAACTGGACAACGCCTGCGCCATCGTGGCGGAACGTCCGGCCTATTTCCGGGCGATGAAGGCCACCGAACGCAAATGGGGCGTGCCCGTCCCGGTGCAGATGGCCACGCTTTATCAGGAATCGAAATTCATCGGCGATGCCCGCACGCCGCATCAATACGCGCTTGGCGTGATCCCCATCGGACGCCAGTCCAGTGCTTTCGGTTATTCACAGGCGCTCGACGGCACGTGGGAGGAATATCAGAAGGCCACGGGAAACCGCCGCGCCCAGCGCGACAACATCCGCCACGCGACCGACTTCATGGGCTGGTACATGCACAACTCGACCCGCAGCCTGGGCATCTCCAAGGCCGATGCAGGCGCGCAATACCTGGCCTATCACGAGGGGCGTTCGGGTTTCGCGCGCCAGTCCTATCTGAACAAGCCCTGGCTGGTCCGGGTCGCGAACGATGTCGGACAGCGCGCCCAGATGTACCGGTCGCAACTTGTGGCGTGCCGCCGGGCCTGAGGGCTTGCCCTTTGCCGGGCCGGCCGGTTGATATGGCCGGGCAGCAGGGGGAAAACACCGCATGAGCGACGACCACATCCGGCGCGAGGCCGAGGATCAGCCCGAATTCGCCATCCATATCGGCGCCCGCCTGGTTTCGGCGACCCCCCAGCGGGTCGAGTTCGAGATGCCCGTGACCCGCGCGCTTGCCAACCGCAACGGCGTGCTTCACGGCGGCGCGATCATGGGGCTGGCCGACAATGCCGGGGGCACCGGCACATTCCTGAACCTGCCGCCCGGAAAATCGACCACCACGCTGGAAAGCAAGACGAATTTCCTGCGTCCCATCCGGCTGGGCGATACCGCCCGGGCGGTCACCCTGCCGCTGCACCTGGGTCGCACGACGCAGATCTGGCAGACCACCATCACGCGCGGCGACGGCAAGGTGGCGGCGATCGTCACGCAGACCCAGATGGTGATCGACTGGAAAGGCGACGGGACCTCATAGCCACGATCCGGCCACAGCCCGGTCCCAGGGCCGCCGGCCCGGAATCCGATTTCGAACCAGTCGTCCCGATATGGTCCTGGGGCGGCTTTCGGTCCGGACAGGGGCGCGTGCCTTGCTCCGGACCGGTGAAAAAGGCGTCGATCCGTCGGCGCGTCTCGGGGGTGAAGGGCGTGATCGTATAGGCCATGAAAAGCCTTTCCGGATGGCGGGCAGGTTCCGTTCTGATCTTCAAAGGCTCAGATCTTCAAGCCCGGCCCGCCGCCATGGGGCGCTCTGGCGTCAAGCCGTGCGGCTGCTGCCCGTCCGGCGTGCAACCCGCTGCCCAGGCAGGCCGTCAGCAGATAGCCGCCCGTGGGCGCCTCCCAGTCCAGCATCTCGCCCGCGGCAAAGACATGGGGCATGGCGCGCAACTCCAGATCCGCCGTGACCGAATCCCAGGCAAGGCCCCCGGCCGAGGAAATGGCGCGGTCCAAGCCCATCGGTCCGTCATGGCGCAGCGGCAGGGCCTTGGCCAGGGCAGCCCAGCCACCTGGGGCCGCAGACAGCGGCAGGGGCCGGGTCCATTCCAGGATCAACGCGACCTTGACCGGATCCTCCAGCACCCGCCGCAGCCAGTTGCCCAACGACAGCCTGCCCCTGGGCCTTGCAAACCGCGCGGCCAAGGCGGGCGGGTCCAGATCGGGCGCCAGATCCACATGGCCCGCGGCCCCGTCGCGCAGCGGCGCTGATACCGCGTAAACCCCGCCGCCCTCGATTCCCCCGGCCCCGATGATCCATTCGCCCCGGCTGTTCAGCCCGCCCGCGTGCAGGGCGACGCCCTTGACCGGCGATCCGAAGTGGCGCGCCATCTGCGGCGACCAGGCGACGTGAAAACCCATGTTCGCAGGCCGGAGCGGCATGACCCGGACCCCCGCCGCCTCCAGCCACGGCACCCAGGCCCCATCCGATCCCAGCCGCGGCCAGCTTGCCCCGCCCAGCGCCAGAACGGCCACGCGCGGCGCGACATCGCGCATTCCCTGGGGGGTTTCGAACCGGAACCCGGCCCCCGTCCAGCGCCAGCGGGTTCGCAGTTCCACTCCGCCCCCCCGCAACCGCGCCAGCCAGGCCCGCAACAGGGGCGAGGCCTTCATGCCCGTCGGGAACACCCGCCCGGTCGATCCGGTGAACAGGTCGATCCCCAGGCCCCGCGCCCAGGCCATGACTTCGGCAGGCCCGAATCGTTCTTTTCCGCCGAAATATCCCGGCGCCCCGGGCAGTACCCCGCTGCCAGGGGCGAAGCTTTGCACGAACGCCTCGAACGGCTCGTCCTTGGTGAGGTTCAGCCCCGACTTGCCCGCCATCAGGAATTTTCGCGCGGGCGTGGGCATCGCTTCGGCCACCAGGACGCGGCGGCCCGGCGCCATCAAGGCTTCGGCCGCCATCAGTCCGGCCGGTCCCGCGCCGATCACCAGCGCATCGACGATTTCGGTCACCGCCGTCCCCGTGTCATCGCCAGGCGGATCAGGGTGCGTTCCACCAGCGCCATCTGCGGCGCACGGGTGCTGCTGCGCAGGGTCAGGTCGGTGTCCAGCAGCGACCGCACCGCCTCCTCCAGCGGTCCCATGCCCCAGGCCTGCGCCTGCCGTTCCATCCGGTCGCGGCGCGGACCGAACACCGGCGGACGCATCCGCGACAGCGCCACGCCCGGACCGGCCGGATCGGCGGCGGCCAGATGCAGGGCGCGGAAATGGCGCAGGGCGGCGATGCACAGCGTGACCGGGTTCACGCCCTGCCCCTCGATCCGGCGCATCATCGGGCCGAATTCGGCCTCGCGGCGTTCGGCGACGGTGTGGATCAGTTCGTCCAGGTCGGCCTCGATGGTCGCGGGGGCCATCAGGGCGATCTCGTCCGTCGTCAGCGGCTGGGGATCGCCGTGCTTGTAAAGGCCGATCTTTTCGATGGTCTGGCGCAGGTCGCCCGGATCCAGCGCGCGGGCCAGAACCATCATCTCGCGCATCGCGGCGGGCGGCACCTGACGCAGCCCGGCATCGGCCAGCCACCGCGCCACTTCGTCCTCGGCCGGCGGATCGTCATAGATCGGCGCGGCGACGGCGGCCGGATGCGGCTCGAACAGCTTGCGCAGGGCGGATGCCTTGCCCAGCGCGCCCGCTGTGACGACGATCACCGCATCGCCCGGCTTCCAGTCCGACAGCGCCGCGCGGATGGCATCGGCGGCGGCATCGGGCGCATCCTCGACCAGAACCACGCGCGGGCCGGGAAAGAAGCCCACTTCCTTTACCGCATCCAGCAGTTGCGCGGCGTCCTTGCGCAGTCCTGCGCCGGGCATACGGGTCAGCCGCATTTCCTCGTCGGCCTTTTCGCCGGTCAGAGTCCTGACCGCCTCGACGCGCTTCATGGCCACGCGCATGGGATCCTGCCCATGGATCAGCAGCGCCGGACGCGAGGGGTCGGGCCGGGCCAGATAGCGCGCGATTTCCGCACCCTTCAGGATCATCCCGGAAGTTGGCCGGACGCCGCCAGCAGCCGCGTGACGACCTGATCGGCCAGCATCTCGGCCAGGCGATTGCGTGCGTCGCCTTCGGCGGTCAGGGTGGCGATGGTGGTGCCGGTGGTGGAATAGGACGAAAAGTTGCTGACCCGGCCCTGTGCCAGCACCCGGCCCGTCCGGTCGGTCAGCGTGAAATCCGCGGTGCCGTTCAGGGCATAGCGGTTCGTCACCTCGTCGGTGGTGATGGCCTGGGGCACCACCCCCACGGTCAGGCGGTAATCCAGGTCGAAGTCCGACCCCTCGCCCCCCAGGCGTTCGCCCAGGCGGCGGTTGAAGGCGAAATCCTGATAGGTGTCGGGATCGCGCGGGCGGACCTTGCCGAACAGCCGCCGCCCGGCGCCGTTCGGGCCATAGACCGGCGTCAGCCCGCAGCCCGCGACGGCCAGCAGCCCCAGCAGGGCTGCGCGCCGGGGGATGCGGTCAGGCGACCACATTGACGATCCGCCCCGGCACCACGATCAGCTTCTTGGGCGCCGCGCCTTCCAGGAACCGGCGCACGGTTTCGTCGGCCAGCACCATTGCCTCGATCTGGTCCCTGGGCATGTCTTTGGCCACCAGGATCTCGGCCCGGCGCTTGCCGTTGATCTGGATCGGCAGGATGATGGTATCATCCTCCAGCATCGCCGGATCGGCCTTTGGCCAGGGCGCATCGACCAGCAGGCCCTGACCCCCGGCCATGGCCCAGACATCCTCGGCCAGATGCGGCACCATCGGCCCCATCAGTTGCGCCATGATGCGCAGGGCGGATTTGCGGGATTCCCCCCCGGCCCTGGACTTGCCCGCGGCGTTCGCCAATTCATAGATTTTCGCGACGGCCTTGTTGAAGGCGAACCCCTCGATGGCCCGGGTCACGTCGGCGATCGCGCGATGCGCGGCGCGGGTCAGGTCGGGATCGTCGTCCCCATCGACCGGCGCCTCCTCGGCCAGACGGAACACACGAGCCAGGAACTTGTGCGCGGCCTCGGCCCCGGCGGCGGTCCATTCCACGTCGCGTTCGGGCGGGCTGTCGGACAGCATGAACCAGCGGGCGGTATCGGCGCCGAAATTGGCGACGATGTTGACCGGATCGACGACGTTCTTCTTGGATTTCGACATCTTGGCCGAGGGGATGATTTCGACCGCCGTGCCATCGGCCAGCTTGCCGTCTGTCACATCGCCGGGCAAATGATAGACCGGACGGCCCCGGTCGTCGCGGGTCATGTAAATCTCGTGCGTCACCATCCCCTGCGTGAACAGCGCGTCGAACGGCTCCTTGGCACTCTCCGGCAGGTGCCCGGTCCTGACCATCGCGCGGGCAAAGAACCGCGAATACAGCAGATGCAGGATCGCGTGTTCGATGCCGCCGATGTACTGGTCCACGTTCATCCAGTAATCGGCATCCGCTTGGGTTGTCGGCGTCGCTGCATGGGGCGAGGTGAAGCGCGCGTAATACCAGGACGAATCGACAAAGGTGTCCATCGTGTCCGTCTCGCGCCGCGCGGCCCCGCCGCAGTGCGGACAGGTGGCCTGGCGCCAGGTCGGGTGGCGGTCCAGCGGGTTGCCCGGCACGTCGAAGGTCACATCCTGCGGTAGCAGCACCGGCAGGTTCGCTTTGGCCTCGGGGACCGTGCCGCAGGCATCGCAATGCAGCACCGGGATCGGGCATCCCCAGTACCGCTGGCGCGAGATGCCCCAGTCGCGAAGCCGGAACTTGGTCACGGCCTCGCCCCAGCCGTTCGCCTCGGCATGGGCGATGGCGGCATCCACGGCGGCCTCTCCGGTCTGGTCCGACGCGCCTGAAAAACCGCGGACATAGGTGACGGTTTCGGTTTTCGGCGGCACATAGGGCGCCGTGGCGACCATCGCATCGGCCTGTTCCAGCGACATCCCGCGTTCGCCGAAGGTCGCGCGGATCGGCAGCCCGTATTTCGTCGCGAATCCATGGTCGCGTTCGTCATGGGCGGGCGATCCGAAGATCGCGCCGGTGCCGTAATCCATCAGCACGAAGTTCGCGATCCAGATCGGCAGGTGCCAGTCTGCGTCTAGCGGGTGACGCACGGTCAGGCCGGTATCGAAGCCCAGCTTGGGCGCGGTCTCGATGGCTTCCTCGGTGGTGCCGATCCTGCGGCAGTCCTCGACAAATGCGGCGACCTTGGGATCCGCCGCCGCCAGATCGCGGACCAGCGGATGATCGGGCGACAGCGCCACGAAGCTGGCGCCCATCAGCGTGTCCGGACGCGTCGTATAGACCTCGATCGCCTCGAACCCCTCGGGCGCGTCCACCGTCTTGAACCGGAACTGCAACCCCCGCGACTTGCCGATCCAGTTCGACTGCATCAGCCGCACCTTTTCCGGCCAGCCGCTCAGCCCGTCCAGCGCCGCCAGCAATTCGTCGGAATAATCCGAGATGCGGAAGAACCACTGGGTCAGCTCGCGCCGTTCCACCGGGGCGCCCGACCGCCAGCCCTTGCCGTCGATGACCTGTTCGTTGGCCAGCACCGTCATGTCCACCGGGTCCCAGTTCACCTGGGCCGACTTGCGGGTAACCAGACCGGCGTCCAGCATGTCCAGAAACAGCGCCTGCTGCTGGGCCACATAGGCGTCGTCGCAGGTGGCGAATTCGCGGCTCCAGTCGATGGACAGGCCCAGCGGGCGCAACTGGTCGCGCATGGTGGCGATGTTGGCATAGGTCCAGTCGCGCGGATGGCCGCCCTGTTCCATCGCGGCATTCTCGGCGGGCATCCCGAAGGCGTCCCAGCCCATCGGGTGCAGGACCGAATACCCCTGGGCGCGCTTGAACCGCGCCACCACGTCGCCCATCGTGTAGTTGCGCACATGCCCCATGTGGATGCGCCCGGACGGATAGGGGAACATCTCCAGCACGTAATACTTGGGCCGGTCGTCGCGGATCGCTGTAAAGCTGCCCGCCTGTTCCCAGGCGGCCTGCCAGCGGGGTTCAAGACCGGAGGGATCATAGGGCATCGTGCGGACCTTCGTCATGCGTCGCCGCCGGGTTTATACGGCGGCGGATGGCGGGTCCAGTGGGCTGCCCTGCTAGAGCCGCCCGTCCTGGATGCGCAACTGCCGCGCGCGGGTCAGGATCGCGTCCTCGACCGCGCGGACGGTGCCGGGTTCCACCGCCGCCCCGCCGGGGCCTTGCAGCGACAGCTTCAGGCTGCGCGCATCCAGCGCCGGGTCGGCGATCTTGATCGTCGCGCGATAGGACCGCCCGCCGCCCGGCGGCGTGCCATAGCCGGTCTGGATCACCCCGGTAAAGGGATCGACCGTCTGCACCGGCAGGAAGTTCAGCACCTCGAGGCTGGCGTTCCACAGGTACTTGTTCACGCCCACCGTGGTATTGGGGTTTTCCGAACTGCGCAGCGCGTCCCAGATCGTCGTGCGCCGCACCTCGGGGCGCATGTCGGACCCGTCAGGCCCTTCGGACGAACGGCCGCTGCCGCCGCACGCGGCCAGTCCGGCGCAAAGCGTTGCCGCCATCACGATGCGCGCGGCCTGTGCGAATATCATGCGGTCCCCCCGCCCCCGTGGGCGTTTGTCATGTCGGCGTCAGCTTTAGCCCGGATGGGCCCTGCCCGACAAGCGCCTTGGCCGCAGCGATGCGAAAGCCGCATTGCTTTGGTCACGAAAGGGTGTGGCCCTTGTGCATCACAGGCCGGACCAAGGCCGCCGGGCTTGCGCGATTTCGTTGCATCGCGGAACCGGACGGGGGAAACAGGCAGCATACCCAAGGCGGTAATGCCGGTTTGGGCATCAGAGAGACAAGAGGGAACTTGACCATGAAAAAGGCTCTTATCGCCTCCACCGCGCTGATCCTGACCGCCGGTGTGGCTGCTGCCGACGTCACCATCTCGGGTTACGGCCGGACCGGTATCATTTACCAGGAAAACACCGATGCCCAGGACGCACGCGGCGTGAACGAAACCCAGATCGTCTCGCGCCTGCGGATGAACATCGACGCCGCCACCTCCAGCGAACAGGGCGTGGATTTCGGTGCCCGCTTCCGTCTGCAGTGGGACCAGAACAGCAGTTCGCGTGGCAGCCAAGGCGAACTGAACGCCGGCAAGCTGTTCGTGACCAGCAGCGGCCTGACGGTCGAGGTCGGCAACGTCGATACCGCCTTCGATACGGCCGGCCTGCTCTACGCATCGGAACTTGGCTCGTATGACCGCGACCTCGTTCGCCGCGGCACTTTCTTTGCCTATGACTCGGATCGCTACAACAACCAACTGGCTCAGGCTATCGTTGACGTGAACGGCGATGGCATCATCGACGGCAATGACGTTGAAGAGCTCTCGACCTATAACGGGATCGCGGCGCGTTACTCGATCGCAGGCGCAACCGTTCGCGTGTCCTATATCGATCCGGACCAGTCGGGCCTGATTGCCGACGACGAGGAACTGGGCTTCTCGGTCGACTACAAGTGGAACGACCGTCTGGAACTGTCCGGCGCCTACGTGATGGACGGTGGCGGGGTCGAGGACAACGACATCCTGTTCCTGGGCGGGCGTTATGCCGTCATGGAAAACGCTCGGGTCGGCCTGAACTACATCGACGCCAGCAACGACAGCGACGCGGATGTGGGTGATACCTTCACCCTGTATGGCGATTATACGCTGGCTGACGGCCTGACCAACATCGAAGCCTATGTCGCCAACAACGACGACGAAGACAATGAATCCGACAATGCCTACGGCATCGGCGTCAACTACGACCTGGGCGGTGCCCGTCTGGGTGCCTCGGTCCAGCGTGGGTATGACGAGCGCGTGACCGCCGACATGGGCGTGCGCTTCGACTTCTGATCCCAAGGATCGGACGTCAAACTTGAGGAGCGGGCCTTGCGCCCGCTCTTTTCTTTTTGTCTTGTCGCCTCATGGGACTGGATGACATCAAGCGCCGCATCGCCGCGGCCGAGGAACGGGCCGGGCGCGCGCCAGGCAGCGTGACGCTGATCGCGGTCAGCAAGGTGCAGCCCGAGGGGCGCGTGACCGCCGTTCTGGATGCGGGCCACCGCGTCTTTGGCGAGAATTACGTGCAGGAAGCCCAAGGCAAATGGCCCGACTGGCGGAATCGCTGGCCGGGGGTCGAATTGCACATGATCGGCCCGCTGCAATCCAACAAGGCCAAGGCTGCGGTGGACCTGTTCGACGCCATCCACACGCTGGACCGCATGACCCTGGCGCGCAAGCTGGCCCAGCAGGCCGATCAGCAGGGGCGCAGCCCGCACCTGTTTATCCAGGTCAATACCGGTGACGAGCCTCAGAAGGCCGGGATTCTTGCCGACGAACTGCCGGTGTTCCTGTCGTCGTGCCATGACCTTGGCCTGTCGCCGTCGGGCCTGATGTGCATCCCGCCCGAAGGCCACGACCCCCTGCCCCATTTCCGTCTGCTGCGCCGCCTGGCCCACGACCATGGCCTGCCCCATCTTTCCATGGGGATGAGCGCGGATTTCGAATCCGCGATCGCCGAGGGTGCGACCCATGTGCGCGTCGGATCGGCCATCTTCGGCGACCGTGCCTAGGGCCAAGCCTGCTTTCCGCTTGCCAGATGCCCTTGGGAAAGCTATTCCCGGCGGCGGGACACCCTTCCCCAACGAAGGGCTTTTAGCTGGAAGGCTGACATGAAGGATCTGACGATCCCGGCTGCGCGCCCGGTCAATCCGCGCTTTTCTTCTGGCCCTTGCGCCAAGATTCCCCATTATTCGCTGGACATGCTGTCGGACGCGCCCCTGGGCCGCTCGCACCGCGCGGCTGTCGGCAAGGCCAGGCTGGCCGAGGCGATCGCGTTGACCCGCGAGGTTCTGGGCGTCCCCGCCGATTATCGCATCGGCATCGTCCCCGGCTCTGACACCGGCGCGGTCGAGATGGCGATGTGGACCCTGCTGGGCGCCCGCCCGGTCGAGATGCTGGCTTGGGAAAGTTTCGGCGAGGGCTGGGTCACGGATGCGGTCAAGCAGTTGAAGCTGGACGCGACCGTCCGCAAGGCCGATTACGGCAGGATCGTCGATTTCGCGCAGGTCGATTTCGACAAGGATGTCGTCTTTACCTGGAACGGCACCACCAGCGGCGTGCGCGTTCCGAACGGCGACGCGATCCCGGCGGATCGCGCGGGCCTGACCATCTGCGACGCGACCAGCGCCGCCTTCGCCATGGACCTGCCCTTCGACAAGCTGGATGTGGTCACCTTCAGTTGGCAGAAGGTGCTGGGCGGAGAGGGCGCGCATGGGATGCTGATCCTGTCCCCCCGCGCGGTCGAGCGTCTGGAAACCTATACTCCTGCCTGGCCGCTGCCCAAGATCTTTCGCCTGACCAAGGGCGGCAAGCTGATCGAGGGCATCTTTCAGGGCGAGACGATCAACACGCCGTCCATGCTGGCGGTCGAGGATTACCTGGTCGCGCTGAAATGGGCGCAGTCCCTGGGCGGGCTCAAGGCGCTGATCGCACGGGCGGATGCCAATGCGGCCGCGGTGCGCGATTTCATCGCGGGCAAGGACTGGATCGCCGATCTGGCCGAGGATCCGGCCACCGCATCGACCACCAGCGTCTGCCTGCGTTTCACCGATCCGGCCATCAGGGACGGCGCTGCCTTCGCCAAGGCCGTTGCCAAGCGGCTGGAGAAGGAAGGCGTGGCGCTGGATGCGGGCGCCTATCGCGATGCGCCGCCGGGCCTGCGGATCTGGTGCGGCTCGACGGTGGAAACCAGCGATGTCGCGGCATTGATGCCCTGGATCGAATGGGCCTATCGCGCCGAACTGGCCGCCCAGTAGGCGGCGGGACCGGGGGCCAGCCCCCGGACCCCCGGGGTATTTTTCAACGAAGAAGCAGGGCGTCAGCGTGGCCATGCCCGGACGTTCCCAGACAAGGATGAATGACATGCCGAAGGTTCTCGTCTCCGACAAGCTGTCGGAAACCGCCGTCCAGATCTTTCGCGATCGCGGCGTCGAGGTGGATTACCTGCCCGATCTGGGCAAGGACAAGGACAGGCTGGCCGAGGTGATCGGCCAGTATGACGGGCTGGCGATCCGGTCCGCGACAAAGGTGACGGAAAAGCTGTTGCAGAGCGCGGCCAATCTCAAGGTGATCGGCCGGGCCGGGATCGGGGTGGACAATGTGGACATCCCGGCGGCCAGCAAGAAGGGCGTGATCGTGATGAACACGCCCTTCGGCAACAGCGTCACCACCGCCGAACATGCCATCGCGATGATGTTCGCCGTGGCCCGGCAACTGCCCGAGGCGTCGGCCAGCACCCATGCGGGCAAGTGGGAAAAGAACCGCTTCATGGGGGTCGAACTGTTCAACAAGACCCTGGGCGTGATCGGCGCGGGCAATATCGGGTCCATCGTCATCGACCGCGCCCTGGGGCTGCACATGAAGGTGCTGGCCTATGACCCCTTTCTGTCGGAGGAGCGCGCCAAGGAGATCGGCGCGACCAAGGTGGAGCTCGACGAGCTGCTGGGCCGCGCGGATTTCATCACCCTCCATGTCCCCTTGACCGAAAAGACCCGGAACATTCTCTCGCGCGAGGCGATCGCCAGGCTGAAGCCCGGCGTGCGGATCATCAACTGCGCCCGCGGCGGCCTGGTGGACGAGGAGGCGCTGGCCGAGGCGCTGAAGGACGGGCGCGTCGCTGGGGCCGCCTTTGACGTTTTCGCCGTGGAACCCGCAACCGACAGCCCGCTGTTCAACCTGCCGAATGTCGTCGTGACCCCGCATCTGGGCGCGGCGACCACCGAGGCGCAGGAGAACGTGGCCCTGCAAGTGGCCGAGCAGATGTCGGACTACCTGCTGACGGGCGCGGTGCAGAACGCACTGAACATGCCCTCGGTCACGGCCGAGGAAGCCGCCGTCATGGGGCCGTGGATCAGGCTGGCGGGCCATCTGGGCGCCTTCGTGGGCCAGATGACGGACGAGCCGATCAAGGCCATCAACGTGCTGTATGACGGCGTGGCCGCGACGATGAACCTGAACGCGCTGAACGCCTCTGTCATCGCCGGCGTGATGAAGGCCACCAACCCGGACGTGAACATGGTGTCGGCCCCGGTGATGGCCAAGGAACGCGGCGTGCAGGTGGCCACCACGACCCAGGACAAGGCCGGCGTCTTCGAGGGTTATATCAAGCTGACCGTCGTCACCGACACGCGCGAACGGTCCATCGCCGGCACGGTGTTCAGCGACGGCAAGCCGCGCTTCATCCAGATCCGCGGCATCACCATCGACGCCGAGGTGGGGGCGCATATGCTCTATACCCGCAACAAGGACGTGCCGGGGGTGATCGGCGCGCTGGGCACCACATTGGGCGATCTGGGCGTGAACATCGCGAACTTTACCCTGGGCCGGTCGGCGCAGGGCAACGACGCCATAGCGATCCTGTATCTGGACGAGGCGATCAGCGACGAGGCTCTGGCGGCCTTGCAGAAGACCGGCAAGTTCCTGCAGGCCCGCCGCTTGCAGTTCGAGGTTTGACGATCCCGCCGCGTCCCCTTACGCAGGGGGCGCGGTTTTCATCACGCGGGGGCACGGGGATGCCGCTTTACGTCATTGGCGATGTCCACGGGCATCTGGACAAGCTGAAGGCCGCGCATGAGCGTATCTTTCGCGACGGCGGCCGGGACGCGGTGATCGCCCATGTCGGCGACCTGATCGACCGGGGACCCGATTCGCGCGGCGTCGTCGATTACCTGATGACCGGACAGTCCCAGGGCCGGCCCTGGATCGTGACACGGGGCAATCATGACCGTTTCCTGCCCCAATACCTTTTGCAGCCCGAATGGGTCGATCCGGGGCTGAGTTCCCGGGAACACTGGACGCTGCATTCCAGCCTGGGCGCGCCCGAAACGCTGCGATCCTATGGCGTCGATACCACCCTGCCTCCCCAGCGCCTGCTGGCCGAGGCCAGGCGCGCGGTGCCTGCGGATCATATCGCTTATCTGGCATCCCTGCCCCTGTATTTCCTGCATCCGCTGGCCTTGGTGGTCCATGCCGGGGTGCGGCCCGGGGTCGATCTGTGCGATCAGACCGAGGAGGATCTGGTCTGGATCAGGCAGGGCTTCCTGAACAGCGCCCATGACCATGGCCCGCTGGTGGTCCACGGCCATACCGCGATCCAGACCGCGACGCATTACGGCAACCGCCTGAACGTCGATGGCGGCGCGGCCTATGGCCGTCCCCTGTGCGCGGTGGCGATCGAGGCGGGCGCTGTATATCTGCTGACCGATGATGGACGCACGTCCTTGGAACCGGAGACCATGCCATGCGCATAACGGCCACTGCTCTTTGCCTTCTGCCCCTTCTGGCCCAAAGCCCGGCCCAGGCCGAGGAGATCGCGCAGGTCGGCGTGGACTGGATGGGCAACGATATCGTGATCGAGGCGATCGCCGATTCCGCGGTGGGGGGCGTCACCTGTCATCTGGCCTATTTCGACCGTTCGGTTCTGGATCGTCTCAGCCAGGGCAACTGGTTCGAAGACCCGTCGAACAGCGCCATCCAATGCACCCGCACCGGACCGGTCGATGTTGGCGGGCTGCAACCGGGAACACCCGAGGATGTCTTCAGCGAAGGCCGGTCGCTGCTGTTCAAGTCGTTGCGCGTCAAGCGCATCTATGACGCGGAAAATCGCGTTCTGATCTATCTGGCCCACGCCAGTGAACTGAGCGAGGGGTCCGCCAAGGTGTCGATGTCCACGGTACCCCTGCCCCCCGACGGCAGCCCGGCCGCGCCCAGCCAGTGACCATGGGCCATCCGCAAGACAGGCTGCCGGGTCTGAAATGGTGCAAATGCCGGTGATCCGGTGGACAGAATCGCGCCAGAGGGCTAAAACGCCTGACAGCTTTGACAACAGGTGCAGTCGAACACTCATGCAGCAGGCCCATCACCGCATCGCCAAATACAGCCTCGGTCAGGTCGTCCGTCACCGGCATCGCCCGTTCCGGGGGGTGATCTTCGACGTGGACCCGGAATTTGCCAATACCCAGGAATGGTACGATTCGATCCCCGAGGATGTGCGCCCGGCGAAGGACCAGCCGTTCTATCATCTGTATGCCGAAACCGAGGCCACCTATTACGTGGCCTATGTGTCCGAGCAGAATCTGGTTCCCGACCCGTCGGGCGAGCCGCTGGACCACCCGGAGGTGATGGAGATGTTCGGCGATTTCGAGGACGGGCGCTATCCGCTGATGGGTCAGCTCAACTGAACGGGTGCCAGGGCACGGTGAAGGCCAGGCAATTGCGGTGGTCTTCGCGGTAATAGCACAGCGAATGCGTCAGTCCCTGGATCAGGAACCACCCGAAGCCGCCTTCGGGCAGGTCCAACGGGTCCATGACGGGCAGGGCACGCGGCCTCAGGCAGTCGGGAGGAAGCTGGTTGCCATTGTCGGTGATGGCACAGGAAAGGCCGCTGTCGTGCATCACCACGCATAGATGCATCAGCCCTGGCGCGACGCCCGGCGTTCCGGAATGTTCGGCCACGTTGTTCATCACCTCGGCCAGAACCAGTTCCAGCCGCCCCATCGCGTCAGCATCGACGACGGCCTCAAATCGGCCGCGCAGGTCGGTCAGGGCCTGCCGGACATCCTCTGGCCCGGCGCTCAGGACGCGGTGGAACATCGGCTGCACACGCAGGTCGGGACGAGGTTGTCGCCCGGCGTCGGGCCGTTCGGTGGGGGTCATCGCTCTCTACTCCTGCGGGGTGGGGGCGGGGCGGATCTGGAAAACGCTGTCCATTCGCGTCAGACGGAAGACCCGTTCGACATTGGGCGTCAGTCCGTCCAGAATCAGGGGAAACGTCTCGGGCAGGGCCTTGCGGACAGCGATCATGGCGCCCAGGCCCGAACTGTCCATGAAATCGACCCGGTGCATGTCCATCACGACCGGCTTGCGGCCACGCCCCACGATTTCCTTCATCCGGTCCTTGAAGCGCGTCGCGATGGCCGCATCGATACGGGATTCCGCCACGGTGACGCTCAGTTGGCTTTCGGTTTCGTTGACGATGAGTTGCATCCTGGTGTCCTGCGCTTTCTTCTGCCAGCCTTAGGGCCAAAAGGTTACCATCCGGTAAGCGCGCCCAGACTATCCGCGGTATCGCCGGGTTGTCCGGCTCTGCCCAAAAGACCGGCACGGCACGGGCCCCGTCTGTTCCGTTGCCCGGCGAACAACGGGAATCTGCGAAACTTTCGGGCAGTCACGCGGATTACCCTGTGGACTTGACACAAACCGTCTCCGATCATTGCCGTCAGGACGGCCTGCGGCGGGTCCGACATCAGCGGTGGACCGATGAACTATTACAACGAAATGTACGAAGGGTCGCGGGTTCGCGACCCTTATGCGCGCCTCAGCCAATGGGTCGAGGGAATGCCGGCCGACTTTCGGCAGATGAAGCAGGCCGAGGCCGAAGCCCTGTTCCGCCGCATCGGAATCACCTTTGCCGTCTATGGCGAGGGCGGCGATCCCGACCGGCTGATTCCCTTCGACATGATGCCGCGCGTCTTTGAACAATCCGAATGGCGCAGGCTGGAACGCGGCATCAAGCAGCGCGCCCGTGCCCTGAACGCGTTT
Organism: Paracoccus subflavus; assembly: GCF_004310345.1. Lineage (GTDB taxonomy): Bacteria > Pseudomonadota > Alphaproteobacteria > Rhodobacterales > Rhodobacteraceae > Paracoccus > Paracoccus subflavus. Next base: position 203,557 of record NZ_SISK01000005.1, on the reverse strand, counting down.
CTGCGCGATGTTTATGGCCGGGCCGAGATCGTGCGCGCGGGCCGCATCCCTGCCCGGCTGGTGTATCAGAACAATGCCTATGAAAAGGCCGTGGTGGGCGTGGTGCCCCCGCGCGGGGTTTATTCCCACATCATCGGCATCGACCTGGTGCGCACCTCCAAGGACGAGTTCTTCGTGCTGGAGGACAATTGCCGCACCCCGTCCGGCGTCAGCTACATGCTGGAGAACCGCGAGATCATGATGCGGATGTTTCCCGGCCTGTTCCGCGGCAACCGGATCGAGCCGGTGGACCAGTATCCAGAACTCTTGCGCCGCACGCTGGAATCAGTGGCGCCTGCGAAATGCCACGACCGGCCAACCTGCGTGATCCTGACACCGGGCCATTTCAACAGCGCCTATTACGAACACAGTTTCCTGGCGAATCTCATGGGGGTGGAACTGGTCGAGGGGGCCGACCTGTTCGTGGACGGGGAATTCGTCTATATGCGCACAACGCAGGGCCCACGGCGCGTTGACGTGATCTATCGCCGGATCGACGATCCGTTCCTGGACCCGCTGTGCTTTCGTCCCGATTCGATGCTGGGCGTGCCGGGGCTGATGGATGTCTATCGTTCTGGCGGGGTGTCGATCTGTTCGGCGCCGGGCGCGGGGGTGGCCGACGACAAGGCGATCTATACGTTCGTGCCGGAGATGGTCCGCTTCTACCTGGGCGAGGAGCCGATGTTGCAAAATGTCCAGACCTGGACGCTGTGGAAACAGGACGATTACCGGTATGTCATCGAAAACCTGGCCGATCTGGTGGTCAAGGAGGTCCATGGCTCGGGCGGCTATGGAATGCTGGTCGGGCCCCGGTCCACGAAGGAGGAGATCGAGGCGTTTCGCGCCAAGATCGAGGCCAATCCCGGCAACTATATCGCCCAGCCGACGCTGGCCCTGTCCACCTGCCCCACCTTTGTCGAGGAAGGACTGGCCCCCCGGCATGTGGACCTGCGTCCCTATTGCCTGTGCGGGGACCGGATCGAACTGGTGCCGGGCGGACTGACGCGCGTGGCGCTGCGCGAAGGCAGCCTTGTCGTGAACTCGTCTCAGGGCGGCGGCGTCAAGGACACCTGGGTTCTGTCGGAATAAGGGGGAACCAGCCATGCTCAGCCGCACCGCCGCGAACCTGTTCTGGATGGGCCGCCACCTGGAACGCGCCGACACCGCCGCCCGCCTGCTGGACGTGGGCCAGCGCATCACGCTGCTGCCCAACACCGCCTCGGGCTATCAGAACGAATGGAATTCGCTGTTGCAGGCCTCGGGGACGGCCAACCTGTTCGCCGCGAAATACGGCGAGATCAGCCAGGAAAACATCGAGGAGTTCATCTTTTTCGACCGCCAGAACCCATCCTCGGTCCTGTCCTGCGTCGAAAAGGCGCGCGAGGCGGGCCGGATCGTCCGCACGGCCCTGACCAGTCAGGTATGGGACGCGCTGAACATGGCCTATCAGGACCTGCGCAGGCTTGAAAAAACCCCGCGCGACAGGCTGCATTCCACATCGCTGACCGACTTTACCACCAGCCACACCTCGACGGTGCGGGGCGCGATCAATGCCACGCAGTTGCGCAACGACGGCTGGCACTTCATGAACCTGGGCTATGGGCTTGAACGCGCCGATGCCACCGCGCGGCTCTTGGACGTGAAATACTATGTCCTGCTGCCCCGGATCGAGTTCGTGGGATCGGGGCTCGATACCTATCAATGGCAGGTGATCCTGCGCGCCCTGTCGGCCCACCGGGCCTATCATTGGGCCTATGGCGGCGACATCACGGCGGGGCGGGTGGTCGATTTCCTGATCCTGAACGGCGAAAGCCCCCGGTCGCTGATCACCTCTCTGTACGAGGCGGTCTGGAACCTCGAGGGGCTGGCCAAGCGATACGGGGAAACCGTGCCCACCACGGCCCGCGACAAGGCCCGCGAGGTTCTGGAACGCTTGCAGGCCCACGACATCGACATGATCTTCGACGAGGGGCTGCACGAGTTCCTGACCTGGTTCATCGGCGAGATCGGCACCATCTCGACCTTGGTGCACGAGGATTACCTGCTTGGGGGGGCGTGACGCATGAAGCTGCGCATTGTTCATGAAACCGTCTATCGCTATGACCGGCCGGTCAGAAACCTGGTGCAAAGCCTGCGGCTGACGCCCTCGATCTTTGAAGGGCAGCGCGCGCATGACTGGGCCATCGACGTATCGGGGGGCATCCGCGGTCCCGGTTTCCGCGACGGGGCGGGCGACTGGATCGAGGGCTGGACCGTGCGCGGCCCGACCGAGGAGGTGGTGGTGACCATCACCGGCCGGGTCGAGACGCGCGACACGGCGGGTGTCCTGCGCGGCTATCGCGAACTGATCAACCCCCTGGCCTATTTGCGCGACACCGCCGCCACCCGGCCCGACGGGGCGCTGCGGGATCTGGCGGCGACCGTGGCGGATGCGACCGATTCGCTGGATCAGTCGCATCGGCTGTCGGCGGCGGTATCCGACGCCATCGCCTATGCTCCGGGCCGGACCGCCTTTCACACGACGGCTGCCGAGGCCTTGGAACAGGGCGAAGGCGTCTGTCAGGATCACGCCCATGCCCTGATCGCGGTGGCCCGCTGCAACGGTCTTCCCGCGCGCTATGTGTCGGGCTATCTGCACGTCACAACCACCGGCGAGGCGCGCGAGGCCGCCCATGCCTGGGCCGAGATTCATGTGGGCAGCCTGGGCTGGGTGGGTTTCGACCCGGCCAACCGCTGTTGCCCCGATGACCGCTATGTCCGGCTGGGATCGGGGCTGGATGCCCTCGACGCGGCGCCGATCCGGGGGATTGCTGCGGGTCAGGGCATCGAGACCATGGATGTCACCGTCAACATCGAGGACCTGGAGCGTCTTCAGGAGCAGAGCGCGGGCCAGACGCAAAGCTGACGGCACGGGGGCTGCCGCCCCCCCATGGTCTGCGGCCTATTTGCCGCAACCGCCTGCAGCGCGGGAAAGGACCGATTGCGGCGGCTGGACGCCGCGACTAGATTGCGGGCCAATCATGACGGGAAAGACGCAGCCATGACCTATTGCGTCGGCTTGAAGCTGAATGCCGGACTGGTGCTGCTGTCGGACACCCGGACCAATGCCGGGCTGGACAATATCGCCTGCTATCGCAAGATGTTCTTTTTCGAAAAGCCGGGCGAACGCGCCATCGTGGTGATGACCGCCGGCTCGCTCTCGGTGACGCAGACCACCCTGGCCCGCCTGACCGAGGCCATCCACGACGACATGGCGGACGAGACGACTTCGATCATGAAGGCGCTGACCATGCTGCAGGTCGCCACGATCATCGGCGACACCCTGTCGCGCACGCGCCGCGAGATCGCCGAGCAATGCCGCGACCTGTCCCGAGAACCATCGGCCAGCCTGATCGTCGCCGGCCAGCGCCAGGGCGGCGACATGCGCATGTTCCTGATCTATCCCGAGGGCAACTTCATCGAGGCCACCGAGGATACGCCCTTTCTGCAAATCGGCGAGCATAAATACGGCAAGCCGATCCTGGATCGGGTCGTTACGCCTGCGACCAATCTGGCGGACGCCCAAAAGGCGGTGCTGCTGTCGATGGATTCGACGCTGCGGTCGAACCTGTCGGTTGGAATGCCGCTGGATCTGGCGATCATCGAAAAGGGTGCCTGCGCCGTCACGCATCGCCGCCGCATTCTGGACGGCGATTCAGACTTTGCCCGGATGAGCGCGGCCTGGTCTGCCGCCCTGCGCGACAGCTTTGTCAACATCCGGATCTGACCGGCCTTTCCAGATATGCCTGACGGTCGGCCGCAGCCGTTCCCGGCCCTTTGCCCCGGAGGAAATATCCTGCGGGCGCGGCAAACCCGTCAGGCCGGCCCGAACGCTCCGCGCGTTTCGGCCAGGCGGAACTGGCGCTGGCGCTCGCGGAACCGGGCGCGGTCGGACTCGTCGTATTCGTTCCGGCACCGGTGACAGCAGACGCCCTCTTCGTATTCGGGGCGATCGCGATCCTCGGGGGCCAGGGGTCGGCGGCAGGCATGGCACAATCCGTGGCGGCCCGGATGCAAGCCATGGGTCAGGCTGACCCGGCCGTCGAAAACAAAGCAGTCGCCTTGCCACAGGCTGTCCGCCTCGGGCACCTCTTCAAGATATTTCAGAATTCCACCCCTCAGGTGAAACACGTCCTTGACCCCTTGCGACAGCAGCCAGTTGGTCGATTTCTCGCAGCGGATGCCGCCGGTGCAGAACATCGCCACGCGCTTTCCCGCAAAACGGTGGGCATTGGCCTGCCACCAGCCGGGAAAGTCCCGAAAGCTGCGGGTGCCGGGATCGACCGCGCCGGCGAATGTGCCGATCTCGACCTCGTAGTCGTTGCGGGTGTCGATCACCGCGACGTCGGGCGCGCTGATCAGGGCATTCCAGTCGGCAGGATCCACATAATGCCCGACGGCCGCGCGCGGATCGACATCGGGCTGGCCCATGGTCACGATCTCGCGTTTCAGCCTGACCTTCATGCGGCCAAAGGGCATCGCAGTCGCCCTGCTTTCCTTCCAGGTCAGGCCGGCGCATCCGGGCAGGCCGCGGATATGGGCCAGCACCCGGTCGATGCCCTGGCGCGAACCGGCAATGGTGCCGTTGATGCCTTCGGCCGCCAGCAGCAGCGTGCCGCGCACGCCGTTTGCGCAGGCGATCCGCGCCAGCGGGCCTTTCAGCGTCGCAGGGTCGTCGAAACGGGTGAAGTGATACAGGGCGGCAACGGTCAGCATGGGCGCGGCCATAGACAGCCGCGACCGCCAAGTCCAGCGATTCAAAACTCCTGCCTCATAGTCCATGCCGCCCCAGAGACGGCAAGGGCCCGAGATAAGGGACCCCCGGGGACGACCCCGTTCGCGCGTCGCCCCATCCGGCCCCGTGGCAGGGGCGCGATGCGGCGGCGCGGGGGCCCTGCCGTGCGATCGGGTCGGGTCGGGTGACGGTTTCGGCCCGGCAAGCGACCGCGCGTCAAGCAGCCGGTCCGGCAGAGCGAAACGCCCATTGACGCGCAGCAAGCGGGTTTCTACCCATAGAACCACCGAAAAGGGAAAGCGGATGACGCGCGTCTTGATCGTCGTGGACATGCAGAACGATTTCTGCCCGGACGGGGCGCTGCCCGTTGCCGGGGGAAACGACATCGTGGCGCCGATCAACGCCCTGATGGGCGATTTCGGGGCCGTCGTGCTGACGCAGGACTGGCATCCCGCCGATCACGCCAGCTTTGCGGCTAACCACCCCGGCGCCGAACCGTTTTCCATGGTGGACATGCCCTATGGCCCGCAGGTGCTGTGGCCCCGCCATTGCGTCATCGGCACGCCGGGCGCGGCCTTTCACCCCGGCCTGGATCTGGACCGCGCCGATCTGGTCATCCGCAAGGGGTTCCGGGCCGGGATCGACAGCTATTCGGCCTTTTTCGAAAACGATCGCACCACGCCGACCGGACTTGCCGGATACCTGCGCGACCGGGGTCTGACCGATCTGTTCTTCGTGGGCCTTGCCCATGACTTCTGCGTCGCCTGGAGCGCGATGGACGCGGCCCGGCTGGGCTTTCATGCCACCGTGATCGAGCGGGCGACCCGCGCCATCGACCTGAATGGCAGCCTTGAGCGTGCCCGCGCCGACATGCGCGCCGCCGGCGTCGCCCTGGAATAAGCCGATGGCCGATATCGCCACCCGCGTCTATAACCACAAATGGAAGATCGACCCGATCGTCCGGTCGCTGATCGACACCGATTTCTACAAGCTGCTGATGTGCCAGTCGATCTTTCGCAATCGCCCCGATACGACGGTGCGGTTCCAACTGATCAACCGAACCGCCTCGATCCGCCTGGCCGACCTGATCGACGAGGGCGAATTGCGCGAGCAGCTCGATCATGTGCGCAGCCTGTCCCTGACGCGCGGCGAATCCACCTGGCTGCGCGGCAACACCTTTTACGGCAAGCGCCAGATGTTCCGCTCTGACTTCATGGCGTTTCTGGAAAACCTGCGCCTGCCGCCCTATCACCTGCAAAAGCGCGACGGACAATACGAACTGATCTTCGAGGGTCCCTGGCCCGAGGTGATGCTGTGGGAAATTCCCGCGCTTGCGATCCTGATGGAACTGCGCTCGCGCGCGGCGCTGAAGGAACTGGGGCGGTTCGAATTGCAGGTGCTCTATGCCCGCGCCATGACCCGGCTGTGGGAAAAGATCGAAACGCTGCGCACCCTGCCGGATCTGCGCATCGCCGATTTCGGCACCCGTCGGCGCCACAGCTTCCTGTGGCAGGACTGGGCGGTGCAGGCGATGATCGAAGGGTTGGGCAACCGCTTTACCGGAACGTCAAACTGCCTGATCGCGATGCGCCGCGACATCGAGGCGATCGGCACCAATGCCCACGAATTGCCGATGGTCTATGCCGCCCTGGCCGACACGGACCAGGATTTGCGCCGCGCCCCTTATGAGGTCCTGGCCGACTGGCACGAGGAACACGACGGCAACCTGCGCATCATCCTTCCCGATACCTATGGAACCACGGGTTTCCTGGCTGGCGCCCCGGATTGGCTGGCGGGCTGGACGGGCATCCGCATCGACAGCGGCGATCCCGCGGCAGGGGCGGAAACCGCGATCCGCTGGTGGCAGGACCGGGGCGAGGATCCCCGGCGCAAGCTGATCATCTTTTCGGACGGGCTGGATGTGGACCGGATCATGGACCTGCACCGCCGGTTCCACGGCCGCGTCAAGGTCAGCTTCGGCTGGGGCACGCTGCTGACCAACGATTTCCGGGGACTGGTCGCGGGCGACGGGCTGGCGCCCTTCAGCCTGGTCTGCAAGGCGGTGTCCGCCGATGGCCGCCCGACCGTCAAGCTGTCGGACAACCCCGCCAAGGCAACCGGCCCCGCGGATGAAATCGCGCGCTATCGCAGGGTCTTTGGCGTGGGTCGGCAGGCCGCGATGGAGGTGGTGGTCTGACCGCCGTCACACACCGGTCAGCCACAGCAGTGCCAGGCAGCACAAGGCCCCCAGCAGGGTGGTGATCGGCACCGTCACCATCCAGGCGGCGGTGATGGTGACGACATGGCTGCGCCGGATCAACTGGCGCCGGCGTCGTTCCTCGGCAGGCAGCAGGGCGGCTTGCACGCTTTTGCGGCGGTCCAGCATCTCGCGCACGAAACCCACGCCAAAGACCCCGCCCACCGCCACATGGGTGGTGGATACCGGCAGACCCAGGCCCGCAGCGACAAGCGCGATGGCGGCCGTGGACAGCGTGATGCACAGCGCGCGGACCGGGTTCAGCCGGGTGATCCCCTCGCCCACCATGCCGACCAGGCGGCGGCCGAACAGGACAGCGCCCAGCGCGATGGACACACCGCCCAGGGCCAGCGGCAGCAGCGCACCGGGCGCGCCGCCCTGCGCTCCGGGCGCCAGGATCACCATCAGGGGACCCGCTACGTTTCCGGCATCGCCCGCGCCATGGGCAAAGGCCATCATCACGGCGGCCAGCAGCAGGGGCTGACCCAGAAGCCGTTTCATGCCGGGGCTGTCATTGGCGATTTCGCTGCGGATCTGATCGAGGCGACGGCGCATCACCCAGGCGGTCGCCAGACCCGCGCCGATGCCGGGCAGCAGGATCTGCACCGCACCGGGCGCCAGACCGGGCAGGCGCGTGGCCACGAATGCCACGAACAGGCCGATCGTCGCGCCGATCATCGGCGGCAGCCAGCGGCGCGCCGCAGCCATGCGGTCATCCGCCTCGGCCACCTTCAGGCGCAGCAGCGCCAGCAGCGCCCCGGCCAGAACCGCCGAAGCCAGCGGCGTCACGACCCAGGCCAGCGCCATGACGGCGATCCCATCCCATGCCACCGCCTGTATCCCCGCCGCCGCGAGGCCCGCGCCGGCAATCGCCCCGACGATGGAGTGCGAGGTCGAGACCGGCAGGTTCGCCCCTGTCGCCAGCGTGATCCAGCCCGCCGCCGCGATCAGCGCGGCCAGCATCACGACCTGCCCGCCGCCCGCTGTCAGCACCGCATTGTCCACGATCCCCTGGGCCAGCCGGTCCGCCACCGCATGGCCGGCCAGGACGGCGCCGGCCACCTCGGCCAAGGCCACCAGCGCCAGCCCCGGAACCAGCGCGACGGCGCCCGCCCCGACGGCAGGACCCAGCGAGTTGGCGACATCGTTGGCCCCGATCGACAGGCCCAGCCAGCCTGCGACCACCAGCCCCGCGCCGGCCACGGCCAGACCGGGCTGCTGACCGGTCAGCCCAAGAACCAGAAAGATCAGCGCCACCGTCAGAAGAACGGCCGCCCCCAGGCGCAGAACGGGACGAAACAGGTGGAACTGCGCCGATTCCGCATCCGTGAAGCGCCCCAGATCCTTGTCGAGCGTATGAAAGTGACGAGCGGGCCTGGTCATCCCCCCATGTCAGCCCGCAACCGGCGGCAGCGCAAGCAGGATCTGCTTCAAGCCGGGCTCAGTCACGCGGGCGGCCGCCTCGGCGGGCGAAAACCAGCGGCGGCGGCGCTGACCCGCTTCGGGAAACTCGGGCCGCAGCCGGTCGGTCTCCAGCAGGAACACCCGCACCTCGACCGGGATGGACCAGCCCTGATCCTGCTCTTTGTCATAGCGATAGCGGCCGATCTCGGACTCGTGGACGCGCCCCTCGACGCCGGCCTCCTCCCAGGCTTCGGCGGCGGCGGCGCCGGACAGGCTCTTGCCCTCCATCGGCCAGCCCTTGGGAATGACCCAGCGGCCGGTGCCGCGGCTGGTGATCAGCACCACATCCCCCGAGCGCGGGCAGCGGCAGACCGCCCCCACCTGCAAGGCGGGCGGGCGACGGCCCATCAGGATGCCCAGCGACTGGCGGATCGCGTTCATTCCCCGTCCTCCACCCTGCCGCGCAGGGCCTTGACCCCGGCCCGGCCCGACTTGGCTTTCAGACGCCGCAACTGGCTGCCCCAGGTGGGCCTTGTGGCGATCCGGGGGCGGGCGGATACCGACGCCCGCCGGATCAGATCGGCCAGACGCTCGCGCGCGATCTCGCGGTTGCGGGCCTGGCTGCGGGTTTCCTGCGACAGGATCACCACCGCCCCGTCGCGCGTCCAGCGCCGCCCGGCCAGCCGTTCCAGGCGGCGCTTGACGGCATCGGACAGGTTTGGGGACCGCGCGGCCTCGAACCGCAACTCGACCGCGGTCTCGACCTTGTTGACGTTCTGGCCGCCCGGTCCCTGGGACCGGGTGAACTGTTCGGTCAGTTCCCATTCCTCGATGGTGATGGCGTCGGTGACATGCAGCATGGTCCAATGGATATGGCGTGTGGCGGGCACGGGAAAAGCGCCTTCCTGCTTTTAGAACGCCAATCCTTAAGAAAGTGTTTCAGCCGATCAGGCCGACGGACTCGCTTTCGGGCCAGTGGGCATGGGGCAGCACGGCACCATGGCGGCGGCTGTGGGCGACGCGCGACAGATCCACATCGGCCGTCACCCAGCCCGGCCGGTCCATCCCGCCTTCGGCGATGATTCCGGTTTCCGGCCAAAATCCGTCGGGCGGGCCATAGATCGCTGCCCGGCCGCGATTCTCATCCAGCGCGGGCATCCAATCGCACGGCCCCACGGTCGGTGCCTGCACCACGACGCACTGGCTTTCCAGCGCGCGGGCCATGGCGCCGATGCGCACCCGATTGAAGCCCGCAACCGTATCCGTGCAGCTTGGCACCAGCAGCAGTTCGACCCCCGCCTGCGCCAGCAGGCGTCCCAGCAGCGGAAATTCGCTGTCATAGCAGATCAGCACGCCAATCCGCCCCAGGGCGGTGTCGAAAACCCGCAGGCCGGGGCCGCCGGTCACGTCCCACTCCTCGCGTTCGAACCGGGTCATGACCTGCTTGTCCTGGTGGCCGACAAACCCCTCGGGCCCATACAGCACGGCCCGATTGACCGGGCGCGGGCCATCGAACACCGGACCCGAGGCGCCCAGGATGTAACATCCGTGCTTTGCCGCCAGCCGCAAATGCAGGGCCCGGACCCGAGGCCAGTGCCGCCCGACCTCGTGCAGCGACGCTTCCAGATCGCCCGCGGCTTGGCGCCCGCCCAACGAGGCCAGTTCCATCGCGCCATATTCGGGAAACACCAGCAGGTCGGCACCCGCCGCGTCCGCAACCCAGCGGGAAAGCTTTGCCTCGTAATCGGCAAAGCCGTCGAACCAGTCGATCGGATAGGCGGCGGCGGCGATTCTCACAACCGGCGCATCCAGAATTGCAGGGGTTTTTCCGTCTCGTCCGCCTCGCCCAGGTCTTTCCAGGAAAACCGCGCGATGACGCCCGGCAGCGGCTGATACCCGCGCTTTTGCCAGAAGCCGTCCAGCGGGCGGTAATGGGCGGGCCGGGCAGGATGATCGGCAGGGCGGATCACGCTGCAAAAGGCGCTGTGGGTCAGGCCCAGGGCGCAGGCATGGGCTTCGCGCGCGTCGAAAAAAGCATGGCCGATGCCCTGGCCGCGATATTCGGGCAGCAGAACGGATTCGGCGCAATAGAAAATCTGGTCCAGCGGTTCGGGCCGGTCGACAAAGGCGGCCGCGAAATCGGCGGCATGATCGGCCATCGGCGCCCCGGTCGCGGCCCCCACGACGCGGGGACCGTCCATCGCCGCCACGACCACCGCGCCGGGGGATTGATAGGCCCGCAGGTAATCGCGTTCATAGTCGGCGCTGCCGTCGTAGAGATAGGGAAAATCCTGAAATACCCGGATTCTCAGACGCGCCACGTCCTCCAGCACGGCGGCCAGCGCCTCTCCGGTCAGGACGCGCGTCGTGACGGTCATTGGCTGACCTGCCGCGTCCAGTCGGCCAGGTTGTAATAGGTCGTGACGCGCGCGATCTTGCCGTCGCGGACCGTGAAAAAGCTGCCTGCCGGCAGGCGATAGGTCTGGCCCCGCGCCTCGGGCAGGCCTTCGTCGGTCTTCAGATAGGTGCCGTTCACCACGAATTCCGCCGCCGCCCGGTCGCCCGCCTCGTTGGCAAAGATCACCAGGTCGGTCAGGGTTTCCTTGTAGCTGTCGGTCATGTGCGCGTTGAAATCGGCAAACAACGCCTTGCCCCGGCGGATCTGGCCTTCGTTCACATGATGTTCGATGTCGTCATGCAGCAGGGCCAGCATGTCGTCCGTGCGGCCCGCGTTGAAGGCATCGTAATAGGCGCCGATCAAGGATTTCGTATCCATTGTCCCCTCTTGTGCGTTTGCCATCCTCTAGCGCGGCGGATGCCCGGTGTCATGTGGTTCGAACGGACCATTCCCTTGAACTTCCGGGCCAAGCTGCTAGCCCTTGACCAACCCTTGCGCATAAAGGATCCGCGCCCATGACCGACCGCAGCAACCTTGGCCCCCGAGAGATCACCTGCTTCAAAGCCTACGACGTGCGCGGCGAACTGGGAAAGAACCTGGACACCGACGTGGCCTATCGTATCGGCCGCGCCTTTGCGCAGGCCCGCGACGCCAAGCGCGTGGTGGTGGGCCGCGACAGCCGCGAAACCTCGCCCGAACTGGCGGCGGCCCTGATCGAGGGGCTGACCGACGGCGGCGCCGACGTGCTGGATCTGGGCCTGGCTGGAACCGAGGAAGTGTATTTCCACACCGGTTTCCACCACACCGACGGCGGGATCGAGGTGACGGCATCCCATAACCCGATCAATTACAACGGCATGAAGATCGTGGGCCGGGGATCGGCGCCGCTGGATCCGGCGACCGAGCTGCCCCCCATCGTGGAACTGGCCACCAGCGGCAGCTTTGCCCCGGCGGACAAGGGCAGCGTCACCGATTTCAGCCATGCCCGCGCGGACTATGCCAAGGCGATGGCGGATTTCGTGGATGTGTCGGCGCTGAAGCCGATGAAGATCCTGGTCAATGCCGGCAACGGCACCGCCGGGCCGACCTTTGACGCGATTGCCGACGAACTGCTGGCCCGCGGCGCGCCGCTGACCTTCGTGCGGATGCACCACGAGGTCGACAGCAGCTTTCCGAACGGCATCCCGAACCCCCTGCTGGACGAGAACCAGCCCCCCACCGTCGAACGCATGAAGGCCGAGAAAGCCGATCTGGGGGTGGCCTGGGACGGCGATTTCGACCGCTGCTTCTTTTTCGACGAAAACGGCCGCTTCATTCCCGGCGAATACATCGTGGGCCTGCTGGGGGCGGCCTTTCTGGAAAAATCCCCTGGCGAAAAGATCGTCCACGACCCCCGCGTCATCATGAACACCCGCGCCATGATCGCTGAAGCCGGCGGGCAGGCCGTGGTCAGCAAGACCGGCCACGCCTTCATCAAGCGCAAGATGCGCGACGTGGGCGCCATCTATGGCGGCGAGATGTCGGCGCATCATTATTTCCGTGACTTCTATTACTGCGACAGCGGCATGATCCCGTGGCTGCTGATGATCGAGCTGCTGTCGCGCAAGGGCAAGACGCTGGCCGAACTGCTCGAGGAACGGATGCGGCTCTATCCCTCGTCGGGCGAGACGAACTATCACATCGACGATCCCGACGCGGCCATTGCCCGGCTGATTGCGAAATACGAACCGCAGGCAAACAGCCGCGACGATCTGGACGGGGTATCGCTGGATTTCGGGAACTGGCGCTTCAACCTGCGCAAGTCGAACACCGAACCGGTGGTGCGACTGAACCTGGAATCCGACGGCGACCCGGCCCTGGTCAAGGAAAAGCAGGCGGAATTGGCCGCGCTGCTGAAAGGCTAGGGCATCAGGCCAAAGCCGAACGTCACATAGTCGCGCAGGTATGCCGCCTGCGCGGCCTGGGCCAATACCGGATCGCGCAGCGCGTCGGGAACCGGGGCGGGGGTCAGGGCCGCCGGTCCCGCGCCGCTGAAACCCACCGTGCGGGCCAGGTGGACCAAATCCTCGGCCAGGCGATCCTCGCGCACCAGCATGTCGGGCAGGGCGAAACGCGCGAATCCCGACAAAACCTCGGTCTGGCTGGCCCAAAGGGGATGAGTCGGCAACGAGGTCTGGCCGTTCAGATTGCGCCGCAAAAATGCCAGGAAATCGGCAAAGACCGCGATGCGCGTATCGCCTGACAGGTTGGCCCGGCCATCCTCGGGCGGCAGAGCCACGCGATGCAGGCGGCGCAGCAGGTCGCGCTGTTCGGAACTGCCGTGCCTCAGCAGATGATCGAAGGCGTCCCATGCCCGCAGCAGGGGGTGGCGCAGAACCGTGAAGCTGCGGTGGCCGGGGCGCGCGCGTTTCCACTGGCGCAGGGTGGACTGGGTAAAGCCGCCCTCTATCGGACCCAACCCGGCCAGCCAGTCGCGCACCACCTTGTCCGGCCCGCCCCTGACAGGCATGAACAGCAGCCCCCGCCCCGCATCGGCGGCGGCAAAGCCGGGCACCCCCGGGCCGCGCCGGGCCTCGAACACCGGCGGGCAATGCAGCCCGAACGGGTCCATGCCGCGCAGATCGGCCTGCATCGCGTCGAAATTGGCGACCTTCTGCGCCAGTTCCTGCGGATTCTGGGGCACCTGGTCGCGCGCCGGTTCCACCCGGTCCAGATCGGTGCGGCCCAGCCAGTGCAGCAACCCGGTCATCGCCTCCGCATCCCGCAGATCCTCATAGTCCAGATGAAACGCCGCCTGCCCCGAAGCCTGCAACGCCTTGGCCACGCGCCGGCGAAACGCATTGGCGGCATCCAGCATGGCCCGGAACTCGGCCCCTTCATAGGTGATGCGGGCAGGAATCGCGGTTTCGGTTTCGTTCAGCTTCCACTGGTTCGTTTCCCGGGCCAGACGGGTCGAGACATAGCTGTCCAGCGGATTGCGCGTCAGGATGATCTTGGCGCAGTGCCGATCCCTGATGATGGGTTCCAGCACACGAGGATCGTGGTCGTGGAAATAGCGGAATCCCGGCAGATGTCCCGGCCGTCCGGTCAGCCGCGCCAGCAGCGGCAGGGGGTCGGCCTCGCGTTCTGCCCGCGTGACACCCAGCAACTCGTCCTTGTCGGGCCAGCCCATCATATAGGGATTGAAGGCCTCGCCATGACAGGTGACGCCGGTGACGCCGTTCAGCGTCGCCTCCAGCAGGTTCGATCCGGTGCGCATCTCGGCAAAGATGACAAAGCTGCGGAACGGTCCGGTCATTCGGCGGCCCTTTCCACGGCAGGGGCCGGCACCTGCCCCGGATCGGCGGCGATCTCGATCCTGCTCAGGCGGGGGCGCAGGCCTGCGTTGCGCAGCCGGTGCAGCATGGCGTTCAGCCCGGACGGATCGCGCATCGCCGGCAGCGCCGCAAGGGGCCGGCAGTCGGGGTCGATCCGGCGCATGAAATCAAGCAGGATCGGACCGGGATTTGCCAGGAAATGGTCCAGGTCGTGCTGGTGCAGACGGGCACGGACCCAGATCGAGTTCAGCACGTCCAGATGTTCGAGTTCGATGCGTTGCAGACGCCCAAAGACACGGCGGATGTCGTCAAAGGGCATTCCCGAATGCAAAAGCGGCAGCATCCAGCCGCCCAGAACCACCAGCATATGCGCGTGGGGATCGGTCGCCACGAACCAGTTCAAGGCCTGGTTGTCTCGCGGAGCGAACTGGAAAACCTGCATCCGGTCGGTGATGCGGATCAGCGAGGTCAGGAATCCCTGCGGATCGTGGTCGCGCACCGCGGCAGCCGGGGACAGGGCGCCCGGACCCACCGGGGGACGGCCGCCGAATTCAGCCCCGTCCGGCCCCAGCAGATGGCCGTGGACATCGCAGGTCAGATGCGCGCGCAGCCAGTCCTCGAAGCCGGGAAAGATGTCCCCCACCCCCACGATCACCGCATAGGGGGCAGCGGACTTGCCGTTCTCGGCGTCCTTTCGGGGAAAGCGGCTTTGCATGTAAAGCCCCGGGCGCCCGAAAGCGCGGCGACGCACGGTCTGTTCGATGATCCGCATCGCCCGGTCGGGCTGCGGCGGGTCCGTTTGCGGCAGGGCATCGCCTTGCGCGGGGAAATTCGCCAGCAGCCGCGCCGCCCCCGGCCAGACCTTGCGGGCCACGAAGCAGCGCGATTCGGCCAGCATGGAGATATGGTCGTCATACAGCGAATAGGGCCGCCCGGTGTGGTCGAACTTGGTCAAGGTCAGCGACCGGCTTTCGATGCGGGTCGAATGGCGCCGCGCAAGCGTCTGGAAATAGCTTTCGTCGGGAATCCAGCTCAGCCGGAAGAAGCGCTCGAATTCGGCGCGGCGCGGATCGGTCAGGATCGCGCGCAGGGTGTTCGCGGTCAGGCACCACCATTGCGATCCCAGATGCGGCACCAGACCGGCCGGCATCCGCCGCCGGATGCCCCGGCGCCGCTGCCAGCCGACCGAGCGGTCGAACAGCCAGCGCTGGCGGCGCCAGTCAAAGGGAAAGAACAGGGTGAAACGTTCCTCGTTCAGCCCCCCCACGGTCCAGCCGACCTCGCGGCTGCTGACGCTTTCGATATGGTCGCGGTCGGGATCGGCCCCCAGAAAGGCCACCAGATCCGCAATGGGCCGCAGCGGCAGGCAGGCCCCGCTGGCCAGATAGACATGGGTGGTTTCGGGAAACCGACTCAGCAGGGCCGCTGCCGCGTCCTGGGTCGCGCGGACAAGGCTGAAGCGTCCCCAGGAACAGCGCCGCCGACGGGTAAAGATCACCCCTTCGCAATCCTGCAGCGCATGGCGCAGGCCGACCAGATGCGCGCCGGGCACCCGCGCATCGACATGGATCGCCACCCGTGCCCCGCCCTCGGCCCAGATCCGGGCCAGCCGGGCCGCCAGATCCAGATCGGCATGGCACAGCAGCACGACCCCCAGGTGCACGGTTCGCGTCATGCCCAGTTTCCGCTGGACAAGAGGCCCAGATCCTCGAGCTGGCGCCAGTCGCGGTATTCGCGCGATTGGCTGCACCACAGGCCCGTGCCGCATCCAAGGCCGTCGCGATAGGCGCGGTATTCCCGGCTGTCGGCGTAATGCTGGCGCCGGTCCAGTTCCTCGGCAGACTTGTCGGCAAGGCCGGACAGGAACTTGGCATGAAGCAGACAGCCCGAGATCCGTTCGCCCCCGTCCTCGTCATAGACGCGGTTCAGTCCGCGGGGCAGCAGCATATGGGTGGAACTGGCATAGGCGCTGCGCCCCGACCACCGGACCAGCGGAATCTTGTTCAAGGCCGGGGCATTCCAGGGGTCATCCCGGAAAAACACCCGGCTGCGCGGTCCACCCTGAATCCACAGGTTGCCGAAATGGCCGTTCTTGTGGATCGAATAGTTGGCGGGGTCGAACCAGCGGGCGATGGCAAAGGGATCCTGACCCTCGGGGCAGACGGCATCCTCGATCGGCCCCTTGGGATACAGATCCAGCAGCATGGCGGGAAAGGACTGCCGGCCGATATCGGAAAGCCAGGCCGTCAGCGCAGGCAGGGGCCGGTCCTCCATATGCGGATAGACCAGGAATTCGTCGGGATCGACCGTCAGGCACCAATGTCCCCGCCCGTGCCGCCGCAGCAGCCCGTTCATCCAGTCCATGCCGAACCGCGCCGCCTTGTAGCTGGCGTCGGTCCACCACAGGGACACGTCCGGCTGTTCGCGCAGGCAATCCCCGCCGCCATCGGTGCTGGCATTGTCCACCACCAGGAAATGGCGCACCCCCAGCGACCGGTAGTAGTCCAGGAAAAAGGCCAGCCGCGCGCGTTCGTTGCGCAGCGTGACGAAACACAGGATGTCGCCTGGCCCGATCCGGGCCGTGCGGTCCGTCACCGCGCGCAAGGCGAACCGGCCGCGGATGGCACGCAGGATCAGCCGCCGCCGTTCGATCCGGCGGCGCAGGCGATCGGCCAGGATGCCTAGCCGCGACATGGTACGCCCTGTCCTCGGAATGTTCCGTGCCCGTCCGCCATCCCGCCTGCCCCACAGCGACCGGCGCCATTTGGCAAGACAACCGGGGTCTGGTCAACCTTCGGTTGTCATCCAGTCACCGGAATCCATCAGTCCCAGGTTCTGCAGTTGTCGCCAGTCCCGGTAACGGACCGAATCCTCATGCCAAAGCACCGGCGCCTGGACGACGGCTGCGTGATAAGGGCGATAAGCCACGGGGTCGATGAAATGCTGGCCGCGGTCCAGTTCCTCGGCGGCACGGGCCGCGCTGTCGGGCAGGAACTTGCCATGCAGCAGGATGCCCGACAGGCGCGGGTCGCCGGGACCGTCGTATTCGTCGTTCAGCCGGGGCGGCAGGGCCGAATGGGTCGAGTTGATGTACACATACCGCCGGTCCCAGCGGATCAGGGGCAGCTTGTTCAGCGTCGGGCCGCGCTGCGGTTCGCTGGCGAAAAAGACCCGCTCGCGGGCGCCGCCGTGCAGGATGCGGTTGCGTCGTGGATGCACCATGCGGCAGCGATAGGGCGCGGGGTCGAACCAGGGCAGCCGATCGGTCAGGGGCGCGCCCTCGGGCGCATCCGCCCGGTCCAGCGGGCCACGGGGATACAGATCCAGCATCATCGCGCCCATGGCCGGGCGCCCCGCCGCGTCGAGATGCGCGACAAGGTCGGGAAGCGGGCGGCTGTCCCAGCCGGGATAGATCAGCAATTCGTCCGCATCCGCCGTGACGCACCAGTGCCCGTGGCCGTGGCGGAACAGCAGCGCCCCCAGCCAGTCCATGCCGAACCGCGCCTCGCGATAGGCGCCCGCGGCGCGCCACAGCGACACATCGGGCTGGCCGCGCAGAAAGCGGTCGGTGCCGTCGGTGCTGGCATTGTCCACGATCAGAAACGCCGATACCCCCAGGCGGCGGTAATGGTCCAGCCACTCGGGCAGGCGCAACATCTCGTTGCGGACAGTAGCCAGGCACAGGATGTCGCCGGGCCGGATTGCCGCCGTCCGATCAGCCAGCGGGGTCAGTTCGCGCCCGGCACGCAGGCAGCGGCGCAGCAGCGTGCGGCGCTTTCCCTGCAGCCTCCAGGCCGACCAGGCCCGCCGCCAGGCCGGGGGGGGCGCGTCGGTCACGCCCGATAGGCACCGTTCTGATGCCAGCGCCAGGCGTCGGCGATCATCTGTCGCATGGTCGAACGGTGCGGCTGCCAGCCCAGTTCGGCGCGGGCGCGGGTGCTGCCGCAGACCAGCTTGACCGCATCGCCGCCCCGGCGCGGGCCATCGACCACCGGAACCGGCCGGTTGGTGACATGGCAGGTGGCATCGACCACCTCGCGCACCGAAAAGCCCGATCCCGTGCCCAGGCAAAAGACCCGATTGCCGCGCCCGGCA
Source organism: Paracoccus subflavus (assembly GCF_004310345.1). Classification (GTDB taxonomy): domain Bacteria; phylum Pseudomonadota; class Alphaproteobacteria; order Rhodobacterales; family Rhodobacteraceae; genus Paracoccus; species Paracoccus subflavus. The sequence goes on along the minus strand of NZ_SISK01000005.1, from coordinate 185,273 downwards.
CGCAGCCATTCCAGACCCTTCACATGGGCATCGACCAGATCCATCACATGCACATAATCGCGGATGCAGGTGCCGTCGGGGGTGGGATAATCGGTCCCGTGGACCGTCAGCGCCGCCCGCTTGCCATCTACCGCATCCAGGATCAGCGGGATCAGATGCGTCTCGGGACGGTGGTATTCGCCCACCTCGCCATCGGGATCGGCGCCCGCCACGTTGAAATAGCGAAAGATGACCGACCGCAGCCCGTGGGAGGCACCGAAATCGGCCAGCATGTCCTCGATCGCGCGCTTGGAGGCGCCATAGGCGTTCAAGGGCGCCTGTGGGGTGGCTTCGTCCAGAACCTCGCCGTCGCGGTCGCCATAGGTCGCACAGGTGGAACTGAACACGATATCCAGGCATCCCGCAGCGATCGCGGCCTCGATCAGGTTCAGCGACCCGGTGACATTGTTGCGCCAGTACTTGCCGGGTTCTGCCATCGCCTCGCCCACCTGGCTGAGGGCGGCGAAATGCAGCACTGCAACGGGGTCATGCTCGGCGAACGCCGCATCCAGCGCGGCCCGATCCAGCAGGTCCGCATGGACGAAGGGGCCGAACCTGACCGCGTCGCGCCAGCCGGTCGACAGATTGTCCAGAGTCACCGGCCTGTAGCCGGCAGCCGCAAGCGCCTTGCAGGCGTGCGAGCCGATATAGCCCGCACCCCCCGTTACCAGAACCGTTTGCGACATGGATTATTCGGCGGCCCGGCGCAGCGACATCAGATCGTGCAGGTATTCCGCGAATTCCTCCTTGAGATCGTCGCGTTCCAGCCCAAAGGCCACCGTCGCCTGCAGGAAACCCGCCTTCGATCCGCAATCGAAGCGCTGGCCGCGGAAACGCAGGCCAAACACGTCGCGCCGGGCCTCGATCTCGTCGGCGATGGCGTCGGTCAACTGGATCTCTCCGCCCGACCCGGCCTTGAGCTTGTTGAGGTTCTGCATCACGCTGGGGGCCAGGATATAGCGACCGATCACCGCCAGGTTCGACGGCGCCGTGCCCAGGGCAGGCTTTTCGACCATGCCGCGCGCCTTGACGATGGCGCCCATATCCTCGGCCACGTCCAGAACCCCATAGGCCTGGGCCTTTTCCGGCGCAACCTCCATGGTGGCGACCATGCTGCCGCCGGTTTCGCCATAAGCCTCGATCATCTGTTGCAGGCAGGGGGGCTCGCCCATGATGACGTCATCGGTCAGCACCACCGCGAAAGGCTCGTCATCCGCGACCAGGCGCCGGGCACACCAGACCGCGTGGCCCAGGCCCAGCGCCTTGTGCTGGCGGATATAGGCGATGGCGCCCGATTCCATGTTGGTCGTGCGCAGCAGGTCCAGAAGCGCGGTCTTGCCGGATTTCTTGAGGCTGCTTTCCAGTTCATGCGCGTGATCGAAATAATCCTCGAGCGCGCCCTTGCCGCGCGAGGTGACAAAGATGAACTCGGTAATGCCCGCCGCCCGCGCCTCGTCGATGGCATACTGGATCAGCGGCCGGTCGATCAGTGTCATGATCTCTTTCGGGATGCTTTTCGTGGCGGGAAGAAACCGTGTTCCCAGACCGGCGACCGGAAAAATGGCCTTTGTTACCTTGCGAGTCATTCTTCTGACACCCTTGTTCGATTCAACACTGCGACCGGAGCCATGCGCAGCATAACGCCCACCGCCTTGGAAAGCTGCATCATTCCTGCGGACCATATCCCCGCCGGCGGAATGACGCCATTATTATCATCGTCAAAGCACATTGCATTTTCATAAATCAACGGACGCGCCGCCGCGAACATTCAGTCCTGGGCCATCGCCTTCATCATGGCTTCGATCCGGGGGACATCCTCGGGATTGTTCAGCTCCCAGAACTGGCGGCCGCGCGCCTCGACCTCGACGCACAGGATGCGGCGGCCCTGTTCAAGAAAGCGCAACTGTTCCAGCCCTTCCAGCCGTTCCAGCCGCCCTTCCCCCCACAGGGAATAGTCCGCCAACGCCGCGGGGCGATAGGCATAGACGCCGACGTGATGAAAGACCGGACTGGGATCGCCGGGGCCGACATCGTCCCCCCCATAGGGGATCACCTCCTTGGAGAAATACAGCGCGCGGCGGTCTTGGCCAAAGACCGCCGTGGTTCCGCCCACGCGTCCCGCCCGGCGGTCCGCGATCAGGTCGGCGCGCATCGCCCCGGTGCAGCGCAGGACCGGCGTGGCCACGTCCGATCCCGGATCGGCGCGCAGGGCCGATACCAGATCCTCGACGAACCAGGCGGGGGTCAGCGGCGCGTCGCCTTGCAGGTTGACCACGATGTCGGGGGGCAGGCCCATCCGGGTCACGGCTTCGGCGCAGCGTTCGGTGCCGTTGCGGCAGGCGGTGCTGGTCATCACCACCTCGGCCCCGAAGCCCTGGGCATGATCGCGGATGCGGTCGTCGTCGGTGGCCACCACAACCCGGTCGATGCCAGGCACTGCCATCGCCGCGTCCCAACTGCGCCGGATCAGGCTGCGCGCCTGCCCCGAGGCACCGCGCAGATCGACCAGCGGCTTGCCCGGATAGCGGGTCGAGGCATGACGCGCGGGAATGACGATCCAGACCGACATCTCAGCCCCGGACCAGCAGGACGCCCGGCGCATAGGCGATGAAGAACGGATTCTCGAACCCCGGCTTGCCATAGGTCAGGGGCGTGTGGTCGTCGAATCGCACCACCTCTCCGCCCGCGCCGCGCAGGACCGCGTCGCCTGCCGCGGTGTCCCATTCCATCGTGCGGCCCAGGCGGGGATACAGATCCGCCTCGCCCGTGGCGACCAGGCAGAACTTCAGCGACGATCCCGCGCTGGTCATGTCGCGCACGCCGTATCGCGCGATATAGTCGTCGGTCGCGGCGTCCCGGTGCGATTTCGAGGCCACCACCATCAGCGCGCGATTGTCGGGAATGGGGTTCACCCCGATGGCCACGGTCTGGCCCGGCGTGTCGCCAAAGGGGCCATGCTCCTCGACGGCGCGGCCGTCGGCCGTGGTGTGGAACAGCCGCCCCTTGGCGGGGGCATAGACCACGCCGTGCAGGGGCACGCCGTTTTCCACATAGGCGATATTGACGGTGAAATCGCCGCGCCGCTGCACGAACTCCTTGGTGCCGTCCAGCGGGTCGACGATCAGAAAGGTCTGCGCGGCCTGGCTATGGCTGGCGGCCTGCTCCTCGGTGATCAGGGGGATGTCGGGAAAGGCCGCCCGCAGCCCGGCCGAGATCAGCGCGTCAGCCGCCTCGTCCGCGGCGGTGACGGGCGATTCGTCGGATTTGGCGCGGATGTCGAAATCCTCGGCCTCGTAGATTTCCATGATGCGCGCGCCGGCCTGCAGCGCCAGGCGCCGCATTTCCCCGATGAGTCGTTCAAATTCCATACAGTTTCCTTCCGAAACGGCCCATGCGGCGCGGCCTGGCCGATTGTGGCAACGGCCGATCACCTTTATGGTGGGGCACAACGGCTTGGGCAAGCGCCTGCCGGCCACCGGCAACCAGGGACAGGTGCGGATCGTGTTCAGCCAGCGGCAAAGCGGCACCATGCTGGCGGCGGCGGGGCGCAGGCTGGGCCTGATCTATCATCAGACCGTCTACAACCTGCGCAACGACCATCGCAACGCCATTGTCGGCCTGCTGCTGACCGTGGCGCAATCGGCCATCTTCCTGCTGGCCTTTCTGGCGATCTATCTGGTCATGGGGGTGCGCCAATCCCCGATCCGCGGCGACTTCATGCTGTACATGCTGTCGGGGATCTTCATGTTCATGATCCATGTGCAGACAACGGGCGCGGTGGCGGGCAGCCATTCGGTCTCGGGGGGGCTGGGCAAGCACGAACCGCTTAGCCCGGCGATCCTGATCACGGCGGCGGCGCTGGCGGTGCTGTATCGCCAGACGATCGGCTGCATCGCGATCTTGTGGCTGTATCATGTGTCCATCGCCCCGCTCGAGGTGGAGTTCTGGCCCGGCTGCCTTGCCATGTATCTGCTGTCCTGGCTGTCGGGCGCCTGTATCGGGGTGGTGTTTCTGGGCATCCGGCCCTGGTCGCCGCGCGGGTCGCGGCTGATCACCACGGTCTTTCAGCGCGTCAACATGTTCGCCTCGGGCAAGATGTTCGTGGGCAATCTGGTTCCCGGCCTGCTGCTGCCCTGGTTCATGTGGAACCCCCTGTTCCACATCATCGACCAGCAGCGGGGCTTTCTGTTCATCAACTACGACCCTCTCAGGACCGACCCGTTCTACGGGCTGTGGTTTTCATTGGCGGCGCTGATGCTGGGCCTGCTGATCAACTTCACGACCCGCCGCCATGAATCGCTGAGCTGGGGCGCAGCCGATTGAACGGTGCAAATTGCCTGCATGCGGTGCTTGCGGGGTTTGAAACCATCCCTATATACACCCCCGAAGCGCCCGGCCTGCCGGACGCGTTCATGCATTTTGGGATCGGGCCTCGGGGGCCGTAACGGACCTGAAGTCCAGAAAAATCGCCGCAAGAAGGAACAGACCCATGTCAAAAGTCATCGGCATCGACCTCGGCACCACGAACAGCTGCGTCGCGATCATGGACGGCAGCCAGCCCAAGGTCATCGAGAACAGCGAAGGCGCCCGCACCACGCCCTCGATCGTGGGCTTCACGGATGGCGAACGCCTTGTCGGCCAGCCGGCCAAGCGCCAGGCGGTCACGAACCCCACCAACACCGTCTTTGCGGTGAAACGCCTCATCGGCCGCCGCATCGGCGACGAGGCCGTGGAAAAGGACAAGAAACTTGTCCCCTACAACATCGTGGATGGCGGCAACGGCGACGCCTGGGTCGAGGTGAAGGGCGAGAAATATTCCCCCGCCCAAGTCAGCGCGATGATCCTTCAGAAGATGAAGGAAACCGCCGAAAGCTATCTGGGAGAGCCGGTGACGCAGGCCGTCATCACGGTGCCCGCCTATTTCAACGACGCGCAGCGTCAGGCCACCAAGGACGCCGGCAAGATCGCCGGCCTCGAGGTTCTGCGCATCATCAACGAGCCGACCGCGGCAGCCCTGGCCTATGGCCTGGACAAGAAGGACAGCAAGACCATCGCCGTCTATGACCTTGGTGGCGGCACCTTCGACATCACCATCCTGGAGATCGACGACGGCCTGTTCGAGGTGAAGTCCACCAACGGCGACACGTTCCTGGGCGGCGAAGACTTCGACATGCGGATCGTGAACTACCTCGCCGAGGAGTTCAAAAAGGAACACGGTGTCGATCTGACCCGCGACAAGATGGCCCTCCAGCGCCTGAAGGAGGCTGCCGAGAAGGCCAAGATCGAGCTGTCGTCGTCGTCGCAGACCGAAATCAACCAGCCGTTCATCTCGATGGACAAGAACAGCGGCACGCCGCTGCACCTGGTCATCAAGCTGACCCGCGCCAAGCTGGAAAGCCTGGTTGCCGACCTGATCAAGCGCACCATGAAGCCGGTGGCGGACGCCATCAAGGACGCCGGCGTGTCGAAATCCGACATCGACGAGGTGGTCCTGGTCGGCGGCATGACCCGGATGCCCAAGGTGATCGAGGCCGTGACCGAGTTCTTCGGCAAGGAACCCCACAAGGGCGTCAACCCCGACGAGGTGGTGGCCCTGGGCGCAGCCATCCAGGCGGGCGTTCTGCAGGGCGATGTCAAGGACGTGGTGCTGCTGGACGTGACGCCGCTGTCGCTGGGCATCGAGACCCTGGGTGGTGTGTTCACCCGCCTGATCGACCGCAACACCACGATCCCGACCAAGAAGTCGCAGATCTTCTCGACCGCCGAGGACAACCAGAATGCCGTGACCATCCGGGTGTTCCAGGGCGAACGGGAAATGGCGGCCGACAACAAGCTGCTGGGTCAGTTCAACCTCGAGGACATTCCGCCCGCGCCGCGCGGCATGCCGCAGATCGAGGTGACCTTCGACATCGACGCCAACGGCATCGTTTCGGTCAGCGCCAAGGACAAGGGCACCGGCAAGACGCAGAACATCACCATCCAAGCCTCGGGCGGCCTGTCCGACGAGGATATCGAGCGGATGGTGAAGGATGCCGAGGCCAATGCCGACGCCGACAAGCAGCGCCGCGAGCTGGTCGAGGCCAGGAACCAGGCCGAAAGCCTGATCCATTCCACCAAGAAATCGCTCGAGGATCATGGCGACAAGGTGGACGGATCGACGGTCGAGGCGATCGAACTGGCCGTGAGCGCGCTGGAGGAATCGCTCAAGTCCGACGACGCGGGCAAGATCCGCGGCGGCATCCAGAATGTGATGGATGCGTCGATGCGGCTGGGCGAGGCCATCTACAAGGCGCAGCAGGGTGCGGGCGACGCGGGCGATGACGATGGCGATCAGCCCCGCAACGTCGACGACGACATCGTGGATGCCGATTTCGAAGACCTGGGCGAAAACAAGAAGCGCGGCTGATCCGGGCCGCACCCTTTCGGGGCCGGTCCGTGCGATGACGCGGGCCGGCCGTTTCGTTGGGGAACAAGACAGGACAGAAAATGGCCAAGCGTTGCTATTACGAGGTTCTGGGCGTGACGCGCGGGGCCTCGGCCGAGGAAATCAAGAAGGCCTATCGCCAGAAGGCGAAGGAACTGCATCCCGACCGCAACAAGGACAATCCCCAGGCCGAGTCCCGCTTCAAGGAAGCCAACGAGGCTTATGACTGCCTCAGGGACGACCAGAAAAAGGCAGCCTATGACCGCTTCGGCCATGCGGCCTTCGATGGCGGCATGGGCGGCGGCTTCAATGGACGCGGCGCCCATCCGGGCGACTTCGGCACCGCCTTTGCCGATGTGTTCGAGGATCTGTTCGGCGACATGATGGGCCGGCGTGGTGGCGGCGGGGGCCGCTCTCGCGCGCAACGCGGCCAGGATCTGCGCTACAACCTTCGCGTCAGCCTGGAAGAGGCTTATACCGGCATCAAGAAATCCATCAGCGTTCCCGGATCGACGGCCTGCGAGGAATGCCAGGGCACCGGGGCCGAGGGCGCCACCCAGCCCGCCGCCTGTCCCACCTGCGCGGGCATGGGCAAGGTTCGCGCCCAGCAGGGCTTTTTCACCGTGGAACGCACCTGCCCCACCTGCGGCGGCCAGGGCCAGATCGTCAAGAATCCGTGCAAGGCCTGCCACGGCGCGGGCCGGATCGAACGCGAACGGTCCTTGTCGGTGAACATCCCGGCGGGGGTCGAAACCGGCACCCGCATCCGTCTGGCCGGCGAGGGCGAGGCCGGGTTGCGCGGCGGCCCGGCGGGCGATCTGTACATCTTCATCGAGGTCAGGGACCACGCCATCTTTCTGCGCGACGGCAAGGTGCTGGCCTGCCAGGTGCCGGTCAGCATGGCGACCGCAGCCCTGGGCGGCGAGGTCGAGGTGCCCACCATCGACGGCGGCCGCGCCCGGGTCAAGGTGCCTGCAGGCAGCCAGTCGGGCCGCCAGATGCGCCTGCGCGGCAAGGGGATGCCGCCGCTGCGCCACGGCCCCGGCGCCGCTGGCGAGGCGGGCGACATGCTGATCGAACTGGTGGTCGAAACCCCCGTGAACCTGACCCCCCGCCAACGCGAGCTGCTGCGCGACTTCGAGGCCGAACAGGCCGACAACAGCCCGCAGTCGGATAGCTTCTTCAACAAGGTGAAAAGCTTCTGGGACGGGATGCGGGGCTGACGGACGGCGTTAACCCTTCCTTCACATTTGCGGGTCAATGGTGGCGCCATGGACCCGAATCGCACCTTTGCCGAAATATCGTTGCCTTTGTTCCAACCCGCATCGGACGAGGCGATGGTGTCCCCCGTTCCGGAAGGAAAGGCGCCGTCCTATCTGGCCGATCACCGCGCCCGGCTGCGCGACCGCTTCATGCTGGGCGGGGCCGCCGCGATGCCGGATTACGAACTGCTGGAACTGGTCCTGTTCCGCGCCATTCCCCGCCAAGACGTAAAGCCGCTGGCCCGCCGCCTGATTGAAGCCTTCGGCGACTTCAACCGCGTGCTGACAGCCCCCGCCACGCGGCTGGAACAGATCGACGGGGTTGGCCCCGCGGTTGTCACCGAACTCAAGATCGTCGAGGCTGCGGCGCAGCGCATGGCGCGGGCCCGGATCATGCACCGCCCGGTCCTGTCAGGCTGGGACGCGCTGCTGGATTACTGTCATACCACGATGGCCCATCGCGAGATCGAACAGTTCCGCGTCCTGTATCTGGACCGCAAGAACGTCCTGATCGCGGACGAGGAACAGGCCCGTGGCACCGTGGATCATGTTCCGGTCTATCCGCGCGAAATCATCCGCCGCGCGCTTGAACTGAACGCCTCGGCCCTGATCCTGGTCCACAACCATCCCTCGGGCGATCCCACCCCTTCCGAGTCCGACATCACCATGACCGCCCGCATCGCCCAGGCCGCGGACAGCATGGGAATCACCATCCATGACCACCTGATCATCGGCAAATCGCGCGAACTCAGCTTTCGCAGCCAGAGGCTGCTCTGACCTCTGGCACGCAATATCCCCATGGCGGCGCGACCCCTGCGGCCGGGGGCTGATGCCCGTTTCGCGCAGGGCTGCGACGAAATGCCCGCGACACTTTTCCAACACCTCCCGGACCCTCGGCCCGAACAGGCTGGCTTACCCGCTGGACTGACACATAATTGAAGGCTAGAACCGCGGGCGCGAAGGCTGCGACGATACGCGGCCCGGATTGTCGTATCGGCCGGTCCCGGCCTGGAATTGGAGAATACACCCGTGTCCCACGCAGACGAACACGTAGGCACCCGGAGGGATTTCCTCTATTACGCCACGGCGGGCGCAGGCACCGTGGCCGCCGGCGCCGCCGCCTGGACGCTTGTGAACCAGATGAACCCTTCGGCCGATGTCCAGGCGCTCGCCTCGATCCAGGTCGATGTCAGCGGGGTCGCCGAAGGCACCCAGTTGACGGTGAAATGGCTGGGCAAGCCCGTGTTCATCCGCCGCCGCACCCCCGAGGAGATCGAGGCCGGCCGTGCCGTTCCGCTGACCGACCTGATGGATCAGAACGCGCAGAACGCAAACGACCCCTCGTTGCCCGCCACGGACGAGAACCGCACCCTGGACGAGGCCGGCGAATGGCTGGTCCAGATCGGCGTCTGCACCCATCTGGGCTGCGTGCCCATCGGCGACGGCGCCGGCGATTTCGGCGGCTGGTTCTGCCCCTGCCACGGCTCGCACTATGATACCGCCGGGCGCATTCGCCGCGGCCCTGCACCGCAGAACCTGCATATTCCCGTCGCCGAGTTTATCAGCGACACCACCATCCAACTGGGCTGAGGAGGGCTTTTCATGGCCGGAATTCCGCATGACCATTACGAGCCCAGGACGGGTTCGGAAAAATGGCTTTACCGCCGCCTGCCGATCGTCGGGCTGATCTATGACACCCTGATGATCCCCACGCCCAAGAACCTGAACTGGATGTGGATCTGGGGCATCGTGCTGATGTTCTGCCTGGTGCTGCAGATCGTTACCGGAATTGTCCTGGTGATGCATTATACGCCGCATGTGGACATGGCGTTCGCCAGCGTCGAACACATCATGCGCAACGTCAACGGCGGCTATATGCTGCGCTATCTGCACGCGAACGGCGCCTCGCTGTTCTTCGTGGCGGTGTACCTGCACATCTTCCGCAACCTGTATTACGGCAGCTACAAGGCGCCGCGCGAAGTCACCTGGATCATCGGCATGCTGATCTATCTGGCGATGATGGCCACGGCGTTCATGGGCTATGTGCTGCCCTGGGGCCAGATGTCCTTCTGGGGCGCGACCGTGATCACCGGACTGTTCGGCGCGATTCCGGGCATCGGCGGCGCGCTGCAGCAGTGGCTGCTGGGCGGACCGGCAGTGGACAACGCCACGCTGAACCGCTTCTTCTCGCTGCACTATCTGTTGCCCTTCGTGATTCTCGGGCTGGCCATCGTCCATGTCTGGGCGTTCCACACCACCGGCAACAACAACCCCACCGGGGTCGAGGTGCGCCGCACCAGCAAGCAAGAGGCCGCCCGCGACACGCTGCCCTTCTGGCCCTATTTCGTGCTGAAGGATCTGTTCGCGCTGGGCGTCGTGCTGATCGTATTCTTTGCGGTGGTGGGCTTCATGCCGAACTACCTGGGCCACCCCGACAACTATATCGAGGCGAACCCGCTGGCGACACCGGCCCATATCGTGCCGGAATGGTACTTCCTGCCCTTCTACGCGATCCTTCGCGCCTTCACCGCCGATGTCTGGGTCGTGCAGATCGTCCAGTTCCTGTCCTTCGGCATCATCGACGCCAAGTTCTTCGGCGTGCTGGCGATGTTCGGCGCGATCCTGGTGATGGCGCTCGTGCCCTGGCTGGACACCAGCCGGGTCCGGTCGGGACGCTATCGCCCGCAGTTCAAGTGGTGGTTCTGGATCCTGGTGTTTGATTTCGTGCTGCTGATGTGGTGCGGCGCCATGCCGGCCGAGGAACCCTATGCCACCATCTCGCTGATCGCCTCGGCCTACTGGTTCGCCTATTTCCTGGTCATCCTGCCGCTGCTGGGCGTGATCGAGAAGCCGGAACCGATGCCCGCCACGATCGAGGAAGACTACCTTGCGCATTACGATTCCCCCACGCGCATGGCCGAGTAAGGAAAGCCAAGGAATGATGCTCAGAACAAAAACGCTTTCTGCCGCCCTGGCCCTTGCGATCTGCGGCGGGGGCGGCGCCCTTGCCCAGGAGGCCGTCACCACCACCCCGGCCCCGCAGCCGGCGCAGGAAACCGTGACGCCGCCCGCCGCCGAGCCATCGGCCGATCAGACCCAGGCGCCCGCGGCCCCTGCCCAGGCGGGTTCGGGTCAGACCCCCGCCGGGGAATCGGCGACCGCGCCGACCCAGTCGTCCGAGCCCACCGCGGTTCCCGGAGCGGCCGAACAAACCCCGATGGAGGCCCCGGCGGCCCCCACGGCCACCACAGAGGGGGCGCCCGAGAGCGCGGCTCCTGCCGCCGATGCGGCCCCGGCTCCTGGCACGTCCGAGACCCCTGCCGAGGGCACCCCTTCCGGGGAGGCCCCCGCCGGGGAAACCGCGGCTGGGGAAGCTCCGGTCGCTGAAACCGCAGTCGAGGCCCCCCCGGCCGGAGAGACAGCAACCGATGAGCCCGCCGCCGAAGCATCCGGGGCCGATGCGGGGGCTGCCGATGCCACCGAGCCCGAGGGCGCCGGCGAACCCGCCGGGGATGCCGTTGCCGTAACCGAGGGCGACGAGGCCGCAGCACCGGCCGAAACCAGCGGCACGGTGGTCGCCGAAGAGGGTCATGACGACATCGAGGGCATGGCCGCAGACGAGCATGGCGAGGAAGCCAAGGACGGCGGCGATCATGGCGCCGCCACGATCGAGGATATCGCCTTCAGCTTCGAAGGGCCTTTCGGGAAATACGACCAGTTCCAGCTTCAGCGCGGGTTGCAGGTCTATACCGAGGTCTGCGCCGCCTGCCATGGCATGAAGTTCGTGCCGATCCGCACTTTGCACGACGATGGCGGCCCCGGCCTGCCCGAAGACCAGGTCCGCGCCTATGCCGCAGGCTTGGCGCCCCTGCTGGACCCCGAAACGGGCGAAGAACGCGCCCGCCTGCCGACGGACCATTTCCCGACGGTCGTGGGCGAGGGCATGGGGCCTGACCTGTCGCTGATGGCCAAGGCCCGGGCCGGATTCAGCGGTCCCTATGGCACCGGGATCAGCCAGTTGGTGAACGGTATCGGCGGCCCGGAATACATCCATGCCGTCCTGACCGGCTATACCGGTGAAGAGGTCGAACAGGCCGGCAGCGTGCTTTACGAAAACACCGCCTTTCCGGGCGGTCTCATCAGCATGCCGGCGCCCTTGTCGGATGATCTTGTGACCTATGCCGACGGCACGCCCGCGACGGTGGACCAGATGGCCGCGGACGTGGCGGCCTTCATGATGTGGACGGCCGAACCCAAGCTGACCGACCGCAAGCAGGTGGGCCTGGTGTCGGTTCTGTTCCTGATCGTGCTGACCTCGCTTCTGTATCTGACCAACAAGCGGCTTTGGGCGCCGCACAAGCAGAAACTGCACCGCAAGACCTGATCCTTCCGCCTGATAGGGATCCCGACGCGCCCCCTGGGGGGCGCGTTTTTCATTGCTGGACATGCCGCACGGTTCGGTCAACATCCGCCTGGAGGAAATGCCATGGCCATCTGGAACCTGGGTTCGATCAACATCGACCATGTCTATCGACTGCACCGCCTGCCCCGGCCGGGCGAGACGCTGGCGGCGCGCGGTCATGTCTGCGGCCTGGGGGGCAAAGGGGCGAACCAGTCCATCGCCGCCGCCCGCGCGGGTGCCGTGACCCACCATCTGGGCGCCATGGGGGCGGGCGACGGCTGGGTGATCGACCGGCTGACCGAACGCGGCGTCGATACCGCCGGCATCCTGCGGCTGGCGGACCAGCCGACGGGCCATGCCGTCATCCTGCTGGACAGCGCCGCCGAGAATGCCATCGTCATCCACCCGGGCGCCAATCGCGCCATCGCCCCCGCCATGCTGGAAAAGCCGCTGTCGGCCATCACGGCGCAGGACAGCCTGCTGATCCAGAACGAGACAAGCGCCCAGGTCGAGGCCGCCCGGATCGCCCGAACAGCGGGCGCCCGGGTGATCTATTCCGCCGCGCCCTTCGACATCGACGCGGTAGGCGCCGTTCTGCCCCATGCGACGATCCTGGCCATGAACGCGGGCGAGGCCGAGGCGCTGTTCGCGGCGATTCCCGGTCCGCTGCCGGTCCGGGGCCTGCTGATCACGCGCGGCGCGGATGGTGCGGAGTATCGCGACCTGATCACCGGCGCGGTCTATCGCCAGCCGGCCTTTGCCGTGCGTCCGGTCGATACCACGGGGGCGGGCGATACCTTTGCGGGCTATTTCGCGGCGTCGCTGGATCGCGGCGACACGGTGCCCGACGCGCTGCGGCTGGCGGCTGGGGCGGCGGCGCTGAAGGTGACGCGGCCCGGCGCGGGCGAGGCCATTCCGGGGCTGGATGAGGTGATGGCCTTTATCGCCGGGCGAACCTGATCCCGGGTCTCAGCCCAGGGAATAGCCGGTGCCGCGCACGGTGCGCACCGGGTCCGATCCGCCGTTCTGCATCAGCGCCTTGCGCAGACGCCCCACATGAACGTCGATGGTGCGCGTGTCCACATAGATGTCGCGCCCCCAGACCCGGTCCAGCAACTGTTCGCGGGTCCAGACCCGGCCCGGCTTCTCCATCAGCGTGGACAGCAGCCGGAATTCGGTCGGGCCCAGATGCAGCGCCAGGCCCGCGCGAAACACCCGGTGTTCGGCGGCATCCAGGATGATGTCGCCAAAGGACAGCCGCTCGCCCATGCTGGCGGGGCGGGTGCGGCGCAACTGGGTGCGCAGGCGGGCCATCAGTTCCACGACGGAATAGGGCTTGACCACATAATCGTCGGCACCCGTTTCCAGGCCGCGGACGCGGTCGGTTTCCTCGCTGCGCGCGGACAGCATGATGATCGGGATCGACCGGGTGGCCGGATCGGCCTTGACCTGGCGGCAGACCTCGATGCCCGACACCTTTGGCAGCATCCAGTCCAGCACCATCAGGTCGGGCTGCTCCTCCTGCACCAGAAGCAGGGCGTCCTCGCCATTGTCGGCCACCACGACGGAAAACCCTTCGGCCTCGAGGTTGTATTGCAGCACCTCGCGTTGGGCGCCTTCGTCCTCGACCACCAGGACACAGGGGGATTGACGGGTCATTGTCCTCAGCCTCCGGCCGCCGCGTCCGTATCGGCCATCGGAACGCTGTTGGCCTTGGGGCGCGAATCGTCGGGCAGGTCGCCCGAAACCAGATAGATCACCTGTTCGGCGATCGCGGTGGCCAGATCGCCCATGCGTTCGATGTTCTTGGCGATGAAATGAAGGTGCATGCAGGCGGTGATGTTGCGCGGGTCTTCCATCATATGCGTCAGGAATTCGCGAAACAGCGCGTTATACATCTGATCCACCTCAAGATCGCGCTGGCGCACGTCCTGCGCCAATCCGGCGTCGCGGCGGATATAGCTGTCCAGCGCGTCCTGCATCATCTTTCCCACCACATTGCTCATCCGGCGCAAGGCAAGGCCCGCCCCATCGATGGGCGGCATCTGCGACAGCACGCTGGTGCGCTTGGCCATGTTCTTGGCGTAATCCCCCACACGCTCCAGCGAATGCGAGATCTTCATCACCGCCAGCACCATGCGCAGATCGGTGGCGGTGGGCGCGCGCAGCGCGATCAGCCGCGCGGCTTCGTCGTTCAGCCTCTGTTCCAGATCGTCGATGGACCTGTCGCGGCGCAGCACCTGCTCGGCCAGTTCCTCGTCCCTAGTTTCCAGGGCGGTTGCGGCGTCGGTGATGGCCGCCTCGACCATGCCGCCCATCTTGACGGCCAGCGCCTCGATCGTTTCCAGGTCGCGATCGAATGCCGATGAGATATGCTTCTCGCGGTTCATGGTCTGCCCCCTTGTCAGATATCAGCCGATCCGGCCCGAGATATAGGCTTCGGTCCGGCTGTCCCTGGGCTTGGTGAAGATGTCGTCGGTGTCGCCGTATTCCACCAGGTTACCCAGGTGGAAAAAGGCCGTCTTCTGGCTGACCCTTGCGGCCTGCTGCATGGAATGGGTCACGATCACCACGGAAAACGTGGTCCGCAGTTCCTCGATCAGCTCCTCGATCTGGGCGGTGGCGATCGGGTCAAGCGCCGAACAGGGTTCGTCCATCAGCAGCACCTCGGGCGAGGTCGCGACCGCGCGGGCGATGCACAGCCGCTGCTGCTGGCCGCCCGACAGCCCGGTGCCGGGTTCCGCCAGACGGTCCTTGACCTCGTTCCACAGGGCGGCGCCGCGCAGCGCCCTTTCGACGATGCCGTCCAGTTCGGCGCGGTTGCGGGCCAGCCCGTGGATGCGGGGGCCATAGGCCACGTTGTCATAGATCGACTTGGGGAACGGGTTCGGCTTCTGGAACACCATGCCGACCTTGGCGCGCAACTGCACCGGATCGACGCGGCGGTCATAGACATCCTCGCCGTCCAGCAGGATCTCGCCCTCGACCCGGGCGATGGGAATGGTGTCGTTCATGCGGTTGATGCAGCGCAAGAAGGTGGACTTGCCGCAGCCCGACGGACCGATGAAGGCGGTCACGGTCTTGTCCTGGATGTCCACGTCCACATCCTTCAGCGCCTGCTTGTCGCCGTAATAGACCTGCACATTGCGGGCCTGAATCTTGATATCGTTGGGGGTCACGGCATTCTCCACGCGGCGGCTCGTATCATACATTGTGGACTCCTTGGCCGAGATTACCAGCGGCGCTCGAACTTGCGGCGCAACCAGATCGCCAGCAGGTTCATGCACAGAAGAAACACCAGCAGCACGATGATCGCCCCCGAGGCCCGTTCGATGAAGGCCGGATCGGACCGCTGCGTCCAGTTATAGACCTGCACCGGCAGCGCCGAAGCCGGGTCCATCAGCCCGCCCGGCAGACCATCGGGATAGTTGCGCACGAATGCCACCATGCCGATCAGCAGCAAGGGCGCGGTTTCCCCCAGGGCCTGCGCCAGTCCGATGATGGTCCCGGTCAGGATCCCCGGCATCGCCAGCGGCAGGACATGGTGGACTACCGATTGCATCTTGGACGCGCCCACGCCCAGGGCCGCGTCGCGGATCGAGGGCGGCACCGCCTTGAGCGCCGCGCGGGTGGAAATGATGATCGTGGGCAGCGTCATCAGCGTCAGCACCAGCCCGCCGACAATGGGCGCCGATTGCGGCAGGCCGACAAAGTTGATGAAAGCCGCCAGCCCCAGGATGCCGAACACGATCGAAGGCACCGCCGCAAGGTTCGAGATATTGACCTCGATGATGTCGGTCAGGTGGTTCTTGGGGGCGAACTCCTCCAGATAGATGCTGGCGGCAACCCCGATCGGCACCGACAGGACCAGCACTACCAGCATCATGTAGAACGATCCCAGGATCGCCACGCCCAGGCCCGCCGCCTCGGGGCGCTGGTCGGACGCATCGGCATTGGTCAGGAAGTCCCAGTTGAAGCGGGTCACCATCTCGCCCCGGTCAGCAAGTTCCTGGGCAAGCTGCAACTGCTGGGGCGAGGTGTTGCCGTCGCGTTCGGCGCTGTCCATGGTGACGCGGCCCTTGAAATAGCCGTCGATGCGCCCGCTGGTCAGCACGTCGAATTCGACCGTCTGGCCGACCAGACCGGGATCGTCCAGCACGCGGTCGCGCACCTGGGCCGAGGCCTCGCGCGAGATCAGGCCGCCGATGTCGTCGTCGGACAATCCCTCGATGCGGATGTCATGCCGGGCAATGGTGTCGCGCACCGCCGCGTCCAGCACCCGGCCATACGACGTGGTCAGGACACGCGCCATTTCGGCCGGGTCGCGATTGCCCCTGGGATCCAGCACCTCGGCATCCAGGGCGACGGGGATGTTCAGATAGGTTTGCCGAAAGGCCCCGGCTCCGTTGGTCAGGATCGTTGCCAGCAGAACCAGCAGCGCCGCCAGCGAAATCGCAATGGCCGCGGCGCCGTACAGGCGGAACCGCTTTTCGGCGGCGTTGCGGCGGCGCGTGCGCGCATCCTGTTTCAGAAGCGATGCAGCCTTGCGCCTGGGCGCGGCAGCCGTGTCGGACAGCGGCATGTCGGTCATTCGTACTGCTCGCGGTATTTTCGGACGATATAGAGCGCGACGATGTTCAGCCCCAGGGTGATGACGAACAGCGTCAGCCCCAGGGCAAAGGCCACCAGCGTTTCGGGCGAATTAAAATCGCTGTCGCCGGTCAACTGGCTGACGATCTTGACGGTGATGGTCGTCATCGCCTCGAGCGGATTGAGGCTCATCTGGGCTGCGGCGCCCGCACCCAGGACCACGATCATCGTCTCGCCGATGGCGCGGCTGGCGGCCAGCAGGATGGCGCCGACAATGCCCGGAAGGGCTGCGGGCAGCACCACCTGGCGCACGGTTTCGGACGGCGTGGACCCCAGTCCCAGCGCGCCGTCGCGCAGCGACTGCGGCACGGCATTGATGATGTCGTCGGACAGCGAACTGACAAAGGGGATCAGCATGATCCCCATGACCAGCCCGGCGGTCAGCACCGACGATCCCGAACTGCCAAGGCCCAGAGGCTCGGCAAAGTAGTCGCGCAGCATCGGCCCCACGGTGATCAGCGCGAACAGGCCATAGACGATGGTCGGAATGCCTGCCAGCACCTCGATGGCGGGCTTGGCGAGGCTGCGGATCCGGGGCGTCGCGTATTCGGACATGTAGATGGCGGCGAACAGCCCGATGGGCACGGCCACCAGCAACGCGATAAGGCTGATATACATCGTGCCCCACAGCAGCGGCACGATGCCCAGTTCCGAATTGCCCTGAAAGCGGGGCGTCCATTCGGTGCCGAAGAAGAATGTCTTCCAGTCATACACCTGGAAGAACCGCCCCGTCTCGAAGACAAGCGACAGCACGATCCCCACCGTGGTGACGATGGCGATCAGCGAACACAGCATCAGAAGACCCAGAACCATGCGTTCGACCGCATTGCGGGCCTGAAATCCCCGGCCGATCCGGGTCACGCCCCAGCCAAGCCCCGCCACCGCGGCAAGCAGTGCCAGAATGCCCACGACAGGCACCGCGGCATCGGGCACCATGTCCATCAGGCGCAGGATCGTGCCGATGGCCAGAATTGCCAGCGCCGGCAGCAGCGCCGTCAGCGCGACGCTGTAGCCGTGATAGGTCGGGCGGCTGTGCAGGACGCGGCTGTCGGCGCCCGCCACGGCAAAGGCGCGGCTGCGCCCGACAAGAAATCCCGCCGTGGCCAACAGAAGACTGGCGAAAAGGGCCCAGGACAACGGCATTCGGCGATCCTTCGGACAAGGCGGACAGGAAAAACCGGGACGGCGCGGCTTTCCGCACCGTCCCGGCCGTTGGCATCACTGCATGGTGGTTCCGGCGGCAACGGCTTCCTGCGTTGCGGCCAGTTCGGGATCGGACACCAGACCGTATTGGGCCAGCGGACCATCGGGACCGGCGATTTCGTCCGAGACAAAGAAATCGACGAATTCCTGCAGGCCGGGGATCACGCCGATATGCGCCTTCTTCACATAGAAGAACAGCGGACGCGACACCGGGTATTCGCCCGAAGCGATCGTCTCGGTCGAGGGTGCGACGCCCGACATGGTCCCGACCTTCAGCTTGTCGGTGTTGTTTTCATAAAAGGACAGACCGAACACGCCGATGCCGTTGGGCGAGCTTTCGATGCGGGCCAGGGTTTCGGTATAATCGCCGTCGATATCGACCGACTTGCCGTCGGTGCGCAGCGTCATGCAGGCTTCTTCGGCCGCGTCCTCATCCATGCCGGACGCGGTAAAGGCCTCCATGGCACCCGATTCCTCGCAGCCGGCCAGCATCACCTTTTCCTCGAACACTTCGCGGGTGCCGTGCTTGGTGCCGGGCACGAAGGCCAGGATTTCCTGGTCGGGCAGGTCGGGGTTCACCTCGTTCCAGGTGTTCGCGGTATTGTCCACGACCTCGCCGTCGCGCACGACCTTGGCGGACAGGGCGTTGAACCAGTCGGCGGGGGTATAGACGAAATCGGGGCCGCTCGCGCCATTGGCGAAGACGATCCCGTCATAGCCGATGCGGACCTCCATGATGTCGGTCACGCCGTTGGCGGTGCAGGTCTCGCGTTCCGAATCGCTGATCGCGCGGCTGGCATTGGCGATGTCGATGGTGTTTTCGCCGACGCCTTCGCAGAATTTCTGCATGCCGCTGCCGGTTCCGCCCGACTCGACGACCGGCACCGGGAAGTCCATGTTCTCGCCGAACAGTTCAGCGACGATGGTGGAATAGGGCAGCACGGTGGACGACCCTGCGATCTGGATCTGCTCGCGGGCGGCAGCGGCGCTGGCCGAGGCGGCGATCACGGCCAGGGCCGAGACGGTGAATTTCACTGTGGACATGGATCTCTCCTGTTACTTCGCCCAAGCTGGGGGCTGTGCGTGACCTAATCCCCGGTGGTGACGCTTGTGCGACTGATTTGTAACATCTTCATGACAATCCCGGATCGCGCGGGACAAGCCGCGCCTTTGCCATCCGAGTAATGCTGAAAACGCGCTAGCCGATCCGCCCCCGCGCGCCCCCGGTCTGGGCGCGGTCCATCAACAGATGGTCCAGGATCACGCAGGCCGCCATCGCCTCGGCCACGGGCACGGCGCGGATGCCCACGCAAGGGTCGTGGCGGCCCTTGGTGATCAGGTCGATCTCGTGCCCGTGGCGGTCGATGGCGCGGCGCGGCGTGGTGATGGAACTGGTCGGCTTGACCGAAAACCGCACCACGATCGGCTGGCCGGTGCTGATCCCGCCCAGGATACCGCCCGCGTGGTTCGACAGATAGATCGGGCCGTCGTTGCCCATCCGCATCTCGTCGGCGTTGTCGGTGCCGGTCAGGGCGGCGGCGGCCATGCCCTCGCCGATCTCGACGCCCTTGACGGCGTTGATCGACATCATCGCGGCGGCCAGGTCGGTATCCAGCTTGGCATAGACCGGCGCGCCGAGGCCGGGGGGGCAGCCCTCGACCAGCACCTCGATGGCGGCGCCGACGCTGTTCTGATCCTTGCGGATGCCGTCCAGATAATCGGACCAACGGTCCACGGCGGTCGCGTCGGGCAGAAAGAACGGGTTGCCGCCGATGGCCGTGGCGTCGAAGCGCGTGCGGTCCAGATGCAGGGCCCCCATCTGCACCATGTATCCGGTGATGCGCAGATCGGGCAGCAGATCGCGCAGCACCGCCTGCGCGACAGCCCCCGCCGCGACCCGCGCCGCCGTCTCGCGCGCCGACGACCGGCCGCCGCCGCGATAATCGCGATGACCGTATTTCAGGTGATAGGTGATGTCGGCGTGTCCCGGACGAAAGGCCTGCGCGATCTCGCCGTAATCCCTGGACCGCTGGTCGGTGTTTTCGATCATCAGTTGGACGGGCGTGCCGGTGGTGCGGCCCTCGAAGACGCCCGACAGGATGCGCACCTGATCGGCCTCGCGCCGCTGGGTGGTGTGCTTGCTGGTGCCGGGACGGCGACGGTCCAGGAATTGCTGGATATACCCCTCGTCAACGGCGACGCCGGGCGGCACGCCGTCCACGGTGGCGCCCAGCGCGGGGCCGTGGCTTTCACCCCAGGTGGTGAACCGGAATTCGCGGCCGAAGGTGTTGAAGCTCATGCGGTGTCTCCGGTCAGGGCTTTCAGGTCATAGATCAAGTCCAGCGCCTCGCGCGGGGACAGGCGGTCGGGATGGATGTCCTTCATCCGGGCTTCCAGCGGGCTGTCCCTGGTGCGGGCGGGCGGCGGCGCGGGTGGGACGGCACGGAACAGCGGCAGGTCGTCGATCAGCGCGGCGGGGCGGACCGCGCCCCCTATCCGACCCTCGCGTTCACCCGATTCCAGCGCATCCAGCACCGCGCGGGCGCGTTCGACCACGGATGCGGGCAGCCCCGCCAGCCGCGCGACCTGCACGCCATAGGACCGGTCCGCCGCGCCCTTGCGGACCTCGTGCAGAAAGATCACCTCGCCCTCCCATTCGCGCACGGCGACGGTGGCGTTATCGACCCCGTCCAGCTTGGCCGACAGGGCCGTCATCTCGTGGTAATGGGTGGCGAACAGCGCGCGGCAGCGGTTCGCGCCGTGCAGATGCTCCATCACCGCCCAGGCGATGGACAGCCCGTCCCAGGTCGCGGTGCCGCGCCCGATCTCGTCCAGGATCACCAGCGCGCGGTCGTCGGCCTGGTTCAGGATCGCGGCGGTTTCCACCATCTCGACCATGAAGGTGGACCGCCCCCGCGCCAGATCGTCGGCGGCGCCCACGCGGGAAAACAACTGGCTGACCAGGCCGACATGGGCCGCGCGCGCGGGCACGAAGGCCCCGGCCTGGGCCAGCACGGCGATCAGCGCGTTCTGGCGCAGGAAGGTGGACTTGCCGGCCATGTTGGGGCCGGTCAGCAGCCAGATCGCCGGGGTCTCGCCTTGGGTCAGGGCGCAGTCGTTGGCGACAAAGCTTTCGGCCTTGCGCTTCAGGGCGCGTTCGACGACCGGATGGCGCCCGCCCTCGATCACGAAGGCACGGCTGTCATCGACGGTGGGCCGCGTCCAGCCCTCGCCCGTGGCGATGTCGGCGAAACCGGCGGCCAGGTCGATCTCGGCCAGGGCGCGGGCGGCCTGCGCGATGGGGGCGGCCCGGTCCAGCACGGCCCTGCGCAACCGGTCAAAGACGGCCCGCTCGATCTCCAGCGCGCGGTCGCGGGCGTTGAGGATCCGGGCTTCCAGTTCCGACAGATCGACGGTGGTGAAGCGGATCTGGTTGGCGGTGGTCTGGCGGTGGATGAAGGTCGCGTTCAGCGGCGGCGCCATCATGCGTTCGGCATGGGTGGCCGTCGTCTCGATGAAATAGCCCAGCACGTTGTTGTGCCTGATCTTCAGGCTTTGCACGCCCGCAAGCGCCGCATAATCCGCCTGCATCCCCGCGATGACGCCGCGCCCCTCGTCGCGCAGGCGGCGCGTCTGGTCCAGGTCGCTGTCGAACCCCGTCGCGACAAAGCCGCCGTCGCGGGCCAGCAGCGGCGGTTCGGCCACCAGCGCGTCGTCCAGCAGCCGGATCAGATCGTCGTGGCCCAGCAGGTCGCGCGCGGCATCCGCCAGCACCGGCGCGGCATCGCCCGGCAGACGCGCCGCGATCGCCGCGCCCTGCACCAGCCCGGCGCGGATCGCCGCCAGATCGCGCGGCCCGCCCCGGTCCAGCGCCAGCCGCGACAGCGCCCGGTCCATGTCGGGCACGCGGGAAAGCCGCTCGCGCAGGTCGGCGGTCAGGCGCGGATCCTCGACCAGCATCGCCACCGCGTCATGGCGGGCGTGGATCAGGCCCAGATCGCGGCTGGGTGCGCCGATGCGGCGTTCCAGCAGGCGCGCGCCCGGTGCCGTCACCGTCCGGTCGATGGCCGCCAGCAGCGATCCCTCGCGCCCGCCCGACAGTCCTTGGGTCAATTCCAGGTTGCGCCGGGTGGCCGCGTCGATCCCCATCGCCCCGCCCGCCCGCTCGCGGACCGGCGGGCGCAGCAAGGGCAGCCTGCCCCGCTGCGTCAGATCCAGGTAATCGACGATGGCGCCCATGGCCGCCAGTTCGGCGCGGGTAAAGCTGTCGAACCCGTCCAGCGTGTCCACACCATACAGCGCGCACAGCCGCCGCTGCCCCGCCGCGCTGTCAAAGGCGGATGGATGCAGATCGGTCAGGGCCGCGCCCGCGTCATCGACCAGATCGCGCAACTCGTGGCCCGCCGCCAGCACCTCGCGCGGGGCCAGCCGGGCCAGTTCCGGGGCCAGCCGGGGCAATGGGCAGTCCATCACCTGGAAGGCTCCGGTCGAGATATCCACCCAGGCCAGCGCGCAATCGTCCCGCACCCGGGCAAAGGCCGCCAGATAGTTGTGGCGCCGCGCCTCGAGCAGCGATTCCTCGGTCAGGGTGCCGGGGGTGACAAGGCGCACCACATCGCGGGCCACGACAGATTTCGATCCGCGCTTCCTGGCCTCGGCCGGATCCTCCATCTGTTCGGCGATGGCCACGCGGAACCCCTTGCGGATCAGCGTCAGCAGATAGGATTCGGCCGCATGGACCGGCACCCCGCACATCGGGATCGGCTGGCCCTCGTGCGTGCCGCGCTTGGTCAGCGCGATGTCCAGCGCGCTTGCGGCGGCCACCGCGTCGTCGAAGAACATCTCGTAGAAATCGCCCATCCGATAGAACAGCAGCGCGCCGGGATTGGCGTCCCGGATCGCCAGGTACTGCGCCATCATCGGGGTGGGCTGGTCGGTCATGTCCCTGGTCATGGCGGCCCTTCTAGCCGCTTGTGCGCGGGCGTGAAATCCCTACATTCGGTCCTACCTCGGGGGGCCATCCGGCTGAGACGCGAACGCGGACCCGTTGAACCTGATCCGGCTAACACCGGCGGAGGGAAGGTGACGCTGTCCTTTCTTTCGTGAACCCTGCGCAAAGGAGACAGCGATGAAATATCCCCTGATCCTGGCCCTTCTGGCCGCCGCCCCCGCCATGGCGCAGGACAAGCCCGTCCTGACCGTCTATGCGGGTGAATCCATCACCAGCGAATGGGGTCCCGGCCCGAAGATCGAGGAAGGCTTCGAGGCCTTTTGCGCCTGCGACCTGCGCTTCGTCACCGGGGACGAGCTGTCGCGCGTGCTGATGGAGGGCGAGCGGACCGAGGCGGACATCGTGTTCGGCCTGAACACCGATGTGACCGCCCGCGCCCGCGCATCCGGCCTGTTCGCGCCGCACGGGCAGGACACCACGGGCCTGTCGCTGCCGATCGAATGGACGGACGAGATCTTCCTGCCCTACAACTGGGGCGAGACGGCCTTTGTCTATGACGAAACGCGCCTGGAAAACCCGCCCGCCAGCTTTGCCGACCTGCTGGAGGCGCCCGACGACCTGAAGATCGTGATCCAGGATCCCCGATCCTCGGTCAGCGGGCTGGCGCTGCTGTTGTGGGTCAAGGCGGTCTATGGTGAGGACGCGCCCGAGGCCTGGGCCAAGCTGGCGCCCAAGGTGCTGACCGTGACCAAGGGCTGGTCCGAATCCTATGGAATGTTCACCGAGGGCGAGGCCGACATGGTCCTGTCCTACACCACCTCGCCCGCCTATCACATCGCGGCCGAGGACGATCCCACGAAAAAGGCCGCGCTGTTTCCCGAAGGCCATTACTTCATGGCCGAGGTGGCCGCCCAGGTCCGCACCACCGACCAGCCGGAACTGGCCCAGCAATTCATGGACTGGATCCTGACGCCCGGGTTCCAGGCGGCCATCCCGCTGGCCAACTGGTCGCTGCCGGCCAAGCTGCCGTCAGGGGACTGGCCGCAGGTCATGCGCGACCTGCCGCGCCCCGAAAAGACACTGTTCTATTCCGAGGACGAGGCCGAGGCGCTGCGCCAGCCTGCGCTGGACGAATGGCTGCGCGCCTTTTCCGGCTGACCCGCGCCGAGATCGGCGGCGCCGTCGCGGCCGCGGTCCTGGCGGTGCTGGTCGGGGGCACGCTGGTGGCGGTGGCATGGCAGGCGCAGGGCCTGTCCGGGCTTGGGCCCTGGGACTGGCGCGCGGTCCGGTTCACGCTGTGGCAGGCGGCGCTGTCGGCCACGCTGTCGGCCCTGCTGGCAATCCCCGTGGCCCGTGCCCTGGCCCGGCGGCGCTTTGCCGGGCGCGCGGCTCTGGTCACGCTGCTGGGTGCGCCCTTCATCCTGCCGGTGATCGTGGCGGTCATGGGGCTGATCGCTGTGTTCGGCCGCAATGGCGCGGTCAACGACGGGTTGCGCCTGCTGGGCCTGCCCGAGATCAGCATCTATGGCTGGCAGGGCGTGATCCTGGCGCATGTGTTCTTCAACCTGCCCTTGTCGGTGCGCCTGATCCTGCAAGGCTGGCAGGCGATCCCCGCCGAACGGTTCCGCCTGGCCGAAAGCCTGGGCTTCGGTCCGGGCGACACGGCCCGGCATCTGGAACGCCCGATGCTGCGCGCGGTGCTGCCCGGCGTCTGGCTGGCGGTGTTCCTGGTCTGCCTGACCAGCTTCACGGTGGCCCTGGCCCTGGGCGGCGGGCCGCGCGCCACGACGGTCGAACTGGCGATCTATCAGGCGTTCCGGTTCGATTTCGACCTGGGCCGGGCGGCCAGCCTGGGCCTGATCCAGATCGGCATCTGCATCGGCGCGATAAGTCTGGCGCGGTGGTTCGCCATTCCGGCGGGGTTCGGCGCGGGACTGGATGCCGACCACATGCCCGCCGCGCCGGGCGGCTGGCATCGGATCGGCGATGCGTTTGTGATCACAGCGGCAGCAGTGTTCCTGATCTGGCCGATGGCCGCGGTGACGGCGCGGGGCCTGCCGCATGTCCCCCTTCTTCCCCCCGAGGTGTGGGAGGCTGCCTTGCGATCGGTCGTGATGGCGCTGATCTCGGCGGTATTGGCGCTGACCCTGTCGCTGACCCTTGCCCTGTCGCTGGCGCGCGGTCGGATGCGGTGGGTCGAAACCGCAGGAATGCTGCCCCTGATCGCCTCGCCGCTGGTTCTGGGGACCGGGCTGTTCATCCTGGCGCGGCCCTGGTTCGGCCCGCAGGCGCTGGCGCTGCCGGTCACGGTAGCGATCAATGCGGTCATGGCCCTGCCTTTCGGTCTGCGGGCACTGATACCGGCGGCGCGGACGTTGCAGGGGGATTACGGGCGGCTGGCGGATTCGCTGGATCTGCAGGGGATCGCGCGGCTGCGGTTGGTGACCCTGCCGCGCCTGGCCCGGCCGATGGGCTTTGCCGGCGGGCTTGCGGCGGCACTGGCGATGGGAGATCTGGGTGTGATCACGCTGTTCGCCAGCGACCGGCCGACCCTGCCCTTGCACCTGTTCCAGCTTATGAATTCCTATCGCATGGCCGATGCCTCGGCCTGCGCGGTCCTGCTGATGACACTCAGCTTCGGCCTGTTCTGGATCTTCGACCATGGGGGCCGCCTTGCTTGAATTCGACGGAATCCGGGTCGCACGGGGCAGATTCACCCTGTCCGCCGACCTGGGCGTCCCCCCCGGATCGCGGGTCGCGGTGATCGGCCCGTCGGGATCGGGGAAATCGACCCTCTTATCCCTGGTCGGCGGGTTTCTGGCCCCTGACCAGGGGCGCATCCGCCTGGACGGGCAGGACATTACCGACCTGCCGCCGGGGCGGCGGCCCGTATCGATGCTGTTCCAGGACCAGAACCTGTTTCCGCATCTGACGGTTGCGCAGAACACGGGCCTTGGCCTGCGCCCCGACCTGCGCCTGTCCAACCTGGAGCGCGTGCGCGTGATGCAGGTGCTGGCCGAGGTGGGACTGGAGGGGATGGAGGACCGCCGCCCCGCGGCCCTGTCGGGCGGCCAACAGGGCCGTGTCGCGCTGGCGCGCGTGCTGCTGCGGGCGCGGCCCGTGCTGCTGCTGGACGAGGCGTTTTCGGCGCTCGGCCCGGCCCTGAAGGCCGAGATGCTGGCCCTGCTTGGCCGCATCGCCGACCAGACCGGCGCGACGGTTCTGATGGTCACCCACGATCCCGACGACGCCCGCAGCTTTGCGCCCGAGACGATTCTGGTCGATGGCGGCATCGCGCATCCGCCGGTCCCGACCGGTCCGCTGCTGGACAACCCGCCGCCGGGGCTGCGGGCCTATCTGGGCTGAAGGTTGAAGACCCGCTCGGGCTGGACCATGCCGCCCTGATAGCGACCGATGCAGACCGGCCCCTTGCCGTCCGCGACCCAGACCAGATCGCCCCATTCGGCCGTGCCGGTCACCTGACCGGGATTGCCGTTGCGGATGCGGACCGCCCCTTCGGGCGTGGCGCGCAGCATCGGCAGGTCGGCCAGCGCCGTCTCCAGCGGCAGCAGACGGTCGTCCAGGATTGCCTGCGTGTCGCGGTCGATCTGATCCAGGGGCACCGCGCCGGCCACGTCAAAGGGCCCCGACCAGGTTCGGCGCAGATGGTCCACATGCCCCAGGCATCCCAGGTCGCGCCCCAGGTCGCGGGCGATGGACCGGACATAGCCGCCCTTGCCGCAGATCATCTGCAGCCGGGCGGTGTTTGTATCGCCTTCCAGCAAGGTCAGGCTTTCCACCCACAGGGGGCGGGCGGCCAGTTCCGGTTCCTCGCCCGCGCGCGCCAGGTCATAGGCGCGTTCGCCATCGACCTTGACGGCGGAAAAGGCCGGGGGAACCTGCATGATCTGGCCGGTAAAGCGCGGCAGCGCAGCCTGGATCGCCGCGCGGTCGGGCCGCGCGTCCGATCTGCGGACCACCTGACCCGAGGCATCGTCAGTCGTCGTCTCGGCCCCCCAGGTGACGGTGAAGTCATAGCATTTCAGCGCGTCGGTGACGGCGGCGACGGTCTTGGTCGCCTCGCCCAGGGCCACCGCCAGAACGCCGGTCGCGTCGGGGTCCAGCGTGCCCGCATGGCCGGCCTTCCTGGCGTCCAGCGCCCAGCGGACCTTGGCCACCACGGCGGTCGAGGTGACGCCCGCAGGCTTGTCCACGATCAGCCAGCCATTGATGTCGCGGCCCTTCTTGCGTGCCATCCGAATTCCCCTGCGCGGCAAAGGCGGCGGCATAGCCAGCCGCCCGCCCCAGGTCAACCGGCTCCGATCAGCCGGCACCCTCCACCAGCCCGATGATCGGCCCCAGCGACCGCCCGAAATCGGCGCGGTTCACCCCCGGCGCGTAAAGCCGGCTGATGGACCCGTCGAAATACAGCGCGTCGCGCACCCCCAGCCCGTCGCGGAACAGCCGGCCGAATTCGTGAAAGGTCACGGCACGATCGGAAATGGCGAACCACGCCGTCTGCCCGTCGGGCGAGACGCCGACGCCGTTGCGCACATAGCGGCTGTCCGAATCGACTAGGAACCGGGGGTGCAGATCGCCGTCGATCACCAGCATCGGGCCGGATTGGGTGGCCAGGCGGCAGTCGGGGCGGGCCTCTGCAAAGGCGCGGCTCTCGATCACCTGAAAGGGCCGCGCCCCGCCGGTGCAGAAGACGCCGTTCGGCAGCATCCCGAAATTGTCGCGGCTGGCACCGGTGACGATGGGCTGCACCTCCACTCGGTCGATGACCAGCAGGCCCACGGGCCGGTAATCGGCGTGATACATGCCCGCGTTCATGGCGAATGCCAAGCTTTCGCCCGCGTCCAGCGTCGCGCGGACGTTGGCGAAGTTGCGCAGGGGCTGGCCGTCCGCCCCATCCTGCCACAGCCGCAGCGCCGGTTCGCGATCCGCCGACACCTCGCAGACGACATAGCCCTGGCCGTCATGGGTCATGCGGCTGCAGCCTTCCGCCGCCGCCGGGACCGTCAGGGCGAACAGCATCCCGACCGCCACGCCCAGGGGGCGCAGGTCAATCCGCATCGTCATCCGCACCCTCGACATCGCGGCGCACCCGCTCGTCGGCGAACATGCGGCGGGTGTCGTCCAGCCGGTCAAAGGTTTCATCCAGTTGGAACCGCAACTGCGGCGCGTATTTCAGCGTCATCGCCTTGGCGACCAGATGGCGCAATTCGGGCGCGTTGCGGCGCAGGGCGGCCAAGGCCTCCTCGGCGTCGCGGCCGCCCAGCGGCAGCACATAGGCCGTCGCGACCTTGAGGTCGGGCGAGGTGCGGACCTCGCCCACTGTGATGGAATGGCGGTTCAGGTCAGGGTCATGCACGTCGGCGCGCGCCAGCACGTCCGAGAGGGTGCGGCGGATCAGTTCGCCCACGCGAAGCTGGCGGTGCGAGGGGCCGGGGCCCTGGGAAAAACGGTTCTGTGCCATGCGCCCCGATGTAGGGGGTCGCGGGCCGCGCCGCAACGGGATATGACGCAGCCAACAGCCAGCCGGAGCCGATCATGAGCGATTTGCAGAACACCGATGCCCCCGCCCTGCCGGGGATCGTCGTCACCGGCGCCTCGGGGCGGATGGGGCAGATGCTGGTCCGGCTGGTGGCGGACCATCCCGAGGTTCGGCTTGCGGGCGCCCTGGAACGGCCCGGCCATGCCTGGCTGGGCCGCGACGTGGGCGAGGCGATGGGCGGGGCGCCCCTGGGGGTGACGGTCAGGGACGACGCCGTGGCGGTGATCGCCCAGGCGCAGGCGGTGATCGACTTTACCACGCCCGCCGCCACGGTCGCCTTTGCCGAACTGACCGCGCAGGCCCGTGCCGTGCATGTGATCGGCACCACCGGGCTGGAACAGCCGCATCTGGATTGCCTCAGGGCCGCCGCCCGCCACGCCCCGATCATCCGGGCCGGCAACATGAGCCAGGGGGTCAACCTGCTGCTGGGCCTTACCCGCAAGGTCGCGGCCGCCCTGGGCACCGACTGGGACATCGAGGTGGTCGAGGCCCATCACCGGCACAAGGTCGATGCGCCCTCCGGCACCGCCCTGATGCTGGGCGAGGCCGCCGCCGAGGGTCGCGGCACGCGGCTTGCCGAACTGCGCACCGCCGCGCGCGAAGGCATCACCGGGCCACGGCGCGAAGGCAGCATCGGATTCGCCGCCATCCGGGGCGGCGACGTGGTGGGCGAACACGACGTGATCTTTGCGGGCGCGGGCGAACGGATCGTACTGCGCCATCTGGCGACCGACCGGGCGATCTTTGCGCGCGGCGCCATCCGCGCGGCGATCTGGGGCCAGGACAAGGGGCCGGGAGAATACGACATGCAGGATGTGCTGGGGCTGAGTTGATTCGGCCTCAGGCCTCTCCCGAGCCTTGGCCGGTCTGCTTCTCTCCACCATTCGTCAGGTCTTCCATCGGTTGCCATCCCTGTTTGGGTTTGCGGTCCCTCAGGCCGAACTGAAACCAGCAACCGCCCCCTCCTGGTCCCTGGTCGAAGCGCCGGTCAATGCCGACACCGGACAAGGCGCAGAACAACAGCGTGCCGACGCCGCCGTGCCCGACAAAAAGAATATCCCCGTCTTGAGGCCCTGCCAGGCAGTCGTCGACTTCGGACACGATCCGTCTTTGCGCATCGGCTGCCGTTTCCCATCCGCGAATGCTGTCGAGGGGTTTTGCAAAAAACGCGTCCGCCACCTTTTCGAATTCGGCAGGGGGCAGGAAGCCCGTCGCGCTGCGGTCATTTTCATGCATCCCCGGACGGATTTCCAGGTCCGCTCCCAAGGCCAAGGCAAGCGGCCGGGCTGTTTCCAGTGCCTTTGCCTCATGGCTGCTGATCACTCTCCGGGTTCTGGAAAGACATCCGGGCCGAGCGGCCAAGGCAGAGACACGGGCCGCGCCGATCGGATTCAGCGACCACTGGCGCACGTCCTTCCCAGGCTCCATGACAACCTGCGGATGGGTCAGATAGCGGACGATCAGGGGCATTCTGGAACCGATCAAAAGGGGTTTCTTGCAGCCACTTTCATCGTCGTCCTGTTGCGGTCAAGCGTGGCGGGACGCGCCAGGCAGACAGAGCGCCGCGACGGACGCGGCAAGAATCGCCAGATGTCGCCAGGATGTCCTATGGCCCGATCAGGCAGCACCCCGTCAGTATCCTCGGGCTGTCGCCAAGAAGCACCAGCGTCGCCGTCAGCCCGAACAGCCGGTCCGACATGCCGTCCGAACAGATTTGCGGATGGGAAAACAGCGTCATGCCCTGCGCCACGACCACACGCGCGGGGCTGCGGAAGACGCCGGTGTCCAGAACGGCCTGGACGGGGCGGCGGTCGCCCTCCTGATCCTCGGGGCTGCGCAGGACCAGGTCGTTTCCTTCGCGCCTTGCGTCCCAGAACGGCTCGGTCCCCAGGCAGCGGAAGGCAGGCGGCAGTTCGCCCGGCAGCCAGACATCGGTGCGATAGGACAGGTATCGCATCGACACCCAGCCCGTGCCCCCGCCTGTGTTGATCCGGCCCCAGTTCCGGCGTTCCTCGACCACCTCGATTCCCCTGGCATCGGGGGCCAGGGTGCCGACGATCGGGGCCGAGGCGTTCGGTTCGGCCCGGATGTTCAGGACGTCATCGGATGCCACCCCGAGAACGTCGAACAGCGTGGGCAGGCTGTATTCCTGCGTAGCGAAGGCCGGCCCGGTCAGAACCAGCGACAGAACAAGGGCAAGGGCAGTGCGGACCATGAAAAGCCTCTTTCACGGTCAATCTAGCAGGATTGCCCGCTGTCGGCATCAACCCTGTTCGCGGATGGTTCCCCCCGCCCCTCGAAGCCGCTAGAACACGACCATGACGACGCGCCTGACTGCCGACCAAGACTTGACCGCCGCCCTGGCGCGGATGCTGGCCGCCACGGCCCGGCCCGGCGACACGATCCTGCTGGACGGGCCGGTGGGGGCGGGCAAGAGCCATTTCGCCCGCGCCTTCATCCGGGCGCGCCAGGGCCAGGGGGCCGAGGACGTGCCCAGCCCGACCTTCACCCTGGTCCAGACCTATGACGACCCCTTGGGCACCGAGATCTGGCACGCCGACCTGTATCGCCTGACCGATCCATCGGAACTGGCCGAACTGGGGCTGGACGAGGCGTTGGACAGCGCCATCTGC
Organism: Paracoccus subflavus; assembly: GCF_004310345.1. Taxonomy (GTDB): domain Bacteria; phylum Pseudomonadota; class Alphaproteobacteria; order Rhodobacterales; family Rhodobacteraceae; genus Paracoccus; species Paracoccus subflavus. The sequence goes on along the minus strand of NZ_SISK01000005.1, from coordinate 154,149 downwards.
CTGATCGAATGGCCCGACCGGCTGGACCGCCTGCCGGACACGGCAATGACCGTTGCCATCGCCGCCCATGCCGACCCGGATCTGCGCACCATCACGCTAATCGCGCCCGATGCGGCCCGCGTCGCACAGCGCGCGGCGTTCGTGGCGGGGGCGGGCTGGGGTGATGCGCGGGTGCGGCCGCTGGCGGGCGACGCCTCGGCCCGGCGATATTTCCGGCTGACCGGCACGCAGGGCAGCGCGGTGCTGATGGACGATCCGTCACGGGCCTGCGAGCCATTCGTGGCGATGACGGGCTGGCTGCGCGGCCACGGGTTCGGGGCGCCCGCGATTCTGGCCCAGGATCAGGGGGCGGGGCTGCTGCTGGTGCAGGATCTGGGCGACGATCTGGTCGCCCGCGTTCTGGACCGCGACCCCGGCATGGCGCACCGCGCCTATGCCCGGATCACCGACCTGCTGGTCGATCTGCACCGCCGCCCGGTGCCGGATTTCGTGGCCCCCCTGGACGGACCGGTGCTGGCCGATCAGTCTGGGCTGTTTGCCGAGTGGTATCCGCAAGGCGCGGATATCGCGCCGCCGATCGCCGCGCTTCACGCCCGGCTGGCCGCCGATCTGCCCCCCGTGCTGGCGCTGCGCGATTTCCATGCCGAAAACATCATCTGGCGCGGCGACGCCCCCCTGGGCCTGATCGACTATCAGGACGCGGTGGCCTGCCATCCGGCCTATGATCTGGTGTCGGCCCTGCAGGACGCGCGCCGCGACGTGGACCCCGCCATCGAAGCGGACTGCATCGGCCGTTATCTGGCCGCGACCGGGTTGGACCCGGACCGGTTCCGCGCGGCCTATGCGCTCTTGGGGGCGCAGCGGAACCTGCGCATCCTGGGAATCTTTGCCCGGCTGTGCCTGCGCGACGGCAAGCCGCGATATCTGGATTTCATGCCCCGCGTCTGGGGATACGTGCAGCGCAACCTGGCCCATCCGGCGCTGGCGCCGCTGGCCGCCGTGCTGGCGGCTGTTCCCGCCCCCGATGCCGCCCTTGTCGAAAGCCTGCGTGACCGATGCGCCCGCTGATGATCTTTGCCGCCGGGCTGGGCACCCGGATGCGGCCCTTGACCGACACCTTGCCCAAGCCCCTGATCCCGGTCGCGGGCCGAACGCTGCTGGATCGCGCGCTGGATCTGGGCCGGGACGCAGGGGCGGGACCGGTCGTGGTCAACACGCATCATCTGGGAAACCGGATCGCCGCGCATCTGGCGGGCCGGAACGTGGCGATCAGCGATGAGCAGGGCACGATCCTGGACACCGGGGGCGGGTTGCGACAGGCGCTGCCGCTGCTGGGGCGGGGGCCGAAAGACAAATCCGGCCCGGTGATGACGCTGAATCCCGACGTGGTCTGGACCGGGCCGAACCCGCTGGCCGCGCTGAATGCGGCATGGCGCGACGACATGGACGTTCTGCTGATGCTGGTGCCGCTGGATCGGGCCACGGCGCGGCAGGGGGCGGGGGATTTTTCCCTGGACGGCGCGGGCCGGATCGCGCGGGGGGGCGATCTGGTTTATGGCGGCGCGCAGATCGTCCGCCCCGACCGGCTGGCGGATATCCCCGACCGGGTGTTTTCGCTGAACCGGCTGTGGGATCTGCTGATCGCACAGGGCCGCGCCCATGGCATCGTCCATCCCGGCGGCTGGTGCGACGTGGGCTATCCTGCCGCGATCCCCCTGGCCGAGGGGATGCTGCATGGCTGAACCCCCGTTCCGCGGCCTTTATGCCCTGCCGCCCGGCGCGGATTTCGCGGGCGAATTCGTGGCGGGGTTTCTGGACCGCATGGCGGGCCGCCCCCCCGAGGCGATGGCCCGGGTCACCATCTATGCCAATGCCACCCGCACCCTGGCCGAAATGAAATGCGCCTTCGACAAGCGCGGACCGCTGCTGCTGCCACGCCTTTTGCCGGTCACGAACCTGGACATCCCCGCGCTGGCCGACCTGCCGGAATCCGCACCCCTGGCCCGGCGGCTGCAACTGGCGCGGCTGGTGGCCAAGCTGCTGGATGCGCGGCGCGACCTGGCGGCGGGCCATTCCATCGCCAGCCTGGCCCGGTCGCTGGCCGAACTGATGCAGGAAATGCAGTACGAAGGGCTGGGCCCCGAGGCGCTGGAAGGCATCGACACCGGCGATCACGCCCGCCACTGGCAGAATGCCCTGGCCTTTCTGCGCATCGCGGCAGGGTTGCACCTGAACGGTCTGCCTGTGGACCGCGCCGCGCGCCAGCGTCTGGCCGCCGAGACCCTGAGCCAAGACTGGGGACGGGGCATCGACCTGCCGGACGGCCCGGTGATCGTCGCGGGATCGACCGGATCGCACGGCGCCACCCGGCTGTTCATGGAGGCGGTGGCCCGCCTGCCCGAAGGGGCGGTGGTGCTGCCGGGGTTCGATTTCGACCAGCCGCAATCGGTCTGGGACAGCCTGGACGCGGGGCTCGAGGATCACCCGCAGGCCCGGTTCGCCCCTCTGATCCATGCGCTGGGCCGTCCGGCCCGCTGGACCGACACCCCCCCGCCGGTGCCTGACCGCAACCGCCTGGTTGCGCTGGCGCTGCGGCCCGCGCCGGTCACGGACCAGTGGATCGCCGAGGGTCCGCGCCTGCCCGACCTGACGGACCCCACCCGCGACCTGACCCTGATCGAGGCCGAGCAGCCGGGCGAGGAGGCCGGGGTGATCGCCCTGCTGCTGCGCGACGCCGCCGAACGGCACGAACCCGCGACGCTGATTGCCGCAGACGGCAGCCTGATCCGCCGCGTCATCGCCGCGCTCGACCGCTGGCGGTTGTGCCCCGACGAAAGCGCGGGCCAGCCCCTGTCGCTGACCGCTCCGGGGCTGTTCATGCGTCAGGTGGCCGCGTTGTTCGGCCAGCCCCTGACCATCGACCGGCTGCTGGTGCTGCTGAAGCATCCGCTGACGATCACCGGATCGCCGCTGGTCGGCGCCAACGAGGCGCGGCTGATGGCGCGCGAGCTGGAACTGGAGCTGCGCCGCAACGGCCCGGCCTTTCCCGACGGCCGATGCCTGCGCGACTGGGCGGCGCGCGGCGACGGGCTGCGCAAGCGCTGGGCCGAATGGCTGGCCGACCTGCTGGACCGGATCATGCCGCTGGCCCGCGACCGCGCCGACCGGCCCCTGGCCGACCGGCTGCGCGATCTGGTCGCGCTGGCCGAATCGCTGGCCGCCGGGCCGGGCGGCGATGCGGGGGCCTCGCGCCTGTGGCAGGACCGCGACGGCACGCTGCTGCGGTCCACCATCGAGCATCTGGAAGATCACGCGGACCAGGGCCCGGCGCTGAGCCCGATCGAATTCTGCGCCCTGCTGCTGGACGAACTGTCCCGGCAGTCGGTGCGCATCGACGGCGAGGCGCATTACCTGCACATCCGCGGCCCGCGCGAGGCGCGCATCGCCGGCGACGGCGTGGTGATCCTGTCCGGCCTGAACGAAGGCGGCTGGCCGCAGGCCCTGACGCCCGATCCCTGGCTGTCGCGGCCCATGCGGCTGGCGGCGGGCCTGCCGCTGCCCGAACGCCGGATCGGCCTTGCCGCCCACGATTTCCAACAGGCGATGGGACTGCCGCGCGTGGTGCTGACACGGTCGCGCCGCGAGGCCGAGGCCGAGACGATCCCGTCACGCTGGCTGAACCGGCTGACCAACCTGATGAACGGCCTGCCCGAGCGCAGCGGCCCCGAGGCATTGGCGGCCATGCGCGCGCGGGGCGACCTGTGGCTGGCCCGTGCGGCGGCCTTGTCGCGCCCGTCCGGCCCGGTGCGGCCCGCGGCCCGCCCCTCGCCCATTCCGCCGGGGCCGCCGTTCCGGGAATTGCCCGTCACCGATGTCTCGCTGCTGATCCGCGATCCTTACGCGGTTTATGCCAAGCGCGTCCTGGGCCTGCGCCCGCTGCCGCCGCTGCGGCCCGAACCCGACGCGGCGCTGCGCGGCCAGACGCTGCATTCCATCATGGAATCGCTGATCGCCTCGAATCCCGCGCCCGACACCCCGCCCGAGGTTCTGAAGGCACGGTTCCTGTCCATGACCGCCGATGTGCTGTCGCGCGAGGTTCCCTGGCCCGCCGCCCGCGCCTTCTGGGCCGCGCGGATGGAGCGCATCGCCGACCGGATCTGCGCGGACGAACTGGCCCGCCTGGCCGAGGGGCGCCCGGTGGTCGTGGAAAAGCGCGGCCGTGTCGCGCTGCCGGGAATGGATTTCGTGCTGACCGCCCGTCCCGACCGGATCGACCTTCTGGGCGATGGCCGGGTGGTGATCTATGACTACAAGTCCGGCAAGCCGCCCACCGACCGTCAGATGGCGTCCTTTGACAAGCAGTTGATCCTCGAGGCGGCGATGGCGCGGCGCGGCGGGTTCGACGCGATCGGCCCGGCCGAGGTGGCAGGCATCCGCTATATCCATCTGGGCGGCGAGGGCGAGACCCATTCCCGCGATTATTCCCCCGGGCTGGAATCCGAAAACTGGGACGGCTTCGTGCGGCTGATCGCGGCTTACCTGTCGGGCGGGATCGGCTTTACCGCCATGCGGGCGCCCGAACAGATGGGCTATGCGGGCGACTACGACCATCTGGCGCGATACGGGGAATGGTCGCTGGCCGATGCGCCGCAGCCGGAAAGGGTCGGGGACCATGGATGAAGCCAGCCTCAACCAGATCGCCGCGGCCGATCCTGCCCGGTCCACCTGGCTGACGGCCAATGCCGGGTCGGGCAAGACCCGCGTGCTGACCGACCGGGTGGCGCGCCTGCTGCTGGCGGGCACGGCCCCCGAACGCATCCTGTGCCTGACCTATACCAAGGCCGCCGCGACCGAGATGCAGAACCGCCTGCTGCGCCGCCTGGGCCAGTGGGCGATGCTGCCCGAACCCGACCTGCGGCGCGAACTGGCGGACCTGGGCGAAGGGGTCGATGCCGCGATGCCCCCCCCGGACCTGGCCAATGCCCGCCGCCTGTTCGCCCGCGCCATCGAGACGCCGGGCGGGCTGAAGGTGCAGACCATCCACAGCTTCTGCGCGGCGCTCTTGCGGCGATTCCCGCTGGAGGCCGGGGTGCCGATGGGGTTCATGGAACTGGACGACCGATCGGCCCGCGCGCTGCGCGCCGAGATCGTCGAGACCATGGCGGCCCAAGGCCACGCGGCAATCCGCGACCTGACCGGGCTGGTTTCGGGCGACAATCTGGATGCCTTCCTGTCGGGCCTGTCCGAGGCCGATTTCCCCCGCGAACCCGACCCCGCGCCGATCTGGCGGGCCATGGGCCTGCCCCCGGACCTTGACGAGCCCGCCCTGCTGGCCCGGACCTTTCTGGGGGACGAGGCGGATCTGTTCGCGGCCCTGATCCCCTTTCTGGGCCGCGGCGGGACGACGGATGCGAAACTGGCCGAACAGCTTTCGCGCGGCAACTGGCGCAGTCCCGGCCTGCCGGACCTGCATCTGCTGTGCAAATGCGTGCTGTTCGGCCCCACCGCCCGCGTGCCCTTCGGTCCCAAGATCGGCGCGATCCCCACCAAGGCGCTGCGCCAAGGCCCCTGCGCCGCCTTCATGGCCGATCTGGAAGCCCTGATGGAACGCGTGGCCGAGGCCCGGCCCCTGTCCCTGGGCCTTGGGCTGGCCCGAAAGACACTGGCGCTGCACCGCTTTGCCCATGACTTCACCCGGCGGCTGGCGATCCAGAAGGCGACCCATGGCTGGCTGGATTTCGACGACCTGATCCGCCGCACCGCCGACCTGCTGGAAGAATCCAGCATGGCGCAGTGGGTGCTGTGGCGGCTGGACGGCGGCATCGACCATATCCTGGTCGATGAGGCGCAGGACACAAGCCCCGACCAGTGGCGGGTGATCCGGCGGCTGACCGATGAATTCACCAGCGGTCAGGGGGCGCATGACCGGCCCCGCACCCTGTTCGTGGTGGGCGATCCGAAACAGTCGATCTATTCCTTTCAGGGCGCCGACATCGCCGTGTTCGAATCCGTGCGCGACCGGTTCCGGCAGGACTTCGACAATGTCGGCCAGCCCATGCAGCAGCGCGGGCTGGCCCATTCCTTCCGGTCCTCGCCCGCGATCCTGTCGCTGGTCGATACCGTGTTTCAGGGCGACGCGGCGCAGGGACTGGGCGATCCGCCCTGCCACATCGCCTTTCGCGCCGACATGCCGGGCCGCGTTGACATCTGGCCGCCCCTGCCCGAGCCGCCCGATCCCGACCACGGCGACTGGACGCGCCCCGTGGACGCACCGGCCGAGAACGCCGCCGACACCCAGCTTGCCCGTGCCGTGGCGCGCCAGGTCCGGGCGATGATCGGCACGCCCATCACCGATGCCCGGTCGGGCCGGGTCAGGGCCATCGGGCCGGGCGACATCCAGATCCTCGTGCAGCGGCGGGCGGGGCTGTTCGACAACCTTATCCGCGAACTCAAGGCCGCGAACCTGCCCGTGGCGGGGGCCGACCGGCTGAAGCTGGCGGCCGAACTGGCGGTGCGCGACATCACCGCCGCGCTGTCCGTGGCCTCGACCCCCGAGGATGACCTGTGCTTGGCCGGCGTGCTGAAATCGCCGATCTGCGGAGTGTCCGAGGACGACCTGTACCGCCTGGCCGCGGGCCGGGGGCAGCAGACCCTGTGGCAGCGGTTGCGGGAATCGCCGCGCCATCGCCCGGCCTTCGAGATCCTGTATGACCTGCTGACCCAGGCCGACCACCTGCGCCCTTACGACCTGATCTCGCGCCTGCTGGTGCGCCATGGGGGCCGCGCCGCGCTGCTGGCCCGCCTTGGCCCCGAGGCCGAGGACGGCATCGACGAACTGCTGTCGCAGGCCTTGGCCTATGACCGGGTGGAAACGCCGTCGCTGACGGGGTTCCTGGTCTGGCTGGGCAGCGACGACGTGCAGGTCAAGCGGCAGATGCCGGGCGGTGCCAACGGCCTGATCCGGGTGATGACGGTGCACGGGTCCAAGGGACTGGAAAGCCCGGTGGTGATCCTGCCCGAAACCCGGTGCCGCAGGCCGGGGCGCGGCCAGCAGACCATCCGGCTGGACGGCCTGCCCGCCTGGCGCGGGCCCGCGGGCGACCGCCCCGACCCCGTGGCCCAGGCCGTGCGCGACCACGAGCGCCGCGCCGAGGAGGAGCGCCGCCGCCTGCTGTATGTCGCCATGACGCGGGCCGAAAGCTGGCTGATCGTGGCGGCGGCGGGCGATACGGGCAACGGGCTGGAATCCTGGCATTCCATGATCTCGGGCGGGGCGGAGCGCTGCGCGCTGAATCGCAGCACCGTCGAGATCGAGGGGATCGGCACCGCGCACCGGCTGTCCTTCGGCATCTGGCCCGATCAGAAGGTCGCGGCCGAAACCAGGGCCGAGGCCAGCCTTCCCCTGTCCGTTCGCCCGCCCGAATGGGCCAGCCGCCCTGCCCCGCCGCCGCCGCCGCGGCAGGATGCGATCGCCGCGACCGCCCTGGGCGGGGCCAAGGTGATCGGCGCTTCGGCCGGGGATTCGGACCCCGCGGCCGCCATGCTTTACGGCACGCGGCTGCATCTTCTGCTGGAACGGCTGCCCCACCAGCCCCCCGCCGACTGGCCGCGCCTTGCCCGCGCGATCCTGTCGGGGGCCGAGGGTGGCCTGCCCGACGCGGACGAGCTGGCCAGCCTGATGGCCGAGGCCGGGGCTGTCATCAATGCCCCCGGCCTGGCCCATGTGATGACCCCCGACCCTTCGGCCCAGGTTCTGGCCGAGGTGGCGCTGACGGCCCCCCTGCCGGGCATCGGCCCGGTCCATGGCAGCATTGATCGCCTGATCGTTGCCCCCGACCGGGTGCTGGCCGTTGACTACAAGTCGAACGCGGTCGTTCCCGACCGCCCCGAGGATACGCCCGAGGGCATCCTGCGCCAGATGGCGGCCTATCGCGCGGCGCTGCGGATGATCTGGCCGGACCGCCCGGTCGCGGTGGCGATCCTGTGGACCGTGGCCCGCAGCCTGATGACCATCCCCGACCCGGTCCTGGACCGCGCCATGGCTGCCCTTGACCCCAGGGCCCTGGCTTCATAGCTGTTGGACACAGTCCTTTTGCCGCAGCCTGCCGGCAATCATCCCTGGAAGGAGCGATCCCATGGCCACCAAAGCCGTCACCGACAGCCAGTTCGACGCCGAGGTCCGGCAGTCCGACACCCCCGTGATCGTGGATTTCTGGGCGGAATGGTGCGGCCCCTGCAAGCAGATCGGCCCCGCCCTGGAGGAACTGTCCAATGAATATGCGGGCAAGGTCAAGATCGTGAAGGTCAACATCGACGAGAACCAGGAACAGGCCGCGGCCCTGGGCGTGCGCGGCATCCCGGCGCTGTTCATGTTCAAGGACGGAGAGGTCGTGTCCAACCGCATGGGCGCCGCCCCCAAGGCCGCGCTGAAAAGCTGGATCGACGAATCGATCTGATCCCGCCGCTTTCGGCAGGGGGCGGCAGCCATGGGCTGGCCGCCCTTTTTCATTGACCCGCAACGACGGAGACCCCCATGGCGGATGACAGATTTCCCGGCTGGCACGGCACCACGATCCTGGCGGTGCGGCGCGGCGGTCGCGTGGTGGTTGCGGGCGACGGTCAGGTCAGCGTGGGCCAGACGGTGATGAAGGGCACGGCGCGCAAGGTCCGCCGCCTGACGCCGGGCGGGCGCGATGTGGTGGTGGGCTTTGCCGGATCGACGGCGGACGCCTTCACCCTGCTGGAGCGGCTGGAGAAAAAGCTGGAATCCGCGCCCGGCCAGTTGCAGCGCGCCTGCGTCGATCTGGCCAAGGACTGGCGCATGGACAAATACCTGCGCAACCTGGAAGCTATGCTGATCGTCACCGATGGACAGGACATCTATGTCGTGACCGGCGCGGGCGACGTGCTGGAACCCGAACACGACGTGGCCGCCATCGGATCGGGCGGCAATTTCGCGCTGGCTGCGGCGCGGGGCCTGATGGACACCGACCTGGACGCCGAAACCGTGGCCCGCAAGGCCATGGCGATTGCCGCGGACATCTGCGTCTATACCAATGGCAAGCTGACGGTCGAGGTGATCGGGGGCTGAAGGATCGCCCCCCCAGCCCCCGCCCGCGTCAGACGCCTTCCTTGTCGGCCAGTCCTTTCAGCAGCGCCATGCGTTCGGCCGTGAAATCGCCGTCCTGCGGGATCAGGCCCTGCATGGCGCGGACGAAGAACTGCCGATAATCCTCGGCCTTCAGGCACCAGGCCAGCAGCTTGACCCCCTGCGGCGGATTGACCAGCACCAACGGCAGCACGACGCGCTGCGAAACCTGGTCAGACAGGTCGGTATAGCCGAAACCCACCGGCCTGCTGTCGCGGATCGATTCGTGCAGGGCGCGCAGGTCGGCCTCGGCCGCCGGGGGCATGTCGGCCCGGAAGGATTGCGAGGGCAGCACGTCCAGCTTGCGGTAAAGCCGCAGCAGCAGCGCACCTTCCGGGTCCGTCTCGGCCAGGCGCAGGGCCGTGGCGCGGGCGGCGGCGGCACCCACCGGATCGCCCCGGTACTGGACCACAGCCAGCCCGCGCAAGGCGGCATCGCGCAGGCCCGGATCCATGGTGGACCCTCCGACCGGCGCCGCGATCGCCCGATGGCCCAGGCTGATGGCGGCCGTTCCGGCAGCCAGGCAGGCGCCAAGCGCACGCCTTGTCAGCAGGGGGGTCGGGGGCGCATCGCCACGGGGTCGCATCGCTTTCGTCCTTTTGATGAAATGGGAACGCGCACCAGGCCGCGGGCCGACGATTCGTTCCAGATTTTCATCCCGGATGATGCAAAAATCCCCTACCTTGATGCAGAAATGAAACAGGACATCACCCTTGCGCCCATGACGGCAGCCGACCTGCCCCTGCTGGCGGGCTGGATGGCACAGCCCCATTGGCACGAATGGTGGGCCGCCGATGTCGAGACCGAACTTGGCTATCTCCGCGACATGCTTGGGGGCCGCGACAGCACGCGGCCTTTCCTGTTTTCCCTGGACGGCCGGCCCGTGGGCTATATCCAGGTCTGGCGCGTCGCCGATGCGCGGGTCGAACCCTGGCTGACCGAGGCGCCCTGGGTGATGGACCTGCCCGACGATGCGGTGGGGGTCGATCTGTCGATCGGTCCTGCCGGATCGCTGTCGCAGGACATCGGATCGCGCGCCCTGGCGGCCTTTGTCTCCATGCTGCGGGCCGAAGGATATCGGACCATCGTCATCGATCCCGATCCCGCCAACGCCCGGGCCATCCGCGCTTATGAAAAGGCCGGATTCAGGCCGATCCCCTTGCTGCGGGGCCGGACGCCCGGTTGCCTGCTGATGCAGCATCACGATCGACCTCTGGCGGACGGGTGATGGGCAGGCCCGGCAGATGTGCAAATCCCGGGCGCGGGGCCCGGCACTCGGGTGTCATCACACAGCGGTCACAACCGGACGGTCGCCACGTTGTCCTTGTAGCTTTCCTTGGGATCGGCGAGGCCCAGGGTGGTCATGATGCCCGCCACCAAGCTGGAGCCGTCCTTCCAGATCTCGGCCTTTCGGGGGTCGAACCGCAGCAGGGCCAGCTTGGGGTCGTCCCTGCCGTCCTCGTACCAGGCAGCGATGTGGCTGTTCCACAGCCGGTCCACCACGGCGCGGTCGGTGTGCTCGGTCAGGGTGCCCTCGATCGAGGCCCAGAGTTCGTGACCTTTGGACACGAAATGGGCTCCGGCGTCCTGCGTGCCCCCGGCCAGCTTTTGCACCAGCGCGCTGTCTTTCGACGTGAAGAACCACAATGGGCCGTTGTCGTCGTTCTCGATCACGGCGGTCATGGGCCGGGTATGACCGTGTTCGCTGCCGACCAGTCCCAGCATTACGGTCATGTCCGACCGCAGCGCCTTCCACAGTCGGGCCTTCAGGTCTTCGGGGGTGGACATAGCGATTCCTCCGGTTCGCGTTGCGCAAGGCAACGTGATGCCAAGGGGTTTGTTCCGGGGCTGCCGGGGCGGCGCGATGCCGCAGGGCGGCCGGACAAGCCGTAGGCAGGAAAGGCCTAGCCGGCTTTCTTGGCCTCCATATAGGCGCGCAGGACCGCATTCATCCGCGTCTGATAGCCCTTTCCCTGGGCGCGAAAGAAATCCAGCACATCCGGGTCGATGCGGATCGATACCGCTTTCTTGGGCTCGGGGATGACAAGCCGCGCGGTGGACCAGTCCACCTCGAAATCGTCCTCATCCTCGCCCTCGAAATCGCCTTCGCGGGCAAGGCGGTCCCAGTCAGTCCTGCCCTTCATCCGCCGGATTTCCGCCAGAGTATAAGGCCCTGAAATCTTTTCGTTCATCTCTCCGTGCCCTCCGAGCAGTTATGAGGCGGATCATACCGTTCCGGACCGTATAAACGACCGCAATATGGGCCCCGCCCAGCATGCCGATGGCAATGTAACGTCGCTCGGCATCACCCTTTCCTGGAAGTTTCAGATAAGTATCGGCAAAGATTTCGACTGCATCAATAAAATCGATGCCATGCTTCTTTAAGGTCGCAAGACGCTTAGTCTCATCCCATGCGAACATTGTGCTTATTCCTAAGCTGGTTAATGCATCATAAGCACCTCCTGGCTCCAGTCCTGTTTGGGTTATATCTACATGTGTAGATACAGTTTGCAACCCTTCAAAACCCTGCCGCGACTGTTTATCTGCGGATGAACCCAACCAAGGCAGACCCATGACCGACCTGACCCCGCGCGAGATCGTCTCTGAACTGGACCGCTTCATCATCGGCCAGAAGGACGCCAAGCGCGCCGTGGCCGTGGCGCTGCGCAACCGCTGGCGGCGCAAGCAACTGGGTGACGACCTGCGCGACGAGGTCTATCCCAAGAACATCCTGATGATCGGCCCGACCGGCGTCGGCAAGACCGAGATCAGCCGGCGACTGGCCAAGCTGGCCAACGCCCCCTTCATCAAGGTCGAGGCCACCAAGTTCACCGAGGTGGGCTATGTCGGGCGCGACGTGGAACAGATCATCCGCGACCTGACCGACGCGGCCATGATCGACACGCGCGAGCGGATGCGCGAGGCGGTCAAGGCCCGCGCCCACAAATCGGCCGAGGACCGAGTGATCGAGGCCCTGGCCGGCAAGGACGCGCGCGACGGCACCCGCCAGATGTTCCGCGACAAGCTGAAGCGCGGCGAACTGGACGGCACCGTGATCGAACTGGAGATGCAGGACACCTCGAACCCCTTCGGCGCGATGGAAATTCCGGGCCAGCCGGGCCAGCCGCTGGGCGGCATGATGGACCTGTCGGGGCTGATGAAGGCGTTCGGCGGGCGCCGGGTGCGGCGAAAGATCACGGTTGCCGAAAGCTATGACCTGCTGATCGCCGAAGAGGCCGACAAGCTGCTGGACGACGATGCGGTCAAGGCCGACGCGCTTGAGGCCGTGCAGCAGAACGGCATCGTCTTCATCGACGAGATCGACAAGGTCTGCGCCCGCACCGATGCGCGCGGCGGCGATATCAGCCGCGAGGGCGTGCAGCGCGACCTGCTGCCGCTGATCGAGGGCACGACCGTCGGCACCAAATACGGCCCCGTCAAGACCGACCATATCCTGTTCATCGCCTCGGGCGCGTTCCACGTCGCCAAGCCCAGCGACCTGTTGCCCGAACTGCAGGGCCGCCTGCCGATCCGGGTCGAACTGCGCGCCCTGACCGAAGAGGATTTCATCCGCATCCTGACCGAAACCGACAATGCCCTGACGCGGCAATACACCGCCCTGATGGCGACCGAGGGCGTGACCGTATCCTTTGCCGACGACGGTATCGCCGCCCTGGCCCGCATCGCCGCCGAGGTGAATGCCGCCGTCGAAAACATCGGCGCCCGCCGGCTGTACACCGTCATCGAACGCGTGTTCGAGGACCTGTCCTTTACCGCCCCCGACAAGGGCGGCGAGGCGGTTCAGGTCGATGCCGCCTATGTCGAGCGCCATCTGGGCGATCTGGCGCGGTCCACGGATCTGTCGCGCTACGTCCTGTAACCGGAACCGCCGGCCCGGTTCCGGGTTGGCCTGGCATGACAAAGGGGGATCGGATCATGGGTTATGTTTTCGGAATCGTCATCTTCGTGCTGGATGTCTGGGCAATCGCCTCGGTCATCAACGCGAATGCGACGATGGGAACCAAGATCCTGTGGATCGCCCTGATCGCCATCCTGCCGGTGGTAGGCCTGATCCTGTGGTACTTCATGGGGCCCAAGGCGAATTACGGGCGATAGATGGGGATCGATCCCGTCAAGGGCGACAGGCACCGTTCCGGCATGTCAGCCCGGCGGGGTTCCCCGATGTGGCGATAGTCGCCGGATTTCAGCCTGAGCGACGCAGATAGACGTAATATGCCCCATCCCCGCCATGGCGGTAATGGGCAGCCGTGACCTGCTGGACCACCGAGGCAAGGGGCGGCATCCCCAGCCAATGCGGCACCTGATGGCGCAAGGCGCCGGGCCGGGTGGGCAGCGGGCCATGATCGCCCCGGCCCTTGCCGGTGATCACCAGAACCAGCCGTCGCCCCTGCGCCTGGCTGGACAGGATAAAGCCGATCAGGACCGGATGAGCCACCGCCAGGGTCATGCCATGCAGATCCAGCCGCGCCTCGGGCCGAAGCTTGCCCTGGGCCATGCGGCGGTGGACCTTGTGATCCATGCGGAGGGGCTGCTGGGCCAGCCGCTGCGCCGGGCTGGACGGGCCGGGCACCGAGACCGGCCGCGAGGGGGCCGACTGGCCCAGGGTGAATTCCGGGACCGCTGGACGGATGGGACCGGGTTTCGGGGCGGGCCTTGGTTCGGACTCGGTCGGCCGGGGCCGTTCGGGATGCAGGGGCATGGCGGTGCGCGCCACGCGCGACCACAGTTCGCTATCCTCGGGGGTCAGGCCCCGGCGGCGCCGGCCCATGTCAGCCGGTCGCGACCAGTTGCCAGTTCGGGTCGTCCTGACCCATGCGGCGGGCAAAGGTCCAGGTGTCGCGCTGCTTGCGGGGGGTCTTGGGATCACCCTCGACCACGTTGCCCTGGGCATCGCGGGTGACGGCGATCAGTTCGCCCACGAAGCGGACGGACACCTCGCCGATGCCGGTGACAGGGTCGAACTCCGCGCCTGCCAGGCTGGTGTCGCGGGTTCCGATATATTGCGCCTCGACCTTCTGGCCGTTGGCAATGCGTGAATCGATGACCGACTGCAACGCCTCGGCCACGGGCTCGGCCAGAAACGGCCGCACCTCGGACAGGTCGCCCCGCTCGAAGGCCATCAGGATCATCTCGTAGGCGGCCTTGGCGCCGGTCAGGAACTCTCCCACGGCGAACGACGGCTCGGCGGCCTTCATGGCAGCCAGGGCACTGGCCGTGGAACTGCCCGCCTCGGCATGATCCAGGATATCGTGATCGGCCTCGTTGGCCGTTCCCTCGATCACATCGAAACGAGGGCGGGAACGTTCGGCCGAGTCCACCTGCGGCGGCTCGTATCCGTCGCGTGTACCCAGCACGTTGCGCAGGCGCAGGATAAGGAAAATCGCGATCCCCGCCAGGACAAGCAACTGCAGCAAGGGGTTGTTCATGCGATTGGCCTCATCTCGACTTGGCTGGTATCCGTGATCTGGGTCATTATGTAGGGATTGGGCCGGGGCAAGTCCAGTTATCCCCCGACCCGGAAAGGAAATGTCATGTGGCTGTTGTGGCTGGTCGCGGCCCTGCCGATCATCGAAATCGCGCTGTTCATCCAGGTGGGCGGCCTGATCGGGCTGTGGGCCACGCTGGGGCTGGTGGTGCTGTCGGCGATGCTGGGGATCGCGGTGATCCGCAGCCAGGGTGTCCACGCCTGGCAGGAGGCGCAGCGCAGCCTGATGCAGCTCCGCGATCCGTCGCGACCGCTGGCCCATGGGATGATGCTGATGGTCGCGGGGCTGTTGCTGATCATGCCGGGCTTTCTGACCGACAGCCTTGGACTGCTGCTGCTGATTCCCCCGGTGCGCGACCTGCTGATGCGGCGGGCGGGCCGGCGGATGCGGGTGCGGACCACCGTCGCCACGGCCCGACGCGAGGCGCACCGCCCCCCTTATGCAGGGGGGGTCATCGACGCCGATTACGTGGTCGAGGACGATCTGCCGCGGGATCGGCCTGTCCCCCCAGACCTGCCCAACGACGACGCCGACAACGGCATGGGCGACAGGACCGTGCCCCCGCGCCACGACGGATCGGGCTGGACCCGCCATTGAGAAGACGGGCCGCGGCTGATAGAAGCCGGGCCAGATCGCAAGCTGCAAGGAAAGACCATGGCCGACGAAACAACCCCCAACGGCGCGGCGCCAGCGGCCCCGCAGGTGCGGATGCAGGTTCTCGCGCAATACATCCGCGACCTGTCCTTTGAAAATGCCGTCGCCACCAAGGGCGCCCCCCAGGGCGAGGTCCAGCCCGAGATCACGGTCCAGGTCAGCCTGGATGCCCGCAAGCGCGGTACGGAAAACCAGTACGAGGTGATTTCCAAGTTCCGCGTCACCTCGACCAACAAGTCCGACAAGGCGACGCTGTTCCTGGCCGAACTAGACTATGGCGGGGTGTTCCTGATCGAGGGCGTGCCCGAGGATCAGATGCACCCCTTTCTGATGATCGAATGC
This sequence comes from Paracoccus subflavus, assembly GCF_004310345.1. GTDB lineage: Bacteria > Pseudomonadota > Alphaproteobacteria > Rhodobacterales > Rhodobacteraceae > Paracoccus > Paracoccus subflavus. Next base: position 138,498 of record NZ_SISK01000005.1, on the reverse strand, counting down.
CCGCGGATGCTGTTTCCCTTTGTGCGCCGCATCATTTCGGATGTGACGCGGGACGGGGGCTTTCCGCCCTTCAACATGGACCCCGTGGATTTCGTGGCGCTGTATCGCCAGGAACTGGCCCGGCGGGCCCAGACGCAGGGCGCGGCGGGCGCAGCCCCGGACCAGCGGCTGTCCTGATCCGACATGGCGCCGCGACCGCGCCGGGCCTGGCAGCGGATGCTGTCGGGCCGGCGTCTGGACCTTCTGGACCCGACGCCGCTGGACATCGAGATCACCGATATCGCCCACGGTCTGGCCTTCGTGGCGCGCTGGAATGGCCAGACCGCGGGGGACTGGCCTTACTCCGTCGCCGAGCATTCCCTGCTGGTCGAGAATATTCTGGCCCGGCTTTATCCGGCCATCGAAATGAAGTGGCGTCTGGCCGCGCTTTTACATGATGCGCCCGAATATGTGATCGGCGACATGATTTCCCCGGTCAAATCGGCATTGGGCGCGGAATATGGCCGCATGGACGAACGGCTTGCAGCAGCAATCCACCGCAGGTTCGGCCTGCCCGCGGTATTGCCCCAGCCGGTAAAGGCCCGCATAAAGGCCGCCGACCGCGTTTCGGCGCGCCTGGAGGCGGTGGGCATCGCCGGGTTCGAGCGATCCGAGGCACGGCGCCTGTTCCCGCTGCGGGACGAATCCATCCTTGCGGATCTGGACCTGCGCCTGCGCCCCCCGGCCGAGGTTCGCGCAGCCTTTCTGGAGCGTTTCGACGCGCTGATGGCCGAAAACCAGGAAAGGCGCTGAAACGGGCCGCCCTGCCAAAAGCGCCCGTTTCAAAAAGCCGCCTCAGATCAGCAGGTCTTCCAGTTGCTTGCCGCCTTCAAGGCTGTCCTGCACCCAGCGCGGCTTGCGGCCGCGTCCGGTCCAGGTCATCGTGGGATCCTCGGGATTGATGTATTTTGGCGGCACCGTTCCGATCCTTCGGGGCTTGCCGCCCGTCAGTTCTGCCAGGTTGAAGCCATGCTCGCGCGCGGCCTCCTCGATCGCGGCCAGGGCCTCGCGGCGCTTGCGATCCTCGTACGAGTTGATCGCACGGTCCAGTTTTGCCCGAAGATCACGCAATTCCTTGAGCGTCATCTTGTCCAGGTCGATGGTCATTTTCTGTTCATCCGTTAATAAATCGAATTGATAAAAGCAATATCATCTGAAACAGATAAACTTACAAGATGGGTTTTTATTAACGCGGACCTCGTTTGGCAAGAATGCGCTGCAGCGTTCGCCGGTGCATATGCAGTCGCCGTGCCGTTTCGCTGACATTCCGATCGCATTGTTCGTAAACCCGCTGAATATGTTCCCATCGCACGCGGTCGGCCGACATGGGATTTTCGGGTGGCGGGGGCAGGGCTTCACGATCCGAAAGTAACGCAGATGTGACGTCATTGGCATCGGCCGGCTTGGCCAGGTAATCCGTCGCGCCCATCTTCACGGCAGCGACCGCCGTGGCAATTGCTCCGTATCCGGTCAGAACGATGATGCGGGCGTCCGGGCGCAGATCGCGCAGCGCCTCGACCACGTCAAGACCGTTGCCGTCCTCGAGCCGCAGGTCGATCACGGCATAGGCCGGGGGCTTGTCGCGGATCAGGGCCAGGGCATCGGCCACGCTGACGGCGGTGCGCGAAACAAAGCCGCGCTTTTCCATGGCGCGGGCCAGCCGCGTCACGAAGATCTCGTCGTCATCGACCAGCAGCAGCGAGGGATCGGACCCTGGTCCCCTGGGGGCATGAGCTTGATCTTGCATGACAACCTTTCCGCCCTGACGGCAATCCAACCCTGGCTGTCGGCCAGACTGCCGCAAGGCCGGGCCGGGGGCAATCACTTCTCAGACGCTGGCATCCAGGATGCAGGCCACGCGTTCCGCCATGGCCTCGGGCGGGGCGTCGCGGCCAAAGAAATCGACCGTCCGGTTTCCCGGCAGCACCAGATAGGTGTTGGTCATGTGATCCATCAGATAGTATTCCTGATCCCCGGAATCCTGGGCCTTGTAATAATTGCGCCAGCCCTTGTTGACGGCGGCGATCTCCTCCTCCGATCCGGTCAGGGCGATCATGCCGCCGGGAAACAGGCCGGTGAAATCGGCCAGCACCTCGGGGGTGTCGCGGCGGGGGTCGATGGTCACGAAGACGGTCTGCACCTCCCTGCCCTGCTCGGCCAGGATCGCCGCGGCTTCGGCGTTGCGGGCGCTGTCCAGCGGGCACACGTCCGGGCAGAAGGTATAGCCGAAATACAAAAGCGAGGGCTTGGCAAAGACCTGCTCGGCCGTGACGCGCTGGCCGTCCTGGCGGGTCAGGGTGAAATCGGTGCCAAAGCCGTCCATGCCGCCCGCGATCGCGCTTGCGCCGCAACCGGCGATCCGGTCGTCGCCGCGGGTTGCCAGAAAGATCCCCCCCGCGGCCAGCATGGCCAGGGCCGCAACCGATCCGATCAGCAGAAGCCTGCGGTCTGCCATGACGTTCTCCTTTTTGCGCGGCGCATTGATCGCCCATCGCGCCGCGCGTATCAAGGTCCGCGATGCCGCACCAGGGACGCATGACCGAAGCCCTTCTCAGCATGGCCGATGCCCGCCACGCCCGCCCCCCCGAGGCCGAGCCGATCCGGATGCGCACGCTGGTGCAACTGCGCTGGTTCGCCATCGCCGGCCAGATGGCGGCGGTGGTGGTGGCGCTGATCATGGGCATCCAGTTCGCGCTGAAGCCCGTGCTGGCGCTGATCGCGACGGCGATCATCATGAACATCTGGATGGTCCTGTGGCCCCCGCGTCGGACATCGGCCCGCCGCGCGGTGGTGCAGCTCAGCTTTGACGTGGTCCAGATCTCGGCGCTGATGGCGCTGACGGGGGGGCTGGCCAATCCCTTCGCGCTGCTGGTGCTGGTCCCGGTCACGGTGGCCGCGACGGCGCTGACGCTGCGCAAGACCCTGCTGCTGGGCGCGGCGACCATGGCCGTGATCTCGGCCGCGTCGCTGTTCGCGCTGCCCCTGCACGACGCCAGCGGGCGCGAACTGGTGATGGCGCCAACCCTGGCCCTGGGTCACTGGACCGCCCTGATGATCGGGGTGGTATTCTTTGCGGGCTACGCGCACCGCGTCACGATCGAGCTTCAGGCGACATCGAACGCGTTGTTCGCCACCCAGATGGCGCTGGCGCGCGAACAGCGGCTGCAGCATCTGGGCGGCGTGGTCGCCGCCGCCGCGCACGAGATGGGCACCCCCCTGGCCACTATCAAGCTGATCGCGGCCGAACTGGCCGAGGAACTGGAGGATCGCCTGGACCTGCAGGCCGATGCCATCGCCTTGCGCGATTCAGCCGTGCGCTGCGCGGACATCCTGCGCAGCATGGGCCGGGCGGGCAAGGACGACCTTCATCTGCGCACGGCCCCGCTCAGGACCGTGCTGGAGGATGCGGCCGAACCCCATGCCAGCCGCGGCCCGGTGGTGGAAATCAAGGCGGGCGGGCTGACCATCCGCCGCGACCCGGCCATCATCCACGCGCTGCGCAACCTGATCCAGAATGCCGTGGATTTCGCAGCCAGCCGCGTGGTGATCGATTCGCAGATCGGCAACGGCTCGCTCTGCGTGACGATCCGCGACGACGGCCCAGGCTATCCCCCCGCCCTGCTGGCGCGCATCGACGACGCCTATCTGATCGGCCGCCGGGGCGGCCCCGCGCGCGAAGGCTACGATGGCATGGGGCTGGGCCTGTTCATCGCCAAGACCCTGCTGGAACGGTCGGGCGCGCGCCTGGGCTTTGCCAATGGCGGGCCGGGTGCCGTCGTCACGGTGCGCTGGCCGTTGGACCGGATCGTGGCCGATGCGCGCGTGCCGCTGGGACAGAATCCCGCACAGTCGATCTGATCTTTTAACTGTTCATTAAGCCTGTTCCTCCTATGGTTGCGGAAACGCGGGAGGGAGCAGGGGCATGGTCCTGCAGGGAATCGGGCTGGTCCTGACAGCGGTTCTGACGGGAACCGTTTCGGTGGTCTTGGCGGTGCTGGCGCTGCGCTGGTGGGACCGGGGGCCGGGACGGGGGCATCGGCGCCTGCCCCAGGGCCTTGAAACCAGCCTCCGGCCCACGGTGATGCTGTTCCGCGATGGCCGGCTGGTGGATGCCACCCCCCCCGCCCGCGCCCTTCTGGATCGCCTTTCCGCCGCCGAGGGCGACTGGACGCGCCTTCTGCAATGGATCGGGCCGCGCTTTCCCGATGCGATCGAGGCCCTGGACCGCCTTGATCGGCTGGGCCGTTTCGAATCGCTGGGCGGGACGGGATCGGGCAGCGCCGCCCTGCGGCTGGCGGTGGATCAGATCGAACCCGGCCTGCTGCGCGTTTCGATCACCGATCCGCAGGCGGAATACGCGGGCATCGTCGTGGACTCGATGTCCCAGCAGGCGATGGAGGAGGAACTGGACCTGCTGCGCCGGTCGCTGGATCAGACCCCGATGCTGGTCTGGCGCCAGGACGGCGAAGAGCGGGTGACATGGGCCAATGCCGCCTATCTGCGCAAGGCCGAGGCGGTCGCGGCCGAACCGATCGGCTGGCCTCTGCCGCGGCTGCTGGAATCGCCGCGCCCCGTGCCGGGGGCCGGCACCAAGACGCGCCGCGCCGCGCTGTCGCATAACGGGGCCGTATCGTGGTACGACTGCCACAGCCATCAGGTGGGCGATCATACCATGATGTTCGCCCTGCCCGCCGATGCGGCTGTGCGGGCCGAGCGGTCCTTGCGCGAATTCGTCCAGACCCTGACCAAGACCTTTGCCGACCTGCCCATCGGCCTGGCGATCTTCGACCGGCAGCGGCATCTGCAACTGTTCAATCCGGCCCTGATCGACCTGACGAACCTGCCCACCGGCTTCCTGACCGCGCGGCCCACGCTGTTCGACCTTCTGGACAAGCTGCGCGAATTGCGCATGGTTCCCGAGCCCAAGGATTTCCGAAGCTGGCGCCAGCAGATGAGCAATCTGGAAAGCGCCGCAGCGGTGGGCCACCATGTCGAGGAATGGTCGCTGCCGGGCGGCCAGACCTATCGCGTGACCGGGCGCCCCCATCCCGACGGCGCCGTGGCCTTTCTGTTCGAGGACATCACCTCGGAAATGAGCCTCACGCGCAAGTTCAGGGGGGAAATGGCCCTGGGCCACAGCATTCTGGACAACATGGGCGAGGCGGTGGTGGTTTTCGCACCGGGCGGGCAGGTGGCGTTGACCAATCAGGTTTATCGCGACCTGTGGCAGACGGTCCCCGGCAGCCTGGGCGCCGCCTTGGCCTGCTGGCAGGCCCATGCCGAAACCGGACCGGGGCTGCAAGCCCTGGCCGCACGCCTGGCGGATACCGAGGGAGGCCAGCGCGGCAGCGGCCTGATCGCAGGCCCGCAGGGCCGTCTGCTGGGCTGGACGGTGACCCGTTTGCCGGCAGGCCGGCAGATGGTGCGCTTTACCCTGCCCGATCCCTTGACCCTGCCCGACACCGCCCACCAGCCCGCGCTGACCGGCGCCACCGGCTGACGCCTGCCCCACAGGCATCGGCATTTGCAAGCCGGGATCCGCGGGTCGGGCCTGGCCTGTCTGTGCCTGCCATGCAGTTCCCGGAACACTTCAGTCAGAATATCGGGGGCCGACCCTGGAACCTTTCTGATGACAGGAAGGTCATTTTCCAGAGTTCCGCATTGTGGAACACGAAATAATCTTGATGGAGTTATTTGGAGTTCCCTTTTCCGGCGAAAAGGGTGTTTTACTGTTGCCAGCCCTTCGTCGTTGCCGGTATCCCTGCGCTGACAAGGATCTGTCCACATCCACGATATGGACAGCAGAACCGGCAAAGGCGGCCGGACTGTCCGCAGGAGGCTGGGGGATGCATCATACCGAGGCGCAGGAGGCCGAACCGGCGCTGGGCGGGATCGAGGCGCTGGCCGAACCCCAGCGTGCCGAGGCCTGGATGCGCCCGGTGGAAATCGCCGCTGCCGCCCTGCTGGTGGGAATGATCGTCACCGTTCTGACCAATGTCTTTTTCCGCTACGTGCTGGCGAAACCCCTGATCTGGGGGGACGAGGTCGCCTCGATCAGCTTCATCTGGATGGCCATGCTGGGCGCGGCCCTGGCCGTGGACCGGCACGAACACATGCGGTTGACGGTGTTCCTGCCGCTGCTGCCGGCCCGGTTGGCGCGGGTGCTGGAGATCGCGGGCAGCGTGCTGGTCTGCGTGCTGCTGGTCCGGCTGCTGCCGGTGGCGGTCGCCTATGCCTATGAGGAATCCTTCATCACCTCGCCCGCGCTGGGCCTGCCGATGTCCTGGCGGGCATCCGCCTTGCCGATGGGCATCGGGCTGATGGGATTGCTGATGGTGCTGTCGGTGATCCGCACGCGCGAATGGGCGGTCATCGGAGGCACTCTGGCTGTGGCGGGACTGCTGGCCGCCCTGCTGTGGTTCGCCAGGCCCGCCGTCCTGAGCCTTGGCAACTGGAACCTGCCCCTGTTCCTGGGCCTGTTCGCGGGCCTTCTGCTGATGATCGGTGTGCCCATCGCCTTCTGCTTTGCGCTGGCGACGCTGGGATACCTGACATTCGCCACCAGCGCACCGGTCTTCGTGATGATGGGGCGCATCGACGAGGGGATGTCGTCGCTGATCCTGCTGTCGGTGCCGGTTTTCGTGCTGCTGGGCTGTATCCTGGATGCGACCGGCATGGGCCGCGCCATCGTCGGCTTTCTTGCCTCCATGTTCGGCCATGTGAAGGCGGGGATGAGCTATGTCCTGCTGGGGTCCATGTTCCTGGTGTCGGGGATATCGGGGTCGAAGGTGTCGGACATGGCGACCGTTGCCCCCGCGCTGTTTCCCGAAATGCGCCGCCGGGGCCATTCCGCGCCGGAAATGACCGCGCTGCTGGCGACGGGGGCCGCCATGGCGGACACCGTGCCGCCATCCATCGTGCTGATCGTTCTGGGATCGGTCGCGGGCGTGTCCATCGCCGGGCTGTTCACCAGCGGCTTTGCCATCGCCATGGTGCTGCTGATCGTGCTGGCGATCCTGGCCCGCTGGAAGGCACGCGGCGAACGGATGGAGGGCGTGCGCCGCGCGCCCCTGAACGTCATCGGCAGGACCGCCCTGATCGCCGCGCCCGCCTTGGTGCTGCCCTTCATGATCCGCAGCCTGGTCGGCGGCGGGGTGGCCACCGCGACCGAGGTTTCCACCATCGCCACGCTTTACGCCTTCATCATCGGCGCGGTGCTCTATGGCGGCATTCCGCTGCGCCGCGTGGGCGGGATGCTGGTGGAAACCGCCGCCATGTCGGGGGCGATCCTGCTGATCCTGGGCGCCGCGTCGTCGATGGCCTGGGCGCTGACCCAGTCGGGCTTTGCGCGCGACCTGATGACGCTGGTCACCGGGCTGCCCGGCGGCTGGATCGTGTTCATGCTGGCCTCCATCGCGATCTTCCTGATCCTGGGCTGCATCCTGGAGGGCCTGCCCGCCATCGTGCTGCTGGCGCCGATCATGTTCCCCATCGCGCGCGGCCTGGGCATCCACGACATCCACTATGCCATGGTGATCGTCACGGCGATGAACATCGGCCTGATGGCGCCGCCCATCGGCATCGGATTTTACATTGCCTGCAAGATCGCCAATGTGCCCGCCGAACAGGTCATGGGACGGATCTGGTCCTATCTGGCCGCGCTGATGGTCGGCCTGCTGCTGATCGCCGCCGTGCCCTGGTTTTCCACCGCTTTGCTGTAACCCTTGCTTGATCCCTCTGGGAGGAGGACTTTCATGACCATCACCCGCCGTACCATCATGCTGGGCGCCGCTGCCGGCGCACTGGCCACGCCGTTCATCCGGGTCAGGCCCGCGATGGCCGCCGAATTCAGCTACAAGCTGGCCAACAACCAGCCGCTGGACCATCCCAGCAACGTCCGCCTGGCCGAGGCGCAGAAGGCGATCCTCGAGGCCACGGGCGGCCGGTTCGACCTGCAGATCTTTCCGTCGAACCAGTTGGGCGCGGATACCGACGTGCTGGGCCAGTTGCGGTCCGGCGGGGTGGATTTCTTCCAGCTTTCGCCGGTGATCCTGTCCACGCTGGTCCCCAACGCATCCATCAACGGGGTGGGCTTTGCCTTTCCGGACTATGACACCGTCTGGAAGGCCATGGACGGCGAACTGGGCGCCTATGCGCGCGGCCAGATCGAGGGCGCGGGCCTGGTGGTGATGGAAAAAATCTGGGACAATGGCTTCCGCCAGATCACCTCGTCCACCAAGCCGATCGAAACGCCCGCCGATCTGGAAGGCTTCAAGATCCGCGTTCCCGTGTCGCCCCTGTGGACGTCGCTGTTCACCGCCTTCGGTTCGGCCCCCGCATCCATCAACTTTGCCGAGGTCTATACCGCGTTGCAGACCGGCATCGTGGACGGACAGGAAAACCCGCTGGCGATCCTGAAGGTCGCCAAGCTGTGGGAGGTGCAGAAATACTGTTCCATGACCAACCACATGTGGGACGGCTTCTGGCTGCTGGGCAACCGCCGCGCCTGGGGCGCCCTGCCCGAGGACATCCAGCAGGCCGTGGCCGACAATTTCAACGATGCCGCCGTCAAGCAGCGTGCCGATATCGCCCAGATGAACGGAACGCTTCGCAGCGAACTGGAAACGAACGGTTTCGTCTTCAACGACCCCGATCCCAAGGCGTTCGAGGACAAGCTGCGCGAGGCGGGCTTTTATGGGGAATGGAAGAACACCTATGGCGACGAAGCCTGGGCCATTCTGGAAAGCGCCGTCGGCCGGCAGCTTGCCTGATGCGTGACGGGGCAGCCCCTTCCGACAGCGGCGGGACGCAGGCGGTGGCGCGTGCGCTGTCCTTGCTGTCGCTGGTCGGGCGGGGTGGCGCGCAGGGCTTGGGGCTGGCGCAGCTTGCGGCAGCCTCGGGCCTGGCACGCCCCACGGCGCGGCGGCTGCTGCTGGCGCTGGGCGCGGCGCGGATGGTCGAACAGGACCGGATGACCCGGCGCTATTACCTGGGTCCGGAAACCTATCTGCTGGCGGGGTTCGCCGCCGAACGCCACGGCATCCTGCACCATGCCCGCGACGCCATGGTGCGCCTGGCAAAGGATACCGGCGACACGGTGCTGCTGACCGTGCCGCAGGACGACCATACCCTGTGCCTGGAACGGATCGAGGGCGATTTCCCGGTCCGCACCCATGCCCTGATGCGGGGCGACCGCAAGCCCGCGGGCGTCGGCGCCGGCGCCCTGGCGATCCTGGCCTCCCTGCCCCCGTCCGAGGCCCAGGCCCTGCTGGATCGCGTGGCGCCGCTGGTGGGCGATCTGATGCCGGGCCTGGTCAGCGATCTGGCCCGCGCCCGCGCCCATGGCCATGCCCTGAACCCCGGTCGTGTGGTGCCGGGATCCTGGGGTCTGGGCGTCGCGATCCGCTGGCCGGACGGCCGCCCTGCGGGCGCGCTGTCCATCGCCGCCATCGAAAACCGCATGACCCCTGCGCGGCAGGCCGACCTGGCCGCTGCGCTGCACCGCGAGGCGCAGGCGACCGCCGCCCGCCTTGCCGGTCCTGACCCACAAAGGAGAACAGCATGACCGACCCCCTGATCGTCGGCTGGGCGCATACCAGGTTCGGCAAGTCCGAGGCGCCCGACACCATGGCCCTGATGGCCGAGGTGGCCCTGCCCGCGCTGGACCATGCCGGCATCGCGCCGGATGCCGTCGATGGCATCTTCACCGGCGTCTACAACAACGGCTTCCAGCGGCAGGATTTCCAGGGCGCGCTTGTCGCCATGGGCAGCCCGGACCTGGCGGGCGTGCCCTTCATGCGCACCGAGAACGCCTGCGCCACCGGATCGGCCGCGCTCTATGCCGCCGCCGATTTCATCGCCTCGGGCCGCGGCAGGGTCGCGCTGGTGATCGGCGCCGAAAAGATGACCGCCATTCCCATCGCCGATGTGGGCGGCGTGCTGCTGTCGGCCAGCTATGTCGCCGAAGAAGGCGACACGCCCGGCGGCTTCGCGGGCGTCTTTGGCCGGATCACCGACAGCTATTTCCAGAAGAACGGCGACCGGTCCGAGGAACTGGCGATGATCGCCGCCAAGAACCACGAGAACGGCGCGCGCAACCCCTATGCCCATATGCAGAAGGCGTTCGACGTGGCCTTCTGCAACACCCCGTCCGACAAGAACCCGCTGGTCGCCGGGCCGCTGCGGCGCACCGACTGTTCGCTGGTCTCCGACGGGGCAGCGGCGATCGTGCTGGCCGCGCCCGAGGTGGCCGAAACCCTGTCGCGGGCCATCCGCTTCCGCGCCCGCGCCCAAGTGGGCGACATGCTGGCCCTGTCGCGCCGCGACCCGACCGAATTCGCGGGCGCCCACCGCGTCTGGCGCAAGGCGCTGGATCAGGCGGGGCTGGCGATCACCGACCTGTCACTGGTCGAGACCCATGACTGCTTCACCACCGCCGAGATGATCGAATACGAGGCGATGGGTCTGGCCCCGCGCGGCCAGGGCTGGCGCGTGATCCGCGAGGGCACGACGCGCATGGACGGCGCGCTGCCCGTGAACCCCTCGGGCGGGTTGAAGTCGCGCGGCCATCCCATCGGCGCGACCGGTGTGTCCCAGCACGTCATGGCGGCGATGCAACTGATGGATGACGCGGGCGCGATGCAGGTGTCCGGCGCGACGCTGGCCGGCGTCTTCAACATGGGCGGCACGGCGGTCGCGAACTATTGTTCGATCCTGGAGCGGCAGAAATGACCGATCCGGCGGGCGGGTTGGCCCCGGTGTCCACCCGTGTGATGAACCTTGCGACCTTTCTGGCGCAGGCCGCGCAGCGCGATCCCGACGGCGTGGCCCTGGTGATGGGCGATGCCCGCTGGACCTGGACCGAATGGAACGCCCGCACCGATGCGCTCGCCCATGCGCTGCAGATGCGCTTTGGCCTGCAAAAGGGCGACCGGGTGATGTGCCAGTCCCAGAACTGCATGGAGATGATGCAGGCGATGTTCGCGGTCTGGCGCGCGGGGGGTGTCTGGGTGCCCGCCAACTTTCGCCAGACGCCTGATGAGATGGCCTATCTGACCCGGGCATCCAGGGCGACGCTGATGGTCTGCAACGCAGGCTTCCCGGACCACGCGGCGGCCTGCGGGGTGACGACCCTGGCCTTCGGGCAGGCCGATTTCGGGCCGGACGTGACGGCGATCACCGCCGACCACAGGGGGGAACGTCCGCAGGTGGCGGCGGTGGACCGGGACGATCCCTGCTGGTTCTTCTTCACCTCGGGGACCACGGGGCGGCCCAAGGCGTCGGTCCTGACGCATGGCCAGATGGCCTTCGTGGTCACGAATCATCTGGCCGACCTGATGCCGGGGCTGACGGCGGACGATGCCTCGCTGGTGGTGGCGCCGCTGTCGCATGGCGCCGGGGTGCATCAACTGACCCAGGTGGCGCGGGGGGTGAAAACGATCCTGCTGCCCACCGAACGCTTTGACGTGGCCCAGGTCTGGGATCTGGTGCGCGACTGGCGCGTGTCCACGATGTTCACCGTGCCCACCATCCTGAAGCTGCTGGTGGAACATCCCTCGACCGCCGCGGCCGACACCTCGTCGCTGCGCTATGTCATCTATGCCGGGGCGCCGATGTACCGGGTGGACCAGCAACGCGCGCTGCGGACCCTTGGGCCGGTGCTGGTCCAGTATTTCGGCCTGGGCGAGGTGACGGGCAACATCACCGTCCTGCCCGCCCATCTGCACCAGGCCGAGGACGGACCCATGGCCCGCATCGGCACCTGCGGTTACGCCCGCACGGGCATCGAGATCCAGATCCAGGACGACAACGGCGCCGAGGTCGCGCCGGGCGAAACCGGAGAGATCTGCTGCATCGGCCCTGCCGTCTTTGCCGGATACTACGACAACCCCGAGGCCAACGCGAAATCCTTTCGCGACGGCTGGTTCCGCACCGGCGATCTGGGCCACATGGACGATCAAGGCTTCGTCTATATCACCGGCCGGCAGTCGGACATGTTCATCTCGGGCGGGTCGAACGTCTATCCGCGCGAGATCGAGGAGAAGATCCTGACCCATCCCGCCATCAGCGAGGTCGCGGTGCTGGGCGTCCCCGACCCCCTGTGGGGCGAGATCGGCTGGGCCGTCTGCGTGGCGAACGCCCCCGTGGCCGAGGCGGATCTGGCCGCCTTCCTGGACGGCAAGCTGTCGCGATATAAAATGCCCAAGCGGTTCCTGTTCTGGGATGCCCTGCCGAAATCGGCCTATGGCAAGATCACCAAAAACATGATCCGCGAGGAACTGGAAGCCCGCGGCATGATCGCATGAGCGGTCCTGTCAGTCAGGAGCGGATGATCCATCCCGGCCCGCGCGCGGCCGATCGCGCGGTGGCGGTGCGGGCCGACCTGCGGCCGGTTTCGGGCGTGCTGCCGGCAGGCCGGACGGTGATGGCGGCGGTGGCGCGGCTGTTCGCCGACGCGGGCTGCAAGGGCGGCGTGGTCTGGCTGGACGGCGTGACCTGCGATCCCCTGCGCTTCGTGCTGCCCGCGCCATCGACCGACGGCATCCATGCGGCCTGGTATTCGGACCTCCATGCGCCCCATGGTCCCGTCACCATCGGACGCGCCACCGCGACGGTCGGCTGGAAGAATGGCGCGCCGTTTCTGCATTGCCACGGCACATGGGGCGGGACGATGGGCCACCTGCTGCCATCGGAGTCCGTTTTGGCGGCGGATGCCCGCGTCGCCGGCATCGGCGCGCCGGATGCCTGGTTCGAGGCGCTGCCGGACCCCGAGACGGCCTTCACCCTGTTCACCCCGCAGGGCGGCGGCGGCGTCACGGGCCTGCTGGCCCGGGTCCTGCCCGGAGAGGATGTGACGACGGCCATCGAAACGCTGTGCGCGTGCCACGGCATCGGGGATGCCCGTCTGCATGGCGTGGGCAGCATCGACCATGTCCGCTTCGAGGGTGGCGGCCGCATGGACTGCCATGCCACCGAATTGCGGCTGGACGGCGCCACCTTGACGGCCGGCCGGGCCACGATCCCGATCGAGGTCGTGGACATTGCCGGCACCATCATGCGCGGCAGGCTGGAACGGGGGACAAACCCGGTCGGCGTGACGCTGGAACTGCTTATCGAAAGGACAGACACATGACGCAGGATGCAAAGGTCGCCCTTGTGACGGGCGGATGCAGGGGCATCGGCCTGGCCGCGACCGAGATTTTCCTGGAACAAGGCTGGCGCGTCGCCGTCGTGGATCGCGACACCGACGAATTGCACCGGGTCTGCGATGCGATGGACAATGTCCTGCCGGTCGAGGCCGACGTGTCGAACCCGCAGGCCGTGGACGGCATGATCCGCGAGACGGTTGCCCGATTCGGCCGCGTCGATGCCCTGGTCAACAATGCGGGCGTCGCGCTGTTTTCGCGCGCGAACAGAACCAGTTTCGAGGACTGGCGCGAGGTGATGGCCGTCAACCTGGACGGGGTGTTCCTGTGCACGCAGGCCGCCATTCCCGAACTGGCGAAAACGCGGGGCGCCATCGTCAATATCGCCTCGATCTCGGGGCTTCGGGCCTCGACGCTGCGGGTGGCCTATGGCACCTCCAAGGCCGCCGTCATCCACCTGACCAAGCAGTTCGCGGCCGAGCTGGGCGAACAGGGCATCCGCGTCAACTGCGTGGCCCCCGGCCCGGTCCGGACCAAGCTGGCCATGGCCGTCCACGCCCCCGAGATCATCGCCGCCTATTACGACGCCATCCCGCTGAACCGCTATGGCGAGGCGCGCGAGATCGCCGAGGCCATCGTGTTCCTGTGTTCCGACAAGGCCAGCTTCATTTCCGGCCAGACCCTTGCCGTGGACGGCGGGTTCGAGGCAACCGGCGTGGGCCTGCCGGCGCTCCGGCGTGAGGAGGGCACCCAGCGGCAGACATGACGCCCGCCAGAATTCTTTAAAGCAAAATCTAAACCATGCCATATTATATAGGGCATGGTTTTTTTATAATTGATATTTGAAAAACAATATTTGATATGATATTAGTTTATCTGGCGATAGAGTTTCGGAGTATTTTCAAAGTCCGAATGATCGCCTGCCGCAGCACTGCCGCGGAACCTGTGTCCGGCGCATGTCCCATGCGCCGGCTGGATAACGATTGTTCTGGAGAAAGATATGCTGTTTTCGCTTAGCCATGGAACCCGGATCGTGCAGGATGCCGCGGTTCCGCACCCGGCCGACCCAGCCCCCCGCGGCGCAGGCCTCAGGGGCCGCACGGCGGTTCTGGAAAATCCGGCCGTTACGATGACCCGGCTTGACCTCAGGCCCCTTGTCGCCGTGATGGACGGCGCGGCGCGGACCCGGTCGGTCCATGCCCGGTCGATGGAAACCGCCGCCGGTGCCTTTCGCTATCTGTTCCGCGATGCGCCGGGCCTGCCCGAATCGGCCGAAACGCTGGCCGCGCTGGACCAGTTGGCCGAAAGCATGGCGACGGAAACGCCGGGTGATGGCGATGCCGCGATCCCGCCGATCTATACCTATTTCGGCCAGTTCATCGATCATGACATCACCGCCAACACCGATCGCGAGGTGTCCGGCCTGTCCGAGATCAGGGGCGATATCGCACCCGCTGACCGGACCCGCGTGGAACAGGAACTGGACAACCTGCGCGACGGGTCGCTGGGGCTGGACAGCCTTTACGGCGATTCGCCCGATCAGGGGGATTTTGCCCTGAAGCTGGCCCGGTTGATGCGCCACCCGACATTCACCGACAAGATGCGCCTGGGCGTGACGGCCGATTCCGGGGGCGGGCGTCCGCCGCTGCCTGCCGATCCGGCGGCAGACCTGTTGCGGCTGGGATTTCTGATGGACCGGGGCGACATCACGCAGGCCGAGCTGGACGCGCTTGACCCCGCGCTGCGCGAAAATTTCGTGAACGAGAACGGCCCGATCCGCACCCGTGCCATCATCGGCGACGGGCGCAATGACGAAAACCTGCTGGTGGCGCAACTGCATGTGGCCTTTTTGCGGCTGCACAACCGGTTCGTGGATCTGGGCAACGGCTTTCAGGGCGCCCGCGACCTGACGCGCTTTCATTACCAGTGGCTGGTGCTGAACGATTTTCTGCCCACGATCTGCGCAAACGATGTGGTGGACGAGGTTCTGGCCACCGGCGCGCCCCTGTATGCCGAGTTCCTGGCCGCCAATCCGCCCGCCGATCCCGTCAAGATGCCGATGCCGCTGGAATTCTCGGTCGCGGGGTTCCGCTTCGGACATTCCATGGTGCGCGGCGGCTATGACCACAACCGCTTCTTCGGGCGCGCGGTCGCGGGGTCTGCGCAACTTCTGCCCTTTGCGACCTTTACGCAGTTGTTCGAATTCACCGGCAGCGGCGGAATGCCCTCGCCCCTGACGGCCGATCCCAAGACGTCGCTGCCGGGAAACTGGGTGATCGAGTGGGAACGGTTCGTTCATGCCGAAACGCCGCTGCGGTCGGCGCGCAGGATCGACACGCATCTGGCCCCGCCGCTGGATGACATGATCAACCAGCGCGACCCCGAGCCCGAGCCGGGCCAGCCTGCGCCGGCCCCGGTCATGAAGCGGCTGGCGATGCGCAACCTGCGGCGCGGATACCGGCTGAACATGCCCTCGGCCCAGTCCCTGATCGCGGCCATCAATGCGACCGGGCTTTATCGCCCGATCCCGGTGCTGACCCCGGCGCAGGTGGCCGAGGGTCGGGATTTCCTGACCGCTGCCGGTCTGGATGCGGCGACGCCCCTGTGGTTCTATGTCCTGCGCGAGGCCGAGGCGGTGGGCGGCCATCACTTGGGTGCGCTTGGCAGCCATCTGGTCGCCAACACCCTGACCGGGCTGGTGGTCAACGATCCGGCGTCCTACTGGAACGCCCGGATCGACGGGCATCGCTGGTCGCCGCATCTGTTCCGGCCGTCCGAACCGATCGACAGCCTCAAGGCGATGCTGCGCTTTACCGGGCTTCTGACCTGAGGATCGGCGCCCCGTCCTGGCCGAATTCCTCGGCCAGGGTCTGCACCATCCGCCGCCCCAGGGGACCGGGACGGCGATGGGCGGGCCAGGCCACGACCACGGTGCGGACCGGGTGGAATTGCATGTCCTCGCATGTCAGGGCCACGACCTCGCCGCGCGCGATCTCGGGGGCAAAGGTGCTGCTGGCGGAAAAGCACCAGCCAAGGCCCGCCGACACCATGGACTTGATGAGTTCGACGTCGTTGACCGTCCAGACATCGGCCGAAAACAACCGCCCCACCCGTTCCATGTCGATCTGGGGCGAACCCACGTAATAGATCTGGCGTTCCTGGCCAAGGGTCCGCATCGCCAGCGGCTGCGGCATCCGCGCCAAAAGGTGATCGGTCGCGCAGACCGGGCCCAGCGTCTCGCTGCCCAGATGCCGGGCGGAAATGTCCGATGGAATCGCGGCAGCCAGCGTCAGGGCAAAGTCGAAACTGCCGTCGCGCAGATCGTCCCACAGCGTCGCCAGCGACGAGTTGAAGAACTGGAACCGCGCATGGGGATGGTCGCGGCCAAAGACCCGCAGCGCCCGGTTCAGGTGGGCGCGGGGAAACAGCACGTCGATCAACACCCGAAGGCGCGTTTCCTCGCCTTTTTCCAGCGATGCGGCATGGGTGACAAAGCTGCGCGCGCCCTCGACGACGCTGCGCGCCTCGGCCAAAAGGACGCGCCCCCGTTCGGTCAGCTCGGCCCGGTTCGGCCCCCGTCCCAGCAGCGCAAAGCCGCATTGCCCCTCGAGCTGGGCCAGCGAATAGCTGACCGAGGAGATGGGCCGCCGCAACTCTCGTGCCGCCGCGGTCAGGCTGCCGTGATCGGCGATGGCACAGAAGGCGCGCAGGTGATCGACAAGATTGGGGTGCATTTCAGGAATCCCGAAAAGATTTTGCCAATCTTTTCGGTTTACCGAAAAACCGATCCAGTGCTAGCCTTTCTTCAAAGGCCGGGAAAAAAGCCGGCTTGCAAGACTGTTTGGGAGGACAGGCTATGCACGGATTTCTGGTTCCCATGCGGTTTCCCGCATGACCGGCGACAACGTTCTTGTGTGCGACAATATCGTGCGCCGCTTTGGCGGGGTTGTGGCGCTGAAAAACGTCTCGGTCGCGGTCAGGCAGGGCGAGATTTTCGGTCTGGTCGGCCCCAACGGGTCGGGCAAGACCACGCTGGTCAACGCCATCACCGGGTTCTATCCCCCGCAAGACGGCACGATCACGCTGGACGGGCAGAAGATCAACGGGCTGAAGCCGTTCCGCATCGCGTCCATGGGCGTGGCCCGCACCTTTCAGAACGTCGCGCTGTTCCATGGAATGAGCGTTCTGGACAATATCCTGATGGGCCGGCACATCTTCATGAAGCCCAATCCGCTGGCGTCGTTCCTGTATCCCTGGTGGGCGCAAAAGGAAGAAATCGCCCATCGCCGCCATGTCGAGGAGGTGATCGACCTTCTGCAACTGGCGCCCGCCCGCGACGAACATGTCGATGTGATTCCCCTGGGCCTGCAAAAGCGGGTCGAACTGGCCCGCGCGCTGTGCGCCGAACCCAAGCTGCTGGTCCTGGACGAGCCGATGGCGGGGATGAACCAGGAAGAAAAGGAATACATGGTCCGCTTCATCCTGGACGCCCAGGATGCCCTGGGCCTGACGGTGCTGATCATCGAACATCACATGGATGTCGTGACCGCGCTGTGCGACCGGGTGCTGGTGCTGAACAATGGCCAGGAAATCGCCCAGGGTCCGGCCCGCGAAGCCATCGCCGATCCCCGCGTGGTCGAGGCCTATATCGGAAAGCCCCGCAATGCAGCATGATCCCGTGAACATGGCCCAGGCTCGGGCGCTGCACCCGAACTGGCGGATCGACGACACGATCCTTGCCCGTCTGGCCCGGAACGCCGCCGAGGCCCCCCACCAGATCGCCATGCGCGAGCGCGACCACGGCATCTGGCAGGAATACAGTTGGGCCGACTATCTGCGCGCGGTGGTGGAATTCGCCGCGGGCCTCGAGGCGCGCGGCGTGAAGCCCGGCGACGTGGTCCTGGTGATCGGCGACAACCGCCCCAAGCTGTATTTCGCCATGCTGGGCGCGGCCTGCCTGCGGGCCATCCCGTCCCCCGCCTATGCCGATGCGCCCACCGAGGAACTGGCCGCGCAGATGGAGCGCGAGGATATCCGCGTGGCCGTAGCCGAGGATCAGGAACAGGTCGACAAGATGCTGGAGGCCAAGAGCCGCTGGACCCATCTGGATCTGATCGTTTACGACGACCCGCGCGGGCTGGCCGGACGCGAACCTTCGGGCGTGGCGGGCTTTGACGCCATCCGGGCCGAGGGTGCGGCACGCCTGGCCGCCGATCCAGGCCTTGCGAAATCGCTGATCGAACGATCGACCGTCCACGACATCGTGGTGCTGATGCATTCGTCGGGCACCACCGGGGCGCCCAAGGGCATTCCGCTGAAGCACGGGCATGTCCTGTCGGGTGTCCGCAACGCCGCCGCCGCCGGATATTTCGGACCGGGAGAGGTCCACATGGCCTATCTGCCGATGGCCTGGGTGGGCGATTTCATCTTTTCGGTGGGCGCCGCGATGGAGTTGCGCTTTACCGTCAACATCCCCGAGGCCAACGAAACCGCCCTGCACGACCTGCGCGAAATGGCGCCCACGCTGTATTTCGCATCCCCCCGCGCCTGGTCGGCGATGCTGACGCGCGTGCAGGTTGGCATTGCCGAGACCACCGGGCTGAAGCGCAGGCTGTACGATTACTTCATGCCCCGCGCCATGGCCGCGGAACGCGCCCGGCTGGACGGCAGGTCCGCAGGCACCGGTCTGTCGCGGTTTCTGGGCGAATGGCTGGTCTATGGACCGATCCGCGACCAGCTTGGTCTGGGCCGCGTGCGTCGCGCCTATACCGCCGGCGAGGCGATCGGCGAGGACGTGTTCCTGTGGTTCCGCGCCATCGGCCTGAACCTGCGCCAGTTCTATGGCCAGACGGAAAACTGCGCCCTGGCCGTGGCCCAGAACCCCGAGGACATCTCGTTGACCACGGTCGGCCGGCCGTTCCCCGGCGTCGAGATGAAGATCGACGAGGGCGGCGAGATCCTGCTGCGCGGCGACAACATCTTCGACGGTTATTTCCAGAACCCCAAGGCCACCGCCGAGGCGTTACAGGACGGCTGGCTGCACACCGGCGACGCGGGCCAGATCGAACCCGACGGGCAACTGGTGGTGCTGGGCCGCGTGTCCGAGGTGGTGGAGAAACGCGACGGCACCCGGTTCATCGCCACCTATATCGAGAACCGGCTGAAATTCAGCGCCTATATCAAGGACGCCGCCGTGATCGGGCAGGGCCGCGACATGCTGGTGGCAATCGTCTGCATCGACTTCCAGGCGGTGGGTCAATGGGCGCAGGAACATGGCGTGGCCTATACGTCCTATGCCGAGCTGTCGCAGCATCCGGGCGTTTACGACCTGATCGACCGGGAAATTGCCGCCGTGAACACGCATCTGCCGCACGGCCTGTCCATCGACCGATTCGTCAACCTGCACAAGGAATTCGACCCCGACGACGGAGAAGTGACGCGGACCCGCAAGCTCAAGCGCAACGTGATCGACGACCGCTATGGCCCGATCATCGAGGCGCTGAACGCGGGCCACGACAAGATCGATTTCAAGGCGCAGATCACCTATGAAAACGGCCAGACCGGATCGCTGGACCGGGAATTGCGGCTGTCCGACGTGAAGGGGGCCGCGTGATGGCGTATTTCCTGGAACTGCTGATCAGTGGGGCGCTGACCGGCCTCATGTATTCGCTGGTCGCCCTGGGCTTCGTGCTGATCTACAAATCGGCGGGCGTGCCGAACCTGGCGCAGGGCGCCCTGGTGATGACCGCGGGCTATTCGGTCTGGATGGTGATGGCCTGGGGGCTGCCGGTGTGGATCGCCATCCCGCTGGCCGCCGCGATCATGTTCGGCTTTGGCCTGATCGTCGAACGGCTGTTGTTGCGCCGGATGGTGGGCCAGCCGGTCATCATGGTCGTCATGCTGACCCTGGGGCTGGAGATTCTGCTGCGCGGCCTGGTGCCGGGCATCCTCGGCTCGACGCCCAAGCCCATCGACCTGGGCATCGATTTCGCCCCCATCATCATCGGCGACGTGTTCATCAACCGCACCTCGCTGTATGGGGGCATCGCGGCCCTGGCCCTGGTCGGCGCCTCGCTGCTCTTCTTCCGCACCCGGCTGGGGACCAAGCTGCGCGCGGTGTCCGACGATCACGTGTCAAGCTGGGCGGTGGGCATTTCCGTGGAACGCGCCATCGGGATCTCCTGGGGGCTGGCGGGCATCGCGGCGGTGGTGGCGGGGGCGCTGTGGGGATCGTCGCAGGGGGTGGACTGGACGCTGTCTATGCTGCTGTTTCCCGCCGTGGCGGTGGTGATCCTGGGCGGCGTCGATTCGATCCCGGGCGTGGTGGTGGGGGGCATCCTGGTGGGTGTCCTGGGCACCGTCATCCCCGGCTATCTGGACAGTTTCGTGGGCGGATCGACGCGCGACGTGGTGACGTCGCTGATCATCCTGCTGACCATCATGGTCCGCCCCTTTGGCATCTTCGGCCGCGAAGACATCGAAAGGATCTGAGCGATGTTCTACCGCCTGTCGGGCACCTATCACACCAGCTACGCGGCCGACCGCAAGCTGTGGAAGATCCCCGCCGACCGCTGGATGGTGATCCTTCTGCTGATCCTTGCGGTGCTGGCGCCGCTCTATGTCTCGCCGCTGTATCTGGGCAGCTATGTGCTGCCCTGGGTGATCTGGTCGGCGGCGGCGCTGTCGCTGACGCTGCTGATGGGCCTGGCGGGGCAGTTGCATTTCGGCTTTGCCGCGGTGATGGCGATCGGGGCCTATGCCTCGATCCACCTGGTCCGGTTCGGCGTTCCGTTCGAACTGGCGCTGCTGCTGTCGGGGTTGATCGCCGCGGCCATCGGCACCGTATTCGGCGGCGCCGCGCTGCGGGTCAAGGGGCTGTATCTGGTCATGGCCACGCTGGCCATGCAGTATCTGGTGGACTGGGTGGTGGTGAACGTGCCGGCCATTTCCGGCGGGGCACATGCCACCCTGCGCACGCCCGAGGTCAGCTTTCTGTTCGTTCCGGTCGAAAGCCTTGCCGCGCGCTACTGGCTGGCGCTGGGATGGGCGGTCGTGCTGACGGTGTTCTTCATGAACGTCAAGCGCACCTCGTTCGGACGCGCCCTTGTGGCGATCCGCGACAAGGACTTCGCCGCCGCCGTGATCGGGGTCGATCCGTTCCGCACCAAGCTGATGGCCTTTGCCACGTCGTCCTTCATGGGCGGCGTGACGGGGGCGATCCTGGCCTATTGCTTCTATCGCGCGGTGACGCCCGAACAGTTCGGCTTCAACGTCTCGATCCAGTTGGTTGCGATGGTGCTGGTGGGGGGCCTTGGCTCGGTCATCGGGTCGTGGCTGGGTGCGGGCTTCGTGCTGCTGATGCCGATCTTCCTGACCAATGTCGTGTCGGGTCTGGCAGCCGGGGGCTGGGTGCCGGTCAGCCAGAACTTTTTGTCGCACCTGCCGCTGATGATCTATGGTGCGATGATCATCGGCTTTCTGCTGCTGGAGCCGCTGGGCCTGGCCAAGATCTATGACAATATCCGCAAGTATTTCCTGGTCTGGCCGTTCCGCCACGCCAGAAGCTGAAACCCCTGGGAGGGGGACCACAGAATGGGAGGAAAAAACATGACCTGGATGCGCAAGCTTGCCTTGACGACGGCCCTGGTGGCCGGGCTGTCCGCCCCCGTAGCGGCCGAGGACATCAAGTTCGGCCTGCTGCAGGATTTCACGGCGGTCTATACCTTCGTGACGGGGCAGTACAATCAGGGCCAGCAGGATTACCTGGCGCTGCTGAACGCCGAGGGCGGCATCGACGGCAATACCGTCACCGCCATCGTCCGCGACACCGGCAACCAGCCGCAGCGCGGCATCGAAGCCTATAACCGCGCCAAGGAAGAAGGCGCGATCCTGTTCGACTTTCTGTCCACACCGGTTTCCGCCGCCGTGCTGGACCAGATCCAGGCCGACAAGAACATCCTGATCACCCCCGCCCATGGCCGGGGCGACGCGTCGGACGGCACGGTCTTTCCCTATGTCTTTCCGATGATGCCGACCTACTGGGCGCAGGCCGCGACGCTAATCGACCACATGAAATCGACCGACGGGCTGGACGGCAAGAAGATCGCCTTTGTCCATATCGACAGCCCCTTTGGCCGCGAGCCGCTGCCGATCCTCGAGGCCCTGGCCGCCGAGGAAGGATTTGAATACCAGGCCTTTCCCTATGCCAGCCCCGGCAACGAACAGTCCGCCGCCTGGTCCGAGGTGCGCCGCTATCGCCCCGACTACGTGATGATCTGGGGCGCGGGCGGTGGCCAGGCCGTGTCGGTCAGGACCGCCATCCAGAACGGCGTGCGTCCCGAACAGATCCATTCGGTGATCTGGCTGGCCGAAACCGACGCCGCGAATGTCGGCCCGGCGATGAAGGGGGTCAAGCGGTTCGAGGCCACGGCCTCGGGCACCGAACACCCGATCCTGCAGCGCATCCAGCAGCAGGTGATCGACGCGGGCAAGGGCTCGGGCGATCAGGCCAATGTCGGCAACAGCTATTACAACCTGGGCGTCGCCACCATGGCCATCGCCGCCGAGGCCGCGCGCCTGGGCCTGGAGGGCGGCCAGCCGCTGACCGGCGAAACGCTGAAGGCCGGGTTCGAGAAGATCGCGGGCTATGACGCCGAGGGCCTGCTGCCTGCCGTCACCTATACCGCCGAGGACCACCAGGGCGGCGGCGCCGGCCGGGTATCCGAATGGGACGGCGAAAAGTGGGTGCCGGTCAGCGACTGGACGGTCGCCTATCCGGACCTGATCCGCCGGGTGATCGAGGAATCGGCCACCAAGTACAAGGAAGGCAACTGAGCCATGCCCGCGCTGGTCCTGGAAAACGTCGAAGTCATCTATGACAAGGTCTTTCTGGCCATCAAGGGCGTCTCGCTGGAGGTTGGCGAGGGCGAGATGGTCGCGCTTCTGGGATCGAACGGCGCGGGCAAGTCCACGACGCTGAAATCCATCTCGGGGCTTCTGGGCCCCGAGCGCGGGCTGGTCACGCGCGGCGAGATCCGTTTCGGCGACCGGTCCATCCTGAACCTGGGCGCCCCGGAACGGGTCGCGGGGGGCCTGGTACACGTGCTGGAAGGTCGGCGCATCTTCGGCCACCTGACGCCCGACGAAAACCTGGTCGCCGCCTATCGCGGGCGCAGCATCGCGCGGTTCAACCAATTGCGCGAACAGGTCTATGCCTATTTCCCGCGATTGAAGGAACGGATCAAGTCCAAGGCGGGCTATCTGTCGGGGGGCGAACAGCAGATGCTGGCCATCGGCCGGGCGCTGATGACCGAACCCCGGCTGATCATGCTGGACGAACCCTCGCTGGGCCTGTCGCCGCTGCTGGTGCAGGAGATCTTTGGCATCATCGGCACCATCAACGCCGAACAGGGCATGTCGGTGCTGCTGGTCGAACAGAACGCGGCGGCCACCCTGGACATCGTCAGCCGCGCCTATCTGATCGAACAGGGTCAGGTCGTCATGTCCGGCGCGGCCGAGGTGCTGAAATCGAATCCCGATGTGCAGGATTTCTATCTGGGCGGGGCGGAACATACCGATTACCGCAACGTCAAACATTATCGCCGGCGCAAGCGCTGGCTGGCCTGAGGAAAGCCCATGATGACTGATACCGACCAGGACCGCGACGCGCGCGCGGCGGGCCAGCTTGACCGCCTGAACGCGCAACTGGCGCGGATGCGCGCGACGCAGCCCCTGTGGGCCGACCTGCCTGCGACGCCGCTGGAAAGCCTGGCCGACCTGGCCCGCCTGCCGGTGCTGCGCAAGTCCGACCTGACGCAGATGCAGGCCGGGAACGCGCCCTTTGGCGGGCTGACCGGCGGTCCGGTCGCGGGGTTGCGGCGCCTGTTCGTCTCGCCCGGCCCGATCTTCGATCCCGAAGGGCGCGGACACGACTGGTGGGGATCGGCGGCGGCGCTGCGCGCGGCCGGGGTACATCCGGGCGATGTGATCCTGAACACATTCTCCTATCACCTGACCCCCGCCGCCTTCATCTTCGAGGCCGGAGCCGAGGCCCTGGGCTGTCCGGTGATCCCCGCCGGGCCGGGCAATACCGCCGATCAGATGGTTGCCATCACCCAGTACCGCCCGCGCGTCTATGTGGGTGTGCCGGATTTCCTCAAGATCATCCTGGACAAGGCTGACGAGGCTGGCGTGGACCGTTCCTGCCTGCAGGTCGGCATGGTCACGGGCGCGGCCCTGCCCGACAGCCTGCGCGCCGAACTGGCCGCGCGCGGGGTGGCCGTGCGCCAATGCTATGGCACCGCCGACCTGGGAATCGTTGCCTATGAGGACGGCGGGCCGGGCATGATGCTGAACGACGGCGTGATCGTCGAAATCGTCCGGCCCGGAACGGGCGATCCCGTTCCCGACGGAGAGGTGGGCGAGATCGTCGTGACCCGGCTGAGCGCCGAATACCCGCTGCTGCGCTTTGCCACCGGCGACATGTCGGCAACCGTCGGGACGGGCCGCATCAAGGGCTGGATGGGCCGGGCGGACCAGGCGGCCAAGGTCAAGGGCATGTTCGTACGCCCCGAACAGGTGGCCGCCATCGGCCGCGCCGTGCCCGGCTGCCAGCGGCTGCGGCTGGAAATCAGCCGCAGCGGCGAACAGGACCGGATGCATCTTCTGGCCGAACATCCCGACCCCAGTGCCGCCGCCGCGCTGGCCGACAAGCTGGCCGAGATCACGCGGCTGAAAGGATCGGTCGAGGTGGTGGCGCCCGGCAGCCTGCCCAACGACGGTCGCGTCATCGCCGATCTGCGCTGATCATTCGGCGATCATTCGGCGGCGGGGGCTCCATCGGCCAGACGCGCGCGATCCCGGACCCGGATCATGCCGCGTCCCAGTTCGATGATGCCCTGGTCGCGCAGCCGGCCCAGCATCGGGTTGACCGTCTGGCGCGAGCAACCGATCACGATGCCCAGTTGCGACTGGCTGATGCGGATCGCGTCGGTTCCGTTGTCGGTCAGATTGTGCAGATGCAGGCGCAGGCGCTGTTCGGCATTGTAATAATGATCGGCGGCCTTGTTGCGGCTTTCACGCACCATCCGGCTATACAGCGCGTCGCACAGGTTGCGGACCAGCAGGCGGGGCGGAATAAAGGTATGCAGAACCGGCGTGGGGCAGAACAGCACCGTCGTATCCGGCGCCGTGACGCAACTGCACGCACAGGGCCGGCCCGACAGCGCCTCGACATCGCCCAGCATCTCGCCCGGAAGCGCGGTGTGGACGATCACCGGATTACCCGAGGCATCGACGTAATCCACCTCGACCTGGCCCACGACCACCAGAAAGCTGCCGGGGGTCAGTTCGCCCTGCCGCAGGATCGGGGTCGGGGACTTGTAGGCCCGCACGGCGCAGGCCGAGAAGAAGGCCCGCTTGTCGTCGCGCGACAGGCCGTTCAGAAGCGGGGCATCGAACAAAGGGGCATATTCGCAAGGGTCGGTCATCGCGATATCCGCCGACTGTCGATGGCGGTCAGTAAAGCAGGAAACGAGCCAACAGGAAAGTGAAAATGGCTACCCCGACCCCGCGGCGGGGCACCGCATCAGGGGGATGCGACGGGATAGCCGAAACTCACACATGACCCAAGCTGCGCACCACGACTGCGCAAAACCAGCATAAGCCCATGCCGCAAGCCGAACTGTCGGCAAGACGACATTTGGGCCGGGCGAAAAAAGAAAAATGCCTGATATCCGGCTGCCGGGTTCTCAGGCGATCAGGATTGCCCTGAAATCGTTCACATTGGTCAGGGTGGGACCGGTCACGACCTGCGCGCCGATTCGTCCGAACAGATCGTGTGATCCGTTCGTGGCCAAGGCGCTACGGGCCGCG
Organism: Paracoccus subflavus; assembly: GCF_004310345.1. GTDB lineage: Bacteria > Pseudomonadota > Alphaproteobacteria > Rhodobacterales > Rhodobacteraceae > Paracoccus > Paracoccus subflavus. The sequence continues at coordinate 112,441 of NZ_SISK01000005.1, read as the reverse complement.
GCGGGCGTGGCGCGGGCCAGCGTGTCGGGGCCGATCACCGCCCCCGCGACCTCGGCCGCGCCGTCGATACCGTCGGTGTCGCAGGCCAGGGCATGGATCCGGTCCGCCCCCTTCAGCCCCAAAGCCAAGGCCAGGGCATATTCGGCATTCGGCCCGCCGATCCCGTCGCCTTGACGGGTCACGGTCAACTCGCCCCCCGACAGGATCACCAGCGGCGGATCGCCGGGACGCCGCGCGGCCTGCCGGTCCAATGCCAGCCGGGCATGATCGGCGGCGACCTCGCGGGCCTCGCCTTCCAGCGCGTCCCCCAGGATCTCAACGGCGCAGCCCCAGGACCGTGCCAGATCCGCTGCGGCGGCCAGCGACTGCGCCGGGGCGGCCATGATGCGGTTTTCCGTCTGCGACAGGCGCGGATCGCCCGGCGCGATCACCCCGCTGCCCCCTTGCAACGCGCAGAGGGCGCTGGTGGGCACAGCGATTCCCCATCGGTCCAGAATCGCCCGCGCATCGGCGGGGGTCGATCCGTCGCCCACGGTCGGACCGGACCCGATAAAGGCCGGATCGTCGCCCGGCACGTCGGAAATCATCAGGCACAGCATCCGCGCGGGCCAGGCCGTCCCGGCCAGTTGCCCGCCCTTTACGCGGCTCAGGTGCTTGCGCACCGTGTTCATCGCCCCGATCGGCGCGCCAGAGGCCAGAAGCGCCGCGTTCACCGCCTGCTTGTCCGCCAGCGTCATGCCAGCCGCGGGGGCACAGAGCAGCGCCGAAGCCCCGCCCGAGATCAGGGCCAGCACGAAATCCCCGGATCCCAGACCGGCCAGCAGGTCCAGCATCCGCGCCGTTGCCTCGACCCCGGCGCGGTCGGGCACCGGATGGGCGGCCTCGACGATCTCGATGCCCGGGCACGGGCGGGCGTGGCCGTATCGCGTGATCACCAGCCCCTCGCAGGGGCCCCAGGCGGCAAGGACGGCCTCGGCCATGCGGGCGCTGGCCTTGCCCGCGCCGACCACCACCACCCGCCCCGCCGGACGCGGCGGCAGATGCGCGGCCAGCGACCGCATCGGATCGGCTGCCTCGACCGCGCGGTCGAACAGGCGGCGCAGAAAGGCCGGGGCATCGCGGCACGGATCGGGGGGAACATCGGTCATCACGCCACGCTGCCCTGCCGGCCCGGCCCGGTCAATGCCGGATCAGCGCCGCTGGCCAAGCCCGCCGCCCGACTGCCTGCGGCGGGCCGTCTCGGCATGGGCCTCGGCCTCGGCCAGATCGCGGGCGGCCTTGCGGACATAGCACAGATGGGCATGGGCCGCATCGCGCGCCCTGTCGGCCTCGCCGTCCAGAATGGCCGCCGCGATGGCACGGTGCTGGTCCCGGAGGCGTTCGCGCATCTGCGGCAGGGCGAACATGCGCGACCGGTTGGCCGCGACATTGCTGCGCAGCGTGCCCGACAGGGCGCGCATGATCTGCAACAGCACCAGGTTGTGGCTGGCCTCATAGATGACCTGGTGCAGAGCGGCGTCGGCCTCGGCCTCGGCCTTGGGACGGGCTTCGGCGTGGGCATCCTCGATCCGGTCCATCGCCGCGCGGATGGCGTCCCGGTCCAGCCCGGTGGCACGGTCCGCGGCCAGGGCGGCCGCGTGGCTTTCGACGACATCGCGGAAATCGAAGTAATCGTCCTCGATCTCGGGGTGGTCGGACAGCAGCGCCAAAAGCGGGTCCGCAATCGCAGTCTGCCCCAGCGGAGCGACCCGCAGGCCACGGCCCTTTTCCCCGACCAGAAGCCCCCGGTCCTGCAACAGCTTCAGCCCGTGGCGCAGGGTCGGCCGCGATACGTTCAGCCGCTGCGCCAGGTCGCGTTCGGGCAACAGCCCCTCGGCCGGGGCCAGCGATCCTTCCAGGATCAGGGTTTCGATGTGCCGCGCCACGGCCTCGGCGGTGCGTTCGGGGCGGATGGGGGTGTCGCTCATGGACCATGGCCTTTATCGTCGCACCCACCTCATCGCAATTGACAGATTTGGTCAAATCATTTTACCAGATAGATGGGAACAGGAGGATCAGGCCATGTCCATCGCCATGCCGGCGCCCGATTCGCGTGTGATCGCACAGGGCGGCCGGATCGTCGCGGCCCTGCGTGCCGTTCTGCCCGCCGACGCGGTGATCGACGATCCCCAGGAAACCCGCGCCTATGAATGCGACGCGCTGACGGCCTATCGCTGCCCGCCGCTGGCCGTGGTCCTGCCCCGCACCACGGCCGAAGTGGCGGCGGTCATGCGCGTTTGCAGCGACCTGGGCGTGCCGGTGGTGCCGCGCGGCGCGGGCACATCGCTGGCAGGGGGCGCCCTGCCCACGGCCGATTGCGTGATCCTGGGCACCATGCGGCTGAATGCCATGCTGGAAATCGACACGGCGAACCGATTCGTCCGCGTGCAGACGGGGGTGACCAACCTGTCGGTCAGCGCCGAACTGGAACCGCTGGGCTTTTTCTATGCGCCCGACCCGTCGTCGCAACTGGCCTGCACCATCGCGGGCAACATCGCGATGAATTCGGGCGGCGCGCATTGCCTGAAATACGGCGTCACCACCAACAACCTGCTGGGCGCGACCGTCGTGCTGACCACGGGCGAGATATTGGACCTGGGCGGGCCGGAACTGGGACCGGCGGGGCTGGACCTGCTGGGCGTGCTGTGCGGATCCGAAGGGCAGCTTGGCGTCGTGACCGAGGCCACGCTGCGCATCCTGCCCCGGCCCGAGGGCGCGCGCCCGGTGCTGATCGGCTTCGACAGCCCCGAGGTCGCGGGCGAATGCGTGGCCAATATCATCCGGTCCGGCGTGCTGCCGGTCGCCATCGAATACATGGACGAGCCCTGCCTGCGCGCGGTCGAGGCCTTTGCCAAGGCCGGATACCCCGACTGCCCCGCCGTCCTGATCGTCGAGGTCGAGGGGTCGAAGGCCGAGATCGACGACCAGATCGCCCGGATCCGCGAAATCGCCGCCGCGCTGAACCCCGTCGAATTCCGCGAAAGCCGCAATGCCGACGAGGCATTGGCAATCTGGAAGGGCCGCAAGTCGGCCTTTGGCGCGATGGGACGGCTGGGCGACTACATCTGCCTGGACGGCACGGTGCCGGTGGGCCAACTGCCCTATACCCTGCGCCGCATCGGCGAACTGTCGCGCCAGCATGGGCTGGAGGTCGCGAACGTCTTTCACGCGGGCGACGGCAACATGCATCCGCTGATCCTGTTCGATGCCAACAAGCCCGGCGATCTGGCCCGGGCCGAGGCGTTCGGCGCCGACATCCTGCGCGTCTGCGTCGAGGTCGGCGGCTGCCTGACTGGCGAACATGGCGTCGGTGTGGAAAAACGCGACCTGATGTCCGACCAGTACGATCCCGACGACCTGACGATCCAGATGCAGGTCAAGGACGTGTTCGACCCCGCCTGGCTTTTGAACCCGGCCAAGGTCTTTCCCTTGGAGGCCAGCGCCGCCCACCGTGCCCGCACCGTTTCCATGGCGGCCGCCGAATGACCGTCGCCCTTGATCTGGCCCCCGCGACCGAGGCCGAAGCCGCCGAAATCCTGGCCGAATGCCAGGCGCGCGGCAGGCCGCTGCGCATCGCGGGCGGCGGCACGCGGGTCGAAAACCGCAGCCTTGGGGACCCGTTGTCGCTGGCCCGCCTGTCGGGCGTCGTCACCTATTCCCCCGCGGAAATGACCCTGATCGCCCGCCCCGGAACGCCCCTGCCCGATATCCGGGCGATGCTGGCGGCCGAAGGCCAGGCCCTGGCGTTCGAGCCGCCCGACATGCGCGCCATCCTGGGCCAGAACGGCACGCCCACGCTGGGCGGCATGGTCGCCGCCAACGCCAGCGGTCCGCGCCGGATGTTGGTCGGGGCCTGCCGCGATCACCTGCTGGGGGTGCGTTTTGTCGACGGGCAGGGCCGCGTCATGAAGAACGGCGGACGGGTGATGAAGAACGTCACCGGCCTCGATCTGTCCAAGCTGCTGGCCGGCTCCTATGGCACCCTGGCCGTCCTGACCGAGGTGGTGCTCAAGACCCTGCCCCTGGCCCCCGCCCGCACCACGCTGGCCTTTCCCGGCGTGACCGAGGAAACCGCCCTGCGCATCTTCACCGCCGCCCTGTCCACCCCCTTCGAGGTTTCGGGCGCGGCCCATGTCGGCGGCACGGTCTTTCTGCGGGTCGAGGGGCTGGAGCGCCAGCTTGTCTATCGTCGCGACCGGCTGCTGGCGCTGCTGGCCGCATGGCATCCCGAGGTGATCGAGGACGCCGCCTGGGACGCGATCCGCGACGTGGCGCATTTCGCGGGCGGCGATCCGCTGTGGCGGATCCTGTGCAAACCCACCGACGCGCCGGGCATCTGCGCGGGGCTGCGGGCGATGGGCGGGGATTGTTCGCTGGATTGGGGCGGCGGGCTGATCTGGTATCGCGGCCCCGGCAATCCGCGCGGGCTTGCCCGCCATGCAACCCTGATCCGCCGCGCGGGCGCCGATGGCCCGGCCTTTCCGCCGCTGGACGGGCCGGTCGCCCGCCTGCAGGACGGGCTGCGCCGCAGCTTTGATCCGGCAGGCATCCTGAACCCCGGCCTGATGGCCCCGACCCGATGAACGGCTGACATGCAGACAACCTTTACCGCCCAGCAGCTTGCCGATCCGCTGACCGCGCGATCCAACGAGATCCTGCGCACCTGCGTCCATTGCGGTTTCTGCACCGCCACCTGCCCGACCTACAAGGTGCTGGGCGACGAACTGGACAGCCCGCGCGGGCGGATCTACCTGATCAAGGACATGCTGGAAAATTCCCGCGTGCCGGACGAAAAGACGGTCAAGCACATCGACCGGTGCCTGTCCTGCCTGTCCTGCATGACCACCTGCCCGTCGGGCGTCCATTACATGCATCTGGTCGATCACGCCCGCGAATATATCGAGGAAAACTATCGCCGCCCCCTGCCCGACCGCGCCCTGCGCTGGGTGCTGGCAAAGGTCCTGCCCTATCCGGGCCGCTTCCGGCTGGCGCTGCTGGGGGCGAAACTGGGCCGCCCGTTCCGCCGCCTGATCCCCGATGCGCGTCTGCGCGCGATGCTGGACATGACGCCGCGCGACATTCCGACGCCCAGCCTGAACGACAGCCCGCAGGTCTTTGCGGCCCAGGGTATCCGCCGCAAGCGGGTCGCCCTGCTGGTGGGCTGCGCGCAGCGGGCGCTGAACACCGACATCAACGACGCCACCATCCGCCTGCTGCGCCGCCACGGCTGCGAGGTGGTGATCCCGCGCGGCATGGGCTGCTGCGGCGCGCTGACCCACCACATGGGCCGGACGGACGAAAGCCACGGCTTCGCCGCCGCCAACATCCGCGCGGTGGCCGCCGAAATCGACGGCGAGGGGCTGGACGCCCTGGTCATCAACACGTCGGGCTGCGGCACCACCGTCAAGGATTACGGCCACATGTTCGCGGGCGATCCGCTGGAAGCGGACGCCGCCCGCGTGGCCGCGCTGGCAAAGGACATCACCGAGGTGATGGCGGATCTGGGCCTGACCGACCCGACCCATGCCGCCCCTTTGCGCGTCGGCTATCACGCGGCCTGCTCGCTGCAGCACGGCCAGCAGATCAAGGCCACGCCCAAGGAATTGCTCGCCAGTGCCGGGTTCACGGTGCTGGAACCGAAGGACAGCCATATCTGCTGCGGATCGGCTGGCACCTACAACTTGATGCAGCCTGCCATCAGCGCCGAGCTCAAGGCCCGCAAGGTCGCCACGCTGGAGGCCACCAGCCCCCAGGTCATCAGCGCCGGCAATATCGGCTGCATGATGCAGATCGGATCCGGAACCGGCGTTCCGGTCGTCCATACCGCCGAACTGCTCGACTGGGCCACCGGCGGGCCCCGCCCGCGGGCCCTGCGCGCCGTGGCCTGAACTGCCGCCGCGACACGCCGAGGTTGCATAACGCCCTGTTAAAAAAAGCCTTAATATTTCAGTTGTTTTCGTTCATAGTGCCGCCATCGCCCGCTGCCAGGCATAGGCCGGGCCTTTCCCGGCCTCAGGCGATCTGTGGCATTATGTGTATGGAGGTTTACGTGAGAACGATCATTCAGGCCGCAACCGTGGCCCTTTTCGCGACGCTGGGGGCGGGCACGTCTGCCAGCGCCGCGACCGTGGCCAGCGTTGACGTGCCGTTTCTCCAGTTCGGGGGAATCATCTACGAAATCGAGCAGGCCGGCAGCTATACGCTGGATTTTTCGGGAACCGGGTCGATTCAGGGGTTCCCGGAATATCTCGGGTTTGCCGCCTATATCTATGCCGAAGTGGATGGCGGGCTGGACGAACTGATCGAAACCCTTGCGGGCGGCATCGGCCTCAGCGCCTTCGACGGCACGTCGGTCGATCTGGGCTTTCTGGCCAGCGGTGTCGATTTCGCGGCCGGACTCGCATCCCTGGGCAACGTCCGGATGAGCCTGAACCGGGTCGATGACGCTCCCGCGCCCATTCCGCTGCCCGCCACGCTGCCGCTGCTGGCCGCGGCGATCGGGGCGGCCGGTCTGGTGGGACGCCGCCGGAACGGCTGACACGACACGGGACGCGGGCGGGGTTCAGCCCCCACCCCGGCTCCCCTATCCGGCGATGATGACGGCCTTGCGGACCAGTTCCGGGTCAGCAGATGCCTGCGCGGCGACCGGGGGCCTGCCCGACCTGCGCCGATCCGGGGCAACAATGCGACGCTCCGGTCGTCGCGATGGTACAAAAGCCGCAGCTTACAGCCCCAGACCAACCGGCTCACCGCCTGTGCGTTTCGCGACCAGCGGCATTTCCCGGACGACAGCCCGCCCCTGCAGGGACGGGCCGGCGCCAAGCCGGATCCTAGACAGGGTCCAGTTGCCGGCGCGCGTCGAAACGGTCTGCGTTCATCACCTTGGACCACGCCTTGCCGAAGTCCTGCACGAACTTGGTCTTGCAATCGTCCTGGGCATAGACCTCGGCGATGGCGCGCAATTGCGAATTGGACCCAAAGATCAGGTCCACCCGCGTCGCGGTCCAGCGCGGCGCGCCGGTTCTGCGGTCGGTGCCGTCGAACACCATCTGGTCGTCGTCCCGCGCCTTCCAGACCGTGTCCATCGCCAGCAGGTTGACAAAGAAATCGTTTGTCAACTGGCCGGGCCGGTTGGTCAGCACACCGTGATCGGTGTGGTCCCAGTTGGCATCCAGGGCGCGCATCCCACCGACCAGCACGGTCATTTCCGGCGCCGTCAGGGTCAGCAGTTGCGCCCGGTCGATCAGCAGTTCTTCGGCCGGGACGTTGAACTTCTGCCGTTGATAGTTGCGGAATCCGTCGGCCAACGGCTCCATCCAGTCGAAGCTTTCCACATCGGTCTGGTCCGGCGTGGCGTCGCCCCGTCCGGGGATGAAGTCCAGCTTCAGGTCATGGCCCGCAGCCCTGGCCGCGGCCTCGACCGCGGCGTCGCCGCCCAGAACGATCAGGTCGGCCAGGGACACCTTTTTCGCGCCCTTGGCGTCGAAACCGACCTTGATGCCCTCCAGCACTTCCAGAACCTTGGCCAGCTGCCGGGGCTGGTTCGCCTCCCAATCCTTTTGCGGTGCCAGCCGGATGCGCGCGCCGTTGGCGCCGCCGCGATAGTCCGACCCCCGAAAGGTCGAGGCCGAGGCCCAGGCCGTCGCCACCAGTTCCGGACCGGTCAGGCCCGAGGCGAGGATCTGCCGTTTCAGGTCTGCCACATCCGCCGCGTCGATCAGCGGGTGATCGGGGGCCGGGACCGGATCCTGCCAGATCAGATCCTCGGACGGCACCTCGGGGCCTTCGTACAGTACCTTTGGTCCCATGTCGCGGTGGGTCAGCTTGAACCAGGCGCGGGCAAAGGCGTCGGCGAACTGGTCGGGATCGTTCAGGAAGCGCAGCGAGATCTCGCGATAGATCGGATCGACGCGCAGCGACAGGTCGGTGGTCAGCATCCCCGGCGCGATGCGCTTGTCGGGGTCATGCGCGTCCGGCACCGTGCCCGCGCCCGCGCCGTCCCTGGGCTGCCACTGCCAGGCACCGGCGGGGGATTTCGTCAATTCCCATTCGTATTCGAATAGGTTCTTGAAATAGCCCATGCTCCATTCGGTCGGCCTTTGGGTCCAGACCACCTCCAGCCCGGATGAAATCGCGTCGGCGCCGTGGCCCTTGCCATGCTTGCTGGTCCAACCGAGACCCTGCAATTCGATGGCCGACCCTTCGGGATCGACATCGACATGGCTGGCCTCGCCGGCACCGTGGCATTTGCCGAAGGTGTGGCCGCCGGCGATCAGGGCCACGGTTTCCTCGTCGTTCATGGCCATGCGCTTGAAGGTGTCGCGGATGTCGCGCGCGGCGGCCAGGGGATCGGGCCTGCCGTCAGGACCTTCGGGGTTCACATAGATCAGGCCCATCTGCACGGCGGCCAGCGGGCTGGCCAGTTCGCGGTCCCCCGAATAGCGGCTGTTTTCCTTGTCGCTGGTGGCCAGCCATTCGGTTTCGGACCCCCAATAGATATCCTCGGCCGGTTCCCAGACGTCAGGGCGTCCGCCGCCAAAGCCAAAGGTCTTGAAGCCCATGGATTCCAGCGCGACATTGCCCGTCAGGATCAGCAGGTCCGCCCAGGACAAGCTGTTTCCGTATTTGCGCTTGACCGGCCACAGCAGGCGCCGGGCCTTGTCCAGGTTCACGTTGTCGGGCCAGGAATTCAGCGGCGCAAAGCGCTGCGCCCCCGACCGCGCGCCCCCGCGCCCGTCGGCGGTGCGATAGGTTCCGGCGCTGTGCCAGGCCATGCGCACGAACAGCGGCCCGTAATGGCCCCAGTCGGCGGGCCACCAGTCCTGGCTGTCGGTCATCAGCGCCCGCAGGTCGGCCTTGACGGCTTCCAGATCCAGCTTGCGGAACGCCTCGGCATAGTTGAAATCCCCGCCCAGCGGGTTCGACTGTTCATTGTTCTGGTGCAGGATCTTCAGGTTCAGTTGTTCGGGCCACCATTCGCGGTTCGACCGTGCCTTGGCCCGCGTGTTGCGGTTGCCGGCGTGCTGGATGGGGCACATCGCGCCTGCGCTGGGGGTCTTGTCGTCCATGTCATGTCTCCTTGATCCGCGGTGACGGCCGGGCCTTTGGGGGGTGCGGCAAGGACCGGCCGATATGGCGGCGCATGGTAAGGGCTGCGGCCGAAAGAACAAGCGGGCGCTGAGGGGCAGCCCGCAAGGATGCGTCATTCGGCCGCGGCAATACTTTTGGTGGAAGTCGCTAAAACATTCCGCAACCCGCAGTTGTCAAGACGGGGTGGCCTGTCATAGCGTGCGGCACGCCCCCTTCCACCCAGTTCTTCCCGGTTTCCGCTGTCAGGACGCACCATGACGACTTCGACCTATGCCATGCTCTATCTGGGCAATCTGCCCGTCATCGATTTGAACGAAAACAACCGTATCGCCGACAATCCCGGCAAGGTGATGGACGGCAGGGTCTTTGGTTCATCAGCAGACCCCCTGTTCGCCGGCAGCGTGCGGGTAACGCTGAACGACGCGGGCAGCGACGGCATGGTGGCCTTTGACCATCACGGACTGCGCACCGACACGGTTTCCTATCAGGTGGGCGGCACCGATCACACGCAGATGCCCGATACCGGCTTCATCTTGAAGAACGCCACCGTTGTCCAGTCCCTTGGGGGCGGCGCCACGCGGGTTCTGACGAACGTTCCGCTGCGGATGTTCCAGACGACGAATGGCGATACCTTTGTGATGCCGCCCTCGGCCAGCGGGCAAATGGCGGGCGAGGCGGACCTGGCCAGCTATCCGATCCTCAGCGTTTCGGTGCCCCTGCGTGCCAAGTTCAGTACCGGACCCGTGGACGGGCTGGACGCGCAGCGCGACGTCTTGCCGTTTCGGGACGGTTATGTGGACGGAACCGACGGAAACGACCTGATCGGCGAGGGCTATGTGGACGCGACCCGGGACCGGGTGGATGCCGGCGATGCCGTTCTGCCCGGCCAGACGGGCCATCAGGACGTGATCCGGGCGGGCGCGGGCAACGACACGGTCCACGGCGGCGCGGGCGCGGACAGCCTGTCGGGGGATACCGGCGACGATCTTCTGTATGGCCATGGCGCCGCCGTCCTCGACGATGGCGCCAGCGACACCCTGTCGGGCGGGGCAGGAAATGACAGTCTTTACGGCGGCGGCGGTAACGACAGCCTCGCGGGCGACGACGGCAACGATCTGCTGGTGGGCGGCCAGGGGTCCGACACGCTGACCGGCGGACAGGGTTTCGACCGCTTTCTTGTCACCAGCGGCGATACGGTCACCGATTTCGGCACCGCCGCGGGCGCGGTTCTGAATGACGGCAACCAGACCAACAATGATGTCCTGGACCTGTCGGCCCATTACAACCCCAGCAATCTGGCGATCATCAATGCCGCGCGGACCGCATCGGGCCAGACACCCTATGAAAATCCGCTGGCCTGGCTGCGCGAGGATCAGGCCGATGGGGTGCTGGGCGACATCAGCCCCGCCAACGGCTTTGACCGCAGCTTCACCCTGTCGATCCGCAGCAACGGCAGCGCCGTGGCACCGCAGGATCTGACGAACGACAACACCAATGTCGTCTGCTTCGCTTCCGACGCGATGATCCTGACGGCGGACGGGCCGGTGGCGGCGGGCCAACTGGCGCCCGGCACGATGGTGGTCACGCGCGACGCCGGCATCCGGCCCGTCCGCTGGATCGGAAGCTGCCGGCTGGGGACCGCCGATCTGGCCGCCGCCCCGCATCTGCGCCCGATCCGAATCCGCCAGGGCGCCTTGGGCCGGGACGTGCCGTCGGCCGATCTGGTGGTTTCGCCCCAGCACCGCCTTCTGGTCCGGTCGGGGATCGCCCGCACCATGTTCGGCACAGACGAGGTTCTGGTGGCGGCACGCCAACTGCTGGCCGTCCAGGGGATCGAGGTGGCCGACGATCTGGACAGTATCGTTTATGTCCATTTCCTGCTGGACAGCCACCAGATCGTAATCGCCAACGGGGCCGAGACCGAATCCCTCTATGCGGGGGCCGAGGCGCTCAGGGCCGTGGGTGCCGACGCGTGCCAGGAAATCTGGGCGCTGTTTCCCGAATTGCGCGACAACCGCCAGCCGCCCAGCGCCCGCCATCTGGTGCCGGGCCGGCAGGCGCGCGAACTGGCCCTGCGTCATTGCCGCGACCGCCAGCCCCTGGTCGCCTGACGCCCCGGTGCCTGCCCTGCCGATGCAAAGGCGACGGCTGCGGGTTCCAGCCCTTTGGAAAAAATTAATCCTCCGTCCGGCAGGGCGGACGGGCAACCATTTCCCGCTTCGAACGGTTCTGCCCTGAACGCGCCCGAGGCCCCCGGCGCGGAACGGGTTTCATCATGACAACACAGCAAATGCTTGCCTTTGCCATCATCGGCGTGATGATGGTCCTGTTCATCTGGGGCAGGCTTCGATACGACGTGGTGGCGATGCTGGCCCTGCTGGCATCGCTGCTGGCGGGCACCGTATCGCCCGACGATGCCTTTACCGGCTTCAGCGACAACATCGTCATCATCGTCGGCAGCGCCCTGGTGGTCAGCGCGGCCATGTCCCGATCGGGCCTGATCGAGGCGCTTCTGCGCTGGCTGGTTCGCAAGCTGACCACCATGCGGGTGCAGCTTCTGGTGCTGGTCGGGTCGGTGACGCTGATGTCGGCGCTGATCAAGAACATCGGCGCCCTGGCCATGATGATGCCCGCCGCCCTGAAGATGGCGCGCAAGTCGGGGCAGTCGCCATCGCTCTATCTGATGCCCATGGCCTTCGGCTCGCTGCTGGGCGGGCTGATCACGCTGGTGGGCACATCGCCCAACATCATCGTGTCGGGGGTGCGCGAACAGTTGACCGGCCAGCCCTTCGGCATGTTCGATTTCGCCCCGGTGGGGCTGGGCCTGTCGCTGGTGGGGATGGTGTTTCTCATGTTCGCCTGGCGGCTGCTGCCGGCCGATCGCCGCGCCACCGCGTCGCTGGGCGAGGCAGTGAACATCAGCGACTACAATTCCGAGGCGACGGTCCCCGAAGGGGCCAAGGCCGCAGGCATGACCATCGGCGGGCTGATCGGTCTGACCGACGGTGAAATCACCGTGACGGGCATGATCCGCGACGGCGAACGGCGCAAGGTTGTGCTGTTCGACACGACGATCAAGGAAAACGACATTCTGCTGCTGCGGGGCGAACCCGATGCGCTGGAACGGGCGGTGACAAGCGGCGGCCTGGTGCTGGCCGGGCACGACACCGCCGAAAAGCTGGAACTGCCGCAAAGCAAGGTGGGCGTGATCGAGGCGGTGACGACCGCCAATTCGACCCTGATCGGGCAAAGCGCGGGGGGAATGCAGCTTTTCGACCAGCAGGGGGTCAGCCTGCTGGCCGTGTCGCGGTCGGGCCACCGCATGACCGAACGGCTGAGCAAGACCGCGCTTCAGGCGGGCGATGTGCTGCTGTTGCAGGGTCCGGTGGATATGCTGCCCGAACGGATCCGCGGGCTGGGCCTGCTGCCCCTGGCCGAACGCAGCCTGCAGATCGGCAGCGTGCGCAAGGAACTGATGCCGATCCTGATCCTAGGAGCGGCCATGGCGCTGACGGCCATGGGCATCGTGCCGGTTGCCATCGCCTTTTTCGGCGCGGCGGTGCTGATGATCCTGACCGGGGCGATCAGCCCGGAACGCGCCTATGAGGCGATCGAATGGCCGCTGCTGGTCATGCTGGGCGCCCTGATCCCGGTCAGCGAGGCATTGCAAAAGACCGGAGGCACCGACCTGATCAGCGTCTGGCTGTCAGATATCGCGACCGGATTGCCGGTCTGGGGGGCGGTGGCGCTGATCATGGTGGCGGCGATGGCGGTCACGCCGTTTCTGAACAACGCCGCGACCGTTCTGGTGATGGCACCCATCGCCGCGACCTTTGCCGACAGCCTGGGATATGCGCCCGAGGCGTTCCTGATGGCGGTCGCGGTGGGCGCGGGATGCGATTTCTTGACCCCCATCGGGCATCAGTGCAACACGCTGGTCATGGGACCGGGCGGATACAGGTTCAGCGACTATCCCCGGCTGGGTCTGCCCCTGTCGATCCTGGTGGTGACGACAGGGGTGCCCCTTATCCTGGCGGTGTGGCCGGTCTGATCAGCGAACGGGCTGTTCCAGCGGTCGCCGCGCCTCGCGCTTGGCAAAGCGCAGGACGACATAGCCGGCCGTGCCCGCCGTCAGCGACCCCATCAGGATGCCGATCTTGGCCTCGTCCTGAAGCAGCGGCTCGGTGAAGGCCAGGATCGAGATGAACAGGCTCATGGTAAAACCGATGCCGCACAGAAGCGCGGTTCCCAGCATCTGCAGCCAGCTTGCGCCCGGCGGCAGGTCGGCCAGATTCAGCCGCACCAGGACCACCACCGCGCCAAAGATTCCGATCAGCTTGCCCAGGAACAGGCCCGCCGCCACCCCCATGGTGACCGGGGCAAAGAACGCCTCGGAGCCCAGGCCCAGAAAGCTCACCCCGGCATTGGCAAAGCCGAAGATGGGGATGATGACGAACGACACCGGCGCGATCAGCATGTGTTCCAGCCGGTGCAGCGGGCTTTCCGCGCCTCGCGCCTCGGGGGTGGCGGGGGTGCGCTTGAGCGGAACGGTCAGCGCCAGCAGCACACCCGCGATGGTGGCATGGATGCCCGACCGCCAGACAAAGAACCACAGCACGATGCCCAGAGCGATGTAGGGCCAAAGCTGGCGCACGCCGCCCTTGTTCAGGCCAAACAGCGCGGCCACGATCGCGGCGGCGACCGCAAGATCGACGGTGGACACATCCGCCGTATAGAACAACCCGATCACGATCACCGCGCCCATGTCGTCAAGAATCGCCAGCGCCGCCAGAAAGACCTTGAGCGAGGTCGGCACCCGCGGGCCCAGCAGCGACAGTACGCCCAGCGCGAAGGCGATGTCGGTGGCCGCCGGGATGGCCCAGCCGTGTTCGGCCCCGGTGCCAGAGGTGAAGGCCAGATAGAACAGCGCCGGAACGGTCATCCCGGCTGCTGCCGCGACACCCGGCAGGATGCGGCGGGGCCAGGACGACAGGTGGCCGTCCACCAGTTCGCGCTTGATCTCGAGCCCCACCATCAGAAAGAACGCCGCCATCAGCGCGTCGTTGATCCAGTGGCTCAGCGACATCGGTCCGATATAGGCGTGAAGCGCGGCGAAATAGGCCTCGGACAGCGGCGAATTGGCGACGATCAGCGCCAGGACCGCGGCCAGGATCAGCAGCAGCCCCCCCGCCGAGCCGTTGTCCAGAAACTTGCGGATGGTGTTCTGTATGCGCCCCGCCATGAAGCCCCCCTTTGCCAGAAACGGTTTCTTACCCAGTCTCCGTAATCAGGGATGGTCCCTGGGCGCACGCAGCACACGCCGTTCCGGCCATATTATTCAACGACCGGGGGCGTTCAAGACCTTTGCCTCGGCTTGGGCGCGGGTTTCCTGGGGTGGGCGCGGATCTCGCGCAGCCATTCGCGCCAGATGGCGACCAGCAGGGCCATCAGGACCGGGCCAACGAACAGGCCCACGATGCCCATGGTCTTGACCCCGCCCACCAGGCCGAAGAACGTCGGCAGAAAGGGCATCTTGACCGGGCCGCCGATCAGAACGGGCCGGATGGTCTTGTCCACGACGAACAGTTCGACCGAACCCCAGACGAACAGCAAGATCCCGTTCAGGGGCGATCCGCTGGCCACCAGATAGATCGACACCAGGGTAAAGGACAGTGGCGCGCCTCCGGGGATCAGCGCCATGACGCCGGTGATGACGCCCAGCGTCACCGGCGAGGGCACCCCCGCGATCCAGTAGGCAAGGCCCAGAATCACCCCTTCGCCGATGGCGATCAGGGTCATGCCGGTGACGGTGGCGCTGATGGTCAGCGGCACCACCCGCGACAGACGTTCCCAGCGGACCGGCAGGATGCGCGCGCCCACCACGTCGATCTGCGCCGCGATCCTGTCGCCGTCGCGATAGAACACGAACAGCGCGATCAGCATGAACAGCAGGTTCAGCGCCAGATGAAAGGCGATGTTCCCCGCCGCAAGCACGCTGCGATAGATCGAGGCGATGGTGTTGCCGCTGGTCAGTTGCACCCATTCGGCAATGGCGCCGGGCCTGCCGATATGACGAAGCCAGAGTTCGTCCACCCATTCCCCGATCCGGGGCAGTTCCGTCATCCAGACGGGCGTGGGGGCGCCCAGGGCATTCACCTCGAACACCCAGGAAATCCAGCTTTGCAGCTCGCGGAACGCATAAAGCAGGGCCATGGCGATCGGCACCACCAGAAACAGCACGATCACCAGGACAAACAGCGCCGCCGTCAGCGTCCGGTCCAGACCCAGGCCGCGCTGCACCCGCCGCGACAGGGGCCAACTGGCAAAGGCGATGATCGTGGCGGCCAGGACCGGCACCAGAAAGCCATGAAAGAAGTAGGCCGCCGCGGCGATGATGAACACCAAAAGCCAGCGCGCGGCCGAGATGTCGCTGATCAGCGGAAAGGGTTGCGCCGGGTCGTCGGGGTCGGGGGGGTCGCGCCGCGGCGTCGCGTGGGGGGGGTCGATCATGCCGGTCTGCTTGCCCTTGTGGTATGCCGCCTGTGTCGCACGACTGTTGCACGGTGGATCGCCGCGTCAACCCGTCTTTCGGAAAGCCCGCGGCGCGTCGCGCGCGCGCCAACGGCGAAGGCCGCCCGATTCCCGGCCCGAAAACGGCCCCGCCCGCTGGGATCGTGCAGCCCTGCGGTCAACGATCCGGCTTTCGCCACAGCCGCGGAACAGCGTTCCGGCCCGCCCCGCATCGGCGGAAAGCTGGGCCTTTCCGTGATGAACCGGCTTGAATCCCGGGGCGTGCTGAAGGATAGCAGGGTGTCCCGAACCGCCGGATGCCAGACGAGCGAAAGCCCTGCCCATGAACAGCCTTGCCCAGACCGCCATCCCGTCCCAGACGCTGACGCATTTGCAGCGGCTGGAATCGGAAAGCATCCACATCATGCGCGAGGTGGTGGCGAATGCCGAAAACCCGGTGATGCTGTATTCGGTGGGCAAAGATTCGGCCTGCATGCTGCATCTGGCGCGCAAGGCGTTCTATCCGGCCCCCCCGCCCTTTCCGCTGCTGCATGTGGACACTACCTGGAAGTTCCGGGCGATGTACGACCTGCGCGACCGGGCGGCCAGGGCGGCGGGCATGGACCTGATCGTTCACCAGAACCCCGAGGCCAAGGCCCGCGGCATCAACCCCTTTGACCACGGCAGCCTGCACACGGACATGTGGAAGACCGAAGGGCTGAAACAGGCGCTGACCCACTATAATTTCGATGTGGCCTTCGGCGGTGCGCGCCGTGACGAGGAAAAGTCCCGCGCCAAGGAGCGCATCTTTTCCTTTCGGTCCGCCAACCACCGCTGGGATCCCAAGAACCAGCGCCCCGAGCTGTGGAAGCTTTATAACACCCGCAAGGCCAAGGGCGAATCGATCCGGGTCTTTCCGCTGTCGAACTGGACGGAGCTGGACATCTGGCAGTACATCCACCTGGAAAACATCGAAATCGTGCCGCTGTATTTTTCCGAACCGCGCCCGGTGGTGGAACGCGACGGGCTGCTGATCATGGTCGATGACGACCGCTTTCCGCTGCGCGACGGAGAACGGGCGCAGATGCGGTCGGTCCGGTTCCGCACGCTGGGCTGCTATCCGCTGACCGGCGCCGTTGAATCCAACGCCCGGACCCTGCCCGAGGTGATCCAGGAAATGCTGCTGACCACTACGTCCGAGCGCCAGGGACGCGCCATCGACAAGGATCAGGCCGCGTCGATGGAGAAGAAGAAGCAGGAAGGGTATTTCTGATGACCGCGCAAGATCCCGTCTATCTGACCGACGCCCTGATCGCCCAGGACATCGACGCCTATCTGCTTAAGCACCAGCACAAGACCATGCTGCGCTTCATCACCTGCGGATCGGTCGATGACGGGAAATCGACGCTGATCGGACGGCTGCTGTATGACAGCAAGATGATCTTCGAGGATCAGTTGGCCTCGCTGGAATACGACAGCAAGGTGTCGGGAACCCAGGGGGGCGAGATCGACTTTGCCCTGCTGGTGGACGGTCTGGCGGCGGAACGCGAACAGGGCATCACCATCGACGTGGCCTATCGCTTTTTTGCGACCGATAAGCGCAAGTTCATCGTGGCCGACACGCCGGGGCACGAACAATACACCCGCAACATGGTCACCGGCGCCTCGACCGCCGATCTGGCGGTGATCCTGATCGACGCGCGCCAGGGCGTGCTGACCCAGACCCGGCGCCACAGCTATCTGGTGAACCTGCTGGGCATCAGAAACATCGTGCTGGCCGTCAACAAGATGGATCTGGTCGATTATTCGGCCGAACGGTTCTACGAGATCGTCAGCGACTATTCGCATTTCGCCAAGCAGATCGGCATGGACAGCTTTCTGCCGATCCCGATCTCGGGCCTGAAGGGCGACAACATCGTCTCCAAAAGCCCCGAGACGCCCTGGTATCAGGGTCCGACCCTGCTGGGCCATCTGGAGGACGCGCCGATCAGCGACATGCGGATGGCGGATCGTCCGTTCCGCATGGCGGTGCAATGGGTGAACCGCCCGCATCTGGATTTCCGCGGATTCGCGGGCCAGATCAGCGCCGGGGCCATTCATCCGGGCGATCCCATCCGCGTCCTGCCCTCGGGCAAGACCACCACCGTCAAGTCCGTCACCACATTCGACGGCGATCTGGATCGGGCGGTTGCGGGTCAGTCGGTGACCCTGACCTTTGCCGACGAGATCGACTGTTCGCGCGGCGACGTGATCGTGCAGGCCGATGCCCCCTGCGAGGTGGCCGACCAGTTCGAGGCCACCCTGGTCTGGATGGACGAGGCCGAGATGCTGCCCGGCCGTCCCTATCTGCTGAAACTGGGCACCCAGACCGTCAGCGCCACCATCACCGAGCCCAAATACGAGGTGAACGTCAACACGATGGAACATCTGGCCAGCAGGACGCTGGGCCTGAACGCCATCGGCGTGGTCAACATCTCGACCGACCGGCCCGTCCCGTTCGAGGCTTATGGCGACAACCCCGACCTGGGCGGCTTTATCCTGATCGACCGGATGACCAATGCCACCATCGCCGCCGGGATGCTGCATTTCGCGCTGCGCCGGTCGCAGAACATCCACTGGCAGGCGACCGATGTGAACCGCGAGGCCCATGCCGCGCAAAAGAACCAGCGGGCGCGGGTGGTGTGGTTCACGGGCCTGTCGGGATCGGGCAAATCGACCATCGCCAATATCGTCGAACGCAAGCTGCACGCGATGGGCAAGCACACCTTTCTGCTGGACGGCGACAACGTGCGCCACGGGCTGAACCGCGACCTGGGCTTTACCGACGCCGACCGGGTGGAAAACGTCCGCCGCGTGGGCGAGGTGGCGAAACTGATGACCGATGCCGGGCTGATCGTGCTGACCGCCTTCATCTCTCCGTTCCGGTCGGAACGGCGGATGGTTCGCGACATGATGGCGCCGGGCGAATTCATCGAGGTGTATGTGGACACGCCCCTGGAGGTCGCCGAACAGCGCGATGTGAAAGGGCTGTACAAGAAGGCGCGGTCGGGCCAGCTCAGGAACTTCACGGGAATCGACAGCCCCTACGAGGTTCCCGAACGGGCAGACCTGGTGGTCAACACCGTCGCCCTGTCCGCCGAGGAGGCCGCCGACCGGGTGATCGCGGCGATCCTGTCGCAGGGCTGAGCGGACAGTCACGGCGATCCTCTCGGCACAAGATCGCCGGTGCCGTCAGTTTTACCGATTTTCGGCGCGCGCCCTGCGGGCCGTTCCCCTAGGCTGTTCCGCATCCGACAGCCAGGGCCGGACCGATGTCCTTTGCAACCGCCGACGAACGCTATTTCGCCTCGCTCGTGAACCAGGCCCGGCGGGCCGAGGGGTTGGCGCCGCTGGCATTGGAAAAGCGGCTGAACGATGCAGCCGACGCGCATAGCCGCTGGATGCTGGACGCCGATGTCTTTGCCCATGTCGGGCGGAATGCATCGACGTCGCGCCAGCGGATCGAGGCAGAGGGGTTCGACCTGTCGGGGTCCTGGCTGACGGCGGAAAACATCGCCTATGTCAGCATCCAGGGCGCAGGCAGCCTGCGTGACGAGATCGCGCAGCTTCATGCCAACCTGATGAACAGTCCCGGCCATTATGCCAACATCATGGGGGGTGCATCCCTTGTCGGCATCGGGTTGCAGGTGGGCCATTTCAGGGTCGCGGGCCGAGACTACAAGGTGCTGATGGCCACCCAGAACTTTGCCGATACCGATGCGCCGGTGCGCCTTGACGGCGGCACCTTTTCCAAGGCTGCGCCGCCGGGGACGAACCTGTCCATGCCTGCACGCCCCGACTGGCTGCAAGGGCTCGATGGCCGCATCTTTACCACGGCGGCCCCCGGAACCGCGCGCAACGACGATTACCGCCTGGGCGCGCGAAACGACCTCGTCCAGGCTGGAAACGGCCATGACTGGATCGCGGGCGGACGCGGCAATGACACCCTGCGCGGCAATGCCGGCGACGACCGCCTGATCGGCGGGGACGATGACGATCTGCTGCACGGCGACGGTGGTCAGGACAGCTTGCAGGGGGGTAACGGCCGTGACCGCCTGGCCGGCGGGGATGGAAACGACCTGCTGTGGGGCAATGCCGGCCATGACAGCCTGTGGGGCGGCACCGGCGCGGACCGCCTGCCGGGGGGCCTGGGCGACGATGTTCTGTCCGGTCAGGCAGGAAACGACTGGCTGGCGGGCGAAGCGGGCCGCGACACGCTGGCAGGGGCGGAGGGCGCCGATACGCTGAACGGCGGCGCGGGCAACGATCTTCTGATCGGGGGCGCAGGCGCCGACAGCTTTGTCTTTGTGAAAGGGGGCGGGGCCGACATCATCCGCGACTATCAGCTTGGCATCGACCGGCTGACCGTCGGTGCCGGCCTTCTGGATAGCGATCCCGCCGCCTTTGTGCGCGATCACATGTCAAGAACGGCCATGGGCGTCGCCATCGACTTTGGTGCGGGGGATCGCCTGACGGTGACGGGGTCCGGGCTGACCGTCCTGGGGCTGGCCGACGACATCTTCGGATTTTGACCATCTGATTGTCGGAAAAGAAAAACCCGCCAGAAATGGCGGGTCTACTCGTTAAGGTATTGCGGTGGGGCAATTTCACTACGCGCTTTTAACGATTTCAGGAACGCTGGGTTCCGGCCGGAACGGGAATTTTTGCCCAAAACCGCCTTGACGTTGCGGCAGCAAGGCGAGGTCTTCAGATGCCCTACAGGCCACCCCTTCACCGTCAGTCTCTCATCCATTTTGCGGGCTTGCGGTCTGCCCTGCGACCAAGAGAACCGGCCGCGGGCCGGCACTGCCCTGTTCAATAATCCCGTTCGAAATAGATCCCCAGCGTACTGTCGCCGTCGGTCCCGACCGAGCCCCGCGCGGTCAGCGAATCGGTCACGTCAAGGTTCAGGTTCAGGGTGCTGCGACCGTCCGCGCCGACCGCAACGTCGGTGTACAGGTTTTCGGACAGATACTTGCCGGCCCGGACCTGCACATTCCCTTGGTCGTCGGTTGCAAGATCCAGATCGTCCAGGCCCACCTGATCGCGCAGGTTGCCGATGATTCCCGCGCCGCCGCGCCCCGCCAGAACCGCAATGGCATTGGCAAGCTGGGCTGCCTGAAGCGGGCTGATACTGTCCAGGCCACGCCCGAACAGCAGTTGGGACAGAACCTCCTCCTCGGGCAGGTCGGGCGAGGATTCGAAGGTAATCTCGGGGTCGCGCACCTCGCCGTCGAAGATGATGCGGGTGGTGATTCCGTTCTGTTCGGTTTCGGCCACCAGGCGGATCACCGGGATCAGGCTGCCTTGCAGTTCGACCAGCCCCTCGGTCAGGGTGAATCGCCGTCCCAACAGATCGACGCGGCCACGGATCAGTTCCAGAAACCCGATGGGAATGGCGTTTCGCGTCGTGCCCTGAACCTGAAGCGACCCGCCCAGTTCGGCGTCCACCCCCCGGCCGCGAACAAAGACCTGATTGGGGGCGTTGATACGCAGATCCAGCCGTGGTGGGGCGGATGGCGGAGTCGATGGCGGCCCCGCCATTCCCGCATCGCGCGCGGCGTCGCTGGGATAGCCTTCCAGCCCAGCCTTGGCGCGGGTGGCCCGAACCGGCCGGGTGTCGCCCACATGCTCGATCTGGAGAATCGCCCGCGCCCCCCCGAGCCCGGTCGAGGGGATGCGGATTTCCGTCGGACCCAGATCGATCACCCCCG
Organism: Paracoccus subflavus; assembly: GCF_004310345.1. Lineage (GTDB taxonomy): Bacteria > Pseudomonadota > Alphaproteobacteria > Rhodobacterales > Rhodobacteraceae > Paracoccus > Paracoccus subflavus. The sequence continues at coordinate 91,049 of NZ_SISK01000005.1, read as the reverse complement.
AAATCAGCGGCCCTTCGGCGTTGCGGCCAGACATGCGCAACCGGCCATTGACGACGGTTTCGTACAGGTTCGGATCGCGGGCGACCACCCCGTCCAGGACAATCGTCAGGTCCAAGGTGCCGTTCTGCACGTCCACCGGCCCGCTGACCTGGATCCGCCCCCCGGCCGCAACGGCCGCGGCAGCATCCAGGGCGATCCGGCCCCCCGACAGATCGACGGTGGCGGTCACCCCTTCCAGCCGGATGCCCGCGCCGGGATCGGCGATCCGGCCATCCGTCAACCGCACCTGGCCCGACACCGATTGCAGCGCGGGTGGGCCATTGACCGTCAGGTCGAAGGACAGCGGTCCCTCGATGCTGCGGGTGCGGAGAATGCTGTTGACGATCGAGGCGTCGGCGCCCCCCGCAACCGACAGGTTCAGGGACGAAAAGTCCCGCGCCGCCGTGCCGGCGATCCGCAGGGTGGTGCTGCCCGGCGCGGTCGCGTTCACGTCCAGGGCAAAATCCGCCCCCTGCTCGCGGATCGTGCCGCTGGCCTGAACGGGGCCGGGAAATTCCGGCTGGATCAGGCCCAGGTCAGCCAGCCGGGCCGACACGGCCATGCCGCTGGCCGTGTCGCCACTGGCCTCGACCCGGATCTGGGGATTCTCCACGTCCAGACGCTGGAACGACAGCCCGTCCGGACCCTGCGTGGCGGCGATGTCGAAACGGGTCTGGCCGCCCAGCAGCGGGTCGATCCGTGGCTGGCCGATCGACAGTCCGTCAGCGGTTCCGCTGGCCGTCACCTGGCGGTTGCCGTTCTGCTGGACCAGCCGGGCGTCGGCAGTCAGGGCGCCGCCGATGCCATTGCCCAGAAACCGCAGATCCTGGGCACTGGCCTGTGCCGCCAGATCGGTCTGATCGCCGCCCAGGGTTCCGGCGGCATCCACCGTCAGGCGGGGGTTGTCGATCCGAGCCTGTTCGATGGTGAACACGCCGTCCCGTTCGGTGCCAGTGACGGCCAGCCGCGTTTCGCCGGCAAGAGCGCCATCGACCTGGGCCTGGCCAAAGGCCAGATCCTGCCCGGTGCCCTCGATTTCCAGCCGCCGCGCCCCGTCGCCCGCCTCGCGGAAACTGCCGGTCAGATCCAGCGCCCCGCGCCAGCCGGGACCAAAGGGAGCCAGCGACCTGACGCCCACCTCGGCCGCGATATCGGTGACGCCCGGACCATAGGTTCCCTGCACCGTGGCGTCGATCTGATCGTTGGTCAGGCGCATGTCGCGCACGGTGACGATCCCGTCCCGCTCCTCGGCCGAGAGGCGCAGCCGGGTGGTGCCCGTCAGCGCGGCATCCGCATTCTGGACACCCAGGGACAGGTTTTGTCCCGATCCCGTCACATCGACCAGGCGGGTGCCGTCCCGTTCGGTCAGCCGCGCCATCACATCAAGTCCGCCCGCCCAGCCCGCGCGGATGGCCGACAGGTCGGGCACGGCCAGATCCACGGTTCCGTCCAGCCCCCCCTGCACAAAGCGGCCCCGCCCTTCGGCACGCAATTGCGGGTTGGCCAGCCGGAACACCTCGACCTCGTAGCCGCTGTCCCGTTCTCCGGCCAGGACGGTCAGGGTCGTGGTGCCGCCCAGGGCGTTGTCCAGCGCCTCGATGCCGATGCGCAGATCCTCGGCCTCGCCGCTGAGGGTCAGTTGGCGCGCGCCGGACGGCCCGGACAGTTTCGCATCCGCCTGCAACGCGCCCAAGAAATTCGGGTCCGCATCCTGAAGCGACGGCAGGGAAATGGTGGCCGTCACGTCGCTGGAGAGGCTGTTCACGTAACCCTGGGCCTGGGCGGTCAGGCCCTGGGCATTGACGGCCAGATTCTCGATCTCGATGCCGGTCTCGTCGCGACGGGCGTCCAGTCTGATGGTGGACCGCCCTTCCAGCAACCGATCCAGTTGCGGCTGATCCACGGCGATGCCGGAACCCGAAACGGTGGCGTCGATGTCAAAACCGCGGCTTAGAAAGCTGTAATAACCGCTGAGGCTGGCATCGGCGCGACCCCGCATGTCCCGTCCGGCCAGACCCGACAGGCGGGCCAGATCCTCGTAGCGGGTATCGGCATCCAGGGACAGGACAAAGCCGCTGCCCAACCCCGACAGCAGCAGCAGACCATCAAGGCCGTAATCCGTGCCCGTGACGGACAGGTCGCTGAATTCCACGGCATTGCCGGGGGTGAAATCAAAGGTCGTGCTGCCGTCGATGTCCGGCCCGACGGCCTGGGCCAACCCGGCATCGGCAAAGGTCATCTGCCGCGATCCGAAGCGGACCCCTCCATTGACCGATGACAGGCGCCCGGCGTCCAGCACAACCGCGCCCGACCCCTCCAGCCGCAGGTCGCCCAGCGACACATCGCCCAGATCCAGGTCGCCGACGCGGCCCTGCAGCGTCCAGCCCTGGCCCTGGGCCGCATCATAGTTCAGGTCCAGACGGCCGGATTCGACGGTTGCGTTCTCTCCGGCAAAGGGCAGCGGGACGGGCACCTGCACCGCGCCGGCGTCCGATCCCAGGGCAATCCGCAATTCCGCATTCTGCGGCGCGCCCTGAGCATTCACAGCCAACGACCCGTCCAGGGACAGGGCCTCGGTCACAAGGTTCAGGGTGGGAATTTGCAGGCGCCCGTCGTCGCCGCGCCAGCCTTCGGCCCGAAGCTGCACCTGATCGCCAAAGAAGGTCCGGTCCTGGGGCGGCAGCAGCGAGGCCACATCGCCGCCCAGTTGCAGGCGGAAATCGGTGCCGGGATTGCCCGCCGCATCCGGCCCGCCCGCCCCGGACACCCGGCCCGTCACGCGCGGCAGCCCGTCGGTCGCCAGCCGGATATCGACCCCGAAATCCTTGATCTGGCCTTCGCCGCTGATTTCTGCGACGACCGACGGCTTGTCATAAAGGTCGATCAGGTTGACCAGCAGGCCGTCGGCGGCCTCGTCCAGGGTCAGGTTCACGCGCAGGATCTGCGAGGTGTTCGAATAGGCCGTGTCCAGATCGAAGTTGCCGCGCGGGCCGTCCAGCCGCTGAATGGCCAGGCGGGCCTGGCCTTCGCCGCCCTCAAGGCTCATGCCGCCGGTCAGAGAGATCGCGGCCGCCAGGCCGATCACGGGCTCGCCCAGGTCGACCCGGTCGGTCCGGATCTGGTCGATATTGATCGCCACCGGCAATTCAGGCAGGGCAAATTCGAACTCGCGCGCCTCGGCGGTGGGGGCCTGCTTCTCGCCCAGCGGCAAGCGTGGCAGCAGGACTTCACGGGCCGCCAGTTCCGCGATCTCGATCCGGCCGCGCAGCAGGGCCGACCGGTTCCACTGGATCGCGCCGTCGTTCAGCGTCAGCCAGACGCCCTCGCCATCGGCAATGGTGATCCGGCGAAAGGTCGCGCGCGAGGACAGCGCGCCCTGAAAGCCGTCGATCACGACCTCGCGGCCCGCACTGGACAGGTTGCGTTCCAGAAGCCGGGTCAGAAAGCCCCTGTCGTCGCTTTCCTGCTGCGAGATTTCGGCCGCGCTCTGCGACATTGCCGAAAACGGCAACAGGATCGCGAACAGGACCAGCCAGAGTTTGCGCATCAGCCGGATCTGCATCAGAATGCCTGCCCCAGTCCCAGATAGAGTTGCACGCCCTCGCCGGTGTCGCCCCCGGTCGGCCCCGCCACATCAAAGCGCAAGGGCCCGATGGGCGTGTTGTAGCGCACGCCGATCCCGGCGCCCGAATGGGCGTCGCTGCCCCCGGTCCAGCCATCCTCTGCCCAGACCTCGCCATAGTCGGCAAAGGCCACGACGCCGATCCGTTCGCGGACCTGCCAGCGGATCTCGGCCGACAGGGTGGCCAGGCTGGCGCCGCCGGTCTTGATCGGCCCGTTCGGTCCTTGGATTTCCTCGACCCCCAGCGACTGATAGGGCTGGCCGCGCACGGTGCCGCCGCCGCCCGAGAAGAACAGATAGCTGCGCGGGGTGTTGCCGATTTCGCTGCCCAGCACGCTGCCGATGCGGGCACGGCCCGCCAGCGTGAAGCGATCCTCGGCGCCCGGCGAATAGAAGGCGCGGCCCTCGCCCAGCAGGCGGACCCCCGAATCGGTGCCGTCGAAGCCCTTGAAGGGCGTGGCCTCGCCTTGCAGGTAATAGCCGCGCCTGGCGTTGTTCTCGTCGTCCCGGGCATCCCACATCACCGCCGTGGGCAGGGCCAGAACCTTGAAGTCGGTTTCGCCCAGGTCGTCGTACACGCGCGAGAACTGGTACTGGATGGCCGTATCGAAGGTGAACCGGTCGCTGAAGATATGGTTGAAGCCCAGGCCGATCGTGCCGGTATCCTCGTCGTAATCCTCCTCGCGCATCCGGGCGAGGCCGGTCAGCACATAGGCCGTGGTGTCGGGCGTAAGCGTGGCCGGACGATCGATGCGCAGGGTGATCTCCTCGTCCTTGCCGCTGGTGTCTGACCCGATGTCCTTGACCTGGCCGTCGATGCGCAGGCGTTCACCACCCCCCAGCAGGTTGCGGTGCATCCAGTAGGCCGACACCATGGCCCCATCGGTGGACGAGATCTCGAACCCCGCGCCGATGCGGCGGGGTTTCTGTTCGACCACCGTCAGGTCGATGTCCATGCTGCCGTCTGGGTTCAGGGTTTCGGCTTCCTCCAGCGTGATCGCCGAAAAGACGCCCGACCGGCGCAGGCGCTTGCGGACGTCCTCGACCGCCTCGGGATCGAAGCGTTCGCCCTCGGGCAGCCCCGCGATCTTGGCCAGGCGGCGCGGATTCATGCGGTCATAGCCGCGCATGTTCAGCCGCCCGAACCGGACGGCGGGGCCGGGGGCAAGGCCGATCCGGCTGTCCACGGCGGCGTTGACGTGATCGGCCGTGATGTCCTGGCCCGCGACTTCGGCCTTGGCATGGCCCACATTACGCCATCCCTCGATTCCGGCGCGGGCGGCCCCCCGGATCGTGCCGCTGCCCGCCACCTCGCCCTGGCGGTATTCGTCCGGCAGATCGGTTCCCGGCGCAACCGGCGCGATGGCCGCGCGCGAGAACCGGAAGCGAGGGCCGGTCTGGACGCCGACAACCACCGACCGCACGGCCTCGGGCGCGTCCAGGGGCGCAATCTCGGCCGCCTCGATCCCGTCCAGGGTGATGTTGATGATCGCAGAGTAATAGCCCAGGTCATACAGGTTGCCCAGGATGCGGGCATAATCGGCGCGGGCCGCTGCCAGAACGTCCTGGCCCGTGACGCGCCCTTCGGCCAGCGCCCCGGCGATCAGCGAGGCATTGCGCAGCCTTTGATCCAGGTCGTCGCCGCCCTGGACCTGGAACCGCAACGATACGGGGCCTTCGTCCCGCGTGCCGCCGAACAGGCCAGAAAAAGGATTGGAGGATTGCGCCCAGACGGCATTGGCCAGGCCCGCCGTGGCCGCGGCTATCAGCACTGCCCGCAGATATGCCCGCATCGTTTCCGCCCTGCCCGTTCTTGCTTTGTGGCCATTTGAACAGGATCGCGCCGCCGAATCCAGCGATTCATCGGCAAAAACGCGGCGGGCGCTCAGCTTTCCGAAAGCTGTGATCCTCAGGACAGGGCGGCCAGACAGCCGTGCAGCGCCGCCATGTCGTCGCGGATCAGAAAGACCGGCGTGTTTTCAGGGATGTGGCGCATGTAGGGCTCGGACAGAAAGGCGGCCTCGAACCGCTCCATCCGGACGGCGATGCTGCGCGCGACGCTGCCCGCCAGGAACATCCCGTCCAGCGGCATGAACCGCAGCGCCAGTTCCCGGCACAAAAGACCCACCAGTTCGACGAACAGGTCATAGGTCGCGCCTGCCGCCGCCTCGCCCGCGGCTGCGGCGGCGTCTATCCCTTCGCTGCGCATGGGGGGGGTGCCCGTCAAAGCCGCGTGCAGGCGCGACAGCCCGCGGCCCGCGAAAAGCTCCTCGGTCGAGGAAAAGCCCGTGATGGCCCCCTGCCCCACGGCCTCCAGCAGGCGCTGGTGGATGTGTACGGGCAGCCGGGTATGGCCTTCCTCGGCCTCGAGCGCGGCGACGCCGCCGCCGGGCAGGCTTCGAACGGCGCAGACGTTGAAGCCGGTGCCCAGGTTCACCACAAGGCCCTGCCCGTTGCGCGCCCGGCCGGCGGGCGCGGGGCGCAGGGTGGCCAAACCGTCGCCCCCCAGAACGGGCGTGGCATAGCCCAGCGCCGTCAGATCGTTGATGAGACGCACCCGATCGGCATCGGCCAGCCGCGCCAGCCGGTCTTCGTCGAAATCCCAGTCGCGATTGGTCAGCCGGGCCCTGCCGCCGCTGACCGGCCCGGCCACGGCGACGCAAACGGCGCTGATGCGCGGCTGGTCCTGTTCCTGCAGGAACTGGCGCACCACGTCGTCAAAGGTCGCGTAATCGTCGCCGCGAAAGCGGGTCACTGTGTCCCGGTCGATGCCGCCGTTGCGCGCCATTGCCAAACGGGCATTGGTGCCCCCCACATCGGCCAGAAGTATTGCCATCGCCGTCTGGTCCCTTTCTGTCGTCCCGGTCCTTCGCCCGTTCCAGACTTGCCCGGTTTCGGCAGGCGGCGCAACGCCGCACCGCGGCGGATTTCGGAACCCCTTGCCGTCAGGGATCGTTTTCAAGGCACAGACAAAGGACGAAAGGCCGACCCATGACCCGCATCGCATCCCGCATCGCCCGCCTTGGACTGGCCGGCAGCGTCATGCTGTCGATGGCCATGCCCGCCGTTTCGGCAACCCGCCCCGACCAGCCCGTGCAGGCATGGCCCGCCATGGCGGGCGTTCCCGTCGAGGTTCTGCTTGAACGGGCGCAGACCCTGCCCCTATCCGAGATGGCCGCAGGCGATCAGCCCTATTGTGCCGCGGACGCCGAGATTCACCAGACCCTGGAACATGACTTTGCCGAAGCCCCCGTGGCCGGGACCGGTCCTGCCGCGATCGGGCAGGACGCGACCGAATTGTGGGCGTCCGATCAGATGGGCACCTGGACGCTGGTGGCGCCGCGCGCCGACGGCACCAGTTGCATCATCGCCTCGGGCATCGGCTATGACGCGGGAAGAGATGTAGAGGTGTATTTCCACACAGCGGGACTGCGCTGACCGGCCTGGGCCGGTTCCGCCCCTGCATCGGGCCGTCCCCACTCGGATGGTCCGTCAAGCCAGACCGGACCCAGCCGCCCGGCCAGCAGAAAGCTGTGCAAAGTGGCTATGGCAGGCACCGGCCCGGTTGCGGTCAGCGGGACGAGGCTGCGGTCAGCCCGCGTCCGGCCCGCCTTGATCCTGCGCCGTATTCCCGCCAAGGGCCTCGACCAGGAATGCCAGCAGATCCCGGCTGCGGCGCGTCATGCGGCGCTGGCGCAGATAGACGGCATGGATGTCCAGTCGCGGGCCACGGATATGCGGCAGCACCTGCACCAGCCGGTTCCGCTCAAGATCGTCGCGGACGACATGATCGGGGCAAAAGGCGATGCCTTCGTCCGCAAGCGCGAGATCCCGGGCGGATCGGGCACTGTTCACCAGAAAATGCCCCGTGACCCTGACGCGCCGTTCCTGCCCCCCGTCGATCAGGGGCCAACTGCCGTCGCCCCGCATGTTTGTGTCGCGGATGCAGGAATGGCCCGGCAGATCGTCGGGGGTGGCAGGATGCCCGCGATTGCGCAGATAGCCGGGCGAGGCGACCAGAACGAGGCTCATGCGGCCCAGCCGCCGCGCCATCAGGGCTGAATCGTCCAGCTTTCCGATGCGAACGGCAAGGTCGATTCCATCGGCCACCAGATCGACGAAACGGTCCGACAGACGCAGGTCGATCACCAGGTCGGGATGGGCCGTCCTGAACCGGCGCAGCAGGGGGGCGATCACCATTTCGCCATGCGTGACCGCAGCCGAGATGCGGATGGTGCCCGACAGGCCGCGCTGTTCGTCGCGCAGGCCGCTGGCCATCTCGTCAAGCTGATCCAGCCAGTCGGGGGCTTGGGCCATCAGCCGCTGTCCCGCCGTGGTCAGGCCAAGGCGCCGGGTGGTGCGATACAACAGCGGCGTGCCCATCCGGGCTTCCAGCTCGGCCATGTATTTGGATGCCAGCTTGGGCGAAATGCCCACCCGACCGGCCGCCCCGGCGAACGATCCGGTCTCGACGGCCGCCACAAAGACCCGCATCCCGTCGACCAGATCCATGCCCCCTCCATTCAGAACGTCCCGAAGGTAATGATACCACAATACCGCCATTTCCGCCATGTGACCTGATGGGCATATTCAGGCCATGAAGCAACGGGCCGGAAACTGGGCATATGGCCCGCTGGCCCTTTATCAGGAGAACCGACATGATCGACCCCAAAACCGCCCCCTTGGGCATCCTGGCGCTGCGCGTGACGACCGGCGCCCTGTTTCTGGTTCATGGCCTTATCAAGCTGTTCGTCTTTACACCGGCGGGGACGGCGGGCTTTTTCGAATCCATCGGACTGCCCGGTGCGCTGGGCTGGCTGACCATGCTGTTCGAGATCGGCGGCGGACTCGCGCTAATCCTGGGGATCAAGGTGCGGCTCGTTTCCCTGGCCTTTGTTCCCGTTCTTCTGGGCGCGGCGGTCTTTGGCCATGGCAGCGCAGGCTTCAACTGGTCGAACGCCGGCGGCGGCTGGGAATATCCGGTGATGTGGGCCATCGTACAGGCGGCCCTGGCGGCCCTGGGCGACGGTCCCTATGCGCTGGCGCCCACGAAACGCCTGACCGCCTGACGGCATCTGCCGCGCCCCGGCGCGGCCCCACCCCCCGGAAAGGAGCAAGCCATGCTTGTGAACGGCAGATGGACGACGGACTGGCACCCGGTGCAGGCCAAGGACGATCAGGGCCGTTTCGTGCGGCAGGTGTCGTCCTTTCGCAACTGGATCACCCCCGACGGCAGCCCCGGCCCCACCGGCACCGGCGGCTTTCGCGCCGAGGCCGGGCGCTATCGCCTGTATGTGGCGCTGATCTGTCCCTGGGCCTCGCGCACGCTGATCGCGCGCAAGCTGAAGGGGCTGGAGGACCTGGTGGCGGTGACGGTCGTGAACCCGGTGCTGACCGAACAGGGCTGGGGCTTCGGGGGCTATCCGGGCGCCGATGCCGACCCGCTGCATGGCGCCGCGCATCTGCATGAACTTTATACCCGAGCCGACGCCAGCTATAGCGGGCGGGCGACGGTGCCCCTGCTGTGGGACGAGCGGACCGACACGGCCGTCAGCAACGAGAGCGCCGAAATCCTGCGGATGTTCGACACCGCCTTTGCCGATCTGGCGCCCGGCAGGCCCGACCTCTGTCCCGCCGACCTGACAGCCGCGATCGACGCCCTGAATGCAGAGATCTATGACAGCCTGAACAACGGCGTCTACAAGGCCGGTTTCGCCTCGACGCAGGCGGCCTATGACGAGGCGGTGACCGGGGTCTTTGCGATGCTCGACCGGCTGGAACAAAGGCTGACCGGCGATTTCCTGTTTGGCGGCCGCCTGACCGAGGCCGACATCCGCCTGTTCGTGACCCTCATCCGATTCGACGCGGCCTATCACGGCCTTTTCAAGACCAATATCCGTCGCCTTGCCGATTACCCGCGCCTTTCGGCCTATCAGGATCGCATCCTGCGCCTGCCGGGCGTGGCCGATACCGTAAACCTCGATCACATCAAGGCCGGATATTATTCGATCAAGGCGCTGAACCCCGCCGGCATCGTGCCCGCAGGCCCCCGGCATGTCATCGACCTGCTGGAAAGGATCAAAGCCCCGGATGCAGAGGGCGAAGCCCGGTGAAAGACCCGCTGGCCCCTGATGCACGGGTGCGTCGATCATCCGCATCCCGGCAGGCGATGTCTTGAAGGGGACACCTCGGGCGGCTGGGCCGGTCACGCGATTGCGTCCTTGGCCTTTGCGGAACACTGTGCGACAAAATCCGGGTTCATATGTCCCCGAAAGGTTTCCGGCATGTTCCGCTTGACTGCAACCTCCGTTCTGGCGCTCGGGCTGGGTGCCGCACCGGTCCTGGCCCAGGTGACCCCCGCGCAGGTCTGGGAAAACGTGCAGCGCTATGGCGCCGATCGCGGCTACGAGGTGACGGCCAGCGTCGAGGATGCCGGAAACACCCTGACCGTGCGCGATGCCGTTTTTGCGACGACCAACAGCGACGGCAGCACCCGCCTGACCGTTCCGCAGATGACACTCTCGCAGACGGGCGATGCGCGGGTGCGTCTGGTCATCGACGGGGACGTGGCCATCAACAGCACCTTTCCGGCCCCTGCCCCGCAGGATACGGGCACAGCCGAAGGAGCCGGCACCAGCACTGACGCAGAGCCGGCCGATCTTGCGGTGAACGGCACCATCAGCGCCCCGGGAAACGAAATTCTGGTATCCGGCACGCCCGAGGACATGCTCTACGAATATGCCTATCCGACGGTGTCGGTCAGCCTGGATATTCCGGTCGGGCCAGAGGGCGACGCCACCCTGCCCTTCACGGCGAGCCTGACCGATCTGGCCGGATCGCAGCGCAACGGAACGGGCGAGGATGTGGAAGCGACCTTTGACATGGCGGTCGCCGAGGCCGCCATGCAGATCGCGGGAACCGTGCCCCCCGCCCCTGCCCGCGATCCTGCCCGCGATCCTGCCGGCAGCGCCACCGAAGGCAGCGGCACGGCAGAAGCCACCGGAGGCGGCAGCATCGACTTTCGGGCGCGTTTGACCGATCTGACGGTCAAGGGCAGCAACGCCATGCCCAACCAGCCCCTTGAGAACGGGGCCCAGTTGACCGAGGCCCTGGCGGCCGGAATGACCGTCGATGCCGCCGTGGCCTATCAGGCGCTGGAAGGCAGCTTTGCCATGACAGGCCAGAACGAGGAGGGCGCGGACCAGACCGGCAACGGCACCTTCGCAACCGGGCTTTCGGATTTACGAATGCAGCTTTCGGCAAACGGCTTGAACTATGCCGGGAACACCGCCGACACCCGGATCGAGATGACGCTGAGCGAATTGCCGTTCCCCCTCAGCCTTGCTGCCGACCGCACATCCGCAGACATGATGATTCCGGTCATGGGGGCGGACAGCGCGCAGCCCTTCCGTCTGGCCTATGCGCTGGAAGCCGTGACCTTTGCCGACGGCATCTGGGCCCTGTTCGACCCGACGGGCCAGTTGCCGCGCGATCCGGCCAGCCTGGTCGTGGACGTGGACGGCAATGTGACCCTGACGGACAATCTGTTCGATCCCGCGGCGGGCCAGCCCGAAACCGACAGTGCCGGCGCGGCCGTTCCCCCGGCCCCACCCTTTGCACCGCAGGACGTGACGGTGAACCGCGTCGCCCTTGACGCGGCGGGTGCCAGCGCCGAAATCACCGGGTCTCTGGATTTTGGCGACAATCCGGCCCAACCTGTCGGCCGCCTGAACGGCACCTTCGAAGGGGTGAACGGCCTTCTGGACACGCTGGTGACCATGGGCCTTGTGCCGCAGGAACAGATCATGGGAATTCGCATGGCCCTGACCATGTTCGCGCGGCCAGCCGAGGACGATCCCGACCGCCTGACCTCGGAAATCGAGTTCCGCGAAGGCGGGGCGGTCTTTGCCAATGGCCAACAGGTTCGCTAGGCACGGACAATCAGGATCGGGGCCGGGGCGACGGTCCCGGCCTTTTGCATGGCAAAGGCAGACAGACGCATGACAGGAGAGGCGATGGCACCCGTGGATTTGCAGTCGCTGGCAGAAGCGGTGGTGGATGCGGCGCGGCGCGCGGGCGCGCAGGAGGCCGATGTTCTGGCCCAGTCCGGACATTCGGTCAGCATCGACGTGCGCAGCGGGGTTCTGGAACAGGCCGACCGGGACGAGGGGCGCCAGATCGGCCTGCGCGTGCTGATCGGCGGGCGGCAGGCCAGCGTGTCGTCCACGGATCACAGCCCTGACGCGATCAGGGCCATGGCCGAACGCGCCGTCGCCATGGCCCGCGAGGCGCCCGAGGACGATACGGTGGGACTGGCCCATCCCGATCAGCTTGCCCGCGGGCGCGACGCGGCGGGCTTGCAGATCGCCGATCAGGGCGCCGACCCCCTGCCCGACCGGTTGCAGGACACGGCCTTGCGGGCCGAGGCGGCGGCGCGCGACACCCCCGGCATATCGCAGGTCGAAACGGCCAATGCGGGATTCAGCCGTCAGTTTTTCTGGCTCGCGGCCTCGAACGGGTTTTCGGGCGGCTATGAACGCACGACCCATGCCGTCTCGGCCGTGGCCATCACCGGCGAAGGCTTGGGCATGGAACGGGACTATGCAGGAGAGTCGCGGGCCTGGGCCGAGGATCTGCCCGAACCCGAGGAGATCGGGCGGCTGGCCGCCGAACGCGCGCTGGCCCGCGCCGGATCGCGAAAGCCGCCCACCGGGGCCTTTCCGATCCTGTATGACCGCCGCGTTGCCGGGTCTCTGATCGGGCATCTGCTGTCGGCGGTGAACGGCAGCGCGGTTGCTCGCGGCGCAAGCTGGCTGCGCAAGGATCTGGGCCAGCCGGTCCTGCCCGAAGGGTTCGACCTGGTCGAAGACCCGCTGCGCCCGCGCTATCCCTCCTCTCGGCCTTTCGATGCCGAAGGTCTGCCCACCCGCAGCCGCCGGATCGTGGAAAACGGTGTCCTGCAAGGCTGGACGCTGGATCTGGCGACCGCGCGCAAGCTGGGGATGGACAGCACCGCATCGGCGGCACGCGGCATGGCCTCGGCCCCCTCGCCCATGACCAGCAACGTGATCCTGACGCCGGGCACGGCCACGCAGGATGACCTGATCGCCGACATGGGCCGGGGGCTGATCGTGACCTCGATGCTGGGGGCGTCCATCAACGGCACCACGGGCGATTATTCACGCGGCGCGGCGGGATTCTGGGTCGAAAACGGACAGATCGCCCACCCGGTCAACGAATGCACCATCGCCGGCAACCTGCGCGACATGCTGTTGACCCTGGTGGCGGCCGGCGACGCCCTGCCATGGCGGGGGACCGAGGTGCCCAGCCTTCTGGTCCGGGGAATGACCGTTGCCGGCGCCTGAGGCGGATCTGGATCTGCTGCTGCGCGCCGCGCGGACGGCGGGACCGATCGCGATGTCATTCTGGCGCGCCGATCCCAAAGCCTGGGACAAGCCCGGCGATGCCGGCCCCGTGACCGAGGCGGACCTGGCCGTCAACGAGGCCCTGCAGGACATGCTGACCTCTGCGCGGCCCGACTATGGCTGGCTGTCCGAGGAAAGCGAGGCGGATGCGGCCCGGCTGGACGCGCGGCGCTGCTTCATCATCGACCCCATCGACGGCACCCGCGCCTTTATCGCCGGCCAAGAGGGCTTTGCCCATTCGCTGGCAGTGGCCGAAGGCGACCGGATCATCGCCGCCGCCGTGCATCTGCCCGCCATGGAACTGACCTTTTCGGCCTTTGCAGACGGCCCGGCGCTGCTGAACGGCCAGCCGATCCGGCCCAGCGGGGCAAGGATGGCAGGCGCACGAGTGCTGACCTACAAGTCCGCCACCGATCCCGAACACTGGAAAGGTGGCCGAACCCCGCCATTCCGCCGCGAATTCCGTCCCTCGCTGGCCTGGCGGCTGTGTCTGGTGGCCGAAGGGCGGTTCGACGCGGCTCTGTCGGTGCGCCATGTCTGGGAATGGGACATCGCCGCCGGCAGCCTGATCGCCGAACGGGCCGGCGCCGTTGCCACGGATCGGCATGGACGGCCCATGCGGTTCAACAGCCCGCGCGCCACGGTGGACGGCATGATCGTCGCAGGCCCGGCCCTGCACGGCGACATGCTGGCGGCGATGGAGCGGCCGACCCCGCCGTGACATCGGGATGACGCCCCGGTGACACCCGTCATTTGCCCGGTGTTTCTGCGCGGTTTGGTGCTATTCTTGGGCGATCACAGGATATCGGGGCCAAGGCAATGGCACGCCGGGACATCAGCTTTGCCAATTTCAACCTTTTGAACCTGAACCTGCCGGACCGGCCGATCTATGATCGCGACGGCTGGTCCCAGGCGGAATACGACGCCAAGATCGCCTTTTCGGAACGCATGCTGGATGCCATCGACGCCGACATCATTGGCTTTCAGGAATGCTGGAATGCCGATGCCCTGGCCGAGGTGCTGGACCGGCCCGCACTGAAGGACCGCTATGACCTTGTGGCGCGGACCACCGATCCGCCCTCGATCCAAGTGGCCCTGGCGCTGCGCAAGGGGATGCTGCAATCCGAACCGGAATGGATCGAGGATCTGCCCCCTGACGCGCGGTTCGTCGACCTCAAGGAATCGCGCGATGCCCGTGAAACGGTCAGCGTGTCCATCAGCCGCTTTTCCCGCCCGTTGCTGCGGGTGCTGGTGAACAACGCGCGCGGCGCCCCCGACGTCCTGGTCTATGTGGCGCATCTGAAGTCCAAGGGGCCGACATCCCTGCGCCGCGACGGCGACAACCCGGTCTTGCAGCGCCACAGCTTCATCGCGCGCAGCGTGGTGTCCCATGTGCGCCGGATGGTCGAGGCCGGGGCCTTTCGCGCCATCCTGAACGACGAGATGGACGGAAACGACCGTCCGGTCGTGGTGCTGGGGGATCTCAACGATGCAACGACCGCGGTTTCGACCGAACTGCTGACCGGCAATCCCGGCTATCGCTTCTTTGCCAAAAGCACGGCGGGGCGGAAATCGGACCTGGGGCTGTACACGGTCGAAAAGCTGCAACAACTGCGGTCTTTCCGGCATGTCTATTACACCTATATCCACAAGAACCAGATGGAGTCGCTGGACCACATCATGGTGTCGGATTCGTTTTACGACCATTCGTCGATCCGCAAATGGTCCTTTCGCGAGATGCGCGTGCTGAACGACCACCTGACCGCCTCCGAGGCCCAGCGCAAGCGACTGGGCTATAACGACCATGGCATCATCGTGGCCCGCTTTGACTGGAACCCGATGGTCGAGGAGGCCGAACGGATCCTCGAGGAGGAAGGGCCGTCCGCCTAGATCAGGCCCGACCGCGTCACCCCCAGAAGCCCGCCTTCGCGCAGGGTGGCGACCGGATAGCCGTCGCTGCGCATCTGATCGAGCGAAAATCCCGGCTCGATGGTCTTCAGGGCCCTCAGGGCCTGCAAGGCCCCTGCCTCGTCGTGGCGCCGATACCGAAGCGCCGCCAGGAACCGCAGCGAGGGGCGGTTGTCGGGGGCGAAGTGCTGGACGGCTTCGAACCGCGCCTCGGCCTCGTCCAGGCGGCCAAGCCGGGTAAGGGCAATGCCCATGCGCATCTGCAAGGTGGCCGGATTCAGCACCGGCAGCGCCTCGGCCAGGCTTGCCTTGGCTTCGCGATGGGCCTCCCGGTGGCGCCCGAGATCGGTCAGGGCCTGGGAATAGGCATAGCGCGCCACGAAATTGCGCGCGTTCATCTGGACAGCCTGCTGCGCGAGCCAGAAGCTGACGGGTCCACGCTTCAGATAACCCTCGACCAGCGAACCGACCGCCAGGGCGGTCGCGCTGTAGGGATCGGCCTCGCGCGCCCTTATGGCAAGATCGCGTGCCTCCTCGATGCTGCCCTGCGGATCGGGAACCAGGCGTTCAAAGACCTGCGTGGTCATCACCCAGGATCGCAGGGCCATGGTCAGCGATGCGTTTGCCCCGTCGTTCATCCGTGCCAGCGCCTGTTCGGCCCGCTGCAGCCGCGCCGCGTTGTAGCTGAACACATCCGCGATAGAGACGGCCAGCGCGGCATCGACGGTGCGCAGGGCTTCCAGTACGCGCAGGATGCCGGTGCAGATCTGGCCGGTGCAATCGCTCATGGCGTTGGTCAGGTCGTCGGTGCGCAGCACGAATTTATGCGACCAGAGCGTCCGGAAACCGGGGCGATAACTCAGCCTGATCAGCAGGTGGGTGCCGTCGGCATGGCGGTTGGCCACCGCGGAAAGCACGATCGCCGCCTGCCCCGGATCGGCCATTTCAGCGACCAGGACCATCGGCACCAGATCGCAGACCCGGCCCGCGGCCTCGCCCATCACCATTGCCGCGATCACGCCGCTGTCCAGGTCGCTCGCCACCGGCTCGGTCGTCAGCAGAACCGGCAGCAGCAAGGCCTGGGGCTCGGCGGGGGTCACGACCTGTTCGGCGTGCATCCGGGCGTCGCGCAGCCAGTCCTCGAATTCCGGGTCGTCGATGTCGAGGTCGGCGGCAAAGTCCGGCATATGCCCATCGGGTCCGGGTCGCGCGGTCATGTCCACACGCACCATGGCCGGATCGAGGCCCACCCATCCCGGCCCGCTGATCAGCGCGTCGCGCGCATCCCCCAGGCTGATCCTGATTTCACGCAGCACCTGGCGCAGGCTGGCATTGGCATGATCGGGGTCGCGCGTGCTGAACAGCAGATCCTGCAACCTGGCGCGCAAGACCCGCATGGAGGCCGCGCTGCCCATCACCGCCAGCGCGCCACGCGCTCGCATCCCGCGCGGCGTCAGGCACAGGCTGCCTGGCCCGATCAATTCGACCGGCCCCATCAGTCGAAGCGTCAGCGGCTGCATGCACAGAAATGTCTAGGCGATTTTCCGAGTCCTTGTTAACCTTTCCCTTACGGCAAAGATACCATGTTTTCGATTCATCCTGGTTAATGAGGTCGGACCATGTCCTTGTTACAAGGTCAGCAGGGTCAGCAAGGACAACAAGGCCAGGGCTATGGGGGATCGGGCGGATCGGCGGAAAGCCTGATGGCCGCCGCCCTCATGCAGTGTCGCGACGCCATCGTCGGAACCGAGATCGTGCGCCCAGGGACGAGCCAGGATGTCACGCTTGGTCAAGACAAGCGGCTGGAACGGATGGGCCGGCAATATCGCCACCAGGCGCTGATCGCCGAACTGATGGAGGATATCGGCTTTGACTGCGCCGAATACGATCCGGTCAAGCCGACCGCAAAGGCCTTCACGGTTCTGCGCCGCAAGGCGGGGGGCAGCGCGACAAGCGTAGACTACACCCCCCTGGCCGAACTGGTCCGGCCCGGCATCGGCGATTTCCACGATGCCGCGCCGATGGTCGCGACCTATGCCGAGTTGCGGGCCGACCGCGCCGCCGAGATTCTGGTGCAGGTCAGGGATCTGATCCCCTTCTTTGTCAGCATCCTGCCGGTGACCCCGGTCCGCTGCCCCGCCGTGACCGAGATGCTGGAATGCGCGCTGGATATCGTCGCGCCCGTTGTGATGCGCGTCAAGATCGCGCTGGGCTGTCCCCGCCCCAGCCAGTTCAGCGACCGCATCCAGCCGATGATCGCCGAGCCGCCGCATCCGAGCTTTCCCAGCGGCCATGCGACGCAGGTCTTTACGCTGGCGACCATGCTGTCGCTGCTGGACAAACCGGGCACGGCAGTGGTCAGCGACAGCCAGGTATATCGGCTGGCCTGCCGGATCGCGATCAACCGGACGGTGGCGGGAATGCATTATCCCGTGGACAGCGCCGCCGGCGCGATCCTGGGCATCCAGTTGGGCCGCTATCTGATGGCGCGGGGGAAGGCGGACGGAAAGGTGGGATCGGCCGGATTCGACGGGACGAAGTTTCGCACTGACGGAAAACCCCGCGATTTCCATTACGCCGTCCTGGACAAGATGATGAAGGACGACGACGAAGCAACGAAGATTCCCCAGGGCGAATCCAACGTCCGGCCCGCGCCGCTGTGGCAGTCTCTGTGCAAGCGCGGGGCCGAAGAATGGGACAGCCGATGGAGCTGAGATCGCCATGACATCCCCTCCCGCTCCGCGCTGGTCCGACCCGGAGGCAGCCTTTGCCGAATACCGGCCCGGCCAGTCGGCCTATCTGCATTATTTCTATGACCTGCGGACCAGCCGCGACGACAAGCTGCAACGGCCCGATCTTGACTCCGAAGCGGGCGCCGAACTGCCTTGGCAACTGGAAAAGGCGCTGCGGAAAATGATCGAGGAAAGTCTGGGCTGATGGCGCTGGCCCATGCCATCGTGACGGCGTTTTCCGAGTTTCTGGAGGATCCGGCGGGCATCCTGTCGCAAGACGCCCCCAATCCCCGGCAGCGTGATTTGACCGACGACCCCGACGACGCCAGGCTCGCGTATCTGCCAGAGGACGCCCTGCCCAGCCCGGAAAGCGGCTGCATCATCGGCGTGATCGACGATGCGATTCCCTTTGTCCACCAGTCCCTGACGGTGACGGGCAAGCTGTCCCGCGTGGCGGCCGTCTGGATGCAGGACGCGAAATTCCGGAAGGATGTGGGGATCGACCTGCCGACCGGTGCGGAATGGCGCGGGGTAGAGCTGTCGGGCTTGTTGAACAGCGGGCTGGACGACGATGCGATCTATCGCCGGACCGGGGCCGTGGACATGACGCGCCCCGGCATCCCCTCGGGTGCGTTCCAGCATGGCCATGGTGCCAGCGTGACGACGCTGGCGGCGGGATTTCCGCCCGACGATCCGGCAGCCCGGAACCATCCGCTGATCGCCGTCAGCCTGCCGCCCCGGATCATCGCCGATTCCACGGGGGTGGTCGCAACCGTCCCGATCCTGGAAGGCATCCTGTTCATTCTCAACCGCGCGCGGCGCCTGTGCCGGTTTATCGAAACAAGGCGAAAGCCCAACGCGGCGGTGGTTCGGCTGCCGGTGGTCATCAACATCAGCCTGGGCCTGACTGCCGGGCCGCGCGACGGATCGACGCCGCTGGAACGGTTCATGGATGCCGTGTCCGAACACGGGGTGCCGGGCCTCGGGCCGGTGCATTTCGTGTTTCCGGTCGGAAACCACCGCCAGGCGCGGCTGCGGGCCAGGCTGCGACCTGGCGAGACGATCGCCTGGCGCCTGCCGCCCGACGATCCGACCATCAATGCCGTCGAGATCTGGGGCCCGCCCCGCACGCCCGGTGCCTCGGGCCCGGGGCCCGTCCTTCAGGTCACGCTGAAGCCCCCCGGCATGGCGCCGGCAACCACGGCCTTCACCGTGCCCTGGCAATATTCGATCCTGTCGGATCCCGGCGGCAAGGCAGTAGCCCGCGCCTATTACCAGCCGCACCTGACGCGCGACGGACAGTGGCGCGACGGCATCGTCGTGATCGCCCTGCCCACCTGTCCCGAGCGGCTGGGCGAGCCGTTCGCCCCGCCCGGCGAATGGAAGATCGCCATCCCCCGCAATGCCCCGGCGGGCATCTATGACCTGTCCGCCCAGCGCGACGAGGTGATCCGGGGCTATCGCGGCGGCGCGCGGCAGAGCTGGTTTTATGATCCCGCCTATCGCAGCCATGATCCGGCCGGGTGGCCGATCCTGACCGATGCCGAGAATGGCGGCCGTCCCAAGGTGATCCGCACCGATACGGTCAACGCCTATGCGACGGGCGAAAGGCCGCTGCGGGCGGGGGCGGCTTATGGCCGGTCCGGGCGGACAACGCCCTATGTCGGGTTGCTGAAGACCGGTTTGCCGGGCGACTGCCTGGCCGCGGTGGATCGCAGCCCGACCGACGGTGGCATGATTGTGCGGGGCCGCGACAGCGGCAGTTTCGGCCTGGCCTCCGGCACTTCGCTTGCCGGCCCGCAACTGGCGCGGTGGCTGGCCGAAGTGCTTGCGGGCAATGCAAGCCCCCTGGACCGCGCGGCCATCGTCACCAGAGCGAACACAGTCTTTGGACCCGGGCAGGACGGCCCTGTCGCAGGGCGGGACACGCGATTTCCCGAATACTGACCGATTGATTCCCCGTTCCTGTCTTTTTCACAGGCATGGGCCGTGCCGATTCACGCCGGTTTCACGGCAGGGGCGCAGGGTGATTCCATTGAACGCGATCATCGGTCGCCTGGGATGACGACCCACAGACAGGCAGCAAAGGGGGAAACGGACATGCCGGGCGACACCATTCCGAATTTCAACAACGTGATTGCCGCGCTTCAGTTTCTGGGCAGCGGGCCGGGGGGTGCGCGGAATGCGCCGGACCGCGAAATGCAGCGGGATCTGATGGCGGCAATAACCGGACGGGCAGGGGGCGGTGCTCCTCTCGCCGAACCCGCCCGTCCAAGCTGGACCGCGTTCCAGCGGCTCGAGCAGGAGAACCAGCTTCTTGTCGATCAGCTCGAGATGCTGGCCTGCGCCCTGGGTGCCTGTTCAAATTGCTGGGGCGGCATCGAGGACTGCGAAGACTGCGGAGGCGTCGGACGTCCCGGCGCCTTTGCCCCGGATCGTCGCTGTTTCGACCGGTTCGTTCTGCCCGTCATCGTTCGCGTGATGGGCCGGACCGATCCCTGCGGCGATACCTTTCCAGACCGCGATGGAAGCGACCCGCGCGGTGAGATGTAACCGGTTTTCAGTGTTTGCGGGTATCTGGCGGATGGTTTTCCCCATCCGCCAGAATTTCTTTTTCAGAACAAGGGATCGACATCGAAGGGATCGGCGGGGGCGGTCGTGGCGATGGTGCGGCCCGGCCCGGACAGGGTGGCGATCTGCCGCGCAAGCTGGGCGATCGCCTGCGAGGCCGCAGCAGCAGACACGGCAGGCCCGGTTCCGCCCATGGGCACGGCGATGTCAAAGCTGCGGGCGTGATTTGCGCCCCCGCTGCCTTCATCGGACACGAAATAGCGGCCTGACAGGCGATAGACCCCGTCGGCTTGGGCCAGTGCGCGTTCCACCCGCACCTCGAGGGCGCGGCGGGGAGGCTCGGCCAGGGGCCAGGGCTCGCCGATAACGGTCGCGCCCGAAGCATCCGAGATCGCCCGCGCCAAGGTCAGGGTAAAGGCGCGCTGCGGGTTGTCGGCCCACAGGTTGTCGGGGGTGGACCGGATGGCGCCGTCCCCGGTCTGGAAGGCGACCTCCTGGCTTGATGCGTATTCGGGCAGGGACACGTCCTTCAATTCGGCGCTGCCCAGCCGGTCGGGCACCTGTTCGCCCATGACCGGCGGGTCGATCGGATAGCGCGCGGTCTTTTCCGGATTGGAGCAACCAGCCAGCCCCAAAAGGCCAAGGCAGACAAGGGCAGGGCGCAGAACAGGCTTCATGTCATCGTCCCAGGATAAAGGCACGGGGGTTGCGTTCGATCATCCGGGCCAGCGAACCGAATGCCTCGGTCGCCCGGCGCAATTCGCGCAGCATGTTTACGGCTTCGGTGTTGAAGGCCGAACGGTCGCCATAGGAGGCCAGCACCGAATCGGCCCGCGCCGCCGTGGCTTCCAGCCGTGCGATCAGTTGCGGCAGGCGTTCG
Organism: Paracoccus subflavus; assembly: GCF_004310345.1. Taxonomy (GTDB): domain Bacteria; phylum Pseudomonadota; class Alphaproteobacteria; order Rhodobacterales; family Rhodobacteraceae; genus Paracoccus; species Paracoccus subflavus. The sequence continues at coordinate 69,872 of NZ_SISK01000005.1, read as the reverse complement.
ACCGAGGCAGCCACCTGGTCGGCGGCGGTGCTGGCGCTGTCCAGCGCGTCGTTCAGATTGCCCGCCGCGCCACCCTCGCGCAGATCGTTCAGCAGACCCGAGGCGGCCTCGAGCGTGTCGGACAGGTTGCGGGGCAGTTGTTCGGCATCCTCGCTGCCCAGCATGGCGCGCAGATCGGCCAGAATGCCCTCGGCCTGGGCGCTGATGTCCGCAAAGTTGAATTGCTCGACCGCCGCTGCGGCGGCGTCGATCTGATCGACCATCGCCGGGGCATCGACGGCGGCCAGGCGGACCGCCTGGGCGGCGGCGGCGGCCTCGTCGATCAGACGGGCGAGGTTTTCGGCGGCCCCACCCTCGCGCAGGCCGTTCAACAGCGCCAGGGCGGCCTGAAGCGTCTCGGACAGGGTGCGGGGCAGTTGTGCGGCCTCTTCGCTGCCCAGGATGGTGCGCAGGTCGGCAAGGAGGGTTTCGACCTGGGTACTGACAGCGGCAAAGTCGAATTCCCCTACTGCCGCGGCGGCCGCATCGATCTGTTCCACCATTGCGGGTGCTGCAGCGGCGGCCAGACGGACCGCTTCGGCCGCGGCGGCAGCCTCGTCGATCAGACGGGCGAGGTTTTCCGAGGTTCCGGCATCGCGCAAATCGCGGGCCATGCCGCCGATGTCGGTGGCCGCCCCCCGCGCCTGATCCAGCGTCTGGCGCAGGCTTTCGGGAATCGCGCGGGTATCCTCGGAACTGGCAAGGGTGGTGATGCTGTTCATCATGTTGGTGGCCGAATCAAGAACCGCCTCGAAGGGCAGGTCTCCGATGCGGGTCAGGAAATCCTGGGCGCTGGCCGAGAAATCGTCCAGATCGCCGGGGACCGAGGGAATGATCGGATGGGGATCGGCATCCATGTTGATCTGCGCGGGCGCCGCGTTCGGGATATCCACGAGTTCCACCATCAGCGACGTGCCCAGGAACCCCGCACTGGCCACGCGGGCGCGCAGGCCCTGGGCCACGGCCTCTTGCAGGAAGGCCAGGCCCTCCTCGGGCGTGGCGTCGTCGGCAAGACCCAGACGGAAGGGGGATATGGCCAGGGTCACGATCTGCCGGGCGCGGTCGGTGCCGTTGTCGACTGTCACCGCCAGATCGGTGACCTGCCCCACGCGCAGGCCCTGGAACTGCACCTCGGCCCCCTTGGACAGGCCGCGCAGCGAATCGTCGATCAACATGCTGATGCGCAGGGGTGCGGCGTTGTCGCTGGCCAGGATGTCGTTGCGGGCCGTATCCTCGTCGGGCTGCAACACGAAGGTGTGGCCCGGCTGGATCGGCTGGCCGCCGCTGATGAGGGTGTCGAAGGACACGCCCCCCTGCAACAGCGAGGACAGGGAATTGACGTTGAACGACACGCCCGAGGCACCCAGCGACAGCGAAAAGCCCGACGTGTCCCAGAACACGGTGGAACTGGTCAGCCGTTGGTCATGAGGCGATTCGATAAAGGCATCGGCGATCACCTGATCCTCGGCTTCGGACAGGCGCAGGTTTTCCATCCTCCCGACCTGAACGCCGCGATACAGCACCGGCGCGCCGTCGGTGATGCCATCGGCATTCTCCATCGTCAGCGTGACCCAGGTGCCGGGCGTGTCGGTACGCACCAGGGGCGGGCGGTCCTGGCCATCGAAACGGCTTCGCTCGCCCGAGATTTCGGCGTCCCAATATCCTTCGATGAAGGATCCGGTCAGCACCGTGTCCAGCCGCGAAACCCCCTGGGCCGTAACCTGGGGGCGGACGATCCAGAATGCAGCGTCGCTGTCGATATAGGGGGCCACGTCCTTGTCCACGCGGATGGACACCAGCACCCGCGACAGATCAGACGTGAAGCGGACGGATTCGACCTGGCCCACGGTGATCTCGCGGAAGCGCAGGGCGGTTTCGCCCGGGGTCACGCCGGTCGCGTCCATGAACTCGACCTCGATGATGTCGCCCCGTGTGGAATAGGCGTTCCAGGCGATCGCCAGCGTCACAAGCAAAGCCAGGATCGGGACCAGCCAGATGACATTGAGACCCGCCTGTGCCGCACGCGCGGCGGACTTGCGCACGGGACTTGCCGGTTTCGGCGGCGGCGTATCGGTCATCCTGCGGTCAGTCCTGCCCCATGTCGTCCGTCCGGCTTCGCAGCGGCAGCCCGCGCCAGATCAGTCTTGGATCAAAGCTTTGCGCGGAAAGCATGGTAAAGGCAACAGAGAGCGCGAACGACACCGCCGCAGGACCGGGATGGATCGAGGCCACGAACCCCAGTTGCACCAGAGCCGACAGGATCGCCACCACGAACACGTCGATCATCGACCAGCGGCCGATGAACTCCACGACTTCGTAAATCTTCAGCCGCGTATGGGCCTGTTCGATGGTCGCGGGCTTGCCCGCCACCATCGCCAGCCAGGCGATCGACACGAACTTGGCCATCGGCACGATGATCGAAGCCACAAAGACGATGATGGCGATGTCGTAGTTGCCGTAATGCATCAGCTCGACCACGCCTTCCAGGATGGTCGCCTCGGAGCTGCCCTGCAGACCGGCAAAGGTCTGGGTCCGCATCATCGGGAAGAGATTGGCGGGCACATACATGATGAGGCCCGCGAACCACCAGGCCCAGACCTTTTGCAGGCCCCGACGGTCGGGCGGCACCAGAGCCGCGCCGCATCGTTTGCAGTCGGCCTGATCCTCGGGCCAGACCCGGCCGCAGGACCGGCATCCGACCAGTCCCGCGCGATGGGCGGTCAGCACGGGGGCATCGGGCACGCCTGGGGTCATGGCGCGGGGCGTCGGGCCATCTCGCGCCCGTCGGTATGCAGGCCCGCATCCTCGATCGCGTCCCAGATGGTGGTCTGGCACATGAACCCGCGCGAGGCGAGGTTGACCAGGATCAGCGCGCAGAACGCCCAGAATGCCGGACCCAGATGAACCGTCGCAAGGCCCGCGACCTTGACCAGGGCAACAGCGGTGCCGATCACGAAAATCTCGGCCATGGACCAGGGGCGCATCAGTTCCGACCAGCGAAAGGCGCGCGCGGCATGGCGGTAGGGCGCCTGTCCTTGTGCCAGCGGCGCCAGCGTATAGACCAGCAGAAAGGCCCGCAGCAGCGGCAGGCCCACGATCATCGCCATGACCGCCAGCACCAGGGGCAGCAAAACCCCGTCGGCAAAGGCCATGCCCACCCCGAACAGCGACGTGGCATTGCCGAACCCCATGCGCGAGATTTCCAGGAAGGGAAAGAAGATCGCCCCCATCATCAGCACGACCGTCGTGAAGGACAGGGCGATCAACTGGGTAAAGGCGCCCCCGCGCGGCTTTGCCAGAACGCCCCCGCAGCGGATGCACCGCGCGGTTTCGCCCGTTTCCAGTTCCTCCTCGACATGCAGGGCGTCGCAGCGGGGGCAGGCCATCAGCCCCCGGCCGGTCGTCAGATCATAGGGTTCGGGTGTGTCCATCCCTGCAAGATAATCCGCCTGCGGACCCGCGCAAGCGCCGTCACGCATCAATGCCGGGCACCGGGCCGCGCGGCCGAGGTCAGCACGACGGCCCGCTGTTCGGCCTGAGCCGTGGCATGGTCGATCGAAAAATGCAGCCGCAGCACGAAGCTGCCGTTTTCGACCCCCATGGCCGCATGGCCGTCAAGCTGGGTGGTAAAGGCTTCGATCAACTGGCTGCCAAGCCCGGTGGCCCCCTCTTGCCCGCCATCCTCGCCGATGGAATTGGCGATCTCCAGAATGGCCTGGCCTTCGGCATCGGTGGTCAGCGTGACGCGTATCCAGGGTGATTCGTTTCGAGACAGCGTGCCTGCGTATTTCAGGGCGTTGGTGAAAGCCTCGGTCGCCAGAAGCGACAAGGGCACCGCCTGATCGGGCAGCAGGATCAGGCTGTCGATCTGCATCTCGATCCGCAGGGAATTGTCCGGCAGGGTCGAGGCGCTGACCATCTGCCTGATGATGTCGCGGATCAGACGTCCCGCCTCGACCGCGTCCAGATGTTCGGCCTGGTACAGATTGCGATAGATCGTGGCCAGCGCCGCCACCCGGTCCTGGACCGAGCGCAGCACGCGGCGGGCGTCGGGATCGTCGATCATCCGGCTCTGCATGTTGATGATCGAGGCGATCAGTTGCAGATTGTTCTTGACGCGGTGATGAACCTCTTTCAGAAGCACGGTTTTTTCGGCAACGGCAGCCTCCATCGCCTCTTCGTCGCGGATCAGGATGCGGGCCATGTTGTGGAATGTCTGGCTGACATCGGCGATCTCGGTCGGGGCATCGGACAGGACCGGGGGCGGTTCGGATCGGTTGCCGATGGCAAAGCGGCGCATCTGTCCGCGCAGAACGGTGATGTGGCGCAGCACCATGCGGAACACGGCGAAATAGGCCACCGCCAGCGATACCAGCCACAGGGCCAGGGGGATCGTGATCGCCCCCAGCCGCGAAATCTGGAACAGCCCTACCCCCGCGCTGCGCGGCGACCAACTGCCGATGGCATAGACCAGCCCGGGCACCGCAGGCACAACGGTGAACAGGCGCGTCTCGCCATTGCCGGCGCGGGCGCGGAAAGTGGTTTCAGGCTGTCCGATCAGGCTGACCAGATCGACATTGCGGGGCAGGATATCCCTGACGCTTGTCTGGACATCGGCATCGAATGTCAGGACTTCGCCCCACTGGTTGAAGGTGACGATCCGGGCGCCGTCCCTGCCAAGGCCGATGTTGTGCGTGGACCGCAGCAGTTCGCTGGTCAGCGACAGACTGACAAAGCCCAGCATGTCCCTGTCGCGGTACAGGGGCTGAATCACCATGACCACCGGCTGGCGGGTAACGGTACCCATCGCAACCGAGGTCACGATCGTTCCGGGCCGTTCCATGAATGTCTCGTATCCCTCGGCGCCCCGAAAATCCACCGGTTGATCCGAGCCCGAGGAATTGCACGAACTGATGCCGTCAACCGGGATAAAGCCGGCAAAGACATAGGTGGCGCTGCGTTCGATGAAGTTGCGCATCAGATCCGAACAGACGGTGGGGCGGTCCATGGATTCCAGAACCGCAGGCCCAAGCGCATCGGCCGATCCCAAGGCGCTTTGCAAAAGCGCGCGTTCCCCTGCCGCCGTCGAGGCGGTGCGGCCCAGCAGGGCGATGCGCACGCCCTGTTCGGCCTCTTTGACCATGTTGAAGTTCTGGATCAGTGAGATCAGTCCCAGGGGCAGGATCGCCACCGACAAGAGCGCACCCAGCCGGAATCCCAGCCGTCGGGTGAAGTCGAGACGGTCGCCCAGCCGCCGGAACACCGGCGGACCTAGCGGGCGATGGTGTGGCTGGAGGCCATGACGGCCAGCGTGGCCTGATCGGTCATGTCCATTTCCTCACCTTTTTCCAGATGCAGCAGCTCGGCCAGCTTGCGGCGTCCGCGATTGGCCCGCGACTTGACCGTTCCGATGGCCACCCCCGTCATGTCCGCCGCCTCTTCGTAGGAAAACCCCGAGGCGCCTACCAGGATCAGGGCCTCGCGCTGTTCGTCGGGCAGTTGGGCGAAGGCAACCCGGAAATCCTTGAGCGCCAGGCGGCCATCATGGTCGGGCCGTGTCGCCTGACGGGCGGCATGGATGCCGTCGCTGTCGCTGACCTCGCGCTTGGTCTTGCGGCGGGCGGAATAGAAGGTGTTTCGCAGAATGGTGAACAGCCAGGCGCGCAGGTTCGTGCCCGCCTGGAACTTGTCCATGTTGGTCCATGCCTTGACGATCGTGTCCTGAACCAGATCGTCGGCAGAAGCACCTTCGCGCGTCAGCGACAGAGCAAAGGCACGCAGGGCCGGAAGGTGATCCACCAGCTGATCGCGGGGATCGGTTGCTGCGGTATTCTTCATTCTGTCACCGTCCGACGTCGTGCGAGATCGCGTTTGCAAAGGCACTCACTTCTGCTCACGCAGTTGTTCGAGAAGGGCAAGAAAACGATCGGGAATCTGTTCGGTCGCGTCCTGTTCATAGGCACGCCGCAGATTCTCGTCGATCTGCTTTTCGACTGCCGCCTTGCGACGATCATCTCGCTTCGAAGTCATTATTTTGGTAGTCCCGGAAATCTTGTGCGCACATCCACCAACCTGTAGGGGTTACCACAGGTTCCGCGCAACATGCGAATTAAGGATGTGAAGATATGTCGTCAGCCGATCTTGCCCAGGCCGTCGCACGAGAGCTGCCCTATCTGCGGCGCTACGCGCGTGCCCTGACGGGCAGTCAGCGCGCCGGTGACAACTATGCCGCCGCAACCCTTGAAGCGATCCTGTCGGACCGGTCGATCCTTCAAGACAAAGAGGACACCCGCATCGGGCTGTTCCGCACCTTTCACGCGATCTGGCAAAGTTCGGGCCAGCCAATCGACGAAACCGACCGCACCGCCCGGGAACGGCGTGCCCAGGATCACCTGCGCGGCCTGACCGCCAATTCGCGCGAGGCGCTGCTGCTGCGCACCATCGAGGAACTGCACTTTGACCAGATCGGCCGGGTCATGCAGATCGACGCCGCCGAAGCCGAGGAGCTGGTGGGCATCGCCCTGTCCGAGATGAGCGCCTCGTTGCGCGGCAAGGTGATGGTGATCGAGGACGAAATGATCATCGCCATGGATCTGAAGGGCATCGTGCAGACCATGGGCCACGAGGTGACAGGCGTGGCGCGCACCCATGCCGCCGCGATCGAACTGGCGGGTCAGAGCCGCCCGGACCTGATCCTGGCCGATATCCAGTTGGCGGACGGATCGTCGGGCATCGACGCTGTGAACGAACTTTTGCGCGAACTGGGCGACATTCCGGTGATCTTCATCACCGCTTTCCCCGAACGGCTGCTGACCGGCGAAAGGCCCGAACCGGCCTTTCTGATCTCGAAGCCCTATAACGAGGAACAGGTCCGTTCTGCCGTCAGCCAGGCAATGTTCTTCGCCTCGACCGAGGGGCTTGACGCGGCCTGATCCGGGCCGGCGGGCGGCGGGTCATTCCGCCGCCTTTCGAATGTCGGCCACCACCGATGCCCGCGCCTCGCGCGCGGCGCGGACGCGGCGGCGGCGGGCCAGTTCGACATTAATGAGCGCGCCCAGCAGCACGGAAAATCCCGCCAGATAGAACCACATCAGCAGCGCCACGACGGTGCCGATAGACCCATAGATGCGGTTGTAGCTGTTGAAACTGCTGAGATAGGCCGAGAACGCGACCGAGGCCACGGCCCACAGCGCGGCAGCGAAAAAGGCGCCCCAGGTAAAGACGGGGGTGCGGGGCGTCTTCACGTTCGGGCCATAGCGGTACAGGATGCCGATGGCCAGGATCACCAGCAGGAACATGGCCCCCCACGGCAGACCGGCAACCACCCAGGCCCGTACTTCGGCAAAGACCGAGTAGTTGAGCAGGACCGGGACAAGCACGATGGTTGCCAGTCCTGCCAGCGAAATGCCGACAATGGCCAGCGTCAGCGCATAGGCCAGCATGAAGCCGAAGATCGTCGAATGGGCACGCACCCCATAGGCCGCGTTCAGGCCCCGCACCAGGGCATCCACACCGGCGCGGGCCGCGATGGTGGCGACCATGAAGGACACGAATGAGGCCCAGCCAACCGAATTGCGTTCCGGAGAGGTCAGCGACAGGATCTGCCCATCGATCAGATCGGCCGCGTCGTTGGGCAGGAATTCATGCGCTACATCCAGATAGGTGGTGATGACCCCGGGATCGAACCACAGACTCCACAACGCGATGATGGCGGCCAGCCCGGGAAAAACCGCGAACATGGCATAGAAGGCGACACCCGCCGCGATCAGACCCATGTGGATCTTGTCCATGCGTTCGAAGATCGCGCCCCAAAAGGCCCAGATCTCGCGCAGCATGGTCAGCATCGGTCCATCCGTTTCCTGGGGTGTTCATCGGTCATCGCGCCATCGCCCCGCTAGGTCTGTCAACCGGTGTAACGCGACCAGACCGCACTTTCGCCCAGTCGTGCGACAAATTCGGCATGAGCCGCCGCCTCGGCCTCGGTCAGGCGCGGGGGCAGAGGCACCGGGCGCCGGGCGTGATGCCGTGTCGCACCTGCCTGTGGACCCGAAGAAGGACCGCCTGCGGCGGGTCCGTCCAGCACCAGATCGGGCTGGCGGCCGCCGATCAGTTCCAAATACACCTCGGCCAACAGTTCGCTGTCCAGAAGCGCGCCATGCCGCTGGCGGTTGGAGTTGTCCACGCCGAACCTGCGGCACAACGCATCAAGCGAGGCGGGCGCGCCGGGAAACTTTTCCCGAGCAAGGGCCAAGGTATCCAAAGCACGCGACCAGGGCAGGGCGGGTCGGCCGAGACGGCGCAATTCGGCGTTGAGAAATTTCATGTCGAAGCTGGCATTGTGGATCACCAGCCGGGCGTCGTCGCCGATGAAATCGACGAACTGCTGCACGATCTCTGCGAATTTCGGCTTGTCGCGCAGGAAATCGTCGCCCAGGCCATGCACCTCGAACGCATCCTTGGGCATCGGCCGTTCGGGATTGATGTAGACGTGAAAGGTCCGCCCCGTGGGCAGGTGATTTACCAGCTCGATGCCGCCGATCTCGACGATGCGGTCATCCTTGTCGGCGTCGAAGCCGGTGGTTTCGGTATCCATGACGATTTCACGCACGCGCTACGATCTCCTTCACGATGCGGTCGACGGTCTGGCGGGCACCTTCGAGACTGTCGGTGGGGATGATCCAGTCTGCACGGGCCCGCTTATCCGCATCGGGCATCTGACGCGACAGGATGAGGGAAAGCAGATCCTCCGTCATGCCCGGCCGTTCCAGCACCCGCTGCCGCTGCACATGCATGGGGGCCGAAACCACCGCCACCCCGTCCACCTGGGTCTGATAGCCATTTTCGTAAAGCAGGGGAATGTCCAGAACCACCAAGGGGGCGCAAGCATGAGATGTCATAAAGGCTGCACGGTCTTCGGCCACCAGCGGATGCACGATGGCCCCCAGGCGGTCCAGCGCGGCCGGATCGCGTGCCATAACAGCCTTCAGCGCATCCCGGTCGATGGCGCCATCCCGAAGGGCGGAGGGAAAGGCCCCCGAAACCGGACCTACGGCGGCCCCCCCGGGGGCGTAAAGCCGGTGCACGGCTTCGTCCGCATCCCAGACCGGATGGCCAAGGTCACGAAACATCTGTGCTGTCGTTGACTTGCCCATGCCGATGCCGCCGGTCAGGCCCAGGCGAAAGGTCATTCCAGAACGGCCCGGCGCAGATCCTCGTCAACCTCGGGACGGGGGCCGAACCAACGCTCGAATCCGGGTGCGGCCTGATGCAACAGCATTCCCAACCCATCGACCACCCGGCACCCACGCGCCTGGGATTCCAGCAGAAAGGGCGTCATGAGCGGCGTATAGACCAGATCGGTCACAAGGGCACCGGGCGAGAGCGCGTCCAGCGGAACGCGCAACGGCTGCTTGCCCGTCATTCCCAATGAGGTTGCATTCACCACCGTGGCCGCCCCGTCCAGCATGTTGCCGGCCTGCGCCCAGTCATAAACCGTCAACCGGGCGCCGAATTCGGCCTTGATCTGTTCGGACCGGATGCGGGTGCGGTTGCTTATGCGCAACTCGCGCACTCCGCTGTCCAGCAGCGAAGCCACCACGGCCCGCGCTGCCCCGCCGGCGCCGATCACCGCCGCGGGGCCGGCATCGGGCTGCCAGTCGGGGGCATTCTGACGCAGATTGGCAATAAAACCATAGCCGTCGGTATTGTCTGCATGAATCTTGCCATCAGGGCGGAAGATAAGCGTATTGGCCGCCCCGATCAGGGCGGCGCGATCGGTCACGGCATCGGCCAGCGTCAGCACGGCCTCTTTGTGCGGGATGGTGACGTTGACGCCCACGAATCCCAGCCGGGGCAGGACTCGCAGCACCTCGGCCAGATGTTCTGGCATCACGGGCATCGGGACGTAATGACCGGCGATTGCATGGCGGCGCAGCCAGTGCCCATGCAGACGCGGAGAGCGTGAATGCGCGACAGGCATTCCGATCAGGCCGGCAAGCGGAACATGCAACAGGCGGTCTGGCTGGTCTTCTGTCATCGAACGGTCCTTGGCGTCTGGGTCACATTACGCATACCGGCCGGCAAGAAAAAAGCCGCCTTTTGCGTCAGATCGGATCAATCGGCGCGCTGTCTGTGGACAAGATCCGGGGGGAATCGGGTCGAATCATGGGGGCAGCAGGCGACCCTGTCGCAACCGCCTGAAAGTGGCCTGGAACCTCCAGCGAACGACGGTGTTCGACCCACATGTGAGCAAGTCGGACAAGCTGAAATTCGTGATCTGTGGACAGGTCGCCCCCAAAGGGGCGATCCCCACAGTTATCCACATTACAGAATATTGTTATTAAAAGAAAATTCTTGCTTCTTGGCGGATCTTCCCGATTCTTTCCACAAGAAAGGAACATGGGGACGATGCGGGGGATTTTCCCTTTATCCTTTTGTCCACAGGCCCTACATCGACAACATCCTTTTCTTTTCTCTTTATTTTAAGTGATGGCTGATGACCGACTGGCTGGCCCTGATCTATCCCTATGCCAAGGCGTTCCACGTTATGGCGGTGATTTCCTGGATGGCCGGGCTGTTCTATCTGCCCCGTCTGTTCGTCTATCATGCCGAGCGTGGCCAGACCCCGGAACCGGCCGGCAGCTTTGTCGTCATGGAAGACAAGTTGCTCCGCCTGATCATGAACCCCGCCATGATCGCCACCTGGGTCAGCGGCTTGTTTCTGGTGCTGACACCAGGGATCGTCGACTGGTCGATGGCCTGGCCATGGACCAAGGCTGCCTGCGTTCTGGGAATGACCTGGTTTCACATGTGGTGCGCGCGCCAACGGCGGCTGTTGCAGGCCCGACAAGGCCATTCCGGACGGCGCTATCGCATCATGAACGAGGTTCCGACCCTGCTGATGGTCGGCATCGTGGTATCGGTGATCGTCAAATTCTGACGAAAAGATTGACTTCGAGCGTTGCGCCGCATATGCCGCCCAAAATCCCGGCCGTCCGGCATGGGAATTTCCAGTCCATATTCCATCCAGCCGCGCAAAGATTGCGTGCATGGTGATCTCATGACCGAAGAACGTCTCAATCTCGCCGAACTCAAGGCGAAAAGCCCAGCCGAGCTGCTGTCCCTGGCCGAGGAGTGGGAAATCGAGAACGCCTCGACCATGCGTAAGGGCGAGATGATGTTCTCGATCCTGAAAGAACATGCCGAGGAAGGTTTCGACATCGGCGGGGACGGCGTCTTGGAGGTCGTTCAGGACGGTTTCGGCTTTCTGCGGTCCACGGCGGCGAATTATCTGCCCGGTCCGGACGACATCTATGTCAGCCCCGACATGATCCGCCAGCACAGCCTGCGGACCGGTGACACGGTTGAAGGCGTAATCCGCGCGCCCGGAGAAAACGAGCGTTATTTTGCCTTGACCAAGGTGGAAAGGATCAACTTCGAAGATCCGGAAAAAGCCCGCCACAAGGTCGCTTTCGACAACCTGACCCCGCTTTATCCGGACGAGCGGTTGAAGATGGAGATCGAGGATCCGACGCTCAAGGATCGTTCGGCCAGGATCATCGACCTGGTGTCCCCGATCGGCAAGGGCCAGCGATCGCTGATCGTGGCACCACCGCGAACCGGCAAAACGGTGCTGTTGCAGAACATCGCCCATTCGATCGCGCGCAATCATCCCGAATGCTATCTGATCGTCCTGCTGATCGACGAGCGCCCCGAGGAAGTCACCGACATGCAGCGGTCGGTCAAGGGAGAGGTCGTATCCTCGACCTTTGACGAACCGGCCAGCCGACATGTCGCCGTGTCTGAAATGGTGATTGAAAAAGCCAAGCGTCTGGTCGAACATAAACGAGATGTAGTTATCCTACTGGACTCGATCACAAGACTTGGTAGGGCTTTCAATACGGTCGTTCCAAGTTCTGGGAAGGTTCTGACCGGGGGTGTCGATGCGAATGCGCTGCAACGGCCCAAACGATTCTTTGGGGCAGCCCGCAATATCGAAGAAGGCGGTTCGCTGACCATCATCGCGACGGCGCTGATCGATACAGGATCGCGCATGGACGAGGTCATTTTCGAGGAATTCAAGGGCACCGGCAACAGCGAGATCGTTCTGGATCGCAAGGTGGCTGACAAGCGCGTGTTCCCGGCGATGGATATCTTGAAATCCGGAACCCGAAAGGAAGAGTTGCTGGTTGATGCCAAGGATCTGCAAAAGACCTATCTGCTGCGTCGCATTCTCAACCCGATGGGCACTACGGATGCGATTGAATTCCTGATCTCGAAGTTGAAGCAAACCAAATCGAATGCGGAATTCTTCGATTCGATGAACGCCTGACGAGGACGTCATGGATCTCATCTATGCCGAAGCCACTCCGCCCGGGCGGGGTGGCGTTTCCATTATTCGGATCAGCGGGAACGGCTCCCGCGCAGTTGCCGAGCGGCTTGTGGGTCCGATGCCAGAGGCACGCCACGCTTATCTACGGATGATCCAGGACGATTCGGGTTTGGTCGATCAAGCCTTAGTCCTGTGGTTTGCAAACGAACAGAGTTTTACGGGCGATGAAACCGTGGAACTGCACCTGCATGGCGCCCCAGTCATTGTCCGTCGAGTGGGGCATATGCTCGCAGAACAGGGAGTGCGGCTTGCCGAAGCGGGAGAGTTCACACGTCGGGCCTTTATCAATGGCCGGATGGACCTGTCCGAGATCGAAGGACTTGGCGACTTGCTGGCCGCTGAAACGGAATCGCAGCGTCGTCTGGCGTTGCGAACCAGCAGCGGCGAGCTTTCTCGCATGGCTGAAAAATGGCGATCCCTGCTGATCCGGGCTGGCGCGCTTGTGGAAAGCAGCGTCGATTTCGCTGACGAGGACGTTCCAGACGAAGTGCCTGCGGAAGTGTTCGATTTGCTCGATCAATTCCACACCGAACTTCAAAAGCAGATTTCTGGATACGCCGCAGCCGAACGCATCAGGAATGGCTTCGAAGTCGCCATCATAGGCCCGCCGAATGCCGGAAAATCCAGCCTTTTAAACAGGATCGCGCGGCGGGATGTGGCAATTGTTTCAGATATCGCTGGCACGACACGCGACATCATCGAACTTCGCATTGATCTGAAAGGGCTGGCCGTTTCCTTTTTGGATACGGCCGGCCTGCGCACCGCAGGGGACAGTCTTGAAGAAATCGGGATCGAACGAGCCCGGCAACGCGCGTCTGGGGCCGATCTTCGGATTCATTTGTCGCCCACCGGCGTCATCGACACCTCTTTGTGGCAACCGGATGATTTGGCAGTTCAAAGCAAGACGGATCAGGGACCATTCAGACCAGGTTTGGGAGTATCCTCCTTGACCGGTGAAGGGCTGGAAGAACTTCTGGAAACGATATACAGCGTTTTTTCTGTTCGATCCGCAAACGCAGCCGTGATAAGTCATGACCGGCAAGTTAATGCTCTGACAGAGGCAAAATCCGCGGTGAACGTTTCAGCAGACATGCCCGCCGAACTTATCGCCGAATCCATACGCCAAGCTGCCGTATCTCTTGACAGGCTTGTTGGCAAAATCGGCGCAGAAGATTACTTGGATGTGATCTTTTCCTCATTTTGCATCGGGAAATAGGGGTGTTTCACGTGAAACAATATGATGTGATCGTCATCGGCGGGGGGCACGCAGGGCTTGAGGCAGCTGCTGCTGCTGTAAGAATGGGTGCAGTTACGGCCCTTGTCACCATGCAACAATCCGATATCGGAGCCCTGTCCTGCAACCCCGCGATTGGAGGCCTGGGCAAGGGACATCTTGTTCGGGAAATTGACGCTCTGGATGGGCTGATGGGAGTGCTGGCAGATCGGTCCGGAATTCAGTTCCGATTGTTGAACCGACGAAAGGGGCCGGCCGTACAGGGTCCACGCGCTCAAATGGATCGGGCCCAGTACCGGCAAAATGCCTGGAATGCCATCAGATGCATGAAGGGTCTGGATGTGATCTTTGGCGAGGTGGAAAGCCTTGTTGAAAAGGGCGACCGTATAAATGGCATTGTTTTAGCAGACGGTACTGCTATATCTGGAAAGACAGTGGTGATAACCACAGGAACGTTCCTCAATGGAATGATCCATATTGGCGATGAAAGCCGACCTGCGGGGCGTTGGGGTAACAAGACATCCAAGGGACTTGCGGGTGCGATCCGCTCACTGAGTCTACCCCTCGGGCGCTTGAAAACCGGAACCCCTCCCCGTCTGGATGGGCGCACCATCGATTTTGTGGTATTGGAATCACAACCTGGAGACGACAATCCAGTATTGTTTTCCTATCTTAATCAAAGGGTCGCCCTGCCGCAAATCGAATGCGGCATCACCTACACCAATCAGCGCACGCATGAGATCATCAAGGAGAATCTTGATCGCTCCGCCATGTATGGGGGGCATATTTCAGGAACGGGACCACGATACTGCCCTTCGATCGAGGACAAGGTGCTACGGTTTGCCGAAAAGGAAGCCCATCAGGTTTTCCTTGAGCCAGAAGGTCTGGAAGATCATACTGTCTATCCGAACGGCATATCAACGTCGCTGCCTGTTGATGTCCAGATTCGATATGTGAGAAGCATGACGGGATTAGAGAATGCGGTTGTGCTTCAACCTGGATATGCAGTCGAATACGATTATGTTGATCCCCGGTCTCTGGATCGCTCCCTGCGGGTAAAGTCCGCAAGGGGTCTTTACCTCGCTGGACAGATCAATGGCACAACGGGATATGAAGAAGCAGCGGCTCAGGGATTGGTGGCAGGCTTGAATGCCGCCTCAGAGGCCCTGGGCAAGGAGCCTATTCATTTCAGCCGGACGACAAGCTATATCGGGGTCCTGGTCGATGATCTGATAGGACGTGGGGTAACCGAACCTTATCGTATGTTCACATCTCGGGCCGAATTTCGACTGACCCTTCGTGCAGACAATGCCGATCAAAGGTTGACGCCTTTTGGACTTGCTCTTGGATGTGTGTCAGAAAACCGCAGGCTGATGTTCATGCGGCGGCAGGAAGCATATGAAACGGCAAGAAAGATTGCCGAGAAGACCGTTTTTTCTCCTTCTTTTTTAGAGAAGCGGGGGTTTGCTGTACGTCAAGATGGTCAGTCTCGCTCGTTGTTCGCCTTGCTTGGACAATGCGAAAGTCAGCTTCTTGAATCTCAAGCTCTTTGGCCTGAAGGTAATGGTCTTGATCCTTCTACGCTTCAGCAATTGAGAAATGATGCTTTGTACGCGAATTACGAGCATCGGCAGGTCAGAGACGCGGAGCTTTTACAGCAAAATGAAAATTTTTCACTACCGGGGGAACTTGATTATGACAGTATCCTGGGACTTTCAGCCGAGCTCAAGACCAAGTTGTCGTTGTCCAAACCGCCCACCTTGGCAGCAGCTTCAAAAATAGAAGGCATGACCCCTGCCGCGCTCACCTTGCTTTTGGCAGTAGTTCGCGCCGGCCGCTATGCAGCATGAGTGTTTCACGTGAAACAAAGGATCTCTTGATACAATATGAGGCTTTGCTGCGTCGCTGGAATCTAAAGATCAATCTCGTATCTCCCAATGATATGACGACGTTGACCAGTCGTCACATTCAAGATTGTCTTCAATTGGCTGATTTGGCGCCTGTCGCAGCCGGCCATTGGGTCGATTTGGGAAGCGGCGGCGGACTACCGGGACTGGTTGTAGCGTTTTCCAAGGTGCATACGGGGACCCGGTTCACGTTGGTGGAGAGCGATCAAAGAAAAGCAACATTTCTTCGTCAGGTTATCCGCGAAACAAACCTGAAAAACGCTGTTGTCCTGTCGCAACGGATTGAATGTGTTGAACCATTAAAGGCTGATATCATCAGTGCACGGGCTCTTGCGGGCTTGCCTGATCTTATGCCATATCTGGCGCGTCATTTGTCACAGAACGGCCGCGCCTTTTTGTTGAAAGGCAAAAAATGGCGGGCAGAGCTTCGCGACGCTCAAGAACAATGGGACTTCTTGTGGACGGCGCATCCTAGTAAAACTCAGGAGGAGGCAGCCATTTTGGAAATCAGCAAGGTGTCATATGGCGCGAAATAGAATCATCGCCATTGCGAATCAGAAGGGTGGGGTTGGAAAAACCACGACCGCCATCAATCTGGGCGCCGCCTTGGCTATGGCAGGATACCCGACGACCCTGATCGATCTGGACCCTCAGGGAAATGCCTCGACCGGTTTGGGAATTCCGGTCGATCAGCGCCGGACAACCGTCTATGACCTTCTTGCGGGGCCTGAAAGTCTTGCAGATTGCACGGTCGCATCCGGTATCCCGCATCTTGATCTTGTTGCCGCCACTTCGGATCTTTCATCGGCAGATCTGGAGTTGTCGCAGACAAAGGACAGGACCCGTCTTTTGCGGCACAAGCTAGACCTGCCCGAGCCGGAACGCATCATTCTGATCGATTGTCCCCCTGCGCTGGGTCTTTTAACGTTGAACGCCATGATGGCGGCCGACGGGGTATTGGTCCCGTTGCAGGCAGAGTTTTATGCCTTGGAAGGATTGTCTCAGTTGTTGAGCACCGTCAAACAGGTGAGAAATGCCGGAAATCCTGACCTTCGCGTGAACGGGGTCTTGTTGACCATGTCCGATTATCGCAACAATCTGTCTCAGCAGGTTGAAGCTGATGTTCGTGCCACCTTGGGAGACCTTGTTTACCCTACGGTCATTCCACGGAATGTGCGCGTCTCAGAGGCTCCGTCCTTTGCGCAACCCGTTCTGATCTACGATCCTGCATCAAAGGGCAGCGCCGCGTATCGTCAATTTGCTGCCGAATTCGCCGCTCGACTGAACCTTGTCAAAGAGGCTGCCTGATGACCGACAATAAACTGGCCAAGCGTGGACTGGGACGCGGACTGTCGGCGCTGATGGCCGATCTGGACCTGGATGGCCCACCGGAAGCCAAATCCGTCAAGGATCGGACCTTGGTCCCCATCGAGCAGATTATCGCAAATCCCGACCAACCCCGGCGCAGTTTCGATCCCGCCGCCTTGCAGGAACTGGCGGATTCCTTGCGGCAGCGCGGGGTCTTGCAGCCCTTGATTGTCCGGAAGCATCCAGGGGACGACAGCCTATATCAGATCGTGGCCGGCGAACGCCGCTGGCGCGCAGCGCAAATGGCCCAGTTGCACGAATTGCCAGTCATCGTGCGCGACCTGTCCGATACCGAAGTTCTGGAAGTCGCGATCATCGAGAACATTCAGCGGGCCGATTTGAATGCTATCGAGGAAGCATCATCCTTTCGTCAACTCATGGATCGGTTTGGCCATACCCAGGAAAAACTGGCCGAAGCATTGAACAAGAGCCGCAGCCATATCGCCAACCTTCTGCGCTTGTTGACCTTGCCCGACCCCATCCAGGACCATGTCAAGGAGGGAAGGCTATCGGCAGGCCATGCGCGCGCGCTGATAACCGCCGATAATCCCATCGCCTTGGCGCGAAAGATCATCGACAACGGCCTGTCCGTTCGGGAAACCGAAAATCTCGTGCGCCAGAAGTCCGATCTAAACCTCCCGAAAACGACCCGAAAATCCGGCAAAAACAACGATAAGGACGCTGACACGCGGGCATTGGAGGCTGATTTGTCTGCACAATTGAAGATGCCGGTGATTATCGACCATGACGGCCAGAAGGGCGGTACCGTCACGATTGCCTATGGCGATCTTGACCAACTGGACAGGCTTTGCCAGCTTCTGGGCCGCAACAGCGCCTGAACGGCGAGGTTGCGGCCGATCCGGGGTCCGATGATCTTGGTTCTATGGATCCAGTGCCGCAATGATCTTGTCCGGCGTGGCAGGCAGATCGCGCACCCTGATGCCGCAGGCATTGTGGATGGCGTTGAGGATCGCCGCGCCCGATCCGCAGATGCTCAACTCTCCGATGCCCTTGGCCTGAAGCGGGCCGACATAGGGATCGCGCTCGGGGACGAAATGCACCTCGAGATGGGGAACATCGGCATGACAGGGGATATGGTATTCCCCCAGATCGCGCGTGACGGCGTGACCGTCACGGGGATCGTGTTCCAGTGCTTCGGTCAAGGCAATTCCCATGCCGAACACCATTCCGCCCAGGCATTGCGACCGGGCAGTCTTTTCATTCAGGATGCGCCCGCAGGAAAATAGTCCCAGCATCCGCCGCACGCGGACCTCGCCAGTCCAGCGGTTCACCGCAACCTCGGCCCAATGGCTGCCCCAGGTCGCCTGCCGGACCGATTTTTCCGTCTTTCCCGGCTCGACATATCCTTCCCCGACCAGGGGGGACTGGATCACATCGGAGAGAGGCTTTTCTACATTCCCCGCCCGCGCCAGTCCGTTCTGGAGCGTCAGATCCACAGCCTCGCAACCCATGGCTTTTGCAATCTGCTGCCGAACCTCCTCGCATGCCAGATACACCGAGGTGCCGCTGGACGCGGCCCCGAACGATCCACCCGATCCCGTCGCAGGGGGGAAATCAGTATCGCCCAGCCTTACCTCGACGCGCTCTTGCGGCAGGCCAAGGGCTTCGGCGGCGATCTGGCCCAAAATGGTGTAGGTGCCGGTTCCGATGTCGGTCATGTCGGTTTCGACAATCGCCCTGCCATCTGGGCCCAGCGTCACCTTGGCACGCGCTTCGACCAGTTGGTTCACCCGAACGGCGGTCGCCATGCCCATGCCGATGAACCACTCTCCCTCGACCCGCTGGCGGGGAGGCCGACGTTCCGACCAATTGAATCGTTCCGCGCCTTCGTGCAGGGCTTCGGCCAGCTTGTGGCTGGAAAAGGGGCGTTCGGTATCGGGCTCGACGGTGGGGATGTTGCGCAGCCGCAACGCCACCGGATCAATGTCCGCCGCTTCGGCCAATTCGTCCAGGGCGCATTCGAATACGGTGACGCCGACCGCCTCGCCAGGCGCGCGGACCGACCCCGCACAACTGCGGTGGATGCGGGCCACGGCATGAACGATCTGGCGGTGTGCCGCTGCATAGGTAAAGGGCGTGGCCTGGGTTACGGGTTCTGAAAAGTCGGACCCCGGCAGGTTCGACACAAGCGCCTCGTGACCGATCCCGGTCAACCGGCCTTCGTGGTCGCAGGCCAACCGGATGCGTTGGCGCGTCTCGGATCGCCGGTGCGCCAGATCAAAGACCTGCTGGCGCGTCATCACCACCTGCACGGGGCGGCCCAATTCGCGGGCGGCAATGGCCGCTGCCACCGCTTCGGCATTGATCCCCAGCTTCGATCCAAAGCCGCCCCCGACATAGGGCGCCAGCAAGCGCAGCTTTTTCGGGCGGATGCCCAAAGCATCGGCCATTTGCTTGCGGTTCGACGACAGCATCTGCAATCCGGCGCGTATGGTCACGCTGTCGCCGTCCCATTCGGCGATCGCGGCATGGGGCTCCATCGCGGCTGCGGCGTGGGTGGGGGTATGCCAGACGGCATCGACGCTGAAGGGGGCCTGCTGCATGGCCTTGTCCAGATCGCCGGTCGAGGACTGTTTCTTCGGGGGCAGTTCGGGCACAACGGCGGTCGGATCGACGGGTACATCCTGCACGTCGTAACGGATTTTCAGGTTCTGCGCCGCATGGCGCGCGGCTTCCAGGCTGTCGGCCACCACCAGGGCAATGGCCTGGCCCATGTATTCCACCTCTTCCGGGCCTGCTTTCGGACCTTCTTCTGCCAAACCCTGCGCTGCATACCGGATCATCCGCTTGTCCTGGATGACCGCGATGGCGCCGGGCGCATCCTCGATCCCCAGAACCTTTCCAGCCGGAATGGCTGCCTGGACCAGAACGCCATAAGCCATGCCACGGGGCCGGGACTCGGCCGCGTAGGTCGCGCGGCCGGATACCTTCAGCGGACCTTCCAACCGGTTCAGCGGCTGTCCCAGCACACCCTGGGCCATTTGGTCCAGGGGACTGTCGTGGATCGGTTCATCGACCCGCAGATGCCGTGTCATGCCGCTGCCTCCATGCCGGTTGCATCCCGCAGCGTCGCAATCAGCGTGCGACGAAGAAGGGGAATCTTGAAGCCATTGTCGCCCTGGCTGCGTGCAAGACGCAGCACCGTGTCGGCTGCGCTCTGGAACAGCGCGTCCGATGGCTGTTGACCGATGAGCAGGCGTTCCGCATCCGGGTCGCGCCAGGGTTTGGCCGCGACCCCGCCAAAAGCCAGGGCGGCATGGGCAATGCGCCCGTCCTGAACCCTGATGACCGCTGCGACCGAAACCAGCGCAAAGGCATAGGATGCCCGGTCGCGCACCTTGCGGTAACGCTGCTGGCCCCCGACCGGGGCAGGCAGGACCACGGCGGTGATGATCTCGCCGGGTTTCAGAACGGTTTCGACATGGGGCGTGTCACCGGGCAACCGGTGAAAATCCGCCAGCGGCACCCGGCGGGGTGCGGGGCCGTCGATCTCGACTTCGGCGTCAAGCGCGCGCAACGCCACCGCCATGTCGCCCGGATAGGTTGCGATGCAATGATCCGAGGTGCCCAGGATCGCATGGTTGCGGGTGATCCCCCCGATCGCCGCACAGCCCGTGCCGGGCTCGCGCTTGTTGCAGGCCATACGGCGGTCATAGAAATACGGACACCGCGTCCGCTGCATCAGGTTGCCGCCAGTGGTCGCCATGTTGCGCAACTGCCCGCTGGCCCCCGCCAACAGGGCACGCGTCAGGACCGGATAGTCGCGCCGGATGACAGCGTCGGCAGCCAGGTCGCTGTTGCGGACAAGGGCGCCGATCCGCAGGCCGTCTGCCGCGGGCTCGATGCGGTCCAGTGACAGGCGGGTAATGTCCACCAGGGCATCCGGGGTCATCACCTCGAGCTTCATCAGGTCCAGCAGGTTCGTGCCCCCCGCGATGATCGTGGCGCCCGCAGGCAGGTCGGCGACCGAGGCCGCGCGATGAAACGAGAACGGTTTCATGCCGCATCCTTGTGCAGGGCATCGGCCTTGGCCGCCTGCCGGATTGCCGCGACGATATTGCTGTAGGCGGCGCAGCGGCACAGGTTGCCGCTCATGCGTTCGGCGATTTCGGCATGGGACAGATCGAACGGCCCCTCCAGCGATCCGGATGCGTGGCTGGGCCAGCCCGCGGCAATTTCCTCCAGCATGGCGGTGGCCGAACAGATCTGGCCGGGCGTGCAGTATCCGCATTGAAAGCCGTCGTGGTCCAGGAACTGCTGCTGCAGGGGGGACAACTGGTCAGGGGTGCCGATACCCTCGATCGTAGTGATTTCCTTGCCTTCGGCCATGCAGGCCAGCGTCAGGCAGGAATTGATCCTTCGGCCGTCCATCAACACCGTGCAGGCGCCGCATTGCCCATGGTCGCAGCCCTTCTTGGTGCCCGTCAGGCCCAGATCATGCCGCAGCGCATCCAGCAGCGTGGTGCGCGGGTCAACGTCCAGACGATGGGACGTGCCGTTCAAATCAAGTGTGATGTCCATGGGTTCCCCGGATACTGGCAAGGCGGCTGGCAATGCGGTTGGCAGCCGCTCAACCGCTCAGGACCGGTCGTGTTCCCTGACGTATGTGTTTTTGCCATGGGCATGGAACACCAGGATGGCACATTCATGGCCGACAGGGGCGCGGCACGATGCGATCGACCGTCCACGCAGCCGCCAGGCCCAGAACGGCGCCGGCCGCGACATCCAGCGGATAGTGCTTGGCACGCGGAATCTGAACGGCGCCGATCAGGACGGCGATGCTTGTGGCCGGCAGGGCCAGGTGCGGCAGGTCGCCTGCCACGATGCGCGCCACGGCCACGGCGCCAGCGGTATGCCCCGAGGGGAAGGAGGTATCGTTCCCGTTCCGGCTTTCGCCCGCTTCGAACACATAGCGGTCTTTTTCCACAACCTCGGTCGGTCGTGATCGGCGAACCCGGTTCTTGATGCGACGCTTGACCAGGTTGGCAAGAACATGTGCGGCCATCATGCGCATCCCTGTCCGCACCAGATCGTCACGGCGTGCGGCAAGCCCCCCGGCGATAACAACCCCGCAGACCACCGCAAGCGGGGTTTGGTCGGCGATTTCGCTCATGGCGCCCAGGGTTCTGACAAGGGGGTGATGGCGGTGTTTGGCGGCCGTCTGCGCCGCCTCGACATCGGCCAGTTCCAGATCCGGCAAGGGTTCCGACGGGGCTTTCGACACGGGCTTGTCCTGATATCCGAATAACGCAGGATGTAACCGCGCCGTATCGGGACAGTTCCCGTTTTCGACAATCCTGCGGCCTGACCTGTCGCCTGGCCGACGCCGATGCGTCGGCCCCGGATCATGCCTGTGTCGGCTGTTTACTCACCGCCATTGGTGGCACGGTCGTTGGTGCGGGCAGGACGGTCGCCCGCCTCACGATTCTGGCCGCCCGCATTGGGTTCGTTCGATCGCTGCATCTGCTTGGGGTTCAGAACGGGATCGGCATTGCCCATCTTGGCCTGCTGGGCCGCCTGCTGGACCGAATGCTTTTCGTTCTCTGCCTTGGGATCGAAGTGCTGTGCCATGATTGATCTCCTTTCGGAAAGGATCAACCCGGCACGGGCCCGTCCGTTCCGGTCGGGACAGGCTTTCGCTTGCCTTTCGAGAGAGAACCCGGTTTCGTGAAACGATGCCGCCACGGCTGCTAGAGGAGTCCCCATGTCTCTCGACCATCCCTTGAACGACCTTTCCCACGTGGTTTCCGCCGACCGGGCGCATGTCTGGCATCACCTGAGCCAGCACAAGCAATATGAAACCACCGATCCGCGCGTCTTTGTCGAAGGCAAGGGAATGCGGTTGTGGGACGCGACCGGGCGCGAATATCTGGACGGGGTCTCGGGCGGCGTGTGGACGGTCAACGTGGGCTATGGCCGGACCAGCATCGCCGATGCGATCCGCGACCAGTTGGTCAAGTTGAACTATTACGCGGGGGCGGCGGGCACGGTGCCGGGGGCGCTGTTTGCCGAACGGCTTATCCAGAAGATGCCGGGGATGGCCCGTGTCTATTATTCGAATTCGGGATCAGAGGCCAACGAGAAGGTCTACAAGATGGTCCGCCAGATCGCGGCCCGTCATCACGGCGGACGGAAATGGAAGATTCTCTACCGGGATCGCGATTATCACGGCACCACACTGGGCACGCTGGCGACGTCCGGCCAGGATCAGCGCGCCATGCAATACGGGCCATACCCCGACGGCTTCGTGCGCGTGCCCCACTGCCTGGAATACCGCGCGCAGTGGGAGGTGGAAAACTATGGCGAGCGTGCTGCGGACGCCATCGAGGAGGTGATCCTGCGCGAGGGCCCCGACAGCGTGGGCGCCATCGTCCTGGAGCCGGTCACGGCGGGCGGCGGCGTGATCACCCCGCCCGAGGGCTATTGGCCGCGCGTCCAGGAGATCTGCCGCAAATACGACATCCTGTTGCACATCGACGAGGTGGTCTGCGGGCTGGGCCGCACCGGCACCTGGTTCGGCTATCAGCATTACGGGATCGAACCCGATTTTGTGACAATGGCCAAGGGCGTGGCCTCGGGTTACGCCGCGATCAGTTGCACGGTGACGACCGAGCGGGTGTTCGAGATGTTCAAGGACGACGCGGCCGACCCCATGGGCTATTTCCGCGACATTTCCACCTTCGGCGGCTGCACCGCCGGCCCGGTCGCCGCGCTGGAGAACATGCGCATCATCGAGGATGAGGGACTGCTCGAGAATACCGCGGCCATGGGCGCGCGGGTGCTGGCCAACCTGCGCGCGCTTCAGGAAAAACACTCGGTGATCGGCAATGTGCGCGGCAAGGGCCTGTTCTGCGGGGCCGAGCTGGTCGCCGACCGGGCCACCAAGGAACCGCTGGACGAACGCAAGGTTCAGGCGGTGGTGGCCGACTGTCTGGCCCAGGGCGTCATCATCGGCGCCACCAACCGCTCGCTGCCGGGGTTCAACAACACCCTGTGCCTCTCGCCGGCGCTCATCGCCACCTCCGACGACATCGACCGCATCACAGACGCCATAGACGGGGCATTGTCCCGGGTGGTGGGATAGGCCCTTACGCCGGAAACGGCCGGCTGAGGCCCGGTGCCCCTGCAAGGCCAAAGCGCCAGGGCCGATCCTGCGCCCGGCTGATGCCGATACGCGGCCCTGTCAGAAGGGGACCGGGATGATCGGCAAGCGTCAGCGACAGATCGCCGCCATCGAAGGGGGCGCCGTCATCCTCGGGTCGGACCCCCAAGGCTTGCGTCAGACGGCCCGGCCCGTTGCACAGGGCCGGACTGTTCCGGCGCATCGCGATGGCTTCTTGTCCCCGGGTCGGCATCAGCGCACGGATCAGCACGGCCTCGCCGGGTCGGCCCACCACATTCAGGCACAGGTGGATGCCATAGGAGCGATAGACATAGGCATGGCCCGCCGGTCCGAACATCGCGGTGTTGCGGCGTGTCGGCCCGCGAAAGCTGTGCGAGGCCGGATCGTCGCGGCCATAGGCCTCGGTTTCGATGACAATGCCGCCGACGCCGCGCACCAGCAGTTCTGCCCCGATCAACCGCCGGGCCAGATCCACTATTGCCAGTCCTTCGATCCGGCCGGCCAAGGGCGGCGGGGACACAGGGTTTGCGGGCTTGGGGCACACAGGACGGCCTAGATTTCGGGCCGGGTGACGACATAGGCGCCGATGACGGTGCAGATCATTGCCTGCGCCGCCACGACCCACGGGGGCATTCCCGCCAGCAGGCTGAAGCCCACGCCGCCGGCCATGGCCAGCGTGGCCCAGATTTTGGCCAGACGGCTGATGGCGCCATGCTCGCGCCAGGCCCGGACGGGCGGGCCATAGGTCGGATGGTCCAGGATGCGCCGTTCCAGGCGGGGATTGCTGCGTGCAAAGGCGGCCGCAGCCAGCAGCAGAAAGGGCACGGTCGGCACCACCGGCAGGGCGATTCCGACGATGCCCATGCCCAGCGCGACAAAGCCCAGAACATACCACAACCGCTGTCGCATCAGGCCGCCAGTTCGCGCAGGATGGCATTCAGCAGCGGCCTGCCCTGCCGCGTGCTTTGCAGGCGGCCGTTCTGGCGAACGACCATGCCCAGATCAGCCAGGCGCGCGATGGCGCCAGGGTCCAGGGGCGCCCCCGCCAGCCGGGCATGACGGGCCAGATCCAGTCCTTCGGACAATCGCATCGCCATCAGCAGGTATTCTGTCGCCTGTTCGTCCAAGGGCACCAACTCGCGCAGGCATTCCCCCGTTCCCTGCCGCTCCACGGCGTTCAGCCAGACTGCCGGAGCCCGGTGCGCCTCGGTGGCAAAGCGCCCGGCGGGGGTGGTGATCCGGCCATGCGCGCCGGGACCGACCGCCGCCCAGTCGCCCTGGCGCCAATAGACCAGGTTGTGGCGGCTTTTCGCGCCGGGGCGGGCATGGTTCGAGGTCTCATAGCCCGCCAGGCCCGCCGCCTCGCAGATATCCTGGGTTTCCAGATACATGTCGGCAGCCAGATCGTCGTCGGGCAGGCCGCGCAGCTTGCCCGCCGCGGCCCGCGCGCCAAAGGCTGTGCCCGGCTCGATGGTCAACTGGTACAGCGACAGGTGATCGACGGCCATCGCCAGCGCCTCGGCCAGTTCCGCGCGCCAAGCAGCCCGCGTCTGGCCCTGACGGGCATAGATCAGATCAAAGCTGACCCGATCGAAACAGGATCGCGCCACATCGAAGGCCGCCCGAGCCTCGGCCACGGAATGCATCCGGCCCAAGGCGCGCAGGTCGGGATCGTTCAGCGCCTGGATGCCCATCGACAGCCGGTTCACGCCGGCATCCGCAAAGCCCTGAAAGCGGCCTCGTTCCACGCTGGTGGGGTTCGCTTCCAGCGTGATCTCGATGTCATTGGCAAAGCCCCAGGCGGCACGGGCGGCGCGCAGCACCGCATCCACGGTTTCGGGCTCCATCAGCGATGGCGTGCCGCCGCCAAAGAAGATGCTGCCCAGATGACGGCCCGGCAGTTCGGCGCCAAGGCGGGCGATTTCCGACGACAGCGCGGCGGCCCAGCGGGCCTGATCCACGACCGGCACGACATGGCTGTTGAAGTCGCAATAGGGACATTTCGCCTGACAGAACGGCCAGTGGACATAAAGGCCAAAGCCTCCGGCCCGCCAGTCTTCCGCAAAATTCTCTGGTTCCGGCATCATCATGCCCGCATCGCCGTTGCTTCGATTTCGACCTTCATCTCGGGCCGGATCAGGCCGGCGATGACCATGGTCGCGGCGGGACGAATGGTGCCCATGGCTTCGGCAAGGGCGGGGGTGATCGCCTCTACCAGAGTCGCGTCGGTGACGGTGTATTGCACGCGCACGATGTCGCCGGGGGCAAAGCCCGCATCCTTCAGAACCGAAAAGATCGTGCGAAAGCAGTTCCGGGCCTGTTCGCATGGATCGTCCGGCATGGTCATCGCGCCATAGTCATAGCCGGTGACGCCCGACACAAAGCGCCAGTCGCCCTTCACCACCGCGCGGCTGTAGCCCATCGCCGCTTCAAAGGGCGATCCGGTCGAGATTCTCTGCAAAGCTGCCCCTTATCATCTGCTCCACCGCCCGCGCCCGATGGCTGAGGCCGTTCTTCATCGCAGGCGGCATTTCTCCCAGGGTCATATCATGCCCGTCCGGCATGAAGATGGGGTCATAGCCGTGGCCTTCAACCCCGCGCGGCGGCCAGACGACCTGACCGGGCAAGACGCCCTCGAACACCTCGTCGTGGCCGTCGGGCCACATCAGGACAAGGGTGCAGCGGAATTGCGCCCTGCGCGGGGCAGGGGCGTTTGCAAAGTCAAGCTCGTCCCAGGTCCGCTGCATGGCCATGCGAAAATCACGCCCGTTGCCGGTTTCCGCCCAGTCGGCGGTATAGACGCCCGGTGCCCCGTCCAGGGCATCGACGCAGAGGCCGCTGTCATCCGCCAGGACCGGCAGCCCGGTTGCCTGAACCGCCGCGCGCGCCTTGATGCGGGCATTGCCGACGAAGGTCGTTTCCGTCTCCTCCGGCTCGGGCAGGCCCGCGTCCGCGGCGCCCACCACGTCGACACCGTAAGGGGCCAGCAGGGCGCGCATCTCGTCCAGCTTGCCCGCGTTGTGGGTGGCCATCAGCAGGCGGGTGCCGTCGAAACGCCTCATGCGACGGCGGCCTTCTGGGCGGCGACCAGTTCGGCCATGCCCGCCTCGGCCAGATCCAGAAGCTGCCCCATCTGGTCGCGGCTGAAGGTGGCGCCCTCGGCCGACATCTGCACCTCGATCAACCGGCCCGCGCCGGTCAGGACGAAGTTGCCGTCGGTCCCGGCCTCGCTGTCCTCGGCATAGTCCAGGTCCAGGACGGCCTGGCCTGCGTAAAGGCCGCAGGACACGGCGGCCACATGGTCCATGATCGGATCGCTGATGATCGCGCCCGCCTTCAGCAGCTTGTTCACGGCCAGCCGCAACGCGACCCAGCCCCCGGTGATGGAGGCGCAGCGGGTGCCGCCATCGGCCTGGATCACGTCGCAGTCGATGGTGATCTGCCGCTCGCCAAGCGCCACCCGGTCCACGCCTGCCCGCAGGCTGCGCCCGATCAGGCGCTGGATTTCCTGCGTGCGGCCCGACTGGCGGCCCTGGGCGGCCTCGCGCCGGTTGCGGGTATTGGTGGCGCGCGGCAGCATCCCGTATTCCGCCGTGACCCATCCCAGACCGGTGCCCTTCAGGAACCGCGGCGGGCTGTCCTCCAGCGTGGCGCTGCACAGCACATGGGTATTGCCGACCCGGATCAGGCATGACCCCTCGGCATGGGCCATCACGCCGGTTTCGATTGAAATCGGACGCATTTGGCTTAGATTCCGGCCAGACGGGCGCATGGTTTTTCCTTTCGCGAAGATGCTGCCCCATACCGCCCCGCCGGCCCATCACGCAACCCCGCGAGGGACATGAACCAGAACTCGGCCCTGCACGAACTGAACGACCGCTCGCGCGAGATCTTTCGCCGCGTGGTCGAAACCTATCTGGAAACCGGCGAACCGGTGGGTTCCCGCACGCTGACCCGCGCCCTGTCGGAAAAGCTGAGCGCGGCAACCGTGCGCAACGTCATGCAGGATCTGGAACTTATGGGGCTGCTGGACAGCCCCCATGTGTCGGCCGGGCGGATGCCGTCGCAGCAGGGGCTGCGGCTGTTCGTGGACGGGATGATGGAGGTCGATCCGGTCACCGCCACCGACCGCGCGGCCATCGACCAGACGCTGGGCAACGACGATCCCGACACCGGCGTGCTGCTGGACCGAGTCAGCACGGCGCTGTCGTCAATCACGCGGGGCGCGTCCCTGGTGTTGATGCCCAAGCACGAGGCGCCGATCCGGCACATCGAATTCGTCAGCCTTGGGCCCGACCGGGCGCTGGTGGTGCTGGTCTTTGCAGACGGGCATGTCGAAAACCGCCTGTTTACCCCCCCGGCGGGGCAGACCCCGTCGTCCATGCGCGAGGCCGGCAATTTCCTGAACGCCATGGCCGAGGGCAAGACCCTGTCCGAACTGCGCGGCCAGATCGGGCAAGAGATCGCGGCCCGCCGGCGCGAGCTGGACGTGCTGGCGGCCGAACTGGTCCAGTCCGGGATGGCGCTGTGGGACCACCAGTCGTCCGATCCCCGGCTGATCGTGCGGGGACGCTCAAACCTGCTGGACCAGGAGATTGCCGATCTGGACCGCATCCGGGTGCTGTTCGACGACCTGGAACGCAAGCGCGACATCGTGGAATTTCTGGAACTGGCCGAACAGGGCGATGGGGTGCGGATTTTCATCGGATCGGAAAACAAGCTTTTTTCGCTTTCGGGTTCCGCTCTGGTGGTTTCGCCCTATATGAATGCCGACCGAAAGATTGTAGGCGCCGTGGGCGTCATCGGGCCGACGCGGCTGAACTATGGCCGGATCGTGCCGATTGTGGACTACACGGCGCAACTGGTCGGGCGGGTGCTGTCCGGCCGGAAAGGATGAGAAACACGATGAACGATCAGAACGAACAACCCCTGGACGATATTCTGGCTGACCCCCTGGCCGATCCTGACGATGAGATCGCAGCCCTCATGGCCGAGCGCGATGAATTCCGCGACAAGTTCATGCGCGCCCTGGCCGATGCCGAAAATGCGCGCAAGCGTGCCGACAAGGATCGCCGCGACGCCGAACAGTATGGCGGATCGCGCCTGGCCCGCGACCTGCTGCCGGTCCATGACGCCTTGACCCGTGCGCTGGATGCAGCAACCCCTGAACAGCGCGCCGCCGCAAGCGCCCTGATCGAAGGGGTCGAACTGACCCTGCGCGAGCTGTCCAATGTCTTTGCCAAGCATGGCATCGCCCTTATCACCCCCCAGCCCGGCGATCGCTTCGACCCTTCTGAACACGAGGCGATGTTCGAGGCCGCCGTTCCCGGTACCAAGGCGGGCGAGATCATCCAGGTGATGGACAACGGCTTCCGCCTGCACGACCGCCTGCTGCGCCCTGCAAAGGTCGGCGTATCCTCGATGCCCGCAAGCTGACGGGCGCTCGGCGGCCTGGGCGCTACAACCTTCCGCTGACTTGCCGAATGTTCCCGATGGGGCGACGCTGACGGAAACATCGGGAGGGAAGACCATGGCCAACACCGAAGGGGTGACGATCCACCCTGCTGTCGATCACGGCATCAAGCAGGGTGATTCGGGGTTTTCGGGGGGAACCCTGACCTGCAAATGCGCCACGAACCCGGTCAAGGTCCGGGTAGGCGCGCAAACGGCCCACAACCATGTCTGCGGTTGCACCAAGTGCTGGAAGCCCGAGGGTGCCATCTTCAGCATGGTCGCCGTGGTATCGCGCGATGCCGTCGAGGTTCTGGAAAACGGCGACAAGCTGCAGGTCGTCAACAAGGACGCCCCGATCCAGCGGTATGCGTGCCGTGATTGCGGCGTCCACATGTATGGCCGGATCGAAAACAAGGACCATCCATTCTATGGCCTTGATTTCGTGCATACCGAACTGTCGGGCGAATCCGGCTGGTCGGCCCCGGAATTCGCGGCCTTTGTCAGCAGCGTGATCGAATCGGGCGTCGATCCGTCCCGGATGGATGCCATCCGGTCGCGTTTGCGCGAACTGGGGCTGGAACCTTATGACGCCCTGTCGCCGCCGCTGATGGATGCCATCGCGACCCATGTCGCCAAGCGGTCGGGCGCGCTGGCGGCTTGACGCTGATCTGAACCCGGCGAAATCTGCAGGGGCCGCAATGCGGCCCCTGCCGCCATGTATGTCCGAACGGATAGGAGAGTTGACGATGAAGACCCGCGCCGCCGTAGCCCTGGAGGCTGGCAAACCGCTGGAAGTGATGGAGGTCAACCTGGACGGCCCGAAAGAGGGCGAGGTGATGATCGAGATCAAGGCGACCGGCATCTGCCACACCGACGAATTCACCCGCTCGGGCGACGACCCCGAAGGGCTGTTTCCGGCGATCCTGGGCCACGAGGGGGCGGGCGTGGTGGTCGAGGTCGGCCCCGGCGTCAAATCCCTGAAACCCGGTGACCATGTCATCCCGCTTTATACCCCGGAATGCCGCGAATGCGCGTCCTGCCTGTCGGGCAAGACCAATCTTTGCACGCGGATCCGCGCAACCCAGGGGCAGGGCCTGATGCCCGACGGCACCAGCCGGTTTTCCATGCCCGACGGCACCATGATCCGCCATTACATGGGATGCTCGACCTTCTCGAACTACACGGTGCTGCCGGAAATCGCGGTGGCCAAGGTGCGTGAAGACGCGCCCTTCGACAAGATCTGCTATATCGGCTGCGGCGTGACCACCGGCATCGGCGCGGTCATCAACACCGCCAAGGTCGAGATCGGCTCCAAGGGTGTGGTGTTCGGCCTGGGGGGCATCGGGCTGAACGTGATCCAGGGCCTGCGGCTGGCGGGCGCCGACATGATCATCGGCGTGGACCTGAACAATGACAAGAAGGAAATGGCCGAGCGTTTCGGCATGACCCATTTCGTCAATCCCAGGGAAATCGAAGGCAGCGTCGTGAGCCACATCGTCGAGATGACCAAGACCCCCTTCGACCAGATCGGCGGTGCGGATTACAGCTTCGATGCCACGGGCAACGTCAAGGTGATGCGCGACGCGCTGGAATGCACCCATCGCGGCTGGGGCCAGTCGGTCATCATCGGCGTGGCCCCCGCCGGCGCCGAGATCAGCACCCGTCCCTTCCAGCTTGTCACCGGGCGGGTCTGGAAGGGCACGGCCTTCGGCGGTGCGCGCGGCCGCACGGACGTGCCGCGGATCGTGGACTGGTACATGGACGGCAAGATCGAGATCGATCCGATGATTACCCACACCATGCCGCTGGACGACATCAACAAGGGCTTCGATCTGATGCACAGCGGGGAATCGATCCGCTCGGTCGTTCTTTACTGATCGCTAACGGCTGCATAGGTAAGAAGAACGGCGGGGCCGCTGGTCCCGCCGTCGCCATGAGATAAAGGAGCAGGCCGATGCGTCACCAGTGGCTGGACGATGACGACGACGAGGAAGAGGAAGAGGACGACCGCCGCCGCAAGGGCGACAAGGACGAGGGCCTGGGCCTGCCCGAGGGCGACAAGATCGGCAAGCTGTATTTCAAGTCGCGCACGGTGATCGTTGCCGGCGCCATCAACGACAAGCTGGCGCAGCGCACCGTGGCACATCTGCTGGCCTTGGCCGAGGACAGCGACAAGCCCATCAACATGCTGATCTCCTCGCCCGGGGGGCATGTGGAATCGGGCGACATGATCCACGACGTGATCAAGTTCATCCGCCCCAACGTGCGCACCATCGGTTCGGGCTGGGTCGCCAGCGCGGGCGCGCTGATCTTTGTCGCGGCGAAAAAGGAAAACCGCTTCTGCCTGCCCAACACGCGCTTTCTGATCCACCAGCCCTCGGGCGGGATCGGTGGCACCTCGTCGGACATGATGATCCAGGCCGAACAGGTGCGCCTGATGCGCGACCGCCTGAACCATATCTTTGCCGAGGCGACCGGCCAGCCGGTCGAACGCATCGAAAAGGACACGCAGCGCGATTTCTGGCTGAACACGCAAGAGGCGCTGGATTACGGCCTTCTGGGCAAGGTCATCAGGTCGGTGGACGAACTGGGCTGATGGCCCAGATGGCGAAAGCCACCCCCGCCCAGCCGGTCCCTTTGGCGGACATCGCCCGATTCGCCGTTGCGGGCAGGTTCCGCGCGTCGTTTGGTGACGCGGCGCCGGGGACTGCCCCGGCGCTTGCAACCCCGCAGGAGGATCGCGATGAGCCTGGAAACCCTTTCGGAAAACCGCAGCTTCGGCGGCGTGCAGGGCGTTTATCGCCATCGTTCGCGCGCCACCGGCACCGACATGACATTCGCGGTGTTCATGCCGGATCTGGCGGCGGGCGAACGCGCGCCGGTGCTGTGGTATCTGTCGGGCCTGACCTGCACCCATGAAAACGCCATGACCAAGGCCGCCGCTCAGCACTGGTGCTCCGAGGCGGGTATGGCCATTGTCTTTCCCGACACCTCGCCGCGCGGCGAGGGCGTGGCCGATGACAAGGCTTATGACCTGGGACAGGGGGCAGGCTTTTACGTCAATGCCACCCGCGATCCCTGGGCGCCGCATTTCCGCATGTGGGACTATGTCGTGGACGAGCTGCCCGACCTGGTGACGGGGGCCTTTGCCGTGGCGCCCGACGCCATGGGGATCACCGGGCATTCGATGGGCGGGCATGGCGCGCTGACCATCGCCATGACCCATCCCGATCGCTTTCGGTCGGTCTCGGCATTCGCGCCCATCGCCAATCCCACCGAATCCGACTGGGGGCAAAAGCAGCTTGGGGCCTATCTGGGCGATGACCGGGCGGCCTGGCGTGCCCATGACGCCACGATCCTGATGACCGAACGCGGCTATCCGGACGAGATCCTGATCGACCAGGGCAGCGCCGATCAGTTTCTGGACAAGCTGCGCCCCGAGTCGCTGGCCCAGGCCATGATGGCGCGGCGTCAGCCGGGCCAGTTCCGGATGCAGCCGGGTTATGACCACAGCTACTTTTTCGTGCAGACCTTTATGGGCGATCACGTCATGTGGCATGCCGAGCGTCTGTTTCGGTGCCTTGCCGGATCTTCCTGACAGGACTGGCAAATCACCGTAAGACTTTAGGGTGAAATGCCGGAAGGTTGCATTGACGCATCGGTCCCCGGGTCAAAGACTGCCCCATGGACGGCACGGGAGGAGGAAGCCCGTTGCCTGCTTCCAACAGCGGAGGAGCACTTCATGAAACGATTGCTGAACAGCACGGCTGCCGTGCTGGTTCTGACGGGCGCGTCGGTCTATGCCAACGAAAGCGTCCTGACCGAAACGGGCAAGCCCGAGCAATGGGCGATCCAGACCGGCGACTATGCCAATACGCGCTATTCCGAACTGGACCAGATCAACCGCGACAACGTGGGCGACATGCGCGTCGCCTGGACCTTTTCGACCGGCGTGCTGCGCGGTCACGAGGGTGGGCCGCTGGTCATCGGCGATGTGATGTATGTCCATTCGCCGTTTCCCAACAACATCTATGCGCTGGATCTGAACGACAACGGCAGGATCCTGTGGCGCTATGAACCCCAGCAGGACCCCGAGGTGATCGCGGTCATGTGCTGCGACACCGTGTATCGGGGTGTCGCTTATGCCGACGGGCTGATCCTCTCGCATCAGGCCGACACCACGCTGGTGGCGCTGGACGCCATGACGGGCGAGGTGAAATGGCAGGTCAAGACCGGCGACCCGGCCGCTGGCGAGACGAACACCGCCACCGTCCTGCCGGTGGGCGACAAGGTGATCGTGGGCGTTTCGGGCGGGGAATACGGCGTGCGCGGCCGTGTCACCGCCTATAACCTGTCAGACGGGTCCGAAGTCTGGAAAGCCTATTCGACCGGCCCGGACGAGGAAATGCTGGTCGATCCCGAAAAGACCACCCATCTGGGCAAACCCATCGGCGCCGACAGCAGCCTCAACAGCTGGGAAGGCGACCAGTGGAAGATCGGCGGCGGCACCACCTGGGGCTGGTATTCCTATGACCCGGACCTGAACCTGATCTATTATGGGACCGGCAACCCCTCGACCTGGAACCCGTCGCAGCGTCCTGGCGACAACAAGTGGTCGATGACCATCATGGCCCGCGATGCCGACACCGGCATGGCCAAGTGGTTCTATCAGATGACGCCCCATGACGAATGGGACTATGACGGCGTCAACGAGATGATCCTGACCGAACAGGAAATCGACGGCCAGGAACGCAAGCTGCTGACCCATTTCGACCGCAACGGTCTGGCCTATACGCTGGACCGCGAATCGGGCGAACTGCTGGTGGCCGAAAAGTATGATCCGGCGGTGAACTGGACCACCGGCGTGGACATGGATCCCAATTCGGAAAACTATGGCCGTCCGGCCGTGGTCGCCGAATACTCGACTGCCCAGAACGGCGAGGACGAGAACACCACCGGCATCTGCCCGGCGGCCCTTGGCACCAAGGACCAGCAGCCGGCGGCCTATTCGCCCAAGACGCAGATGTTCTATGTGCCGACCAACCATGTCTGCATGGATTATGAACCCTTCCGCGTGGCCTATACGGCAGGCCAGCCTTACGTCGGTGCCACGCTGGCGATGTATCCGGCCCCCGAAAGCCACGGCGGCATGGGCAACTTCATCGCCTGGGACAACATCAACGGCGAGATCAAGTGGTCGCTGCCCGAGAAATTCTCGGTCTGGTCGGGCGCCTTGGCCACGGCGGGGGATGTGGTCTTCTACGGCACGCTGGAAGGTTTCCTGAAGGCTGTCGATGCCGAAACGGGCGAGGAACTCTACAAGTTCAAGACCCCGTCGGGGATCATCGGCAACGTGATGACCTATGAGCACGGCGGCAAGCAGTATATCGGCGTGCTGTCGGGCGTCGGCGGCTGGGCGGGCATCGGTCTTGCGGCCGGACTGACCAATCCCGCCGACGGTCTGGGCGCGGTGGGCGGCTATTCCTCGCTGTCGGACTATACCGAACTGGGTGGCCAACTGACCGTGTTCGAACTGCCGGGCGAGGCTTCGGCCGCGGCCGATCCCGCAGCGGAACCGGCCCCTGCGGATAGCGCGACCAGCGGCTAATACTTTTGGCCAGCAAACGCAAAGTTGTCCTGTGAAAGACTCCCCCCGCAGCTAACCTGCGGGGGGAAGTTTTGCCCGACACGAGCGGGCAGTCGAAAAAATCGGGAGGAATGACGGAATGAAAGCCATCACGGGTCTTGCGGCCCTGGCCCTTGGTGTCACGATCGCCGCGCCTGTCTGGGCGCAGGATGCAACCACCCCGGCCCCTGCCACCGATCCGGCAAATGCCGGCGCCGGCGCGGCAGCCGCGGTATCGGGTGCCGCCGAGCCTGAACCTGACAGCAGCGGCAATGCCGCAGGACCGGTCCTTGCCAACGGCATGGATATTACCCCCGAAACCTTTGAAAATGGCCGGTGGTACAATGCCGAGGGCATTCCGACCTTCAAGATCGAGGACGGCGTCGTGGATTTCGCGACCTTCAACGGCTTCCGGCGCTATTCGGCCGAATGTCATGTCTGCCACGGTCCCGATGGCGAAGGATCGACTTATGCTCCTGCGTTGAAGAACTCGGTTCTGCAGATGGACTATTACGCCTTTCAGGAAATCGTGGCATCGGGCAAGAAGCAGGTGGACGCATCGCAGAACCAGGTGATGCCTGCCTTTGGCACGAACAAGAACGTCTGGTGCTATATCGACGACATCTATGTCTATCTGCTGGCCCGCGGCGCGGGCGACCTGCCGCGCGGACGCCCGGCAGAGCGCGAGGACAAGTCCGAGGAATATACGGCGCAGGAAGATTCCTGCATGTCGATGTGACATGCCCGTCCTGTTCTGGCTGATTGCGTCCTTTTTGGCACTGAGCGCGGCCCCTGCGGCGGCTCAGGTAGCCGACCTGCGGTCCACCACGCAGTTCCGTGTCTGCGCCGACCCGGCCAATGCGCCCATGTCGATGCGCGACGGATCGGGGTTCGAAAACCGGCTGGCCGAAGCGTTCGGGCAATGGCTGGGTCTGCCCGTCGCCTATACCTGGTTTCCATTGGGCGCGGGCTTCATCACCCGCACATTGCGTGCCGGGGAATGCGATGTCGTGATGGGCTATGCCCAGGGCGACGAGCTGGTGCAGAATACCAACCACTATTATACCTCGGTCTTTGGCATCGTGACGCGTCGGGACAGCGATCTTGCGTCGGTTGACCGTCTGACCGACCCGGCGTTGAAGGACCGTCCCATCGGGGTGATCGCCGGATCGCCGCCTGCCACCATCATGGCGCAGGTCGGGCTGGCCAAGGACATGCGCGGCGCCGACCTGTTCGTGGACCGCCGCGTCAAGGACCCGGTCGGCGATCTGATCGCAGGGGTCAAAGACGGCACGCTGGACGCTGCCGTGCTGTGGGGGCCGCTGGCCGGTCCACGCGTCAAGGACGATCCAGACCTGCAATTCACGCCGCTGCTGAAGGAGACGCAAGGCCCCCGAATGTTCTATCGCATCACCATGGGCGTGCGCCTGCCGGAACAGGAATGGAAGCGTGAACTGAACAGCCTGATCCGTCGCCACCAGGACGAGATCGACGCCATCCTGCGCGATGCCGGTGTGCCCCTTGTCGATGATTACGGCAAGGAGCTGATCCAGTGATCCGCATGATCCTGCTGGCGCTTGCGTTGGCGGGATCGGCTGCGGCGCAGGTGCCAGAACCCGATACATACCGGGGCGAACCGTATCGCGCGCCGGTACCGGCCACGCTGCGGGGGGCCAGCGTCATCGACGGGGCCGAGGCGATCCGGCTGCACGAGGCGGGCGTGCCCTTTCTGGATGTGCTGCCCCGCAAGACCCGTCCCGAGGGATTGCCCGAAGGAACGGTCTGGCGCGAGCCGGTTCATGAAACGATCCCCGGAGCGGTCTGGCTGTGGGATACCGGCTATGAAGCCTTGGCCCCCGCCGAACAGGCACGGCTGGAACGCGGCCTGGAACAGGCTACGAACGGCGATCGGAACGCGCCTGTGGTGATCTTTTGTCGCAGCGATTGCTGGATGAGCTGGAACGCCGCGCGTCGCGCGGTGTCCCTGGGCTATGCCGGCGTCCACTGGTTCCCCGACGGGGTCGAGGGCTGGCAGGCGGCGGGCGGCGCAGCCCTTGTCAGGGCGACTCCTGACGACCCGTGAACTGGCCAAAGGCGCGGGGACCGGACGGCATGGGGAATTCCGACCGCACTGCCAGGCTTTCAGCGTCCACGATGACCAGCGTGTCGGATTCCCAGTTCGCGACCGCCACGGCATCGCCGCCGGGCAGCGGGCTGATCCCTTCGGGATAATCGCCGACCGGAATCTCGGCCACCGCATCCAGTGTGGCGGGATCAAAGACGGTCAGCGTACCCGCGTATTGATTGGTCACAAATCCCCGCCCCCCGGCGAAGGCCACGGCATAGGGGTGGCTGCCGGTGGGGATCGATCCCGCCAGCCTTCCCGCGGCAGGGTCGATCACCGAAACGCTGTCTCCCTGGACATCCGCCGTCCAGAACCGCTCATCGTGGAATGTAATGCCGAACGGATGCGCACCTGCCGTGCCGACCCGGTGCAGCAGCACCCCGGTTTGCGCGTCAAAGATGCTGACCCGATCGTCGTCGCGATCCGCCGTCGCCACCCAGCGGCCATCGTCGCTGACCGCGACGCCGGCGGGTGCCGCTCCGGTGGGCGTCTGCCAGATCTCGTTCAGATCACGGTCCAGGCGCAGCAGCCGGGCCCCGAACCAGTCGGTCACGAACAGCCCGTCCTGCGCCGTCGCAGCCAGTCCGAAGGCGCCTTCGCCCAGATCCCGGCTGTCCGTTACCGCCCCCGTCTCGTCCAGAACGAACAGCCGCCCGGTATCCGCCGCGATCACATAGGCCCGGCCCGCTGCGGGGTCATAGGCGACAGGCGCGGGCTTTCCCGGAACGGCCACCTGCGCCAGAACAGAGCCCGATACAGTGTCGAGGATCGTCACCGTTTCGGCGTTCTGGCTGGTCACAAAGGCCAGATCTCCGGCCACCGCCGGAGAGGCCAGCATCAAGACCAGAACGGCAAATCTCACTCGGCGGTGCCGAAGCGTTCGGCCAGGGCATCCATTCCGGCCTGATAGATCGCGTTCACCGCCGCCAGGGCGGCATCGTCGTTCTGATCGACCGGGGGATCGTTGTTGGGAAATCCACGATAAAAGCCGCCCTTCCAGACCACCTCGGCCTTGCCGTCCTTGTCCTTGACCGAAAGGGTCGAGGAATAGTTCGTGACCGGCAGGACATCGACCGCGACATCGGTGATCATGTATTTGTACTGCCGCTTGTCGGGGTCGATGGACATCAGCCGTTCGGTGATCGTGGGCTCGCCGGCGTCCGCCTTCAGATACAGGATCCGGGTCGATTCCTCGGGGACATCGGCGGGGGCGCCTTCGGGCACCATTTCGGTCCGGGCCACGGCGGGATGCCAGGCCATGTCATCGAATCGTCCGATGACCTGCCACACCTCGTCGGGGGTGGCGTCCAGCACCACCGACTGTTCGGCCTTGATCCGCGACGGACCATGCGCATGGGCCGCGTCCGGTCCCGTCAGCAACCCCGTCAGCATCCCTGCCGCAACGATCGCCAGCATCCTGTGAAACATCCATCATCCCCCGTTCTGGTGCGGATCGACCATGCGACGGGCTGGCGGGGCCGTCCATAAGACCAAAGGCCTAGCCATTTGTTCCCGGTCCGGTCAGGAACAAAAACCGTCTTGCCGCAAGGTCTCGGCCGACCCAACATGGCCCAAGGGAGACATGGAATGTTCAAGGGAATCATCGGGATTGCGGTGGGCGCCTGCGCATTGGCCGGCCCTGCCACAGCCCAACCCGAGATGCAGGTGATCCGCGCCGCCGTTCTGCGCGTGGACGAACAGCGCCTGCCGCCGATCTCGCGACTGGATCTGCCGCCAGCGGATCTGGGATTCGCCGGCGCGCGGCTTGCCATCGAGGACAACGATACCACCGGCCGCTTCATGGGCCAGGATTTCGAGGCGGTCGAGGTGAAGGCCACGCCCGCCACGGCGGCGGCGGAACTGGACAAGGTGATCGCCGAGGGCATCCAGTTCGTCGTGGTGATGGCCGACGATGCGACCACCCTGGCCCTGGCCGACCAGGCAGGCGACCGGGCGATGTTGTTGAACGCGCAGGCGCGGGGCGATGCCCTGCGCGGGGCGGACTGCCGGTTCAACACCATCCATGTCGCACCCAGCCATGCGATGCTGGCCGACGGGCTGGCGCAGTTCCTGATGTGGAAGAACTGGCCCGACTGGCTGCTGGTCCCCGGCAGCCACCCCGAGGATCAGGCCCTGGCCGCCGCCTATCGCCGTGCCGCCGCCAAGTTCGGTGCCAGGATCGTCGAGGAACGCCTGTTCGAGGATACCGGCGGCGCCCGCAGCACCGATTCCGGACATGTCCAGGTCCAGGCCCGGATGCCCGTCTTCACACAGCGCGCACCCGATTACGACGTGTTGGTCGCGGCGGACGAAAGCGACATCTTTGCCCCCTATCTGCCCTATCTGACCTGGGATCCGCGCCCGGTCGCGGGGTCGGCGGGGCTGGTGCCGCGAAGCTGGCATCCCGCGATGGAGGCCTGGGGCGCCACGCAATACCAGAACCGGTTTGAACGCATGGCGAACCGTCCCATCCGGGAAGAGGATTACCAGGCCTGGCTGGCCATCCGCATCGTGGGCGAGGCCGCAACCCGAACCCGGTCCGCCGATCCGGCCGCCCTGCGTGAATTCATCCTGTCCGATCAATTCGATGTGGCGGGTTTCAAGGGCCAGAAACTGACCGTGCGCGACTGGGACCATCAACTTCGCCAGCCGATCCTGCTGACGACCGGGCTGCTGACCACCTCGGTCAGCCCGCAGGACCAGTATCTGCATCAGACAAGCGCCCTGGACACCCTGGGCATCGACCGTCCCGAAACCGAATGCTCGTTCCCGGAGGTTCAATGAAGCATATCCTCGTCCTGGCTCCTGCGCTGGTGGCGCTGGCCGCCGATCCGGCCCTGGCAAACCGCGTCTTCGTCACCAACGAAAAGGGCAACGACGTCACGGTCCTGGACAGCGAGACATTCGAAGTGCTGGGCACCTATCCGGTCGGCAACCGCCCGCGCGGCATCACCATTTCCCCGGACGGTTCCGAACTTTATGTCTGCGCGTCCGACGACAACGTGGTCCGCGTCTTTGACCCCGAGACGATGGAGGAACTGCACACGCTGCCCTCTGGCCCCGACCCGGAACTGTTCGTGCTGCACCCGTCGGGCAATCCCCTGTATATCGCCAACGAAGACGACAACCTCGTTACCGTGGTCGATGTGAAGACCAAGCAGGTCTTGGCCGAGATTCCGGTGGGCGTCGAACCCGAGGGCATGGGCGTCAGCCCCGATGGCAAGATCGTCATCAACACCTCGGAAACCACCAACATGGCGCATTTCATCGACACCGAGAGCTTTGAGATCGTCGCCAATGTGCTGGTGGACAGCCGCCCCCGGTTTGCCGAATACAACCACGACGGATCGAAGCTGTATGTCAGTTCGGAAATCGGCGGCACGGTCAGCGTGATCGACCCGGC
This sequence comes from Paracoccus subflavus, assembly GCF_004310345.1. Taxonomy (GTDB): domain Bacteria; phylum Pseudomonadota; class Alphaproteobacteria; order Rhodobacterales; family Rhodobacteraceae; genus Paracoccus; species Paracoccus subflavus. The sequence continues at coordinate 29,181 of NZ_SISK01000005.1, read as the reverse complement.
GACGCAGGAAATCACCGGCAAGATCAGCTTCGAGATCCCGGGCGTGCTGCCCGAGGCGATCCAGCCCGTCGGCGTGCGGGTGACAAACGACGGCAGCAAGGTCTTCGTGGCGCTGGGTCCGTCGAACCGGGTGGCGGTGATCGACGGTGCCACGGACGAGGTCAAGGACTATCTGCTGGTCGGCCAGCGCGTCTGGCAGATGGCCTTTACCCCGGACGAAAAATACCTGTTCACCACCAACGGCAATTCCAACGACATATCGGTGATCGACGTCGCCGCCGAAGAAGTGATCCGGTCGGTTCCCGTGGGCCAGCAGCCCTGGGGCGTCGTGGTCGCGCCGGACTGACGCCACCGTTTCATCACAAAGGAAAAACCCATGTTCCGCTTGCTGACCGTTCTCATGATCCTGGCGGGCCTGTCGGTCCCGGTCGCCGCACAGGATGCCGCTGCCCCGCCGCAAGACAACGCTGCGACCGAAGCCGACGTATCCGAGGATGACGACGACGACGAGGAGCAGGACGAAGGTGGCGGCGATGCGGCGGCGGTCTATGAGGCTGCGGGCAAGTTCGACTATGGCTTTTCGGGCATCATGGCCCGCGACAACCGCACCGATCTGGCGCCGCTGACGCTGGCGTCCGGACAGCCGGTCGCGGGGGGCGAATACACCCTGAAATCGGGCGGTTTCTACCGCATCGCGGTCAATGCCGACGGCAGTCAGGAGCTGGCGCTGTCGGGCGGGGATTTCTTTCGCGCGATCTGGATCAACGAGATCGTCATCAACGACATCGAGATCCGCCCGATGGGCGTTCACAGCCTCGAATTCGACAATGCCGGCACTGCCGTTATCAGCTTTGTCGCCATCACGCCGGGCCGCTATGCCCTGTCGATCCCGGGTTCCTCGGGCGAAACCCAGCAGGCGGTGTTCACCATCCAATAAGATGGCGCGGTGCCAGCTTGACAGTCCGGTTTCCGCACCGCGAGATGCAGGGGCGGGTCACGATCCGTCCCTTTCCCATAAGGCCAAAGCAGACATGGACGCGCTTCGGATCACTGGCCTGTCGCATCACTTCGGCAGCACGCAGGCGCTGGACGATGTTTCGCTAACCGTTCCGCGCGGCAGCTTTACCGCGCTGCTGGGCGTCAACGGCGCGGGCAAGACCACGCTGTTCTCGCTGGTCACGCGGCTTTACAGCAACGTGTCGGGCAGCATCGAGGTGGCGGGCTTCGACCTGCGCCGCCAGCCCGCGCAGGCGATGGCCCGGCTGGGCGTGGTGTTCCAAAGCCGCGCGCTGGACGCCGACCTGTCGGTGGCGCAGAACCTGGCCTATCACGCGGCCCTGCATGGCATCGGACGCCGCGCGGCGCGGGCGCGCATCGCGCAGGTGCTGGCACAGGTGGGGCTGGAGGAACGGGCAGGGGATCGCGTGTCCGCCCTGTCGGGGGGCCAGCAGCGGCGCGCGGAAATCGCCCGCGCCCTGATCCACAGCCCGGACCTGCTGCTGCTGGACGAGGCCACCGTGGGCCTCGACGTGAAGTCGCGGGCCGAGGTTCTGGCGCTGACCCGCCGTTTGATCGCGTCCGGGGGTGTATCGGCCCTGTGGGCCACCCATATCCTGGACGAGATTCAGGGGGACGACGATCTGGTGATCCTGCACAAGGGGCGTGTGCTGAGCAGCGGCAAGACCGCCGCCATCGCCGGACCGTCGGGATTGACGCAGACGTTCCTGTCCCTGACCGGGGCTGCCGCATGACCGAACGCCGCTTTCCCGCCGCCGCCTGGGCCACCGCCTTTCGCGGCATCGCCTGGCGGGAAACCCTGCGCTTTGTCCAGCAGCGCGGGCGGTTCCTGGCAGCCCTGGTGCGCCCGCTGGTCTGGCTGTTCATCTTTGCCGCAGGCTTTCGCGCCGTCCTGGGCCTGTCGATCACCCCGCCCTATCAGACCTATGTTCTCTACGAGGTCTATGTCACCCCGGGCCTTGTGGCGATGATCCAGTTGTTCAACGGAATGCAGTCGTCGCTGTCGATGGTCTATGACCGCGAAACCGGGGCCATGCGGACGCTGCTGGTCAGCCCCTTTCCCCGCTGGTTCCTGCTGGGGTCCAAGCTGATGGCGGGGGTGATCGTGTCGATCATCCAGGCCTATGCCTTCCTGGCCATCGCCTGGTTCTGGGACATCCGCCCGCCCGCCTGGGGCTATGTTGCGGTGCTGCCAGCGCTGGTCCTGTCGGGGCTGATGCTGGGCGCGCTGGGTCTGTTCCTGTCATCGGCCATCCGGCAGTTGGAAAACTTTGCCGGTGTCATGAACTTCGTGATCTTCCCGATGTTCTTTGCGTCCTCGGCGCTTTACCCGCTGTGGCGGATGCAGGAAAGTTCGCCCCTGCTGCACGACATCTGCGCGGCCAATCCGTTTACCTATGCGGTCGAACTGATCCGGTTCGCGTTGTATCTGGAAATGAACTGGCCGGCCTTTGGCGTGGTCGCGGGATGCCTTGCGGTGTTTTTCGGGGCGGCGGTGTTCATGTATGATCCCGCCAAGGGCCTCTGGGCCAGACGGAAGGAGAGGGGATGAAAACCATCGTTGCGCTTGGCTTGATACTGGCCGGTCCTGCCTGGGCGGCACCCGGCGCCGATCCCGAATGGCCCTGCATCCAGCGCAAGCAGCCGCATCTGTCGCTGGGACAGGTCTGGACCGGGCCGGTGCCCGACGAACGCGCCACGCAACTGGCCCGCGATCCGCAGATCGACGCGCTTGCCGCCCGGCTGGAACAGCGTCGCCTACCCATCGAGGAGGCCGAGGCCGAGATCGCCCGCTTTGCCGCCGGGGCCGATGATGCGCGCCTGACCGCGCTGATGGTGGCGATCATGGGCAAGATCGAACCCGACCGGACGGCCTTGATCGAGGGCATCGCCCGCTATGGCCAGGGCCAGGTCGAACTGGCCCGCCGGATCGAGGAACGTCGCGCCGCCATGTCCGAACTGGAGGCTGCGGCCGAACCCGATTTCGACGCCATCGACGCGGCCGAGGAGGCGCTGGACTGGGATCAGCGGATCTTCACCGAACGGCAGCAATCGCTGACCTATGTCTGCGAAACCCCGGTGATCTTGGAACAGCGCGCCTTTGCCCTGGGCCGGGCGATTGCGGGGCATCTGGGCAACTAGCGCAGCTTGGGCGCATCCCAGGGACGCAGTTCCGCCTCCATCCAGGTGCCGTGGGCCGCGTTCGGAAAGACGATCCAGTCATCGCCAAAACGGCCGGCGTGATCTTCGGCAAGCTGGTGCTGTTCGTCCAGTGTCACGCCCGCGAAGGCACCGTGGAAATCGTGCAGCGTGTCGCCCAGTTGCAGGACGATCCGGTGATTACGTTCCACGGCGGCGCGGCGTTCGGCCTTGGTCGGGCCGAACAACAGCACCCGGTCGGCATGGACCTGCGGCAGGCCCAGCCGCGACAGGGTAGCGATGGTCGCCAGCTTGTTTTCCTCGAACCGGTCCGAGACATAGAAGATCGCCACCCCCAGATCGTCGGCCAGCCGAAAGAAATCCGCCGCCCCCGGCAACAGGCTGGGGACGCCTTCGCGTTCCCACAGCTTCCAGGTGTCGAAGGCATCCAGATGTTCGCCCAGGGTCATGGCGTGGGCCATGACAGGGGTGTTGTCCAGGATCGTCTCGTCGATGTCGCTGACCACGGCCAGGCCCGCGCCGGTGCCGTTTTCCTTGACCGCCGCGCGCAGACGCAACGTCGCCAGGGCATAGCACTGCCGCTGCAGGGCCTTCACCTCGGCCGACAGTTGCTGATAGCGGATGGCGATGGCGCGTTCGGACGGGTGATGGCGGCGGGTCGGGGTGGTCATCGGGCGAATCCGGGCTTCGGAACAGGGCGGACCCTAGAACCCCCGCCCCGGCAGGTCAAACCGCTGCGGCTGCCTTGGGCAGGCGGGACGGTGCCTCGCGCACCGGCAGGTGGATCAGCGCGCTGAAGGCACCCACGCCGACGCCGACCCACCAGACCAGCATGTAGTTGCCATAGGTGTCGTACAGCGCCCCGCCCAGCCAGACCCCCAGGAAGGACCCGATCTGATGGGACAGGAACACAAAGCCGTATAGCGTCGCCATGTAGCGCAACCCGAAGATATAGGCCACAAGCCCCGAGGTCAGCGGCACGGTCGCCAGCCACAGCGCGCCCATGACCAGAGAAAAGACGATCACGCTGAAAGGCGTGATGGGCAGCAGGATGAATGCCGCCGATGCGATGGTCCGCAGCGTATAGATGCCCGCCAGCAGGTATTTCCGGGTATAGTGCTTGCCCAGCCAGCCCGCATAGATCGAGCCTGCGATATTGGCCAGCCCGATCAGGCTGATCGCCACCGCCCCCAGGGCCGAGGTGGTCGTGATGCCGATGCCGGCCAACATGCCCGTGGGGTCGATGGGGCCGCACATCTCGGTGATCATGGCAGGGAAATGGGCGGTGATGAAGCCAAGCTGGTAGCCGCAGGAAAAGAAGCCCACGAAGATCATCAGATAGGACGGATCGCGAAAGGCGCGTTTCAGCACGCTGCCCAGGCTTTCCTCCAGTTCGTGCCGGGTAGCGGGCCTGCCGTTGCCCAGCATCGGCAGGAACAGCAGGCAGGTCAGGATGATGCCGCCAAAAATGACGAACACCGCCTGCCACGCATAGAACGACAGCAGGATTTCGGCCAAAGGGGCACCGAAGACCTGCCCGGCCGAGCCGGCGGCCGTGGCGATGCCCAAGGCCAGGCTGCGGTTCTCGTCGCTGGCGGCGCGCCCGACCACGGCCAGGATCACGCCAAAGCCGGTGCCCGCGATGCCGAAGCCCACCATCACCTCCAGCAGTTGAATCGTGGCGGGGGTGGTCGCGAAGGCCGTCAGGATCAGCCCCGCCGAATACAGCACCGCCCCCAGGATGATCGCCCAGCGGTCGCCCCAGCGTTCGGCAAGCGCGCCAAAGATCGGCTGCCCGATGCCCCAGGCCAGGTTCTGGATGGCGATGGCCAGCGAGAATTCCGCGCGCGGCCAGCCGAAATCCTCGGCGATCGGGATCTGGAAGACGCCGAAACTGGCCCGCAGGGCGAAATTGATCAGCAGGATCAGCGATCCGCCGATCAGGATGGGCGTGAACAGGCGGGACGGGGCGGACATGGCGGAACCTGCGAGGCGGAACGTCGCAGGCACCGTTGAACCCGTTCCCGGCCAAGATCAAGCCCCGGCGGCGTGATGCGATCCATCAAGGCGGATGATCGGTCATTCCGTTCGGCGCGTGCCGGGCGCCAGCAGGCGCATGATTGTGAACCCAGACCGCACAACGCTTGCGTTCGTCACACCGTCAGACCCTGCCTTGTGATATAATGCCGGCGCGGTCAGCCACATCGGTGCCGCATACAGAGGAGATCATTCCAATGTCCCTGTCCATCCCTTTCCCAAGGTCGGCCCTTGGGATTGTTGCCGCCACGCTCTTGGCCGGGGCGGCGTTCGCGAATCCCGGCGTGGTGCGGGTCATAACTCCGTCGGGCGAAGTCTTTGCCGATGCCAATCGGATGACCCTTTACGTCTTTGACAAGGACACGCCCGGGACTTCGAACTGCAATGACCTTTGTGCGGTGGCCTGGCCGCCCTTGCTTGCCCCCGCGGATGCCGAGGCTACCGGCGACTTTGCCCCGATTCGCCGCAGTGACGGGCAGATGCAATGGGCGCACAAGGGCCGGCCTCTCTATCTGTGGAAGGACGATCGCAAGCCCGGTGACATGACCGGTGACGGATACAACGGCGTCTGGCACGTCGCTCGCTGATGCGGCAGGCGGGCGCCTATGCGTCCGCCTCGGCTCCGTCGCGGAGTTGACTGGCCGATCAGTTGCGCCGCGCCACTTCGTTGTTGATCGAGAATTTCGAGGCCGGGATCGACCCGCCTTCGCGCATCTCGCCCAGGATCACCGTGGTCTTTTGCCCGCTGTCGTCGGTGACCACCCATTGGCGCAACTGGGTCGGGTTTGCAGTGAACACCATCTGGATGTTGCCGTATTGCGGGTTCTGGGGGTCCTGGGCCGTCACGACCGTGGCGTTCTTCGATTCGGTATGCGCCGTGACCATGTTGGCGCGGCCCAGGTTCACATTGGCATCAAGGATGATCGACAGCGGCGTCTGCGACAGCGGGTATTGCTGGGGCCCGCCCGATTTCGGATCGAACACCGCCACATTGCCGCTTGATGCCAGCACCAGCGTGTTGTCATTGTTGTATTCGAACCGCACCCGACCCGGCCGCTGGATATAGACCGTCCCGGTCGAGATCGAGCCGTCGGGATTGACCTGGGTGAATTCCGACGTGACCGTGGTCAGCCGGTTCAAATAGCCCGACAGTTCGGTCAACGGGATCTTCTCGGCCAGGGCCGGAAGGGCGAGGCCAAGAACAAGGACGGGCGCAAGGGCGAGTGATCTGAGGTTCATGCAGACGATCATATCCTTTCCGAACGGGGATGCACATCACGTCTGGCGGATGGCATGGGCAGCGAACGCTCGCACGGATGTGAGGTTCCGGAAACAGGGCGGTTGAACAGAACACAACACGAACATATATTCGGCCCATGGCACCGCGGACCCTTCAGCAAAAGCTTGCGATCCTGTCGGACGCGGCGAAATACGACGCCTCTTGCGCGTCCAGCGGCACGACCCGGCGCGATTCGCGGGATGGAGGCATCGGGTCGTCGGGCGGCATGGGCATCTGCCACGCCTATACCCCGGACGGGCGCTGCATCAGCCTGTTGAAGATCCTGATGACGAACTTCTGCATCTTCGACTGCGCCTATTGCATCAACCGCGTCAGCAGCAATGTCGAACGCGCCCGGTTCACGCCCGAGGAGGTGGTGACCCTGACGCTGGAATTCTATCGCCGCAACATGATCGAGGGGTTGTTCCTGTCGTCGGGCATCATCCGCAGCCCGGACCAGACCATGGGCGACATGGTCCGCATCGCGCGAATGCTGCGGGTGGATAATGGCTTCAAGGGGTATATTCATCTGAAAACCATTCCCGACGCGGCCCCCGAACTGGTGGCCGAGGCGGGGCTTTACGCGGACCGGCTGTCGATCAACATCGAACTGCCCCAGGATGCCAGCCTCCGCGAACTGGCCCCCGAAAAGCGCCCCGAGACGATTCGCGCCGCCATGGCCGATGTGCGCCTGTCGCGCGAGGCCGCGAAGGAGAAATCTCACTCCGGCAAGCGCCCGCCGCGATTCGCGCCTGCGGGCCAGTCCACGCAGATGATCATCGGCGCGGATGCGGCGACGGACCGGGACATCTTGAAAACCTCGGCCAACCTGTATTCTGGCTATGACCTGAAGCGGGTCTATTATTCCGCCTTCAGCCCGATTCCCGACGCCTCGGCCGCCCTGCCGCTGATCAAGCCGCCCCTGATGCGCGAACACCGGCTGTATCAGGCCGACTGGCTGATGCGCTTCTATGGCTTCGAGGCCGACGAGATCGGCGCGGCCCACCCGTCCGGCTTTCTGGATCTGGCGATCGATCCCAAGCTAGCCTGGGCCTTGGCGAACCGGGCACAGTTCCCGGTCGATCTGGCACGCGCATCGCGCGAGATGCTGCTGCGCGTGCCGGGATTCGGCACCAAGACGGTGACGCGGATTCTGGCGGCGCGGCGCAACGGGCCGGTTCGCTATGGCGACCTGCTGCGCATGGGGGCGATCATGTCCAAGGCGCAGCCCTTCGTAACGCTGCCCGACTGGCATCCCGGCGCCCTGACCGACAGTGCCGGCCTGCGCGCGCGCTTTGCCCCCCGGCCCGAACAGTTGCAACTGCTGTGATCCGCGTCGATCTGCCCCGCTTCGGCCGGTTCGACGCCTGGCGCGCGGCCGCCCGGCAGTTGGCCGGCAACCGCATCGACTCGGCCCAGGTGACTTGGGCCGATGGCGACAGCCCCGCCGAACTGTTCGGCGCCGATCCCCTGCCGCCGCCCGGCCCGCATCCGGTCACGGCGTCCAGGGATTTTCTGGACCTGGCCCGCACGGTGTCCAGCCATTCCGACCCGGAACGCTGGGCCTTGCTGTATGGCGCGCTGATCCGGTTGCAGGACGACCGGGGTTTCATCGCCAATCCCGCCGATCCGCTGACCGACCGGCTGGGGCGGATGGCCAAATCCGTGCGCCGCGATATCCACAAGATGCATGCCTTTGTGCGGTTTCACGAACTGCCGTCCGACGGTCCCCGCCGCAGCTTCGGCGCCTGGTTCGAGCCCGAGCATCCGATCCTGGAGGCCGGAACGCCGTTCTTTGCCAAACGCTTTGCCGACATGGACTGGCTGATCGCCACGCCCCAAGGCATCGCCCGGTTCGACGGCGCCATCACCTATGCGCCCCCCGCGCCGCGCCCGGATTTCCCCCCCGATGCCAACCACGCGCTGTGGCACATCTATTTCGCCAATATCTTCAATCCCGCCCGCATCAAGACCCATGCCATGCGGTCCGAGATGCCGCTGAAATACTGGAAGAACCTTTCCGAAACCGCACTGATCCCCGAGATGCTGGCCGATGCCCCCCGCCGGGTGCAGGCCATGCGCGACGCCGGGGCCAGCGATGCCCCGGCCTTTGCCGCCCGCGTGACGGCGCGCATCCGCCAGATCCCCAACGACCGCCCGCCCGAAACGCTGGAGGCCGCGCGCGACCAGGCCCTGCGCTGCACCCGCTGCGAGCTGTGCCATGCCGCGACCCAGACCGTCTGGGGCGAGGGCGATCCTGCGGCCCCCCTGATGATCGTGGGCGAGGCGCCTGGCGATCACGAGGATTTGCAGGGCCGCCCCTTTGTCGGTCCGGCGGGACAGTTGCTGCATCAGGCCATGGCCGGGGCGGGTCTGGATTTCGCGCAAGCCTGGATGACCAATGCGGTCAAGCATTTCAAGTTCGTCCCCCGCGGCAAGCGGCGAATCCACCAGACCCCCGCCGCCGGCGAGATCCGGCACTGCAAGGGGTGGCTGGATCTGGAGCGCCGCTTTGTCCGGCCGCGCCTGACGCTGGCGCTGGGGGCGACGGCGGCCTTTGCCCTGACCGGCAACCGGTCGCCCCTGACCCCCCGGCGCGGCACTGTGGAAACCACGCAGGACGGCGGACCGGTGCTGATCACCTGGCATCCCAGCCTGATCCTGCGGCTGGAGGCGGGCGCGGCGGCCCAGGCGCGGGACCAGTTCGCGACCGACCTGTCCCAGGCGGCCCGTCTGCTGGCGGCGGCCTGATCCTTGCCTGGGGGAAAATATCCTGGGGGGGCCTTGAGGGGTCGAGGCCAAAGCCTCTTTACAACGCCTGTCCCGCCAGCAGCCGCGGCATCGGATCGACCGACAGCCCCGCCGCCTGCCGCATGAAGCGCCGGCGCAGGGCCGGCACCGCCGTGACGATCCCCATGCCCGCCCCCCGCACCGCCGACAGCAGCGGGTTGTCGCTGGCAAACAGCCGGTTCACCCCGTCCATGCCCAACGCCAGCGCAGTCGCATCGAACCGCCGCCAGCCCTGATAGCGTTCCAGCACCAGATCCGATCCGATATCCTCGCCCCGACGGGCGGCATCCACCAGAACCTCGGCCAGGGCGGCCACGTCGCGCAGGCCCAGATTCAGCCCTTGTCCCGCGATCGGATGCACGCCATGGGCCGCATCGCCCACCAGGGCCACCCGGCCAGCGACATAGCGTTCCGCCAGCGACAGGCTGAGCGGATAGGCGAACCGCGCACCCGCCAGTTCGATCCGGCCCAGATAGTCGCCAAAGCGGGGCCGCAAGACGTCCAGAAAATCCTCGTCCGGCAGCGCGGCGATGGCATGGGCATTGTCGCTGGTTTCCGACCACACGACGCTGCTGCGGTTGCCCGGCAGCGGAAGGATCGCCAAGGGGCCGGTGGACATGAAATACTGATGGGCAATGCCATGATGGGGGCGGTCATGGGCCACGGCGGCAACCAGCGCCGTCTGGCCGTAACCCCAGCCCTGCCGCCGGATGCCTGCCCGCAGTGCCACCCCGGATCCGCGCCCGTCGGCGCCGACCAGCAGACAAGCGCGCAAACGGCGGCCATCGGACAGTTCGGCCTCGACCCGGCCCGCCGTGACATGGTGGCCTGTGACCGACAGGCCCGGCAGGTGCTGCACCCGGTCCTGCATTGCCGCCAGCAGGGCGCGATACAGGAACCGGTCCTCCAGCATGTAACCGACCGGGCCCTCCTCGATCTCGGCGCTGTCGAAATGCAGAAAGAACGGCGCCGCGCCTTCGCCCGGCCGGCCCTGCGATGCCTTGACCTGCCGGATCGGCTGGCTGTCGCCCGCCAGCCCGTCCCACAGCCCCAGCGACTTGAGAAGCCGTTGCGAGGCGATCGCCAGCGCATAGGCGCGCCCGTCGAAATTTTCGCCCGCCCTTGTCTGCGCCAGGCGCTGATCGACCACGGCCACGCGCAGCCCGGCCTGGGCCAGGGCAAGCGCCAGCGTCGGGCCGTTCAGCCCGCCCCCGGCGATCAGGACATCCACATCAGTCATGGCGGCGATCATGCACGGGCGCGGGGCAGAGTCCATGCGGCGAAGCGCCCTCGGACTCGGCCTCGGCCGCCAGGATCGCCGCCAGGCCGCTGCGATAATCGGGATGGCGCAGCACGACCCCCAGATCCTGTTTGATCCGCCGGTTCGAAACCCGCTTGCTGTCGGCATAGAACGACCGCGCCATCGGTGTCATCTGCGCATCCTCGAAGGCCACCTCGGGCGGGGGCGGCAGGCCCAGCAGATCCGCCGCATGGGCCAGCACGTCCTGGGGCGGGGCCGGGTCGTCGTCGCAGACGTTATAGGCCGTGCCAGGCGCCGGCCGGTCGATGGATGCCAGCAGAACCCGGGCGATGTCCTCGGCATGGATGCGCGAAAACACCTGCCCCGGCTTGATGATCCGGCGCACCGTGCCATTGCGGATCTTTTCAAAGGGCCCCCGGCCGGGACCATAGATTCCGGCCAGCCGAAAGATGTGCAGGGGCAGCCCGGCCTGTTCTGCCAGGGCCTGCCAGTCGGTCTCGGCGCGGATGCGGGCCTGCCCGCGCGGGCCTGATCCATCCAGGACGCTGGTTTCGTCGACCCAGCCCCCGCCGCGGTCGCCGTATACCCCCGTTGTGGACAGATAGCCCAGCCAGCGGGGCCGGGCCCGCGCCAGATCATCCCGGAACGCCGCCAGAACCGGATCGCCCCCGGCATCGGGCGCCACGGACACAAGAATGGCATCGGCCGTCGCGATTTCGTCGCGCAGGCGTGGTTCTTCCCCCGGCCAGATCGCGGGAACCGCCCCCGTGCGGGCCACCCGGTCGGGGTCGCCGCGGGTGGTGCCGGTGACCTGCCAGCCGCGTCTGCGCAAAAGGGGTGTCAGGAACCCCGCCGAATAGCCGTGACCGAAAACAAGCATCCTCATGACATCAGCGTAACGGTGCGCCGCTCGGGGCGCCAGACGCTTGCCTGTCGCGGGCACGGCTGGCAGGGTCTGTCGAAAGCGAGGTTCCATAACCATGAACGCGGATTCCCGTTACCTGCCGGTCGAAACCCCCGACGCCCCCGGCCGCGAGCAATTTACCGATGCCGCCGCCGCGGTCGCCCGGTTGCAGGATCTCTACGACCAATCGACAGGCTTTCTTCTGGACCACTTCGTCAGGGCGCTGGAAGGAGACCGGCCGACCGCGCGATACCGCGCCTTTTATCCCGAACTGCGGCTGACCGTACCGACGCATCCCTTGGTCGATTCGCGCCTGTCCTTTGGTCATGTGGTGGCCCCCGGCAGCTATTCGGCCACCATCACCCGGCCCGACCTGTTCGCGAACTATCTGCGCGAACAGATTGCCCTGCTGATCCGCAACCATGGCGTCCCCGTGACGGTGGGGGCCAGCGACACGCCGATGCCCGTTCATTTCGCCGTCGCCGCGCAAAGCGACCTGGCGGTCCCGCAGGAAGGCGTTCTGGATTTCTCGCTGCGCGACGTCTTCGACGTGCCCGACCTGAACACCATGAACGACGACATCGTGAACGGCGTGGCGGGGCCGATGTCCGACGGATCGCTGCATCTGGCGGCCTTCACCGCGCAGCGGGTCGACTATTCGCTGGCGCGGCTTCAGCACTATACCGCCACCGCATCCGAGCATTTCCAGAACTTTGTCCTGTTCACCAACTATCAGTTCTATGTGGACGAATTCGAATCCTTTGCCCGCCGCGTGCTGGGTGACCCGTCGCTGGGCTATGACAGCTTTGTGGCGCCCGGAAACCAGCAGATCACCGATCCCGAGGCGCCGCTGGCCGCGCTGACCAAGATGCCGCAGATGCCGGCCTATCATCTGAAACGCGCGAACGGGCAGGGCATCTCCCTGGTCAATATCGGCGTGGGACCATCCAACGCCAAAACCGCGACCGATCATATCGCGGTTCTTCGTCCCCATGCCTGGCTGATGGTCGGGCATTGCGCGGGGCTGAGAAACAGCCAGTCGCTGGGCGATTTCGTTCTGGCCCATGCCTACCTGCGCGAGGATCACGTCCTGGACGACGACTTGCCCGTCTGGGTGCCGATCCCGGCCCTGGCCGAGGTGCAGGTGGCGTTGCAGGACGCCGTGGCCGAAGTCACGCAACTGAACGGCTATGAACTGAAACGCATCATGCGCACCGGCACCGTGGCGACCATCGACAACCGCAACTGGGAACTGCGCGACCAGTCCGGCCCCGTCCACCGGCTGTCGCTGTCGCGCGCGGTGGCGCTGGACATGGAAAGCGCCACCATCGCCGCAAACGGGTTCCGGTTCCGGGTGCCCTATGGCACGCTTCTGTGCGTCAGCGACAAGCCCCTGCATGGTGAACTGAAGCTGCCCGGCATGGCGACCGATTTCTATCGCACGCAGGTCGCCAACCACCTGCTGATCGGCATCCGCGCCATGGAAAAGCTGCGCGAAACCCCGCTCGAGCGCATCCATTCGCGCAAGCTGCGGTCCTTCAACGAGACGGCGTTCCTGTAGCGCCACGCCAAACCGGCAATGACGGAGCGGTTTTCGAGTAAACAGCGAAAAATGCTTGAACTGTGGCCGAAAACCGTGTGTAGCAGGCGATATGCCGCAAAAGGCGCCAATTGCAGGCCCCAGTGAACCGGGCAAGAGGAGACAGATTCATGGCTACGCCGTCCGCGAAACCGATGACCAAGACCCAACTGGTCGCGACTCTGGCCGAGGAGATGGGGTCCGACAAGAAATCCGCTTCGGCCGCCCTGGACGCGATCGCCGCCGTGGTCGCCCGCGAAGTTGCCAATGGCGGTTCGGTCACGATCCCCGGCATCGGCAAGATCGCCTGCCGCGCCCGTCCCGAACGCCAGGTCCGCAACCCGCAAACCCAGGAAATGATGACCAAGCCCGCCGACAAGCAGGTCAAGGTGACGGTCGCCAAGGCGCTGAAGGACAGCGTGAACGGCTGATCGCGGCACAATCGCATGACCAAGGCCGCGTCATCGGGCGCGGCCTTTTCTGTTTTCGGCCTTTCGGGGCTGTTTTGGCTCTGCTAGCCCTTCTGCATCATCTGCAAACGGAGCCTTCCGCATGGATATTCGCGCGACCCTGATGGGGGTGTTCTTTGCGGTGATGTGGGCCTCGGCCTTTACCTCGACCCGGATGATCGTGACCGAGGTGCCGCCGCTGTTCGCGCTTGCCCTGCGCTTTCTGCTGTCGGGGGCACTGGGCGTCGTCATCGCCTGGCTAATGGGCGAAACCTGGCGGGCGCTGACCCGGGCGCAATGGCGGGCGGTGGTGGTCCTGGGGCTGTGCCAGAACGCGCTCTATCTGGGCCTGAACTGGGTGGCGATGCAGTGGATCGAGGCCGGGCTGGCCTCGATCATCGCGGCGACCATGCCGCTGATTGTTGCGGCGCTGGGATTTCTGCTGGGTGAACGGCTGCGGCCCATGGGGGTGGCGGGACTGGTCCTGGGGCTGACCGGGGTAGCCATCATCATGGGCACGCGATTGCAAGGGGGCAGCGACCCGACCGGCATCGCCCTGTGCTTTGCCGCCGCCCTGGCGCTGGCGGTGGCGACCCTGACCGTGCGGGGGGCCAGTTCGGGGGGCAATGTGATGATGATCGTCGGGCTACAGATGCTGGTCGGGTCAGCGACGCTGTGGGTGCTGGCCCCGATCCTCGAGGATTGGCGGGTCGATCCCAATCCGCGGTTGGTCTGGGCCTTTCTTTACACCGTGATCGTGCCGGGCGTGCTGGCAACCTGGGTCTGGTTCAAGCTGGTGGGCCGGATCGGCGCGACGCGGGCCGCGACATTCCATTTCCTGACGCCGTTCTTCGGGGTGGCGGTCGGTGCGGCCTTGCTGGGCGAACGGTTCGGGGCGGGCGACGTGATCGGCGTGGCCATCATCATGGCGGGTATCCTGGCCGTGCAGATGTCCAAGGCGCCGCCCCTTGCGACCCCGGTCCGGCGCGTGCCGCCTGCCTGAGCGGGAACGCCCGTCACAGGGCCGCGTTGAATTGCGGTAATTCTTCGTCATCTTGGACCCATGCGCGCCGATCAGATCCTGCACCCCACGCCGGCCGGTCTTTACTGCCCCCCCGGCGATTTCTACATCGACCCGATCCGCCCGGTGCCCCGCGCGCTGATCACCCACGGCCATGGCGACCATGCCCGGTCCGGGCATGGCGCCGTCATGGCGACGCGCCAGACGCTGGAGATCATGGCGATCCGCTATGGGACCGATTTCGCGGGCCAGACGCAGGCGGCGGACGGCCCCCTCCGCGTGGGCGACACCACCGTCAGCTTTCATCCCGCAGGCCATATCCTGGGATCGGCCCAGATCGCCGTGCAGCCGGACCATGGCCCCCGGATCGTCGTGTCTGGCGATTACTGCCGCCATCCGAACCCGGTCAGCGCGGCCTATGAGCCCGTGGCCTGCGACATCTTCGTGACCGAGGCGACTTTCGGTCTGCCGGTCTTCAAGCACCCCGACCCTGCCGGAGAGATGACGCGGCTGATCGCCAGCATGGCGGAATTTCCCGAACGTCCCCACCTGATCGGCGCCTATGCCCTGGGCAAGGCGCAACGGCTGATCATGCTGGCGCGGCAGGCGGGCATCGACGGGCCGATCGCCATCCACGGCGCGCTGCAACGGCTGTGCGACTATCATGTCGAACAGGGGATCGACCTTGGCCCGCTGGTGCCCGCAACCGCGAAACAGGTCGAGGCGCAACTGGTGATCGCCCCGCCCTCGGCCTTTGCCTCCGCCTGGGTGCAGCGGTTCCGCGATCCGGTGATCGGTTTTGCCTCGGGCTGGATGACGGTGCGGGCACGGGCGCGGCAGCGGGGCGTGGAACTGCCCCTGGTCATCAGCGACCATGTGGACTGGCCGCAGGTCACGCGGACGATCACCGAACTGGCCCCGTCCGAGGTCTGGATCACCCACGGGGCCGAGGACGGGCTGATGCGCTGGTGCGAGCTTGAGGGCATCCCCGCCCGCCCGCTGCGGCTGGTCGGATACGAGGACGAGCCGGAATGAGGGCCTTCTCCACCCTGTTGGAACGCCTGGCCTTCACGCCCGCGCGCAACGCCAAGCTGCGTATCCTGCGGCATTATCTGGAACAGACGCCCGACCCGGATCGCGGTTTTGCCCTGGCCGCGCTGACCGGCGGTCTGAAGCTGCGCACCGTGACGCCGGGCCTGCTGCGCGGTCTGATGGTCGAGCGTGTGGACGAACAGCTTTTTGCGCTGTCCTATGACTTCGTGGGCGATCTGGCCGAAACCATCGCCCTGCTGTGGGACACCGACCGGGACGAGGATGTTCCCCTGCATCAGGCCGTGGCCCTGTTGTCTGACACCGGCAAGGCGGGGCTGCCCACGGCCATCGCCGGAATGCTGGACCGGTTGGGGGCGTCGCAGCGGCTGGCTTTCCTGAAGCTGGCGACCGGCAACATGCGCATCGGCCTGTCGGCCCGCATGGCCCGGATCGCGCTGGCCGAGATGGGCGATCCGGACGTGGCCCAGATCGAGGAAATCTGGCACGGCCTGACGCCGCCCTATCAGCCGCTGTTCGACTGGATCGCGGGCGGGCCGCGTCCCGAACAGGCGGCGAAGGCGCCGTTCCGGCCGGTCATGCTGTCCACGCCCGTCGATCTGGACCAGTTGCAGGCGTTCCGGCCCGAGGACTATGTCGCCGAATGGAAATGGGACGGCATCCGCGTCCAGGCGATCAACGACGGCGGCGTCCGGCGCCTGTATTCCCGGACCGGAGAGGACATCGGCACCAGCTTTCCCGACCTGATCGAGGCGCTGAATTTCGACGGCACCGTGGACGGTGAACTGCTGGTGCGGCGGGGCGATGACGTGGCGGTCTTTGGCGACCTGCAAAAGCGGCTGGGCCGCAAGCAGGTGGGCCGCGGGATGCTGGACAGCCATCCGGCCAGCCTGCGCGTCTATGACCTGATGATCTGGCAGGGCCGCGACCTGCGCGACCTGCCCCTGACCCAACGCCGCGCCGTGCTGGACGGCGCCGATTTCGGCAGCGACCGCATCGACGTCTCGCCCCTGCTGCCCTTTGCCACCTGGGACGATCTGGCCGCCCTGCGCGCCGATCCCCCCGCCGCGGTGATCGAGGGCGTGATGATCAAGCGCCGCGATTCAGTTTACGTCGGCGGCCGACCGCGCGGTCCCTGGTTCAAATGGAAACGCGATCCGCATGTGGTCGATGCCGTGCTGCTGTATGCGCAGCGCGGGCACGGCAAGCGGTCGGGATTCTACAGCGACTTTACCTTCGGCCTGTGGGACGCTGACCAACTGGTGCCCGTGGGAAAGGCCTATTTCGGCTTTACCGACGAGGAATTGCGCGAACTGGACCGGTTCGTCCGCAACAACACCATCGAACGGTTCGGACCCGTCCGGTCGGTGGCGCCGAAACTGGTGCTGGAGGTCGCCTTCGAGGGACTGAACGCATCGGGCCGCCACAAGGCGGGCGTCGCCATGCGTTTTCCCCGCATCAGCCGCATCCGCTGGGACAAGCCGGTGGCCGAGGCCGATCACCTCTCCACGCTCAAGGCGATGATCGCGTGACCCTGCCGCCCCAATTCCAGGACTGGTTCGCCCGGCAAGGCTGGCAGCCTCATCCCCATCAGTTGGACCTGCTGGAGGCCCAGGGTGATACCCTGCTGATCGCGCCCACCGGCGGCGGCAAGACGCTGGCCGGGTTCCTGCCCTCGCTGGTGGCGCTGCGCGACGGGCATGATGGGCTGCACACGCTCTATGTCTCGCCGCTCAAGGCGCTGACGGCGGACATCGCGCGCAACCTGGCGCGTCCGGTGGCCGAACTGACCCTGCCTATCCGGGTCGAGGATCGGACCGGCGACACGCGATCCTCGCAGCGCGCGCGGCAAAGGGTCGATCCGCCGCAGATCCTGCTGACGACGCCGGAATCGCTGGCCCTGATGCTGTCCTATGAACAGGCGCCGCAGATCTTCGGCAGCCTGAAACGAGTGGTGCTGGACGAACTGCACGCGCTTGCGGAAAACAAGCGCGGCGATCAGTTGATGCTGTGCCTGGCCCGCCTGCGCACACTGGCCCCCGGCGTGGCGGCCACCGGCCTGTCGGCCACGGTCGAGGACCCGGACGCCTTGGCCCGGTTCATGGGCGGGGCGGCGATCATCCAGGCCGATCCCGGCCCCGATCCGGATATCGCCATGCTGGCCACCGCCCGTCCCGCGCCCTGGGCCGGCGGCGGTGGCCATTACGCCATCCCCGAGGTCCTGGACCAGATCCGGCAGGCCCGCACCACCATCATCTTCATCAATACCCGCGCCCAGGCAGAGCTGTTCTTTCAGGCGCTGTGGGCCGCCAACGACGACAACCTGCCCATCGGCCTGCACCACGGCAGCCTGGCGCGCGACGCCCGCCAGCGGGTCGAGGCCGCGATGGCGGCGGGCGAGTTGCGCGCCGTGGTGGCCACCGGCAGCCTGGATCTGGGCATCGACTGGGGCGCGGTCGATCTGGTGATCCAGGTCGGCGCGCCCAAGAACGTCAAGCGGCTGGTCCAGCGGATCGGACGGGCCAACCACCGCTACAACGCCCCCTCGCGCGCCCGGATCGTGCCTGCCAACCGCTTCGAGGTGATCGAATGCGTGGCGGCGCTCGAGGCCGTGCGCGAACGCGACCTTGACGGCGACCCGCGCGGCCCTGGCCCGCTGGATGTCTTGTGCCAGCACATCCTGCTGACCGCCTGCGCCGGTCCCTTCGATGCCGATGCCCTGTTTTCCGAGGTGCGCACGGCCGGACCCTATCGCGGCCTCACCCGCGCGCAGTTCGACGACTGCCTCGATTTCGTGGCGACCGGCGGATATGCGCTGCGTGCCTATGACCGCTGGCAGCGGCTGATGGAACGCGACGGGTTGTGGCGGCTGCGCGACCCCCGCGCGGCGCGCAACCTGCGCATGAATGTGGGCACCATCGTCGAGGCCGAGATGCTGAAGGTCCGCTTTCGCGGTCGCGGCGGCAACCTGCTGGGCGAGGTCGAGGAAAGTTTTGCCGCGACCCTTGTGCCGGGCGATACCTTTCTGATCGGCGGGCAGACGGTGCGCTATGAGGGGTTGCGCGAACTGACCGTCGAAGTGACCAGGCAGCCCACGAAACAACCGCGGATCGCCGTCTATTCCGGGCTGAAGCTGGCGACATCCACCCAGTTGTCGCACCGGGTGCAGGCCCTGATCGGCGATCGCTCGCGCCACGGCGCCTTGCCTCCGGACACCGCCGACTGGCTGGCCCTTCAGGCCCGCATCAGCGCCCTGCCGCGGCCAGGCGTGCTGCTGAGCGAAAGCTTTCCCCATCGCGGCCAGTGGCATTTCGCGTTGTATGGCTTTGCCGGGCGCAACGCCTTGCAGACGCTGGGCCTGCTGATGACCAACACCATGGAGAACGCCGGCCTTGGACCGCTGGGATTCCTGGCGACCGACTATGCCTTGTGGATCTGGTCGCTGGACCCCGTCACCGATCCCGAGCCGCTGCTGGACCGCGACGGACTGCGCGCAGGGCTTGGCGACTGGCTGGCAGGGAACACGGTCATGAAGCGGACCTTCCGCAATGTCGCCATCATTGCCGGGCTGATCCAGCGCAACATGCCGGGGGGCCGCAAGTCCGGCAAGCAGGCGACCTTTTCCTCGGACATCCTTTACGATACCTTGCGCCGCTATGACCCCGATCACCTGCTGCTGCGGATCACCGCGGACGAGGCGCGACGGGGTCTTGTCGATTTCGGCCGGATCGAGGACATGCTGGACCATTCCCCCCATCACGACCACCGGATGCTGGACCGCGTGACGCCGCTGGCCGCGCCCCTGCTGCTGGAATTCGGCCGGGTGCCCATCGCGGGCCAGGGCCGCGAACGCCTGGCCGAGGCCGAAGCGGCTGCCCTGATGGCCGAGGCCGGTCTGACGTGAGCCACGCCTTCGATTTTGCAGGCCACCGGGTCGAGGCCCGGCCCTCGGGCGCGCTGTTCTGGCCGGACCGTCGCTGGCTGATCGTGGCCGACCTGCATCTGGGCAAATCCGAGCGGATGGCCCGGCGGGGCGGATCGTTGTTGCCGCCCTACGAGGTGCTGGCCACCCTGGACCGGCTGGACGCCGAGATCGCGGCCACCGATCCCGCCGCCGTGGTCAGCCTGGGCGACGGGTTCGACGACGACGCGGCGGTGCGGGCCCTGCCCGACATGCTGTGCGACCGGCTGCGCGGCATGGCCTGGGGGCGGCGCTGGATTTGGGTTAGCGGAAACCATGACCCTTCGCCCGTTTGTCCGCGCCTGCCGGGTGAAACGGTGGCGGAACTGGCGGGCGACGGCCTTGTGCTGCGCCATCAGGTGGGCGCAGGGCCGGACGTGTCGGGGCATTTCCATCCCTGCCTGCGGCTTGCGGGCGACCGGCGGCGCTGCTTTCTGGCGGGACGCGATCACCTGATTCTGCCGGCCTTTGGCGCCTATACGGGCGGGCTGCCCATCGATGCGCCGGCTCTGGCGGCCCTGGTGCCGCATGGTCTGGCCATTGCCTGCGGCGCCCGCGCCCTGCCGGTGCCGGTCGGCACGGCGCTGCGCCCCGGCCGATCCCGCCGTGCCTGACGCCGATCCGGGACTTGTCAGAAGCTGAAGTTGACGCCCAGCTTCAGGTGATGGTGCGAGGGGGTGGCCCGGGTCAGGACGCTGGCCGCGGCATCGCCAAAGGTCACCTCGGTTTCGCCCAAGCTGCGATACTGCCATTCGGCAAAGACCGACAGGCGGTCGCGCATCCGGCGCTCGACACCCAGACCCAACGAATAGCCAGTCGCGTCATAGTTCACGGTCTCGGACCCATCGTCGCTGGTCAGGGCGTAATCCAGATCGCCCTGAACGGCGCCTGCGCTTCCGTAAACCAGCATCTGCCGAGTGGCGGCATATCCCGCCTTGAGTTGCAGCCCGACCAGATGATTCACGCCCGATTCCACGACAATGGCCCCGGTCGGGGAAACGCTGTCGCGGGCATCGATGCTGCCGCCCTCGAACCACAGTTCGGGACCAAAGATCCAGCGGCCCCCCTGCCAGCGATAGCCCGCATGCAGGCCCGCCGTCAAACCATCGACATCGGCCTGCGCCAGATTGCTGTCGCGGCCGATCTGGATATCGCCCACATAGCGATCAAAGCCCACGGCATCCTGTCCGCCCAAACCATAGCCCAGCGATCCGCCGACATAGCCCCCAGCCCAGTCAGCGGCCTGCGCCGCCTGGGACGGCAACGGTCGGGCGGGTTCGATCGCAACCACAAGGCCGCCAGCATGGGCACCGGCGGCAAGGGTCATGCCCAGCGCGCAGGCGGCAAGAAACGATGCGTGGCGCATCCCGAGATCCCTTGTGCAGAAGGTCGTCCAAGCCAGAGTTCCATCCTGCGATAAGCACAACCCTGGGGACTGGCAATCACCCTTTATTGCATCCTGTTGCACAATGTGCCGATAGGCCCGCAAATGCGGCAGATGCGCCACATTGCGGCTCAGATATCAAGGTTTTCCACGCTCAAGGCGTTTTGCTGGATGAATTCGCGGCGGGGTTCCACCACATCGCCCATCAGCTTGGTGAACAGATCCTCGGCCTCGGCCACATCTTCGATGCGGACCTGCAACAGGGTGCGGGCGGCCGGGTCTAGGGTGGTTTCCCACAATTGTTCGGGGTTCATTTCGCCCAGACCCTTGTAGCGTTGCAGGGACAGACCCTTTTCTCCTTCCAGAAAGATCGCCTGCAGCAGGCCCAGCGGACCGAAGATCGGCTGGTCGCGGTCCTTGCGCACCAGCCGGGCGGGCCGGGCATAGACATCCTGCAAGGCGCTGGTCATTTCGCCCAGGCGGCGGCTTTCGGCGCTGCGCAGCATCTGGCCGTCCAGGGTCCGGTTTTCCTCGACCCCGCGCAGGGTGCGGGACAGACGGATGCCCGCGTCCTGGGTGGGGCGGCCTGTCCAGCCGCGTTCGTATTCCGCGGCGATCATGTCCAGCCGGCCGGCAATCGCATCGGCCACGTCCTGTGCATCCTGATCGATCCGCCCCGGCTTCAGGGCGCCTGCAATGGCGGCCTGTTCGGTCACATGGGGCGGATAATGGGTGGGATAGGCACGCAGGATGCGCCGAACCGCCCGCGCCTCGTCCACCACGCGGGCCAGGTCGGCGCCGACGATCTCCTCGCCCGACCCCAGCCTCAGTGCCGCCCCTTCGATCCCCTGCTGGATCAGGTAATCCTCCAGCGCGGCCTCGTCCTTGAGATAGACCTCGGACCGCCCGCGCGACACTTTGTACAGCGGCGGCTGGGCGATATACAGATGTCCCGCCTCGATCAGGTCGGGCATCTGCCGGAAGAAGAACGTCAGCAGCAGGGTACGGATATGCGCGCCGTCCACGTCGGCATCGGTCATGATGACGATCTTGTGGTAGCGCAGCTTGTTCAGGTTGAATTCGTCCCGCCCGATGCCTGTGCCAAGCGCAGTGATCATCGTGCCGATCATCTCGGACGACAGCATCCGGTCGAATCGCGCCCGTTCCACATTCAGGATCTTGCCCCGCAGCGGCAGAACCGCCTGATTCTGGCGCGACCGGCCCTGCTTGGCCGATCCGCCTGCCGAATCGCCCTCGACGATGAACAGTTCGGACAGGGCGGGGTCTTTCTCCTGGCAATCGGCCAGCTTTCCGGGCAACGAGGCCACGTCCATCGCCGTCTTGCGACGGGTCAGTTCGCGGGCCTTGCGCGCGGCCTCGCGGGCAAGCGCCGCCTCGATGATCTTGCCGACGATGGCCCTGGCCTCGGTCGGATTTTCCTCGAACCATTCGGCCAGCTTTTCGCCGACCAGGTTTTCCACTGCCGGGCGGACCTCCGACGACACCAGCTTGTCCTTGGTCTGGCTGGAGAATTTCGGGTCGGGCACCTTGACCGACAGCACGCAGGTCAGCCCCTCGCGCGCGTCGTCGCCGGTGAAATCGATCTTTTCCTTTTTGGCGATGCCGCTGTCCTGGGCATACTTGCCGATCACGCGGGTCAGCGCCCCGCGAAAGCCCGCCAGATGGGTGCCGCCGTCGCGCTGCGGGATGTTGTTGGTGAACGGCAGCACCGTTTCGTGATAGCTGTCGTTCCACCACATCGCGACCTCGACCCCGATGCCGTTCCGTTCGCCGGTCATGAAGATCGGCTCGGACATCACGGCGGCCTTGGACCGGTCGAGGTATTTCACGAATTCCCGCACCCCGCCTTCGTAGAACAGTTCGGTCCGCTGCACCTCGGCGTGACGTTCATCCTCAAGGATGATGCGCACGCCGCTGTTCAGAAAGGCCAGTTCGCGCAGCCTGTTTTCCAGCGTCTTGAAGACATAATCCAGGTTGCTGAACGTGCCGTCCGGGTGGTTGGACTTGGCGGATGCCAAGAACCGCACCTCGGTTCCCTTTTCGCCGGGTTCCGCATCGCCCACGACGCGCAGGTGTTCCACGGTGTCGCCATGTTCGAACCGGGCATAGTGTTCCTTGCCGCCGCGCCAGACACGCAGTTCCAGCCAGTCCGACAGGGCGTTGACGACCGACACGCCGACCCCGTGCAGCCCGCCCGACACCTTGTAGCTGTTCTGGTCGAATTTCCCGCCCGCGTGCAACTGGGTCATGATGACCTCGGCCGCCGATACACCTTCGCCCGCATGGATGTCGGTGGGGATGCCGCGCCCGTTGTCGCGGACCGACACGCTGCTGTCGGCGTGGATCTTGACCTTCACATAATCGGCATGTCCGCCCAGGGCCTCGTCGATGCCATTGTCCACGACCTCATAGACCATGTGATGCAGGCCGGACCCGTCGTCGGTATCGCCGATATACATGCCGGGCCGCTTGCGCACGGCCTCCAGCCCCTTGAGAACCTTGATGGAATCGGCGCCGTATTCGGCGGTCTGCGGGGCTGCGTCGTTCATGGGTGATGCTGTCCTGTTCCTGTAGCCCCGATATAAGCATTCTGACCGGCAAAGTCACGGGAAAGACGAGGTTTTTCTGCTTTCCTGACGGGATTCAGGCGACCGTTTCGGCAGCCTGCGACAACCCTTCGATCCGGGTCACGGACAGGCGGCGCGCGCGGGGTCCGAAGGCCGCGAAAAGTTCCGGTCCGGTGCCGGTCAACAGGCTTTGCGCGGGCAGGGCGGCGACCGCGTCGTAAAGCGCGGCGCGGCGATCGGCGTCCAGATGGGCCGCGACCTCGTCCAGCAGCAGAACGACCGGCTGGTCCGACAGGGCACGGGCATTGGCCAGGATCAGCGACAGCAACAGCGCCTTTTGCTCTCCGGTGGATGACAGCGCGGCGGGCATGTCCTGCGGTCCCCAATGGGCGCCCAGGTCGGCGCGGTGCGGGCCGGCCAGCGTGCGGCCGGCAGCAAGGTCCCGCGACCGCATCCCGCAAAGGCGGGAAGCGATGCTGTCCGGGTCCGGGTCGTCGGCATGACCCTCGCCGGGCAGCAGGGTCAGCGTGGCTGCGGGAAAATCGCCGCCGTCCTGCGCGGCCATGATGGCCGTCAGCGCCGCCTGCCGGTTGCGGGTCAGCGCGGCACCCGCCCTGCCCATCTGCGATTCCAGGGCGCGGTACCAGCCGGGATCGCCGATCCCGTCGCGCAGCAGGCGGTTTCGTTCCCGCATTGCCTTGTCATAGGTCAGCGCCAGATCCGCATGGTCGGGAAACAGCGACAGAGTCACCCGGTCCAGAAACCGCCGCCGTGCCTCGGGCGGGTCGGACCACAGCCGGTCCATGGCGGGCACCAACCACAGAATGCGCAACAGGCGTCCCAGTGCGGTCTGCGCCACCGGCTTGTCGTCGATCAGGACGGCGCGCGGCTGGCCGGGCAAGGCGGCGGTATCCACCGCATGATCGCCAAGCGTGGCACGGATGCGCCAGCCCGCGTCCATTCCCTGCCGCGCCTGGTCCGGCGCCGGTGCCGCCCGCAGGCCCCGGCCTGGCGCCAGCATCGACACGGCCTCCAGAATGTTGGTCTTGCCCGATCCGTTCGGACCGAAGATCGCCACGGGCCGCCGGTCTAGGTCCAGATCCAGCCGTGACCAGGACCGGAACTGCGCCAGCGAAAGGTGGCCTAGGATCACACGCGCATCGGCATGACGACATAGACCGCGCTTTGATCCCCGCCCTCGCGGATCAGCGCGGCATCGCCCGAGCCGTTGAACAGGAACACGGCATTGTCGCGATCCACCTGGGATGCGATTTCCTGCAGGTACTTGGCATTGAAGCCGATCTCCAGCGGATCGTCGGCATAGGCCACGATCAGCTCCTCCTCGGCGGCGCCCGCGTCGGGGGCATTGACCGACAGGATCAGCCGGTCCTGATCCAGCGCCAGCTTGACCGCGCGCGAACGTTCGCTGCTGACGGTGGCCACGCGGTCCACCGCGCGCGCGAAATCGGCGGCGTCCACCTCCAGCTTGCGGGCATTGTTCAGGGGGATGACGCGGGAATAATCGGGGAACGTCCCGTCGATCACCTTGGATGTCAGGGTCAGCGTGGGGGTGGCGAAACGGACCTTGGTTTCGCTGACGGACACGGAAATCTCGGCCGTGTCGTCGTCCAGCAGCTTGCGCAGTTCGGCCACCGTCTTGCGCGGCACGATCACGCCCGGCATGTCGTCGGCGCCCACCGGCAGGGGGGCGTCGATGCGCGCCAGCCGGTGCCCGTCGGTCGCCACGCAGCGCAGGACCGGCGCCCCGTCGGCCTGGGCCACATGCATATAGACGCCGTTCAGGTAATACCGGGTTTCCTCTGTGGAAATTGCGAATTTGGCCTTGTCGAACAGACGGCGCAGGACATCGGCACGGGCCTTGAAGCGGGTGCCGTATTCGCTGGACGCCATGATGGGGAAATCCTCGCGCGGCAGCGTGGCCAGGCTGAAGGACGACCGCCCGGCCTGCACCGACAGCCGCCCCGAGGCATCGTCCGAACTGATCTGAACCAGGGCGCCGTCGGGCAGCTTTCTGGCGATCTCGTTCAGCATCACGGCGCTGACGGTGGTGGCGCCGGGCCGTTCGACCTGGGCCGCGGCCTGGTCCACCACCTCGGTATCAAGGTCGGTCGCGCGAAAGCTGACGCCTTCGGGGGTCGCCTCGATCAGGACATTGGCCAGGATCGGAATGGTATTGCGACGCTCCACCACCGACTGGGCCTGCGACACGGCCTTGACCAGAACGGCGCGCTCGATCGAGAATTTCATCGCTTTTCCCTGTGCCTGCGGCCTTTCCGGCCCGTAAACGGACCTGATTTGTAGCGGGCTGCGGGGGCAGTCACAAGGGTTTCGTTCACGCCTCCAGAAGGCGTTTCAGCATGGCCACATCCTCGGCGATGGCCTTGTCCTCGGACAGCAGTTCCTCGATCTTGCGGATGCCGTGCATGATGGTGGTATGGTCGCGCCCGCCGAAGCGGCGGCCGATTTCCGGCAGGCTGCGGCTGGTCAGTTGTTTCGACAGATACATGGCGATCTGGCGCGGCCGGGCGATGTTGCGGGCGCGTTTCGGACCCACCATGTCGGCCAGGCGGATGTTGTAATGCTCGGCCACCTTGCGCTGGATGTCGTCGATGGAAATCTTGCGGTCGTTGGTGCGCAGGATGTCGGCCAGGCATTCCTGGGCAACCTCCAGCGTGATCTCGCGGCGCAGCAGGCTGGCATGGGCGAACAGGCGTTGCAGCGCGCCTTCCAGCACGCGGACGTTGGTGGTGATGCGGTGGGCCAGGAATTCCAGAACGCCTGTGCCGATCTGGAGGTCGGGCTGCTGGGCGCGGAACCCTTCGGTCTTGGATTGCAAGATGCCAAGACGCAGCTCGTAGGTGGTCGGGTGCAGGTCCACGATCAACCCGCAGGACAGGCGCGACTTGATGCGTTCCTCAAGGCCCTTGATCTCGGCAGGGGCGCGGTCGGCGGAAATCACGATCTGCTTGCCCTGATCGACCAAGGCATTGAAGGTGTGGAAGAATTCCTCTTGCGTGCTGTCCTTGCCGGCGATGAACTGCACGTCATCGACCATCAGCATGTTCACGTTGCGGAACATGCCCTTGAAATCCATGATCGTGCTTTCGCGCAGCGCCTGCACGAATCGGTACATGAACTGCTCGGCCGACAGATACAGAACCTGCGCCGCAGGGTGACGCATCTGATAGTCATGGGCGATGGCATGCATCAGATGCGTCTTGCCCAGACCCACGCCGCCATACAGAAACAGCGGATTGAAACCCACCGGGCCGCCCTCGGCCACGCGGCGGGCGGCGGCATGGGCCAGTTCGTTGGGCTTGCCCACCACGAAATTGCCGAATGTATAGCGCGGGTCCAGCGGCGCCCCCAGGTCGGCGCGCAGCGCGCGCGTCGTGGCGGGTGCTGCGGCCGAGGCGACCGGGCGGACCGAGGCGGCGGAACCCGATGCGGCGGACCGGGCGCGGCCCGGCGCGGCCTGCGGCACCACGTCGAAACGCAGCCGCTCGACCGGCTGGCCAGGGCGGCTCAGCACCCCGATGATGTCCTTGGCGAAATGGCGGTTCACCCAGTCCGAGATGAAGCGCGTCGGGCTGACGAAATGGGCGATCCCGGATTCGAGTCCGGTCAGGCGCAGGGGTTTGATCCAATGATTGAAATTGTTCGGCCCGACGCTGGTCTCCAGCGTCGCGCAGGCTTCACCCCACAGGTCATCCATCGTTTTGTGCCCTATCTTTCCTGTCCCCAGCCTTCGCCGGTCGTCCGGCGAAACAGGATTCAGCGGCGCGCATCGGACGGGCTGGAACAACGGAAACAAAAGCCCCTGCGGCCCGGAACGGGACACATGACGGGGCAATAACCCGACATTCCATCCTTGGACACAAGCCTTCATGCAGCCGGTGGCAGCCGTCCGCAGAAGACCCGAAGCCAGCAGGGCGCCTGTAAGCCCCGTGGCCCGACCCGTCATGGCGGAATGATCCGCAGCCGACCGGCCAGTCCCCAACACAGCGACGTGAATCGCCCTGTCAGGTTATCCGTGCCGCCACGAGGCCCGCAACCGAACTATGCGCTTGACAGCCTTGGCACGAAACCGAATCTGCGAGAGCCTTGACTCAAAAGGAAAGAATCCTGAAGGCGTTGTAATCATGGCATTTTTGCCACATTGCACGGATATTGCGCGGTCGCGGAAATGAAAGATCGGGCACCGGGGATGTCCCGTGCCCGATCTGTTTTCCGGCCCGCAAGACCGTGATTTCCTGTGAATCCGACCCCTTGGGGAAACGGTTTCAGGACGCGGGCAGCGCCTTCACACGGGCTGCCAGGCGCGAGATCTTCCGCGATGCGGTGTTCTTGTGGACAACGCCCTTGGTCACGCCGCGCATCAGTTCGGGCTGGGCTGCCTGCAGGGCGGCCTTGGCGGCCTCGGCATTGCCCGAAGCAATCGCTTCCTCGACC
Organism: Paracoccus subflavus; assembly: GCF_004310345.1. Classification (GTDB taxonomy): domain Bacteria; phylum Pseudomonadota; class Alphaproteobacteria; order Rhodobacterales; family Rhodobacteraceae; genus Paracoccus; species Paracoccus subflavus. Next base: position 1,228 of record NZ_SISK01000005.1, on the reverse strand, counting down.
TTGCGGATAAAGGTGCGGATGCGTGAACGGCGGGCCTTGTTCACGTCGGTGCGGCGCTCGATCTGGCGGGCGCGCTTCTTGGACTGGGGCGTATTGGCCATGGGTTCTGGTCCTCTTGGTCTTTCAGCGTTTCGGTTGCGCAAAAGACCCAAAGAACCGCTTCGCTGGAAGCAGCCATGATTCTTGCCTAAGCGGGCCCACGCGCATGTAAGCCCGGCCCTATAAGGCAGGCGGCCCGGAAAGAAAAGCAAAAATCAGCGGTCGCGGAACTGCGGCTCGCGCTTTTCCAGAAAGGCGGCCATGCCTTCCTTCTGGTCCTCGGTGGCGAACAGCGCGTGAAAGCTGCGGCGTTCGAACAGGAGGCCTTCGGCCAGGGTGGTTTCGAAGGCGCGGTTGACGGCTTCCTTGGCGGCCTTGATGGAAACCTGCGACTTTTCGGCGATCTTGCGGGCCGCGGCCATCGCCTCGGGGATCAGCTTGGCGGCGGGGACGACACGGCTGACAAGGCCCGAACGCTCGGCCTCGGCGGCATCCATGAAGCGGCCGGTCAGGTGCATGTCCATGGCCTTGGACTTGCCCACGAAGCGCGTCAGGCGCTGGGTGCCGCCGATTCCCGCGATGATCCCGAGGTTGATTTCCGGCTGGCCGAACTTGGCGGTGTCGGCGGCGATGATGAAATCGCAGATCATTGCCAGTTCGCACCCTCCGCCCAGGGCATAGCCGCTGACGGCGGCGATGATGGGCTTGCGGATGCGCGTAAAGGCATCGACATGGGCGCCGAACAGATCCTCGTCATAGGCATCGACAAAGGTCTTGGTGGACATTTCCTTGATGTCGGCACCGGCGGCAAAGGCCTTTTCGCCCCCGGTCAGCACGATGCAGCGGATCTTGTCGTTGCGATCGGCGTCGGCCAGGGCTTGACCCAGTTCGCCGATCAGCGCGGCGTTCAGCGCGTTCAGCGCGTCTGGGCGGTTCAGCCGGATCAAGGCGACGCTGTCCTCGATTTCGACGATGATGGTTTCATAGGCCATGGGCTGCGTCCCCGTTGCAAAAGGCGTTTCGCCGGACCCTATCAAAAATGCGATCCGAAAGCCAACCGGCCTAGTGTCTGGACCCATAAACGGGATTCCCCGCTGGGCCGAAGTGTGATTCCCTGCGGTTTGAAGCAGGAGGACGGACATGGCTTCGGAGTTCTGGTTAAGCGACGCGCAGTTTGAACGGCTTCGGC